>JANXTF010000146.1 GCA_025352565.1 Rhodospirillales bacterium | reverse complement strand
CCGGCCGCGACGGCGGCGATCGCGGCAACCGGCATGCGCCACCCCCGGCCGCGCCACAGCGCCGGCGCGATGACCGCGGGCAGGAACTTGATCATGAACGCGGCGGCCAGCGCGATACCGGCCCAGCCCTGGCGGCGGCGGGCGCTCGCCAGCAAGGCCAGACCGACGCACAGGACCGCCGCGGCGTCGATATGGCCGTTGCCGGCGAACTCCCATGGCCAGGCCGGCTGCCATACGTATAGCAGCACCCGCTCGCGCGGCAGGCCGGCCAACCGCAGCAGGCGCAGCATGACGAGCACGGCCAGCGCCTCGAAGCCAAGCATGGCCAGGCGCACGCCCATCGGGCTCGGCCAGACCGCGGCGATGGCGGCGAAGATGCCCTGCGCGGCCGGCGGGTAGATGGTCGGCGCATAGTCGGCCCGGTTGATCTTCGGGTAGATGTCCGGATCGCGGAACCCGGCCAGCGCGGGATCGACGGGAATGTAGCGGTAGGGGTTGACGCCGCCGAGTTGCACCCGACCGTCCCAGACATAGCGGTAGAGGTCGGTCGACAGGAACGGGGTCCAGGCCAGCGGCCCGACGCGGAGCAGCGCCGCCGCGATCAGGATCGTCGTGAGCGAGAACCGGGGCAACCGCCGGCGCAGCACCAGCCAGACCGAGGCGGCATAGGGCGGCAAGGCAAGCAGGCCCACCAGCACGTGCGGATCAAGCGACTTGAACGAGGCGTGGTGCAACCCGGCCTGCGCGCACGCGACCGCGACCAGCATCGCGGCGAGCAGCGGCAGCAGCCAGGGCTTCATGCCCCGGCAAGAAGGCGCGAGCGTATGCCGAACCGCGCAACGCAGGCCGCAGTGGCCGGTGCTTCGTATGGCACATGACCGGTCGCGTCGCTGCCGCCCTCAAGCAGCCGCAACAGCGCGGCCCGGTCGTCCACATCGTACCAGGGCACCAACTCCACCAGGGGAAGGCCCAGGCCGCGCGCCCTGGCGCGGGTGTCCTCGGCCACGGTCTCCGTGCTCCAGGCGATGTCGGCGAACAGCGCGGCGTGTCTTCGCCGCATCCCCAGCAGGTAGTAGCCGCCATCTTCCGCAGGCCCGATCACGCCGCGATCCTGACCATTGTCCAGCAGCACGCGCGCGGCCTGGCGCAGCATCTCGGTCGGCAGGGTCGGGCTGTCCGAGTTCATCACGATCGCGGCGGCGTAACCCTGGGCGAACAGGCCATCGACGGCGTGCAACAGGCTGCGGCCAAAACCCCGCACCCCGGCCGGTATGTCGGCCCCCGCTTCGCCATCGGCCAAAAGCAGCGCCGTCCCGTCCGCCAGCAGCCCATCGAACAGCTCCGCCGTTCCCGCCGGAGCGTAGGCGATCACGCCATCAATGGACACATCGCGGGCGGCCAGCTGGATGTTCTCGGTGACGTCGCGTAAAAACGCGGCACTCATCGCCATCGCCTCCTCGGGCGAAAGCGGCGGACATAGCCGGGTTTTGACCCGGCCGGGCCGTGGCGCCTTGGCCATCACCGCGATGGCGCAGCGCCGCGAGCGGTCGTTCATCGGAATCACGGCAACTCCCGTTTCAGCCAACATGGCTTCGCCGGCAGGCCCCGCAAGTTACACCGACTCAGAGGCGGCGGCCGTTGACCAAGTTGGTGATCCAGGCGACGCAGGTCTCGAAGGCACGGACCTCGAGCTCCACCAAATCGTGCAGGATGCCGCCGGGAAGCATCCCCGCCCGCTCCATCAGAGGACCGAGGATCAGCAGAATGATCACCACAGCGCCGATAAACCGCAACATCGCCTTGGCTCCTTGAACGGGCCTTCACTCTAGGTGAGGGTTGGGGATAAGTCTCTGGGCAAAATCCACCTCGGTCTCTTGACAACGCTCCCACTAAACGGGTGGTCGCCCGCGAAGCGATTTCGCCGCACATCCTATGTCGTTGAAGAGGTGCATCAATTTACCTTGGACCGCCCAAAGGGAAGTCGCCGGCCGTCGGCACGCCGGAAAGTCTTGTCGCGGGGGACGAATCATCCTGTATCATCAGTTATCACGGGTCTGTGAACGGCCTTGAGGGATTGGGCAGCGTTGTGAGTTCATGAAGCACCCAACCTTTATTGAAACCATCCTCACGCCGCACCGGCAGATGCTCATGCTATGCGGCAAGTGCGAAAGGAAGCTCGATGGCGGCTTTGGCGACGATGGCGATCAAAGCCTCGAACGCGCGCTGAAGCGGTTTCTGCGGGCGGCAGGACGACAACGGGAGGTGCGGCTCCTCCGCGTGGCGTGCTTCGGCGTGTGCCCGAAACGCGCGGTCACGTTGGCCCGGTCCGACCGGCCGGACGAGTTGCTTGTGGTGCCGGCCGGCACCGCCATGGCGACCCTGATGGAGCGGCTCAGCCCTTGCGAACGTTCCAGAACACCGGCGCCGGACCTTTCAGGAAGCCGCTGAGATCGCTCCGCCAGGCGGCCGACGGGAAATACTGGCCGAGCGGGATCAACTGGGCGTTGTCCAGCGCCTCCGTTTGCATCGCGGCCGTCAGCTGCCTGCGCTCGGCGGCGTCGGTCGCGTCGAGCCAGGAATTGCGGAGGGCTTCCAGCTTCGCGTCAGTCGGCCAGCCGATCCACGCATCGCCGCCGGTGCCGCGCAACGCCGGCGCCGAAAGCGGATCGAGGAAGTCGGCCGCCGGAAACGAGGTGCAGAACATCGACCAGCCGCCGGCGGCGAGCGGCTGCTTGCTCGCACGGCGCTGCACCACGGTGCCCCAGTCCATCGCCCGGTCATCGACGTTGAAGCCGCATTTGCGCAGCGCCGAGGCGGCCACCTGGCTCATCGCGTCATACAGCGGCTGATCGGTCGGGTGCATCAGCAGCAACGGCTCGTTGTCGTAGCCGGCATCCTTCAGCATCCGGCGCACGGTTTCAGGACTTTTCGGCCCGAGCATGTCGAGACCGGCATTGCTCCACGATTCCGTGTCGGGCAGGAAGCAGCCGGTCGGCAGATGGTAGGTGGACGGGTCATCGCCCATCACCGCCTGCATCATTTCCTGCTGGTCGATCGCCGCCAGCATGGCCTGGCGAACTCCCTTGTTCACCGTCGGTCCCTGCAGGCAGTTGGGCCGCAGCACCGGGTAGAGCCCGATCGGGTCCAGCCGGTCCACCACCACGCCGCGGCTTTTGCGCAGCATGGGGAGAAGGTCCGGGATCGGGCTTTCCAGCCAGTCCACCTCGCCCGCGACCAAAGCGTTGGCCGCCGTGGAGGCGTCGGGGATGATCTTCCACTCGATGCGGTCGAATATGGCCCGACGGCCGCCGGCGGTGAAGCTCGGCGGCTCCTGGCGCGGCACGTAGCCGTCGAAGCGCGTGAACACCGCGAGGTTGCCCGTGACGAACTCGCGCGGCTCGAAGCGGAACGGGCCGGAGCCGACCACCTCGGTGATCTGCTTGAACGGGTCGGTCAGGGCCAGCCGCTCGGGCATGATGAAGGGCGCGCTGGGCTGCGCCTTGGCCAGTGCGAAGGGCAGGCTGGCGAACGGCTTGTTGAGCCGGAACACCAGCGTGCGGTCGTCCGGCGTCTCCAGCGCGTCCATCCGGGCGGCGAGCGACTGGCCCACCGCGTCGCGCCGCATCCAGCGCGCGAGCGAGGCGGCGCAGTCCTTTGCGGTGACGCGGGTGCCGTCATGGAACATCAGGCCGTCGCGCAGCTTCAGGGTCCAGCGCCGGCCGTCGCTCTCGACCACATGGCCCTCGACCATCTGCGGGGACGGCGTGAGGCGCTCGTCGAGCCCGTACAACGTGTCGAATACCATCAGCGAATAGTTGCGGGTGACGGTGGCCGTGGTCCAGATCGGGTCGAAGCTGCTGAGGTTGGCCTGCGGCACGAAGCGCAGCGTGCGCGCGGCGGTGTTCTGCGCGATGGCGGGCGTTGCAAGGCACGCGCCGGCGGCGGCCAGGAAATGGCGACGTTTCATTTTCGTTCCTTCCAGGAGAGCGGGGCGAATGTGCGCATGATCGGCGCGGCGCGGTCAATGCGGCATGCCGCCGGGCGCGAAACCGTTCGTTTTGGCGGCCGGTCCCGCTCATGCCGGGGCCGGTGGACGGACGCCATCGGGCGTGCATGATGCCGGCAATGACCCTGGTCCCCGCCCGCCCCCGCCGGATCGACGCGGCGCTGAAGCGCGAGGCGCTGCTGAGCAGCCGGTTTTTCCAGGCGATGCAGCCGCATGAGCTGGACGAGATCATCGGTTTCTCGACCGAGCGGCGCGTCGCCCGTGGCGCCACCGTCTTCGCCAAGGGCGACCCAGGCAGCAGCCTTGCCGCCGTGCTCGCGGGGCGCCTGCGGGTCGGCAACGTCTCGGTCGACGGCCGCGAAGTGACGCTGAACGTGGCGGGGCCCGGCGAGATCGTCGGCGAAATGGCCCTGATCGACGGCAAGGCCCGCAGCGCGGACGTGATCGCGGTGGTCGATTGCACGCTGCTCGTGGTGGAGCGGCGGAATTTCATGCCATTCCTGCTGCGGCATGGCGACATGGTGGAGCGGCTGCTGGGGGTGCTGTGCGACCGGCTGCGCAAGACCAGCCTTGCGCTGGAGGAGATCGCGTTGTTCGATCTGCCGGTGCGGCTGGCGCGGCTGCTGCTGAAACTGGCCGAGGATTACGGAAAACCCGCCGAGGGGGAGGTTGGCAGCGTGCGGATCGACATGAAGTTGTCCCAGCGCGACCTGAGCAACCTTGTGGCATCCTCGCGCGAAAGCGTGAACAAGCAACTGGCGGTGTGGCGGCGCGAGGGCGTCGTCGATCTCGACGCCGGCTACATGATCCTGCGGCGGCCACGGGCGTTGCAGAGCCTTCTCGATTAGCGGAAACGGAGACAGACATGCGCCGCAGGACCCTGCTGGAATTCGCCGCCGCCGCCGCCGTGATACCGATCGGCGTCCGCGCCCAAGGCAACCCCGGAACGCTGACCATCAGCATGTCCCGCGATCTTCAGGGCGCGCTCGATCCCGCGAACCGGCTCGGTTCGGTCGAGGCCAACATCTTGAAAGCGGTCTGTCCGGGCCTGATCGCCTTCAAGCCGTCGAGCTTCGAGTGGCAGCTGGCGCTGGCCAAAACGATCGGCCTGGAGGGCGAGACCGCCATCGCGTTCGAACTGGTTCCCGGCCACCAGTTCACCGACGGCTTCGGTGAGGTCACGGCCGAGGACGTGAAATTCTCCTACGAGCGGTTCCGCGAAAAGAACGCCGCCGGCAAGCTTCCCACCTACGCGGCCGACTGGGAGGCGCTCGACACCGTCGAGGTCACTGGCAAGTATACCGGCAAGATCCGGCTGAAATCCGCCTCGCCGATGCTGTGGGCCACGGTGCTGCCGGATGCCTCGGGCTGCATCATCTCGCGTCGCGCCATGGAACAGGGCGCCTACCGCACCGACAAGCCGCCGGTGCGGGTGATCGGCGCGGGACCCTACAGTTTCGTGGAATGGGCGCCCAACCAGCGCACGGTGCTGCGGGCAAATCCCGACTGGAAAGGTCCGGCCGTGACGTTCCGCGAAATCGTGCTGCGGCCGATTCGCGATCGCAAGACCGCCGAACTGGCGCTGCAATCCGACGAACTGCAATTCGCCGCCATCGACCCGCAGAACCGCATGTCGGTGGCCAAGGCGCGCGCGACCAAGGTGCTGTCCCATGACAGCATCAACATGGTCTGGCTCGGCATCAACACCCAGAAGAAGCCGTTCGACGACCTGCGCGTGCGCCAGGCGATCCGCGCCGCGATCGACGTGAGCCAGGTGGTCGAGGGCGGCTGGAACGCATCGGCCACCCGTGCCGACGGGCCGCTGGCGCCCGGACTGGTGGGTGCCTGGAAAGATGCGCCCAAGCGCGGCCGCGACGTCGCGTTGGCCCGGCGGCTGTTGCAGGACGCGGGGCTGATGGGATTGTCGGCCCGGCTGACGCTGCTCAACATGCCCGCCTACACCAACGCCGCCGTGGTCATCCAGTCCCAGCTCGAGGATGCCGGCATGAAGATCGACCTCGACGTGCAGGATAGCGGCTCGTTCTGGTCGGCCGGCGGCGGCGATCGCGGCAAGGAGCTCGAATTGTCGCTGCAACGCTTCGGCGGCAAGGCGGACCCTGCGTTCCAGATGCAATGGTTCGTCTCGGCGCAGATCGGCGAATGGAACTGGGAACGCTGGAACGACCCGGAGTTCGACCGGCTGGTGCATGACGCGGCGGCCACCAACGACACGGCCGCGCGCGAGAAGTTGTATATCCAGGCGCAGCAGCGGATGGATGCCTCGGCCGCGTTCGTCTGGCTGACGCACGAAACCTGGTCCTACGGCTTCCGCGACTGGCTCAACCCGGCCGTGCTGCCGAACGGGGACGACCTTTCGCTGGGCTCGTTCACCCGAGCCTAGAAATTGGGGTTTCTCGGCCGCGCCGCCGCCGCCGCCGCCGTGCTGCTGGGCGCGGTGGCGCTGCTGTTCGTGCTGACCTTGTTCATCCCCGGCGACCCGGCGCGCGTGCTGCTTGGGCCGCGCGCGACGCCGGAACTGATTGCCTCGTTTACGCACGAGATGGGTCTGGACCAGCCGGTGTTGACGCGCTTCGCCGCGTATATCGGCCATCTGGCGCAGCTGGATCTGGGCACCGACGTGGTCAGCGGCCGGAAGGTTCTGACCATGGTGGCCGAGGTGCTGCCGGCCACATTGTCGCTGGCGGCGGCCGCGATGGGACTCGCGTTGCTGATCGGCATCCCGCTGGGCTGTTACGCGGGCAGTAATCCCGGCAGCCGGGGGGACCGGGCACTCGCCCTGTTGAGCGTGTCGTTCATCGCGGTGCCGAATTTCGTGGTGGCGATCCTGTTGCTGATCGTGTTCTCGCGTTGGCTAGGCTGGCTGCCGGTGCTGGGCGGCGGCAACACCGGGCTCATCCTGCCCGCGATCTCGCTGGCGGTCGGCTGGATCGGCTACATCGCCCGTCTGCTGCGAAGCTCGCTGCTGGAGGTACTGGGCGCGGACCATATCCGCACGCTGCGCGCCTATGGCGTGCCGGGCCGCCGCGTGGTGGGCCGCTACGCGCTGAAGCTGGCCGCCATCCCGGTGGCGGCCGTGATCGGGCTGGGGATCGGGCGGCTGCTGGGGGG
>JANXTF010000155.1 GCA_025352565.1 Rhodospirillales bacterium | reverse complement strand
CGCTCCAGATGGCTCCCCCGCCTGCGCGGGGATCGACCCATAGCGGAGGCGGGCATAGCGCGCTGGCGACGGCTCCCCCGCCTGCGCGGGGATCGACCCTCGTATCGCGGGGTCATGGGGCGGCTCCCTGAGGCTCCCCCGCCTGCGCGGGGATCGACCCCGGCTCGGGACGCGTTCGGCTGCTGCCTCAGCGGCTCCCCCGCCTGCGCGGGGATCGACCTGCTCTCGGCAAATTCTCGTGCCGCCCCAATCGGGCTCCCCCGCCTGCGCGGGGATCGACCCTATCGCCACGGCCAACCTGACAAAGTGAACCAGGCTCCCCCGCCTGCGCGGGGATCGACCCAGGTGGTCCCCTCGTCAGGCCGACGGTGTATCTCTACGGGTCGTCGAACTTCCAGCCGCTCGGCTGGGTCGGCCCGTGGTTCCCGTCGGGGTAGCGGGCTCCAGCGTTCGGGACAGCCCGAAACGGTCATAGGTGAAGCGGTCGGCGTCGAGCGCGAAGCCGAACCCGCCGGCGGCCTCCCGTGCCGCGACGGGAGCGTCTTCGGCCGAACCGCGCAGGAAATGCGCGGGCAGACGTATCGCGGCGACCGGCAGCCCGAACGGGCCGACCGGCGGCGGCTCGAATACCACGTGGCGGTCGGCGGCGCCCAGCCGCGTCACGACGCGTTCCTCGGCCAGTCGGAGATCCTCGAACGGCGCGGTGCGGTCCAGCAGCGCGTATCCGGCCTCCATCGCATGGGCGCGTTCCCGGCCCCGGACGGTCTTCACATGCCGGTCCCATGCCGCGTCGCGGGCGCTCAGCTCCGACCACAGCGCGTCGAGCACCTCCGGGTGCGTGGCCCCCTCGACCAGGTGCCGGTTCATCGCCGGGATCCGCCAGACTTCTTGCGCCTCGATCATGCGCCAGGTCGCCTCGGCCAGGCGCAGGTCCTCGTAGACGTGCGACCCCAGCCCGTGCCGGCCGCTTCGGGCGAACGCGGCGAGGTCGCGCTCCGCAGGCACCAGGATCTTCGCGACCGCGCCGTCGAACCCGGCCGGGCGAACGCGGCCGGCATGGCGGTGCACCCGGCCGATCCGCTGCAGCAGCACGTCGATGGGGCACAAATCGGTCAGCAGCAGGTCGGCATCCAGGTCGAGGCTCTGTTCCAGCGTCTGCGTCCCCACCACGATGCGGCCGCCCGCCGTGCCGCGCGATTTGCCGAGAGCTTGCTCTACCTCGGCATCGAGCAGCCGCCGGTCGGTGGGGGCGAAGCGGCCGTGGTGCAGGGTCGCGACGCCGCGCACCCGGAACAGCGCCGGGTGCGCGGTGCCGGCGAGCGCCTCGAGCGCGCGCTGCACCGCGACGGCGCCGCCGACCGTGTTGCGCACGACCAGGACGCGCGCCCCGGCCTCGGCCGCCGCCAGCGCGCGCGCCGCCACCTCGGCCGGGTGGTCCAGCCATGGCCGGGTGACGACGGTCACGTGCTTGTCGCCGCCGGCCTGCGCGGGCACGTGGCGCAGCCCCTCCGGCCAGGCGAGGCAGGGATAGGGCGCGCGCTCGGCCGCCGCGCGCGAGGGCGGCGCATGGCCGAGCAGCTTCGCCCGCGCGGCGCCCCCGAGCGTGGCCGAGAGCAGCAGGGCGTGGCCGCCGGCGGCTAGGTGGGCCTCGAGCAGCGCGCCGAGCAGGCCCTGCATGTAGGTGTCGGACGCATGCACCTCGTCGATCACCAGCAGGTGCCGCAGCAGAGCCGCGCCCCGGAGATGGGCGTGCGTGACGGCGACCGCGGCCAGCAGCGCTTGATCGATCGTGCCGACGGAGAGCTGGGCGGCGAGGAACCGCTTGGGGTGCTGGGCCGCCCAGCGGGCACGTTGGACGCCCGCGTCCGGATCGTCGTTCCACTCGAAGCCGAAATCCGGCAGGGGGTGGCCCTCCGCCTCGTCCATGGCGATCTGGCCGGGCACGGCGCGCAGCACCGCCGGGCCGTCGGGGCCGAACAGCCCGTCGCGGAAACGGCGCAGCCGGCCGAACATCTGGCTCGCCGCGACCCGCGTGGGCAGCGCGAAATAGAGCCCGTCGACCTCGCCGCGCGCGAACAGGCGGGCGAACCGCCAGAGCGCCGCCTCGGTCTTGCCCGACCCGGTCTCCGCCTCCAGGATCAGCAGCCGCGCGGCCGGCTCGGGGGCGGCGTCCTGCAACGGCCGGGGCGGCACGCCGAACACCCGGGCGAAGTCGGGTGCCGGGGGCAGCGCCGCCCGCGTCGTCTCGACCGCGAGGCCTACCTCGACCAGAGCCAGGGCCGCCCGGGTGCGGGCGTAGGCCATGCGGTCGGGACAGGCGCCGTTGGCGAAGGGGAAGAACGCGGTGTCCGAAGCGAGCCAGTCCGCCAGCATCAGCAGGCCGGCAAAGGCATGGTGGAATGCCGGCGCGGAGGGCAGCGCAGGGCCGGCGGCAAAGGCGTCCGGGAACCATGCGTCCAGCGCCGTCCGCATTGGTGCCAAATCGGCGATCGGGTCGCCATCCGGTCCTGCCTGCCAGTGTCGCGCGGAATCGTTGGCCGTCTCGAGCCGCCATGGCCGGCCGTGATGGGCGAAGACGGCGTGGAACAGGCCGAACCCGCCCTCGTCGAACCAGGTGTCCAGCCGGTCCAGCCCGAGCACCCGCGACAGGTGCGCATAAAGTTTTGCCTTCCCGAACAGCCAGGCGAGCGTATCGATATGGCCGACCATGGGTGCCGCTTGGTCCATCCTGGCCTGAAAGCCGCGGTTCGCCTTGCCGATGTCGTGCAGGAACGCCAGCGCGCCGAGGCGGGCGGTGTCGATGGGCGACAGCGTCGGCCGCTGCGCCAGCATCGCCAACCGGGCGGCAATGGTCGGCTGGGCCATGAGCCCGAGCAGCACGGCGGCGACATCGGCCGAGTGATCGATCAGGCTATGCCAAGCCTCGACGCGTCCACCCGGGCCGCGCGCGAGCTTCGCCCAGGGCGTCCGACGCTTATCCATGCGGGAAATCGAAAGTTGGCGTCAAAGCCTGATCCTCTCGACCTCGCCCTGGATCGGTCCTCGATGCAGCCGTGGAGCTTAGCGGCGTGGCAATCGGCATAGACACGTTACCGCCCATGATCCTTGAAACGGCAATGCGCTTCAGATCAGGAACGCTACGCCTGACCTGCGTCCTCACGCCACCGCAGGGCGGCACGGCCCATGCCAAGCAAGCTGCCCAGCAAAACGACCCCGGCTAAGGTCCGGCCCAGGCTGCGGCGCAAGTGCCGCCCGCCGGCGGCAACGACGGCCACGCTACGGACCCCGGGCCGATCCGGGCGGCGCCGATGCGCCGGGGCGGCCAACCGGCAAAGCGACGTGTACGTCGCCTGCCCGCTCGAAGCGCAGCGTCAGCAAGACGGTGTCGTTCACGCGCAGCGGCGCGCGCAGGCTCTCCGGCATCAGGTGCAGCCGTAAGGTGGCACGACGACGGCCTTTCGCGTTGGAAATAATAGGAATACACGCCCAACACCAAGCTTAGTTGAGCGTGTATTACGTGGTTGGATGGACCCGAAAGGGTCTCAGTGTCAACGTGCCGAAAACTACCTTGAGTAGGGCCATATTAGGTCCGAACCGGCCGTAATATGGCCCGAGTTTTCGGCACGTATTTTGGGCCGGGACCTCCAAGTTGGTCGTGGCCGAAAACTACGGGGCTCCGATGCCACTGACGACGTTATTCTCGTCAGTGCGGGCCACCCAGCCCGCGCATCTCGACCATCGGGTCAAGCTACTCTGTGCACAGCCGTAGGCCCGCAGAACCAAGCCGATGGCGCGGAGGACAGGCTGCTTTACCCCTCGAAAACGAAGTTTGCGAGGGGTAAAGCGGTAGCGTGCCCCTCATTAACTGCTCGGGCTATATCCGCCCTCTTTGGTGGGTTTCGCTGACTTCGGGCAGCGGTTCGTCTTTTTGGGGTAGTGATCGTGGGCGGCGTTAGGCCTTAATCTATTGTGAGGCCGAAATCTGAGCCCTGGCTGCGTCAATCGGTAGGGCTCAAGGGTGCCGAAGACGCCATCCCGAATATCCAGCCACGATCGTAATTCAGAGGCATAGGGTGACATGCGGCGCAATGGCGGCCGGGATGCATCCGTCTGGGTAGGGTTGTTGAGGACCCTACGCAGCTTGCGGCGGCCTGCAGCTGTTCGAAGGGCTGCAAGTGCGCACTAACATACGACGGATTTTCGGTCATTCATGGTGCGCCGGGTGTTCCAGACGGTGCGAAGCCGGATTGAAATATTTGCGACGGGTTGATATTTTCGTAAATGTTAAAAACGACGTGTTGTGCGGGAAATCTGTCGTTTCATGCCCATATGGCGCTAAAACGACGGGTTTCCGGCATATGATGTGTTCTAGCCGGGGGTTGGCAGGCTTTTAGGAGATGACGCAGGCCGTTTGCGCTGTAAACTGGGATTGTAGAGTAGAAGGAAAATATGCGGCATCCTTCCGGTGCGGGCGCGGGCACGGCCGCCCCTTCCCCTGCCCGCCACGGTGCCCGCCGGGGATCCGGAGGGCGTGCCCGCCGCGCGCAGGTCGGGGTGCGCCTGACCGTCGCCGAGAAGGCGACCGTCGAACGCCCGCGCGGCAGCGCCGGGCTGACCGCACCCGAGTTCCTTAGAGTCGATCCAAGATCATATTGTTGTTTGACATAGGCGTCGAAGCATCAGCCTGATTGACGCCCAGCGCAGGAAGGCCAGGGCATTGCGGTTGAGACGCTCCCAATCCTTGGCGAGCCGCCGGCACCGGTTCAGCCAGGCGATGGTGCGTTCGACGATCCAGCGTTTCGGCAGCACCACGAAGCGGCCGGCGTCGGAGCGCTTGACGATCTCGACGTTGACCTGGCTGCAGACGCGGGCCAACCCGTCCTGAAAGCGCGGTCCTTGATAGCCACCGTCGGCGTAGAGCTTGAGCAGGAATGGGTAGAGCCCGAACAGCGAGGCCATCAGGAG
Source organism: Rhodospirillales bacterium (assembly GCA_025352565.1). Classification (GTDB taxonomy): domain Bacteria; phylum Pseudomonadota; class Alphaproteobacteria; order Acetobacterales; family Acetobacteraceae; genus JANXTF01. The sequence continues at coordinate 609 of JANXTF010000155.1, read as the reverse complement.
CATGCCGCCATCGCGGTCCTGGATATCGGCGGCGTGCACGATGGCCTGCATCAGCAAGCCTTGCGTATCGACGAGGATATGCCGCTTCTTGCCTTTGATCTTCTTGCCCGCATCAAAGCCGGGCGGGTCCGAGCCCCCCCTTTTTCCGCACTCTTGACGCTCTGGCTATCGATGATGGCCGCGGTCGGACTGGCTTGGCACCCCGCCTGCTCGCGGCAGGCGACGTAGAGCGCGTGATGCAGCCGGTCGAGCGTGCGGTCCTGCTCCCAACGCTTGAAGTAGAAGTTCACCGTGCTGCGCGGCGGCAGGTCAGTTGGCATCGCAGCCCACTGGCACCCCGTGCCAAGCACATACATCAGACCGTTAACCACCTCGCGTACGTTCACCGTCCGCTTGTTGCCGCCTCGCTTGGCGCGTGGGATCAGCGGCTTGATCAGCGACCACTCGGCATCCGTCAGATCGCTCGGGTAGCCGCCGGCGACGGCCGCCGCCGCACGGTGGCCTGTGCACCGCCGAGGATCGGCGGACCATTGAAGCGACTGCCGCCCCGTCTCGGCGCGCCGGTCAGGCTCGCTTGTGGCGAACCTGACCTTGGATACCGGGACGTCC
>JANXTF010000153.1 GCA_025352565.1 Rhodospirillales bacterium | reverse complement strand
CGTGGACGCAAGCGATGCGGCGGCCGTGCGGCAGGCCACGCTATCGTCGCAGGGCCACAGGCCGCGTGGGATGCCATCGCGTGGGAGGCAGCCGGGCCAGGTCCCTGCGCCAAGGCGTGCTTTGGCCTTGCAGAGGGCGTTGTCCACTTGCATTCAACGATACACGACAATCTTTGCGGCCTGCCCGGTTCCGCACGGATTGAGTGCCGACCAAGCCTTACGCAGGACCGCGATATGAGACACTCACGTTGGCGGCTCGTCCCGGCCCGCACGGCAACGGCGGTTGTTGCCGCGTGCATGCTGGCCGCCGTGCTCGGCACCGCGGGGGCGTTACTGGCGGCATATTGGACTGATCCGGCAGCGCTGTGGCGGGATCCGTACCACGATCGGAACACTCATTATCTTAACGGTCTCAACCTTTCCCTGGATCTAACGGCCCTAGATCCCCTTGCGTTCCTAGTGGACGCCACCGCGGACCCGATCTGGCCGCCGTTGCACGCCATCGTGCTGGCGTTGGTGTTGGCCGCATGTGGCCCTGACCATCGCTTGGCTATCTTGCCCAGTTTGCTGGGCTGGAGTGTTGCTGTGCTGCTGACCGGTCTCGTCGCCTCCCGTGCGGCTTCCCGCGCGGGGCCGTGCTGGGTTGCAGGCGCCGTCGGGGTCGCACTCGCGATGGCCAGCCCGGCATTTCGCCTGCTCGGGTCCGACGTGATGCTGGAGGGGCTCGGCGCGGCACTGACCATGCTTGCGTTGTATGCCTACCTGCGATGTGCGGACTCGAGCACCGGGCGGCGTTGGGCGCGGACACTGGCGATCGTCCTTACCGCGCTGTTTTTCGAGAAGTTCAATTACTGGCTGATGGTCGTCTTAGGGCTGGGCGCCACCGCGGCGCTGGGCTCGGATGGGTTGCGCGCCGCGCAGGCCGGGCGTGCGGACCTGACCCGGCTGGCGCGGCGCTGCTTGCTATCCCTGCCCGGGGTGCTCGGGGCTGGCGGCCTAACACTTGCCGCTGTGGCCGCTGCAAGCGGTCCACATCCCATTACGCTCCTGGGCCGCGACTATCTTGTGCTGCCCGGACCGCTGCTGACCGGAGGGTATGGCCTGCTCCTGCTAGGCGCCTGCTGCTTTTGGCGGCGGGAGCGTGCGACGTTGCGCGCGGCACTCGGTCCGGCGGGCACGCTCCTGCTGCGCTGGCATGTCGCGCCGGTGGCATTCTGGTTCCTAATCCCGCAGGCCGTCACCCGCTTCCTATTTTTCGTCGGACCGACGCATCAGGGCGCCAGCACCGAGTACGATCCCTGGCGGGCGCTACAGTTTCACTGGGCCGGGTTCTCTTCAGGCTTTCACACACCGGGGCTCGCCGTGCTGGTCCTGGCGCTCGCGATGCTGGGCGGGCTGGACCTGATGCGGCGAGGCGGTACACGTCGCGTCTTGGTCGTCTTCGCCACACTCTCGGCGATCGCTCTGGTGCTCCACCCACAGCAGCAATGGCGATTCCAGGCTACGATGCTGCCCGCCCTCTGGGCCTGCGCCGGGGTGGGCGGCGCGGTTGCCGTCGCCGTCGTCGCACGCGTCGTCAGGACGCCGGCCGCGGTGCCGGGGTTGTTGCTGATCGGCTTGGTAGCGGGGCTGGCTTGGCACTCGCCCGCGCCGCTCGCTCAACGCGTCGCGATCCGCACGCCGGATGCGCCGTCGGACCTGCTGCTGGCCAGTGCCTACTTGCCATTGCTCGACGGCGCGCGTCACATCGGCGTGGTGACGACCTTCGGCGTTTCGGACCTGTTCGCCTGGACTATACGAGAGGCATGCCGCTGCCGTGTCGCGGTGGAGCAGCCTTGGGTGCAGATGGCGGCGACGCCGTCCGAGGCTGCCGACCTCACGGCCGCCTGGCTGAACCACCTGCAAGCAGACCGCGTGCTGTTCCTGGATGCGCCGGCCCCTTACTCCCTTCCGGGCCAAGCGAGGCTCTCCGAACGTCTGGCTGGAGTGGCGGTCGCACTCGCCGAGGCACCCCATTTGGAACCTATGGTCGGCCCGCCGCTGCGCGTGGGCCGGGCGACCGTGATGGCTTGGCGCGTAGGCGGCGAACCGCCGGTCGGACCACCGCGGCGTCACCACCTCTACGTGTTGATGTCGGTGATCTGCGCCGCCTGGGCAGCGGCACTGCTCCTGCTGCCGCGCCGGCTCGCCCATGACAAGCCGACGGCTTAACAAATGTCGCCCGTTGACCCGGTGCCTGGGCTTTCCCAGGTGACCGGGCGCCTGCTGGTCGACGTGTCATCGCTCCTGCGCTGGACTGGCTCGCCGGTCGGCATTGCCCGGGTCCAGCACGCGCTCGCAACGGCGGCGCGGCGCCGGCCTGATGCGGTTCTCACGTATTACGACTCGGCGGCGAACCGCTTCCACGCGATTTCCCCGGCTTGGCGCACTACGCTGCTCGGCTGGTCGGGCGCCCTCGACACGCACCAGCCCGGCCCACCCCGGCGCGGTTTCCGCGCCCTGGTGCCTGGAAGGCAGCCGCTCGTCGCGGCGCTGGAGCGGATGCGGCTGACGCGCGCGCCACCGATCGACTTGCTCGCGGCCCTAGCTCAGCGCGCACTCCTCGCAATTCGACCGCACGGCTTTCTGCTGTTCGATGCCGAAGGGAGGCGGTTCGCCAACGTGCCGCGCGACATGGCTCTGGGTGACGACCTGCGGCCTGGACCGGTCGATACCGTGCTAACGGTCGGCAGCGGGTGGTCGGACCGCGACCCAGCCCGCTTCGCCGCGCTGATCCGCGAGGCGGGCTTTCGCCACGTGACGCTCTGCTATGACCTGATCCCGGTGACCCACGCGCGATTCTACGACCCGGATGTCGCCGCCGACTTCGCGGCCTACTGGCGTGGCATCCTGCCTGTGACCGCGCGGGTGGTGGTCAACGCGGCCTGCATCGCGGCGGACCTGCGCGGCTTCTGCGCCGCGAAAGGGGTGGCCGTTCCCGACATTGTGATCCTGCCGCTCGGCCACGACCCGCCCGGCGCCGCCGCCCCGACGTTGCCGGCCGGCTTGCTGCCCGGCCGCTACGCCCTGTTCGTCAGCACCATCGAGCCGCGCAAGGGCCATGCGCTCCTGCTGCGCGTCTGGCGCAGGCTGCTCGCACGCGGCATTCCGCAGCGTGCGAAGTTTACCCTGGTGCTGGTCGGGCGTCCTGGCTGGATGGTCGATTCCGTGTTGGCAGATCTCGCCGAACCCGCGGCATTCGCGGGGACGGTTCTGCATCTGTCTTCCGCGGGGGATGCCGTGCGCGAGGCGCTGCTGCGGAAAGCCGCGTTCTGCCTGTATCCGTCGATCTACGAAGGTTTCGGCTTGCCCATCGTCGAGGCGTTCGCGCGCGAAAAAGCGGTGCTCGCCTCCAACGGCGGCGCGCTCGCGGAAACGGTTGGCGCGCTCTCCCCGCAACTCGACCCCGAAGACGAGGATGCCTGGGCTGCCGCGCTCGCCGACTGGATCGAACGTCCGGCTGCGCGGGCACCCTACGAAGCGATGCTGCGCGCCGGCACGCCTTTTCCGGATTGGGAGACCGCCGCCACACGCATCCTGGACGCGGCCGTGGCCTGACGCCGGTCAAGGCCGCAACGCGCGCAGTCCGAGCAGCAGCAGGTGCGCGCGCGTCCGCGCCCGCAAGCCCGGCTGCCGCAGCCCGAGCCGCACCGCCGCCCGCGCCGCCGCGTGTTCGCCCGCGGCCAGCCCGTCGGACGCGGCACCGAGCGCCCGACTGATTAGGCGGTCGCCAATCGCCGACGCGCCGACACCGAGCCGTGCCAGCAACGCCATGTCCACTGGGGTCGCACCGTCGCAGCCGTCCGGCACACCCGATCGCCGCCGCGCCGCCGCCGCCTGGGCGCCGAGTTCGGCCAGCAGCCTCTGCTCGAGGCCGCGCCAGACGGACTGACCGGCGTGCTCGCGATAGTTGAGCAGCGCATCAGGCAGGTTCACGAGGTCGTGCAGCTCGGCCAGCCGCAGCCACAGGTCGTAATCCTCGGCGCCGTCGAACGCCGGCCGGTAACCGCCCGCGTCCAGCGCCGCGTCGCGCCGCAGCACTACCGTCGGATGCGCGATCGGGTTGGCGTGGGCGAGGGCCGCCCGTATCGCGTTGGGGGCGGTCGGGTAACGGACCAGCCGTCGGCGCGCGCCGGCGGGCCCGATCACCTGGATCGCGCTGCCCACCAGCACGACGCCCGGCGATGCGTCCAGAACGGCCACTTGGCGGGTCAACCGGTCGGGTGCCGCCACGTCGTCGGCATCCATGCGCGCCACCAACGGTGCTCGCGCCTCGCGCAATCCCTCGTTCAACGCCGCGACCAGCCCGCGCCGAGGCCCGGTCAGCATCCGCACGCGCCTGTCCGACCGCGCAAGTCTTTCCATGATCGTCGGCGTCGCGTCGCGCGAGCCGTCGTCCACCATCAACAGCTCCAGCGAGCGGAATGTCCCGTTCAGTATGCTCGCCACCGCCGCCTCGAGATGTGTTGCGCCGTCGCGTACTGGCAGCACGACGCTGACGCGCGGCGCTTCGGCTGCCATCATGGCCCGCGCGACACGCAGGATGTCCGATGCCCAAGCCCACCGCGCCGTCCGCCGCGACCCTCCCGCCGGTCAGCTTCGTGACGGTGGCCGCGGACGGCTACTTGTTCGTGCGCCTCCTGGTCGAGCGGGTCCGAGCTCTGGTCGGCTCGCGCGATTACGAGATCGTGGTGGGCGATCGCGGCTCGCGCGACGGCACGCGCGCGTGGCTGCGCGCGCAGCCCGACGTGCGGCTGCTGACCCGCCGGCAATGGCCCTGGCAACGCGGGCACCGGCATGGCGAGGCCGCCGAAGCCGGCGTTCGCCGCGCCCGGCACGGTCGGATCGTGCTGTTCGATTCGGACGCGCATCGGGTTGATCCAGACTGGCTGCATGGCAACGTCGATCGGCTGGACGATCACCACCGCCTCGCCGGCGCGATCTTTCGCGACACCCATCGCGGCAACCCGCATGGCTGGTACGTTCACCCGCACTTCATGGCGTTCTTCAAGGCCGATCTGGGTGACTTGGTCGTGTTGCGCAAGCTGCGAGGCAACGCCACGGATACCGGGGAGGAAGCCACCATCCGCGTGCTGGCGGGCGGCAAGGGCGTGGTCGGCCATCCCATCGAGTTCTGCCCCGCCTTCGATGTCGGACACCCGCGCGTTCCCACCACCGCCGGTGGCGTGTTCCATGCCTGATACGTGTCGCGCCTGGCCCACCACGAAGCCGAGGTGATCAGGGAGACCGGCGGCGCCGTCAGCCGGGCGGGCTATCTCGAACCTCTGATCGCGAAAGTGCGTGCCGCCTACGGTCTTGGCTACTGACAAGCAGCGCTCACCGACGCAAGCACCGCCTCCACCGCCGCGAGGTTGTCGCGGATGTCATGGCCGCGCGATGCCGCCCGCGCCGCCTCGCCGATGCGCCGACGCATGCCCAAGTCCAGCAGCATCCGCATGGCGGCCGCGAGGGCCGCCGCGTCCTCCGGATCGGGCAGCACGAAGCCGGTTTGGCCGTCGGAGATCAACTCCGCCGCACCGTTCGCCTTGGTGGTGATCACCGGCAGCCCCGCCGCGCCCGCCTCGATCGTGGACAGGCTGCAGGCGTCCCAACGTGTGGGGTGAACGAATGCGTCGGCCGCTGCGAATATGGGCTCCATCCGGTCCACCCGCCCCAGCCACGCTACCTGTGCCCGCAGGCCGAGCCGCTCCACCATTGAGAGCCAACCCGCGTCCGGTGCTCCGCCCGCGATCGCCAGCTTGGCGTCGAGGCCCTCCGACACAAGCGCGCGCAGCGCGAGCAGCGCGGTATCCACGCCCTTCAGCCGCAAATTATGCGCCGCCATCACGAACAGCGTGGCCTTGCCGGTGCCGAGCCGGCCGCGCGCCTCCGCTCGGAGCTTGGAAAGGCGCTCCGGCGCGAAGCGGGCCGTGTCCACGCCGTTCGATATCACCGCGATGTCGTGCTCCGCGATCCCATGGCCGGCGGCGAGATGCGCGCGGACCTGGCGCGAGACCGCGATGACTCGGCGCGCACGGTCGATCTGCCGACGTTCCAATGCCGCGAGGTGCCAACGCCAGCGTTGCCGCCGGGGCGACAGCATCGAGGCGAGGCGCCGCGGTTTCGGGAGCGTGGCCGTCTCGCGGTCCAGGCTCAGCAGGCGGGAGCCGGTCTGCGGGTGGAACACGTCGCCCGACCAGCCCGTGCCCGTGTCATGCACAATGCACCGGGGCATTGTCGCAAGATACCGCTCGATCGAGGCGGCCCGCGCCGCCAGCGTCCTGGCGGGCGGCAGCACGTGCACGGAAATCGGCAGCCCGTGGCGCCCTTCCACGAAGGTGAGCACTTCGACCGCATGGCCGGCGGCCAGAAGATGCTCGGCGAGCTGGACGGTCCAGGCCTCCAGCCCCCCGGCAAACGGATCGAGCCGGTCGATCACCAACGCGACGCGCATCCGGTCAGTCATCGCGCGCGAGCTCCGCCATGTCGCTATCCGTCAGCCGCAGCGAACCCGCCTGCATATTCTCCTCCAGGTGCTGAAGCGAGAGCGTGCCGGGGATGACGAGGGCGCCCGCCGCGTGCCGCAACAGCCAGGCGAGCGCCACTTGCGCCGGGGTGGCCTGGTGTCTTGCCGCGATGCTTCGTAGCCGGCCGGACAAATGGGCCGGTCCGGTGCGTAGAACGCTTAGCGAGCCATAGGCGATGAACGCCGTGCCGTGCCGGCCGCATGCTTCGAGCAATGGGGTCTCGGTCTGCTCGCCCAGCCCGAAACGGTGCTGCACCGCCGCGATCGGTGTGACGCGGGACGCTGCCGCGAGTTGGTCCACGTCGATGTTGCAAAGGCCGATGTGGCGCACCTTACCGGCCCGTACGAGGTCGGCCAACGTTCCGACCTGGTCGGCGAAGGGCACGGCGGGATCAGGCCAGTGTAAATGATACAAGCCGATCGTGTCCAGTCGCAGCCGGCGGAGGCTGGCATCGCATGCCATCCGGAGTTGCTCGGGTCGGCCATCAAGGCGCGCTCGTCCCATTCCGTCGCGCACGACACCTCCCTTGGTGCTGATAAGGACTTCAGCGGGATAAGGATGCAGGGCGTCGGCCACCAGTGTTTCCGACACCTCCGGCCCGTAGCTATCGGCCGTGTCGATCAGCATGACGCCGAGCTCCACCGCTCGGCGCAGCACCCGCTTCACTGCCGCGGCATCCGGCGACGTTCGGGGCGTGCCGGGCTGGTCCACCACCCTGAGCGCTGCGCCGTAGCCGATGCGCCTCACCCGAACATCGGCAATAAACGTATAACGGCTTGGGTCGGTGCGGTCCGGTTTTGCCGCGAATTCCGCCTGAGAAACCTTTACCACGATCGCCAAGGCTCCTAGTCCGACCGTAGGCGAGAAGACATTACCTCAATGGTGGGCCACCTTGGCATGCATCGCGCCCGACGAGCGCGCTGTTCCCCCCGCTGCGGAGCACGCCGTTACGGTGGGCCTGCCTCATTGGGCCGCCAGCACGTCATCCTTCCTCAGGCAGCTTGCCCTGTACCTCTTCGATTCTTTACTGAATAACACCTAACGCAAGAGTCCGGCGAGAGATTCCCGGTGGCCTTGTCAAAGCCGTCTAGCAGCCTGTCGGAGTCGGCTGTTGGGTTATTGGCTTGGTGATGGCTGGATAGCATGATGTGACCGCTGCTGGTGAGCATCGGCCTCAGTTTCGGTCGTTCGGCGGTTTCGGGCGCTTCGGTCCGGTGGTGCCGGTCAATCAAGGCCCTCATATCGACTATATAGGAGTACGGGTGGGCTCAATTTACCTCCGCCAGCACGAACATCCGCTTGATGTTCCACGCCATGGTCACGAGGCTCCACTCGCCGCGAACCTTGTCCAGTCCGCGCAGCAGGAACTGGCGGAAGCCCAGCACCGATTTGATGATGCCGAACACCGGCTCGGGCGTCTGCTTGCGCAAGCCATAGAGCTTTTTGCCCTCGGGCGTCCTGAGCCGGTGCTGCATGGCCTCCACCGGCGTGGGGTTCTCCGGCAGAGGCGGCGGTTCGGCGAAACGCTCGTCGAGTGGCGGGTGATGCGCGTCGCGCCCCATCGCGATCACCGGCTCGATCCCCGCCGCGGCGCAGGCGTTCACGTTGCCCTCGCTGAAATACCCGTTATCGGCCAGCAGCGCCTCGACCGTGCCCAATGCGTTCGGCAACCCGGCGAGCTTGCCCAGCATCGGCTCCAGCTGCTGCTTGTCGTTGGGCGCCTGCACCACCTCGGTTGCCACGACCAGCAAGCTGCCCGCCGCCACCGCGGCCTGGGCGTTATAGCACTGCTCGAACCCGCCGCCGGCCACCGGCATGATGCGGCTCTCCTCGTCGGTGAGGTTGAGCTGGTCGGTGGGAAGCGGCCCTGCCACCGGCGGCTGCGGCTCGCGCCCGCCGGGCTTCTTGCCGGTCGCCGCCGTCTTGGCCGCGCGCGCCGCCATCCTGGCATCGTGCTCGGCCTGCTCGCGGGCATGGCGCTCCTTTGCCCGCGCCTCGATCGTGGCCTTCGCCCGTGCGATCGCCGCCAGCCGCTTCTCCCGCAGCGCCAGTTCCTCGGGAACCTGCATGCCGTCGGGCACGTCCGCTTGGTCGGCCGCCTCGGCGCGGCCCATGAGGTCGGCCACCTCGGCCTTCAGCTGCGCCTCGATCTTGGTCGCGTGCTCATACGACAGCGCACTGTGGCGGCTCGCGTTGGCGTGGAGCTTGGTGCCGTCCAGCGCCACCGTACCCAGCTTCAGCACCCCCATCTCGCGCGCCACGCCGAGCACCTGCACGAACAGCGTCTCGATCTGCGGCAGGAAGCGCCGCCGGAACGCCGCAATCGTGTCGTGGTCGGGATGCTGATTGGCGGCGACGAAGCGCAGCGCCACCGAGTCGTAGGTGGCACGCTCCAGCTTGCGGCTGGAGAACACGCCGGTGGCATAGCCATAAATGATCAGGCCGAGCAGCACCTGCGGGTGATAGGACGCCTCCCCCGAACCGCGGTAGCTGCCGGTCATCGCCCAAAGGTCGAGCCCTTCGATCACCTCGGCCACGAAACGGGCCAAGTGACGCTGTGGCAGCCACTCGTCCACCGAAGGCGGCATCAGGAAACCGGTGTCGCGGTCGATCAGGCGGGAAGCTCATCGTGCAGATATCCACACAGCAGAACGGGCGAAGCGATACACCGAGTCTACCGCCTGCTTCCGCGTCGCGTTAAGTCCGACAGGCTGCTAGCGCGCAAGCCGGGCGCGTTGCGCAACGGGGCACCGTTCAAGGACTGGGTGTTGCCGACCGGACTGGAGCGCGTGCGGCGCAAGCTGGCCGGGTCCGCCGACGGCGACCGTCAGATGGTCGGCATCCTGACCACGGTG
>JANXTF010000140.1 GCA_025352565.1 Rhodospirillales bacterium | reverse complement strand
GAGTTCGACTGGGGCACCGACATCTATCTTAACCGCCAGCAGATCGCCGAGCGGCTGGCCACCGTCCGCGAGCAGATGCCGACGGGCGTGGCCCCGCAGATGGGTCCGATCACGTCGAGCATGGGAGAGATCATGCTCGTCGCCATGTCCGCCGACGCCCCCGCCGGGGCCACCGCGACGGCAAGCCCGATGGAACTGCGCGAGTTGGCGGACTTCACGGTCCGCCCGCGCCTGCTCTCGATCCCTGGCGTGGCCCAGGTCATCCCGATCGGCGGCGAGGTGCGGCAGTTCCAGGTGACCCCGAACGTTACGATGATGACGCGCCTCGACGTGTCGCTCGACGAGGTCGAGCGGGCCGTGAAGCAGTTCGCCTCCAACACCGGAGGCGGGTTCGTCGATCAGAACCGCGCCGAATACGTCATCCGCAACATCGGCCGCACCACCCGGCTGGAAGACCTGCGCAGCCTCGTCGTCACGGTGCGTACCGGGCAGCCGATCCTGCTCGGGCAGGTCGCGACCCTCGACTACGCGCCGAAATCCAAGCGCGGCGATGCGGGGGCGAACGGTAAGCCCGCCGTCATCCTCTCGGTGCAGAAGCAGCCGGGCGCTGACACGGTCGCGCTGACGCGGCAGGTGGAACGCGCGCTGGACGCTCTGGGCCGCACGCTGCCGCCGGGTGTGAAGGCGGACACCGTCCTGTTCCGGCAGGCGAACTTCATCGAGTCCTCGGTCGGCAACGTCGAGGACGCGCTGCGCGACGCGGTCATCGTCGTCGCGGTCGTGCTGTTCGCGTTCCTGCTGAATGTCCGCACCACGGCCATCTCGCTGACCGCCATCCCGGTCTCGATCCTCATCACGGTGCTGGTGTTCCGCGCCTTCGGCATCGGCATCAACACGATGACGCTTGGCGGTCTCGCCATCGCGATCGGCGAGCTGGTCGATGACGCGGTGGTCGGCGTGGAGAACGTCTTCCGGCGCCTCAAGCAGAATCGCGAGGCCGCGCGGCCAGTTCCGGTGCTCGAGGTCGTGGCAACCGCCAGCCAGGAGGTCCGCTCCGGTATCATCTACGCCACCCTCATCATCATCCTCGTGTTCATCCCGCTATTCGCGCTGTCCGGCATCGAGGGTCGGCTGTTCGCGCCGCTGGGCGTCGCCTACATCGTCTCGATCCTGGGCAGCCTGATCACATCGATCACCGTCACGCCGGTGCTCTGCTACTATCTGATCCCCCGCATCAAGCACCTGTCGGAGAAGGAAAGCCCGCTGATCCGCTGGCTCAAGCGGGGCGACACAAGGCTTCTGCGGTGGTCGTTCGGCCATGGCGGAATTCTGGTCGGGATCGCGGCCGCCGCCGTGCTGGTGGCCGGGTTCGCCGCGACAAGGCTGCCGCAGGCGTTCCTGCCGCCGTTCAACGAGGGCACGCTGACGCTGGGCATGACCTTCGCGCCCGGCATCAGCCTCACGGAGTCCAATCGCCTGGGTGCGGTTGCCGAGCGGCTGGTCATGCAGGTGCCCGAGGTGAAGACGGTGGGGCGCCGAACCGGGCGCGCCGAGTTGGACGAACACGCGGAGGGCGTTCACTCGAGCGAGATGGACATCGATCTACGCGTGTCCGCACGGGCCAAGGAAGCGGTGCTCGCCGACATCCGGACACGACTGGCCATCCTGCCCGCCGCGTTCAACATCGGTCAGCCCATAGGGCACCGTCTCGAGCATCTTCTGTCCGGCGTGAACGCGGCCATCGCGATCAAGGTATTCGGCGAGGACGTGGACACCCTGCGCGGCCTCGCCGACCAGCTGCGCGGGCGGCTGGCGGCGATACCAGGACTGGTCGATCTGCTCATCGAACGGCAGGTGCGGGTGCCGCAACTGCAGGTCCGCCTCGATTATCAGCGCGCCGCCCTGTTCGGCGTGACGCCCGCGTCGGTGACGGACGCGCTGGAGAAGCTGACCAACGGCCGCGTGGTAAGCCAGGTGATCGACGGCCAGAAGCGCTTCGACGTCGTGCTGCGGCTGTCGGACGCGGAGCGCACGACCGACGCGCTGGCGCATTTGCTGGTGGAGACGCCGAAGGGCCGGGTGCCGCTCAGCAGCTTCGCCGAGGTTGCCGACGACGACGGGCCGAACCAGATTCTACGCGAGAACGGCACGCGGCGCATCGTGGTGCAGGCCAACACCGACGGCTCCGACGAGGGCCGGGTCGTCGCCGCGATCCGCGCCGAGATGGCGCGTACGACGTTGCCGCAGGGCTACTTCATGCAACTTGAGGGGACGTTCCAGGCGCAGGAGGATAGCGCCAGGCTCATCGCCGGGCTGTCGTTGGTGTCGCTGGCGATGGTGTTCACCGTCCTCTACAGCCGCTACCGTTCGGCGGTTCTGGCGGCCATTATCATGGGAAACGTGCCGCTGGCCCTGATCGGCAGCGTGGCGGCGCTTTGGCTGTCGGGCCAGCCGCTGTCGGTTGCCAGCATGATCGGGTTCATCACGCTCACGGGCATCTCGGCGCGTAACGGCATCCTCAAGATCAGCCATTACATCAATCTCGTGCTTCACGAGGGCGAGGCGTTCGGGCCGGACATGGTCGTGCGCGGCAGCCTGGAGCGGCTGACCCCGGTGCTGATGACGGCGTTCTCGGCCGGCTTCGCGCTGCTGCCGCTGATGATCGGCGCCGACGCGCCGGGCAAGGAGATCCTGCACCCGGTCGCCATCGTCATCTTCGGGGGTTTGGTCAGCGCGACGCTGCTCGACACGCTGCTCACCCCCGTCCTGTTCCTCAAGCTCGGACGCAAGCCCGTCGAGCGGCTCGAAGCCGGCCAGGAGGGATCGCTGCGCCCCTCGGAAGCGTTCTGAAACCCAAAGGAGAGACACATGAACACGACTGCACTGCTCGCGGCATTCCTCGCCGCGGCGCCGCTCGCGGCCTACGCCCACGGCACGGCTCCAGCCCCCGCGCATGGCGGCCTGGTCGTCGAGGATTCCGCCGAGAACTGGGTGGAGCTTGTCGTCAAGGGCGACCAACTCACGGTCTGGGTTCTCGACGAAGCCAAGGCCGCGGTCCCGAGTGCCAGGCTCACGGGCAAGGCGACCCTGCTCGTCGGCGGGAAATCCCAATTTGTGACGCTCGCGCCCTCCGACGCCAACAGCCTCAAGGGCACGCTCGACCCGGCGGCCTCCGGGAAGATGACGGCCGTACTCTCGCTTGCCGTAGCCGGGAAGCCGACCCAGTCGCGCTTCGTCATTCAACAGTAATCCAAAACAGGAAACCGCCATGACCAGCTTCAAGTGTCTCTATGCCGCCACCCTGTTGGCCACCTTGGCCGCCCCTGCGATGGCCCAGCAACCACCTGCCCCCCAAGGCTCCACGATGCCTGCGGTGCCGGCGAAGCCGGGTATGCCGATGCCCGGGATGCCGATGCCTGGTATGCCGATGCCTGGTATGCCGAGGCCGGGGATGCCGGCGGCCGCGTCAGGCGCCGATGCCAGTCCTGCGACGAAGGCGTTCAAGGCCGCGGACGACCGGATGATGAAAGACATGAACCGCCCCATGACGGGCAACGCCGACCAGGATTTCGTCGGCGGGATGCTGCCGCACCACGGCGGCGCGGTCGACATGGCGCGCGTCGAGATCCAATACGGCAAGGATCCCGAGATGCTGAAGCTGGCCCACGGCATCATCGCCGCCCAGGAAAAGGAGATCGCGCAGATGCAGGCGTGGCGGAAAAAGCACCCGACGCCCTGAACGAGGCGCTGCCGTTCCTCGTCGCTGTCCGCCTCAGGGCGGCAGCGATGGGTCGGCTGCGGTAACGCCAGAGTCGCCGCTCACGCGGGCCTTCCCGCAACGGGCAGTTCCAGCCGGGCGAAAGCTTCGGGCGGCGCCTCGTTGTCCACCATCAGCGCGGCCATCATCGCCGCCATCCGGCGCTCGACCTCGGCATCGTCCATCGGCCGCTCCTGCCCGGGATCGGCCCGCAGATCGTACAGGCGGGTTTCACCCTCGATCATCGACCCCGGCCCGTAATGCTGGTGGAACGGCGCCCTCGCGATGACTGGAATTTTCATCACGCGCGCGCCCTTGGTGAAGCCGAGCGGGCCGGCCGCCTCCATGTCCGCGAGTTCCTCCGGCAGGAAACGCTGGCGCATATGCGTGGCCATGAGAGTGTATTGGTAGATTTCCTGGGTCATCAGATCGGCCGGGTAGCGGTGATAGGTGTAGCGCCCATCGGTAACGTTCACCGCGCCGCCGAAATAGCCGAACAGCGCCGCCTTCCGCGTCTCCTGTGCGGCATCGAGATGGCTGAGCAGCGAAATGCCCTCGTTCTCCGCCGGAATCCGCACGCCAAAGAAATCCAGGAAGGTGGCGGCGAGATCGATCGTTTGGGTGATCGGAGCACGGCGCTGTCCGGCCAGATCGGGGCGCCTCGGGTCGGCCAGGAACAATGGAATATGGACGATCTCCTGATAGAGATTCATCCGGTTCTTGGCCCAGAAATCATGCTCGCCGAGCAGGAACCCATGATCGGTCGTCACCACGAGGGCGGTGTCTTTCCACATGTCGTGGCGGTCGAAATCGTCCAGCAAATCTCCCAGCAACGAGTCGCACAGTGCCACGGTGGCGTAATAATTCGCGCGAAGCTCCTCGCATTCCTCCGGCAGTTCATCCACCCTGCCATAGCGTGGCCAGTCCCGTATCTTGCCGCTCCAGCCGGTGCGGAACTTGTCGCGGAAGCGCTCTGGCGCATGGAAAGGCTCATGCGGATCGAACGTCTCGATCTGGAGCAGCCAGTTATCTGCGTGGCGATTACAGTCCAGGAATTCGAGGCCGGCGGCGAAGCACTGGACCGAGGGAAAGTCCTTTTCCTCGCGGATGAATTCCCGATTGATGGCGTTCTGGGCGGAATAGTTGCGGCGGTCGGTGGAGAATTGCCGCTCGTGATACATCGCCCGCAGCCGCTCCCATTGCGGCTCCACCATCGCCTTCCACGGATCGCCTTCCTGGCCGCGGATGAAATCGAAGCTGTCATAGCGGTTGTGGTAAGTGGCACCGCCATCCTCCCAGTAATGCGCGTGATCGGTGATGAGGTGCGAATACACCCCGGCACCCGCCAGCAACTCAGGAAACGAGTTGTCGAACGGCTCGAGCGGCCCCCAGCTGCGATGCAAAAAACTGTGCCGGCCGCTTTGCATGTCCCGCCGCGCCGGCATGCACGGCAGGCTGCCGACATAGTGCTGGTCGAACGTCACGCTGCGGCGCGCCAACCGGTCGAAATTCGGGGTATCTATCCGCGTACCGCCATACGGCGTCAGCATATGACGATTAAGTGAGTCGAAAAGCAAAAACACCATCTTCACGACGCGTTACCCCTGTCAAGGAACCTGTTCATTCCAATCCGCCCATCGTCAGTCCCTCGACGGTGGCGCGCCGCGCGCCGCCGTATTTGTCATTGCGTCCATGGCGACAACGTCCTCCCCAAACTCCGCATCAGATAGTCGATTGCGAGGCTGACCAGTCCCACACAAAGCATACATATCGCGAGCGTATCCACGTCGCGTCGGGTGAACAGGGTTTCCGCCATCATCTGGCCAATGCCTGCGCCACCGCCGCTCGGCCCGACCTTGACGCCGACAGCCAACTCCGCGGCGACGATCGAACCCCAGGCAAATCCCATCGACAGGCGGCAGGCGGTGATCAGGATCGGGATCGAGCCCGGCAGCACCACCGCCACCAGCCGCAGCATCGGCCCTGCGCCAAGCATCGAAGCGGCTTGTATCAAACGATGATCGATCAACCGCACGCCCTGATACGCCGACAGCGCCAGCGGCAAAACTGCCGCGTAGGTTACGATCACAATCGCGGCGTTGCCGGTGACGCCGAACCACAGCACGGCGATCGGGATCCAGGCGATCGGGGCGATGGCGCGCAGCCCGTCCAGAAACGGCCCAACCGCGCGGGCCACCGCCGGTACCAGCCCCATCAGCAATCCCAGCGGCAGACCGATGACCGTCGCGATCAGGAATCCCGCCAGCACCCGGCCCAAACTGCGGGCGATGGCGCTCGGCAGGGTCAGATCCTGCACATGGTCGCGCGTCGCCCGCAGCATGCCGAGCGGGCTCGGTACAAGGCCCGGCGGGAACGCCAGCCACACCAGAACCTGGAGCGCAACGAGCAACGACAAAAGGCTCACGGGAGCGATCAGCCGGTCAGCGCGCATGCTGATCCTCCGGGCTCCAGCCAACGACGGCTCGGCGAACGCCGCGCAGCAACAGATCCGCCATCACGCCAAGCACCCCGATCATGACGATCACGGCGGCCACCCGGTCCATCCGGAAGAATTCCTGATACCAGAACAATCGCCAGCCAAGGCCGGAATCCGAGCCGGTCAATTCCGCCGCGATCATCGCCGCCCATGCCACGCCGAGGCTCAGCCGGGCGCCTGACAGCACGTGCGGAATGGCTGACGGCAGCACGACATGGGTGACCAGCATGCGCGGGGATGCGCCCAGCGCCGCCCCGGCCCGCAGCAGCCCGGCATCGACACCGCGCACGCCGGCCAATGTCGTGACAAAGATCGGGAACAGGGCGCCATAGCCGATCAGAAACACCGGCACGCTCGAACTGACGCCGAACATCAGAATGGCGAACGGGATCCAGGCGATGGCGCCGATTGGCCGGAACAGCTCCACCACCGGGTCGAGTACCCGCATCAGCAAGGGAAAGCGCGCGCACAGTACCGCAAGCGCCAGCCCGAGGCCGGCGCCCGCGCCATAGCCCATCGCCAGATGCTGCAAACTCGAAATGATGTCGTCGAGCATGTCGCCGTTGAGCAGCAGATCGATCAGCGCCACCGCTACCGTCCTGGGCGGCGGCAGCAATTCGGGATTGGCCAGAATGGCGGAGACCGCCTGCCACACGCCGAGCATCGCCGCCCCGAACACCAAAGGGGGCGCAATGCGGGCGAACACGCGCATCATGCCATGCTGTCCTCCAGATCGGACGGCCGCAGCCGCGCGCCATGACCGATGCCCGAAGGCACGACGCTGCGTCCCGCCTGAGGCCGTGGCAGGGCATGCGGCGGCAGATCGAACAACAGGTCGGTCTCAGCCCATTGCACTTCCAGCGGCAGCCCCGGCGCCATCGCAGCCGTCACGTGCAGGCTGACCGCATGACACACCGATCCGGTCGGGTTGTGCAGCGACACACCCACACCACGCGCGCGCAACAGGTCGGCGATGCGAAACAACTCGGTCAGCCCGCCAGCATATTTCACATCCGGCATCATGACGTCATAGGCATCGGCCCAAGGCAGGAAGCCCGCCACGGTGGAGCATTCTTCCATCCCAGCCAACTGCACGCCGGCCGCGTTTGCGATGGCGCGCAGATTGCGCACATCGGCGATATTGTCCGCGGTCTCGGGCAACGGGCATTCGAACCACGCGACGCCGATCCGGGCGGCCTCGCGCAACGCTTCCGCGGCGGTCGGGGCGTTGAAGCGCCAATGACAATCCACCATCAAGCGCGCGGCGCCGGCGATGGCGTCATGGGCGGCGGCAATGCGGTCGAGCCCCGCGCGGATCAATGCCCGCCCTTGCGGCGTGGCGGCGGTGGCGGGCGTCAAGTCATCGAACGGCGCCATCTTGATCGCGCCAAAGCCGGCGTCGAGCGCCGCACGGACGGTGGCGGCAAATCCGGCCGGGGAGCGATCCCGCGTGCCGCGGTTGATGTTGGCATAAAGCCGAACATCGGGGCTGCAATCCACCGCCAGCATGTGCCCAAGCGGCCGACCCGCGCGTTGCGCCAGAATATCCCACAGCGCCTGGTCGATCGCCGACGCTGCCGCCCAACCGATCTTGTCATGGCTGAGGGGCGCGATCCCGGTGATCGTGCTCGCGAGCGTGCCCGCCAGTCTGGCGTGCTGTAGCAGGAGCGCGGCACCCACCTGGGCCGCCTTGCCATTGATGGTCGCCTCGCCCCAGCCTTCGATCCCGTCGGCCGACACCACGCGCACGAAGGTCCAGGTCGTCTTGTCGCTGACATGCTTGAGGAACGGCGTGATCGACCGGAAGCCGACCGTGCTCACGGCAAGGACGCAGTATGGTCGCGCATGGCCCGCAGCAGCGCCGCCTTGGCCGTGACAACGATCTGGCCGCGCGTGGCCTGCTCTTCGAACTCAGCCCCGCATTCCGAAAGAGCCCCGAGATGCGCTTCCGATAACCTCTCCGCCGCACGTCTGGCGGCCAGCGATTCCATGACGCCGCGCATTTCGAACAAAGCCTCGATGAACCCGGCATTGACCTCGCGCACGCGGGTGCCAGCCCGAATAACGGCACGGATTCCGCCATGGATAGTGTCGCTGCGTGTCAATTAGACTCCCCTGCTGTCAGACTAGACAGGGCACTCTGTTTTGATCAAGTCTTCGCATCGGCCCGGTTCGACCCGTCGGACTGGCGGTATTTTTGATCAAAGACGTGCCCACCAACATTGTGCCGCGGCGTGCGGTATTGCGGGAGATTGCCATGGCCAAACGCATCCTGTTCACCGGCGGCACCGGCAAAGCCGGAAAGCACGTCCTGCCCTGGCTGCTCGCACAGGGCTATGAACTGCTGAATTTCGACCTCAAGGCGCTCGACCATCCGAGCATTCCCAGCCTCATCGGCGACGTGACCGACTCCGGCCAGGTATTCAACGCCATGACCTCGCATTTCAGCCGCGATGGGCTGCGCCAAGGTCGGGTGCCGGCCCCGGTGGACGCTGTGGTCCATTTCGCCGCCGTGCCGCGCATTCTCATCAACACCGACAACGAGACCTATCGGGTCAATGTGATGGGCACCTACAACATTGTCGAAGCCGCCATGAAACTCGGCATTCGCAAGGTGATCGTCGCGTCGAGCGAGACAACCTATGGCGTGTGCTTTGCCGAGGGCGACAAGAACTTTAAAAGCTTTCCGCTCGATGAGGACTATGACGTCGATCCGATGGACAGCTATGGCCTCTCGAAAGTCTGTAACGAAAAGACCGCGCGCGCGTTCGCCGAGCGGTTCGAATCCGATATTTATGCGTTGCGGATCGGGAACGTGATCGAACCGGGCGACTATGCCAGGTTTGCCGGCTTCGTCGCCAACCCGCTGTCGCGCAAGCGCAATGCCTGGAGCTATATCGACGCGCGAGATCTGGCGCAGATCGTTCATCTTTGCCTGCAGGCCGACGGACTCGGCTACCAGGTGTTCAATGCCGTGAACGACACCATCACCGCTGACGGGCCGACCGAGGCCTTCCTGCAAAAGCACTGCCCGCTTGTGCCGCACACCCGCCAAATGATTGGCAACGAGGCGCCGCTCTCCAATCGCAAGGCGCGGGAGACTCTGGGGTTTCGCGAGCAGCACCCGTGGCGCGCGGAGATGGCCAAAGGCTGAGATTTCGGGTGTGTACGGCAATCCGGCGGCCGGCGACCCGACAGGCCTCCTGGAACTATGTCCAGGATTGATGGATGGAAAGCGCGGAC
>JANXTF010000128.1 GCA_025352565.1 Rhodospirillales bacterium | reverse complement strand
TTCGTCGTGCTGCCCCGCCGATGGGTGGTCGAGCGCACGTTCGCCTGGCTCAACCGCTGCCGCCGCCTTGCCAAAGATTTCGAAAACCGCACCCGTAACGCACTCGCATTCCTGCAACTCGCGTCAATCAGGTTGATGACGTGAAAGCTCTGCAATCGCTGAATGAGTTTTCGGACGGACTCTGAGTTTCGACTACGCCGTCAAGGTGAAAGCAAGCCGGCAGCGGGCGTATCAATCTGTTAAGCGTGCGTTCGACCCATCGGGACGTTGACGATGTGGTGCACGGCCAGCCGGGACTGGGCAATGCCGGACATGGCTCGAGCGCGAGGGTTTCCCGTCGCAAACGCGCGACAGGCTTGGGCCGCCGCAGCATCGGACATTCGCTAATCGAAGAACCCCGCATCCGCCTCCTCCACATACCGCCGAGCGGCGGCAAGGTTCAGCTCCACGCCCATCCCCGGCCGATCCGGCACGTCGATCATCCCCCCCTTCACCGGCACCCCCTCGAACCCCTCGGTGATGTCGTACCAGAACGGCTCGAACCGCGCCGGATACTCGAACGCGATGTAGTTGTCGGGCAGCGTCGCGCACACCTGGATCAGCGCCGCCAGGCCAAAAATCCCGTTCGCCGTGCCGTGCGGCGCCATCGCGATGCCGTGCAGATCGGCGTATTCCGCGATCCATTTCAGCTCCGCGATGCCGCCCACGTCGCACGGGTCGGGGCCGACCACGTTCACCGCGTGGCCCTCGATCAGCGCCTTGAAATTCTGCCGCAGATAAATCTGCTCGCCGGTATGGACCGGCGTGGTGGTGCGCGCGGTCACCTCGCGGTACACGTCGGGATTGACGAAGGGCGAATAGTCGCCGGTGATCATGTCCTCCACCCACAGCAGGTGAAGCGGCTCCAGCGCGCGTGCGAAGCGCAGCGCGTCGTGGGCGAGGTAGCCGGGGCCGGCATCGACCGCGAGGCCGTATCCCGTCCCCAGCGTCTCCTTCGCGGCCGTCACGCAATCGACGAGGTGGCGGAAGCCCGTTTCGGTCAGCAGGCCGCGATTCGGGTAGGGGTGCGGCGCGTCGCCCTCCACCGCCCCGTAGAAGAAATCCGGCACCTCGCGCACCATCGAGGAATGGAACGAGGTCGGCAGCTTGAACATGGTGAACCGCTCGGGCAGCGACTTGGCGATCTCGGCCCAGCGCACATAGTCGGCGACACTGTGCTCGATGCCGGGCTCGTGGTACATCGTGCGGTAGGTGCGCACCTGGTCGCGCACCTTGCCGCCGAGCAGACGATACACCGGCAGGCCGGCCGCCTTGCCGGCAATATCCCACAGCGCCATCTCGACCGCGCTCACCGCCGCCCCCCAGGGCTTGAAGCCGCCGCGCGCGCGGATGCGGCGCATGACGCGCTCGACATTCACCGGGTCCTGCCCGACCAGCCACGCCTTCAGTTGCAGAACGATCGGCTGCAGATAGGGCTTGGGGGTCTCGATCTGGCTCCAGCCGGTGATGCCCGCGTCGGTGGTGACGCGGATCACCGGGCTGCTGGCGATGACGGCGCATTTGATGTCGGTGATCTTCATCTCGGAAACTTCCCCCCGCGACTTGCCGGCCAGCGGCATTTGCCCGACTTTCCCTGGCCAGCGCCCGCCTGTCCAGGCGCCAGGCCGCACTCCGGAGCCCCCCGCCATGTCCGACATACCCATCGCCCCCGGCACCCGCATCGGCCATGTCCACCTCAAGGTCGCCGACCTCGATCGTGCGATCGGGTTCTATGTCGGCGTGCTCGGCTTCCAGCTGATGCAACGTTTCGGGACGCAGGCGGCCTTCCTCTCCGCCGGCGGCTACCACCACCATATCGGCCTCAACACCTGGGAGAGCCTCGGCGGCTCGTCGCCGCCGCCCGGCAGCACGGGGCTGTTCCATACCGCCATCCTGTATCCCGAGCGGGCGGACCTGGCAGACGCTCTCCGCCGCCTGATCGCCGCCGGTATTCCGCTCGACGGCGCATCGGACCACGGCGTCAGCGAGGCGCTCTATCTGCGCGACCCGGATCAGAACGGGGTGGAACTTTACTGGGACCGCCCCGGCGCGGAGTGGCCGCGCGACGCGGCGGGCAAGCTTGCGATGTTCACGGCGCGGCTCGACCTGAAGGCGCTGCTGGCGGCCTGACCGTCAGCCGGCATCCGCCACCAGGGCCAACCCCCGGGCGGCCGCGTCCTCGTCCATGACCCGCGGCGTGCCGCCGCAATGGGCGATCGCGGACGCATACAAAGCCGTCAGCGTGGCGGACCCGATCAGGCTTACATGCCCGTCCGCCGGCAGCGCCGCGCGCACCTCGTGGCCGATCAGCAGGCCGGAGAGGTAGGAGGCGCTGGCGTCGTCGGCCAGCGTGCCGAACAGGCCGCGCGTGCGGACGCCGAACAGATGATGCAGCAGATGGCCGGCCTGCCCGGAGCGGGCCACGCCATCGGCGAAGGCAGCCGCATCTGGCGGCCCGTCCGTCATCATGCGGCCGAGGATGGTGCCGCCGCGCAGGGCGGAGTAGGCCTCGCCGCTCAGATAGGTGCGGAACGAAGCGATCCGGCCGCCCGCCAGACGCGCCCATTTGGAATGGCTGCCGGGCAGGCACGCGACTCCGGCGCCGCGCATGGCGTCCATCGCGCCCAGCAGCTGCGTCTCCTCGCCGCGCATCGCCTCGGGCACGCCATCGCCATCCCGGTCGGTCAGGCCCGGCACCAGCCTGGCCCGCGCGCCCTCGAACGGCACCGGCACCAGTGCCGCCGCGATTTCGGCGGGGCCGGCGGGGCAGGGGAGATAGGGCGCCTCCACCCAGCCCTGCCGGCTACCGACCATGCCGCTCAGCAGGATGTCGGTTTCGCCCTCCGCCAGCCATGCGGCGATCGCGGATCGCAAGGTCCCGGCAAATTCGCCGCGCGCGACGTTCAGGATTCCCAAGCGCGAACTGGTGCGCCCGAGGATGGCGCCCGAACGGTCGACCCGGAACGCGCGGAAGCTGCTGGTGCCCCAATCGACCGCGATCACGCGCGCGCCTCGCCTGAAGGGAAATCGTAGCCTGGGGGGAAATCGTAGTAGAGGAACGACACATGCGCCGCCACCACGCGCCAACCCTCGGGCGTGCGGAGCCAGGTCTGCATCTGCCGCCCGGTGCGGCCGCTCGCGCGGCGGCGATACAGCGTGCTGGCGGTCGCGAAATCGTGGCCATAGGTGGTGATGGTGGTGCGAGCGAGGTCGCGCGACAGGTCGATGCCGGCGCGGGCGGCGCGGAAGGCGCGGATTTCATCGGCGCCGTGCAGGTTTTCCGCGAGGCCGTAGCGGATGGTATGCGGGCTGTCCCAGAACAGCTCCGACAAAACGGTCACGTCGTTGGCGATCAGCGCCGCCTCGTAGCGGCGGAAGGCCGCGTCCACCTCGGCGACTATTTCGGGGAGGTTGATCGCGTTCATCGCGCGAAATCCGCCACGGCGGCGACATAGGCGGCGGGGTCGAGGTTTTTCGGGTCCATCATGCCCCAAGCATACCCAGGCCATCGGGGGCGACAACAGCGATCAGGCACGGGTGCGCCTATCGCTAACCGCTCGTTTGTGATTTCCAGCTACAAGGGATCACCTCACCGACCCGGAAAAGGCCATTCATGGACGCATCGGCTCTCAAGCAGCGCATCCTTTCCAAGCTGATCTACCAGGTCGGCAAGGAACCTCAGCGGGCGAGCCCGCGCGAATGGTTCGTGGCCACCGCCATGGCGGTGCGCGACAACGTGGTCGATGACTGGCAGTCCGGCCGCAGGCGCGTGCGGGGCAGCGGGGAGAAGCGGGTCTACTACCTGTCGATGGAGTTCCTGATCGGGCGGCTGCTGGCCGACACGCTGGGCAATCTCGGCGAGGTCGAAATGGTGCGCGAGGCGCTGTCCCAACTGGGTGTCGATTTCAACCAGATCCGCGCGCAGGAGCCGGACCCGGCGCTGGGCAATGGCGGCCTCGGACGCCTGGCCGCCTGCTACATGGAGAGCATGGCGACGCTGGGCATCCCGGCCTACGGCTACGGCATCCGCTACGAGCACGGGCTGTTCCGCCAGCTTATCATCGCGGGCGAACAGCACGAGGTGCCGGAAACCTGGCTTGCCGCCGGCAACCCGTGGGAGTTTCCCCGGCCCGATCTCGCGTTCCGCATCCCGTTCGGCGGCCAGGTGGCGGTCGCGGCCAAGCCCGGCGGCGGCATCGCGTTCAGCTGGCAACCTTCGGACACCGTGTTCGCGGTCGCCTACGACACGCCGGTGGTCGGCTGGCGCAACGGCCACGCCAACACGCTGCGGCTGTGGTCGGCGGTCGCCACCGACCCGCTGGCGCTCGACGCCTTCAACCGCGGCGACCATGTGGGGGCACTCGGCGAGCGGGTGCGCGCGGAGGCCATCTCGCGCGTGCTGTATCCGGCCGATGACAGCGAGGCCGGACAGGAATTGCGGCTGCGGCAGGAGTTCTTCTTCACCTCCGCCTCCCTGCAGGACCTGCTGCGCCGGCATCTGGACGAGGGGCACCCGCTTGCCAAACTGTCGGACCATGTCGCGATCCAGTTGAACGACACCCATCCGGCGCTCGGCGTCGCCGAGATGATGCGTCTGCTGATGGATATTCACGCCATGGAGTGGGATGAGGCATGGGCGATCACCCAGCGCACCTTCTCCTACACCAACCACACGCTGATGCCCGAGGCGCTGGAGACCTGGTCCGTGGGGCTGCTCGGCCGGCTCCTGCCGCGCCATCTGCAGATCATCTACCACCTGAACATGCGCCATCTCGACCATGCCCGCGCCATCGACCAGAGCGAGGCGTTCCTGTCGGCGGTGTCGCTGATCGACGAGAGCCATGGCCGGCGCATCCGCATGGGGCATCTGGCGTTTCTGGGTTCGCACACGGTCAACGGCGTGTCGGCGCTGCACACCGACCTGCTGAAGCGCACCGTGTTCGGCGAGATGAACCGGGCCTGCGGGGATCGTATCGTCAACCGCACCAACGGCATCACCTTCCGCCGCTGGCTGCATACGGCGAATCCCGATCTCACGGCGCTTTTGGTGGAGAAGCTCGGCCCCGATGTGCTCGGCAATCCCGATCTGCTCAGCGGGCTCGCGGCTTTCGCCGACGACGCGGAGTTCCAGGCGCGCTTCGCCGCCCAGCGCCATGCCGGCAAGCGTGCGCTGGCGGCGGTCGCGCGGGAGGCGCTGGGTATCGAGATATCGCCGGATGCGATGTTCGACGTGCAGGTCAAGCGCATGCACGAATACAAGCGCCAGTTGCTGAACATCCTGCAAACCATCGCGCAGTACAACCGCATTCGCGCCAACCCCGGCCATGACTGGGTTCCTCGGGTGAAGGTATTCGCCGGCAAGGCGGCGGCGAGCTACCATGTCGCCAAGCAGATCATCCGGCTCGCGAACGACGTGGCATCGGTCATCAACAACGATCCGGTCACGCGTGACCGCCTCAAGCTCGTGTTCCTGCCCAACTACAATGTGAGCCTCGCCGAGACGATCATCCCGGCGGCCGACCTGTCGGAACAGATATCCACCGCCGGTATGGAGGCGTCGGGCACCGGCAACATGAAGTTTGCGCTCAACGGGGCCGTCACGATCGGCACGCTCGACGGCGCCAACGTCGAAATTCGCGAGCATGTGGGCCACGGGAACATGTTCATCTTCGGCCTGACCGCCGACGAGGCCTGGGCACGGCGACATGCCGGGCCCGACGCGGATCGTTTCATCCGTGCCTCGCCGGCGTTGGCGGAGGTGTTGCAGATGGTGGCGTATGGCGCGTTCTCGCCGAGCGAGCCGGGGCGTTATCGGAGCCTGGTGGACGGGCTGCGGGCGCATGACAACTTCCTGGTCACCGCCGATTTCGATGCCTACGTCGCGGCGCAGGATCGGGTGGACGCCTGTTGGCGCGAGCCTGCCAAATGGTGGGCGTCCAGCATCCGCAACACCGCCGGAGTCGCGTGGTTTTCATCGGACCGCGCGATCCGCGAATACGCCGAGGGCATCTGGAACGTGAAGCTGCGCAATCCGCGCTGGCCGAATCGTGTGCTTGAGCGGCTCACCGCCTGATACAAGGGCGGCAAGAGCAAGGGAGGCCCTATGGCCGCGATCAAGACGAATGGCGGCCCGTTGGCGCGCTCGGCCATGGCCTATGTGTTGGCTGGCGGGCGGGGAAGCCGCCTGCAGGAGCTGACCGACCGGCGCGCCAAGCCGGCGGTGTTCTTTGGCGCGAAAAGCCGCATCATCGACTTCGCGCTGTCGAACGCGCTGAATTCCGGCATCCGGCGGTTCGGCGTGGCGACCCAGTACAAGGCCCACAGCCTGATCCGCCATTTGCAGCGCGGCTGGAACTTCATGCGTCCGGAGCGCAACGAGAGCTTCGACATCCTGCCCGCGAGCCAACGGGTGTCGGCAACGCAATGGTATGCCGGCACGGCGGACGCCGTGTTCCAGAACCTCGACATCATCCGCGACTACGCCCCTCAATTCATCGTGCTGCTGGCGGGCGACCACATCTACAAGATGGACTACGAGCCCATGCTTCAGCAGCACGTGGAGCAGGGGGCGGACGTCACTATCGGCTGCATCGAGGTGCCACGCATGGAGGCGACCTCGCTCGGCGTGATGCATGTCGACGCGAACGACCGCCTGCTCTCCTTCCTGGAAAAGCCGGCCGACCCACCCGGCATGCCGGACAAGCCGCACATGGCGCTCGCCAGCATGGGCATCTACGTGTTCGAGACCAAATTCCTGTTCGACCAGCTGCGGCGCGACGCCGCCGACCCGAGTTCCGAGCGCGATTTCGGCAAGGATATCATTCCCTACATCGTCAGGCACGGCAAAGCCGTCGCCCATCGCTTCTCCCGCTCGTGCATCCGCTCCACCTACGAGGCGGAAGCCTACTGGCGCGACGTTGGCACGCTGGACGCCTATTGGCAGGCCAATATCGACCTCACCGACGTGACCCCGGCACTCGACCTGTACGATCGCGACTGGCCGATCTGGACCTATGCCGAGATCACCCCACCCGCCAAGTTCGTGTTCGACGATGCGGGACGACGGGGTTCGGCGGTTGACTCGATGGTGGCGGGCGGCTGCATCGTCTCCGGCAGCACGGTGCGGCGTTCGCTGCTGTTCACCGGCGTCCATGTCCATTCCTTTGGCCATCTCGACGAGGCGGTGGTGCTGCCCTACGCGGAAATCCACCGTTCGGCGCGCCTGTCGAAAGTGGTGATCGACCGTGGCGTGGTGATCCCCGAAGGTCTGGTGGTGGGCGAGGACGCCGATGAGGATGCGCGCCGGTTCCGCCGCACCGCGTCCGGCGTGTGCCTCATCACGCAAGACATGCTCGACCGCCTGCCGTCTTGAAGGTTCTCGCCGTCGCCTCGGAAATCTACCCGCTGGTGAAAACCGGCGGCCTCGCGGACGTGGTCGGCGCGCTGCCCGCGGCACTCGCGGCCGAAGGCGTCGAGACCCGCACCCTGGTCCCCGGCTACCCGGCCGTGCTGGCGGCACTCGACGCGAGCGAGGCGATCCTGGCGCTCGACCTGTTTGGCCGCCCCGGACAGCTGCGCGCGGCCCGCGCCGGCGCCCTCGAGCTGTTCGTGATCGACGCGCCGGACCTGTATGGCCGCGGAGGCAACATCTACAGCGGACCGGACGGGTGGGACTGGCCGGACAACGCCTTCCGCTTCGCGGCCCTCGGCCAAGTCGCGGCGAGGATCGGGGCAGGGGAGATCGCCGGGTTCGTGCCCGATGTGGTTCATGCCCATGACTGGCAGGCGGCGCTGGCACCCGCCTATCTCCACTATGGCGGCGGCAGGCGGCCAGGAACCGTGGTGACGATCCACAACCTTGCCTTCCAAGGCCAGTTTCCGCCGTCGCTGGTCGGCCCGCTCGGCTTTCCGCCTGCCGCCTATGCGATGGACGGCCTCGAATATTACGGCTCGCTCGGCTTCCTCAAAGCCGGGCTGCGGTTCGCCGACCGCATCACCACCGTCTCGCCCACCTACGCGCGCGAAATCGCGGCACCGGGCGGCGGCATGGGCTTTGACGGGTTGCTGCGGAGCCGACGCGCCGATTTGTCGGGAATCCTGAACGGGCTCGACACCGAGGTCTGGAACCCGGCGACCGATCGGCGCCTCGCGGCCACCTATGACGCCACCCGCCTTCCCCTGCGTCACCTGAACAAGCAGGAGGTGCAGCGCCGCCTCGGCCTGCGCCAGAACAGCTTCGCGCTGCTGTTTGGCGTCGTCACGCGGCTCACTTGGCAGAAGGGCATGGACCTCCTGGCCCAAATGCTCGATGCACTCCCCGATGGGAGCCAGTTGGCGTTGCTCGGTGCGGGGGAGCCGGCGCTGGAACAGGCCTTCGCCGCCGCCGCCGCCGCGCGGCCCGGTGAGATCGGCGTGCATCTCGGCTATGACGAGACGCTGGCCCACTTGATGCAAGGTGGGTGCGACGCGCTGCTGGTGCCGTCACGGTTCGAGCCGTGCGGCCTCACCCAGCTTTGCGCGCTGCGCTATGGCGCGATCCCCGTGGTCGCCCGCGTCGGCGGGCTGGCCGACACGGTGATCGACGCCAACCCGATGGCGCTGGCGGCGAATGTGGCGACGGGGCTCCAGTTCGCGCCGAACGATCCGGGGGCGCTTCGATACGCCGTCGCGCGCGCGGCCGAGTTGTTCCGCGAGCGGTCGGCGTGGTCGGCGATGCAGCGCAACGCGATGGCGGCCAGCGTGGGGTGGCAGGCGCCGGCCGCGCGATACGCTGAACTCTATCGGTCGGTCGTGCGACGCGACTGACCGTCAGCCGATGGCGAGTTCGGCGGCCGGAACCGTTTTGCCGCGTGGACGGCCGAGTGCCGCGCCCCAGGCGATCGTCCGGCGTTCGACACCCTGGTGCAGCAACCAGGCGATCAGCAGCACCACGACGAATGCGACGCTCGATGCCCACTCGTAGGGTAGACGCAACGGCCCCGCGATGAGCCAGGTCATCAGGCTGAACGATGCCAGCAAGTGAACGGCATAGAGCGGGAAGCTGATGCGCGCGAGCAACCGCAGGATGCCCCAATCCGGAATGAGCCGGCGTGCGGCGTAGGCGATGCCGAACAGGGACAGCGCGAAGCCGTAACTTCCCGCCGTCGTCCAGGCGCCGCCGCTGGCGGGGCTGATGCGAAACAGAACCACGAACAGGCCAACCAGTGCCAATGTTGCCACGCAAAGCCCAGGCGTCCGCAACCCCCCTGCGAAATGGTAGTGGAACGCGGTGCCGATCAGCATGAACGGCAGGGACATCGCCTCGAACTCCAGGAACGAGGGTTGTTTCGCGGCACCAAAGTGTTGCAGCGCGAAATAGCCCGCGCCGCCCGCCGCGGCCACGACCATCGGCCACAGGCTGTGACGCAGGATCCATGGGCGCGCCAATGCCGCGAACAGATAGAAATGCAGCTCGATCACCAGCGTCCAATTGACCTGATCGAGCGAGGCGTAGCCCCGGAACACATGGAGCAATTCCGCATTCGCCCAGAATTGGCCCCATCCGAATGGGACCGGCCGATGCCAGAAGCGCGCGGATGCCACGACGAACAGGCAGCCGATCGCCAGCGCCGCCGCGTAGGTGGGATAGATGCGCAGCGCGCGCGCCAGCAGGAACGAGCCCCGATTGTGTCGCCGCAGCGAAAACGGGATGACGAATCCGCTGACCAGGAAGAACAGGCCCACCCCGAAAGGCCCGAAATTGATCCAGGGCTGCGTGAACGGGATCGTGATCCAGAGGTTCGGCACTTCCACCTGCGGCGCCGCCACGAGGCCGGAGACCATGGACTGGGCGAACGGGTAGGAGTTGAACATGTGGCTGAACACGACCACGAGGGCGGCTATCCCGCGCAACTGGTCGGCGAACACGACTTTTCCGGCGGGTTCGGCCATCACGCGCGCCGCTCGGTCATGCGCGCCTGCGGGCCCGCGGCGCCTCGCGCTTGAGCAACATCGGTGCCAGGAACTGCCCGGTGTGGCTTGCCGGGTTGGCGGCGATATCCTCGGGCGTGCCAAAGGCCACCACCTGGCCGCCGCCCTCGCCACCTTCCGGGCCGAGGTCGAGCACCCAATCCGCCGTCTTGATGACCTCGAGGTTATGCTCGATCACGATCACCGTGTTCCCCTGGTCCACCAGCGCATGCAGCACTTCGAGAAGCTTTCTCACATCCTCAAAATGCAGCCCCGTGGTTGGCTCGTCCAGAATATACAGCGTGCGCCCGGTGGCCCGCCGCGCCAATTCCTTCGAGAGCTTGATCCGCTGCGCCTCGCCGCCGCTCAGAGTGGTCGCCTGTTGGCCGAGCGAGATGTAGCCCAGCCCGACCTGCTGCAAAATCTTGAGCCGGTCGTGGATGCGGGTCGCGGCGGAAAAATACGGCACCGCCTCGTCCACCGTCATCGCCAGGACTTCGGCGATCGACTTGTCGCGGAACTTCACCTCCAACGTCTCGCGGTTGTAGCGGCGGCCCTTGCAGGTGTCGCAGGTCACGAACACGTCCGGCAGGAAGTGCATCTCGATCTTGAGCACCCCGTCGCCCTGGCACGCCTCGCATCGGCCGCCCTTGACGTTGAAGCTGAACCGCCCCGCCTTGTAGCCCCGCGCCCGGCTTTCCGGCAGTTCGGCGAACCAGTCGCGGATCGGGGCGAACAGGTCGGTATAGGTCGCCGGGTTGCTGCGTGGCGTGCGGCCGATCGGGGACTGGTCGATGTCGATGATCTTGTCGAGCTGCTCCAGCCCCTCGATCCGCTCATGCGGCGCGGGCACCTCGCCCGAGCCCATCAGGTTGCGTGACGCCGCCTTGTACAGCGTGTCGATCACCAGCGTGGATTTTCCGCCGCCCGACACGCCGCTGATGCAGGTGAAGGTGCCGAGCGGGAAGCTCGCGGTGACGTCCTTGAGGTTGTTGCCGCGCGCGCCGACCACCTTGATCATGCGGTTCTTCTGGACCGGCCGCCGCGTCGGCACCTCGATACGCCGGCGCCCCGAAAGATAGTCCCCGGTCAGCGAGGCCGGGTTGGCCTCCACCTCGGCCGGCGTCCCATGCGCCACCACATGACCGCCATTCATGCCGGCCGCCGGCCCCATGTCGATCAGGTAGTCGGCCGCGCGGATCGCATCCTCGTCGTGCTCCACCACCAGCACGGTGTTGCCAAGCCCCTTTAACCGCCGCAACGTACCTAACAGACGCTCGTTGTCGCGCTGGTGCAGCCCGATGGAGGGTTCGTCCAGCACGTACAGCACCCCGGTGAGGCCGGAGCCGATCTGGCTCGCGAGCCGGATGCGCTGGCTTTCGCCGCCCGAGAGGGTGGCGGACCCTCGCGCCAGCGTCAGATAGTCAAGTCCCACGTCGTTCAGGAACTGCAGCCGATCCTCGATCTCGCGCAGGATGCGCCGCGCGATCTCGGCCCGCTGCGGCGTCAGGGTGGGGAGCACGGTGGCGAACCATTCGCGCGCCCGCAATATCGACAGATCGGAGGCTTCAGCGATGTTCTTGCCGCCGACGCGCACTGAAAGCGCCTCCGGCTTGAGGCGCGCGCCGTCGCACACCGAACACGGCTTCTCCGCCTGGTAGCGGCTCATCTCCTCGCGTACCCAGGCGCTGTCGGTCTCCTGCCAGCGGCGCTGGAGGTTCTTGACCACGCCCTCGAACGGCTTGGTGACCGAGTAGGCGCGCACGCCGTCCTTGTAGGCCATCTCGACCGGCTCGCTGCCGGTGCCCATCAAAATCGCGTCCCGCACAGCTTCCGGCAGGTCCTGCCACGGCGTGCGCGTGGTCACTTTGTAGTGGCGCGCCAGGCTTTGCAACGTCTGGTCGTAATACGGGCTTTTCGCGTTGTTCCAGGGCGCCACCGCCCCCGCTGCCAGCGACACCCGTTCATCCGGCACCACCAATGCCGGATCGAAGAACGTCTCCAGCCCGAGCCCGTCGCAGGCCGGACATGCGCCGTGCGGGCTGTTGAAGCTGAACAGGCGCGGTTCGATCTCCTCGATCGAGAAGCCGCTGACCGGACAGGCGAATTTGCTGCTGAACACGGTGCGTTTCGCGTCGTCGGCACCCTCGGCATAGACGATGCCGTCGGACATCGCGAGCGCCGTCTCGAAGCTGTCCGCGAGGCGGCTTTCCACGCCCGCGCGCACCACCACGCGGTCCACCACCGCCTCGATCTCGTGCTTCAGCTTGCGGTTGAGCGCCGGGACCTCGCCGATCTCCATCAGCTTGCCGTCGATCTTGACTCGGGTGAAGCCGCGCCGCTGGAGGTCCGCCAGCTCCTTGCGGTATTCGCCCTTGCGGTCGCGCACCACGGGCGCCAGCAGCAGCAGCCGCGTGCCGTCCGGCATCGCCATGGTGCGATCGACCATCTGGCTGACCGTCTGCGCCTCGATGGGGAGCCCCGTGGCGGGCGAGTAGGGCACGCCGACGCGGGCCCAGAGCAGGCGCATGTAGTCGTGGATCTCCGTCACGGTGCCGACGGTGGAGCGTGGGTTGCGGCTGGTGGTCTTCTGCTCGATCGAGATGGCCGGCGACAGGCCCTCGATGCTGTCCACGTCCGGTTTTCCCATCAATTCAAGGAATTGGCGGGCATAGGCGGACAGGCTTTCCACATAACGACGCTGGCCTTCGGCATAGATGGTGTCGAAGGCGAGAGACGATTTGCCCGAGCCGGACAGCCCGGTGATCACCGTCAGGCTGTCGCGCGGAATGTCCACGTCCACGTTCTTGAGGTTGTGCTCGCGCGCGCCGCGGACACGGATCGAGTTGCCGGCCATATAGGTGTTTTCCCGGAGTGGAAATTCTGTTCGTAAAGTGTTCTGCTTATATGGCGCTTCATCGCCGGCATGGAACCCCAACGCGGGTGACGCTGGCGTGCGCGCGGGCTATGGTCGGTTGGTATCGAGGGAGTGGGTCAAGATGGCTGGCAGCGTGAACAAGGTTATCCTCGTGGGCAATCTCGGCAAGGATCCGGAGATCCGCACCACGCAGGGCGGCGAGAAGATCGTGAACTTCACGATGGCCACCAGCGAGACCTGGAACGACCGCGCCAGCGGCGAGCGCAAGGAGCGCACCGAGTGGCACCGCGTCGTGGTGTTCAACGACCGGATCGCCGATGTGGTCGAGAAATACGTCAAGAAGGGCGCCAAGGTGTATGTCGAGGGCGCTTTGCAGACGCGGAAATGGACCGACCAGGCGGGCCAGGAGAAATACACCACCGAAGTGGTGATCGGGAAGTTCAAGGGCGAACTGACCATGCTCGACACGCGCGGCAGCGGCGGCGGAGAAGATGGCGGCGGGTATCAGCCACGCGAGCGCGCGGCGACCCCGGCACGGCAGCCGACCCGGGCCGGTGCTGGCGGCGGCGGACCGCAGTGGGATGCGCCCAAGGGCGGCGATCTGGACGATGAGATTCCGTTCTAGCTGGATGTGAGCGAGCGCGGCTGACTGCGAGAGCATACGATTCAGCCGATCTCTCGACCAACGGTTGCCATTCTTACCAGTAACTAATACTACCTATCCGTCCGGCGCAGACCGGGAGGGAAGGGAGCGCGGTCATGCTTCGCGGCATCGTCGGTTGAATCAGGCCCAGGATCTGCTGCGCCCGCGCTCGATCGCCATTATCGGCGCTTCCGACCGCTCGCGCTGGTCTCGCACCGCGTTCGACAACCTCACCACCGCCGGCTTCACGGGCGCGGTTCATCTGGTCAATCGGCGCGGCTTCATGGTCCATGGCCAACTTGCGTCGGTCAGTTGCGCCGCGATCGGAGCCCCGGTCGATCTCGGCGTCATCCTTGTCCCTGGCGAGGCGGTGATCGAGGCGCTGCGGGACCTCGGCGCCGCCGGCGCGCGATCGGCCGTGGTGCTCACCTCCGGTTTCGCCGAGACGGGTGCCGAGGGCGTTGCGTTGCAAAGCCAGCTTGCCGAGGTCGCCCGCGCGTTCGGTATCCGCCTGCTCGGGCCGAACAGCCTCGGCTTCATCAACTTCGCCGATGGCGTGCCGGTCTGGACCACGCCCGTGCGGCGCCCCAGCCAGGCCAGCGGCGTGGCGATCATATCCCAGAGCGGTGCCACCGCGTTTTTTCTGGCCACGCTGGGCGCCCAGCAGGATGTCGGCCTCAGCCACGTCATCGCCACCGGCAACGAGGCCGACCTCGATTGCGCCGCCTTCATGCAGGCGCTCGTGGCGAACCCGGCGACCCGCGCCTTCGCGCTGTTCATCGAGACGGTGCGCGACCCGCCGGCGTTCCTCGCCGCGCTCGATGCGGCACGCGAGGCGGGCAAGCCGGTCGTGGTGCTCAAGGTCGGCGCCACCGAGGTGACGGCGAAATCCGCTTTGGCGCATACCGGCGCCCTGGTCGGCGACGACCGCGTGTTCGACGGCATCTGCCGCCAGTTCGGCGCCATCCGCGCGCGCAACATCGAGGATTTGCTGGCCACCGCGGATATCGCCGCCAGCACCGGCGTTTTGCGGGCGGGGGGGCTGGGCATCGTCTCCAACTCCGGCGGCATCTGCGAGATCGCCGCCGACACGGCCGAGGCGCGCGGCATGACGCTCCCGGCGCTGACCGAAGCCGCCGCCGACGCGCTTCGCGCCACCATCCCCGGCTTCGCGACCCCGCATAATCCGCTCGACCTGACCGGCGCCATCACGCCCGCGCAATGCGGTGCCGCCGTCGGCATCCTGGCCGCGCAGCCGGGCATCGCCGCGATGCTTGTCCCGTACTACGAGGTGCCGACGACCGAGGCGGACATCAGCGAGCGCCTCACCGACCTCCACACCGCGCTGGCCCAAAGCCTCACCTATGCGGACGTGCCTGGTTTCGTCGTCAGCTACACCGCGACGCACCTCACCGACCTGTCCCGCCGCATCGTAAGCGAAACCGCCTTGCCCTACCTCGCCTGCGGCCTGGACCGCGCGCTGACCGGGCTGTCGGGGGTGATGCGGTGGTCCGAGGGGATGCGGCGCCCGCGGCCGGCGGCGCCGATCGCGCCGCCCGCGATCTCCGAACGCCCACGAACGGAACATGCCGCACTGCAATGCCTCGCCGCGAACGGCGTTCCGGTGGTGACGATGACGCTTGCCCGCACCGTGGACGACGCGGTCGCCGCCGCGCGGGCGTTGGGCGGCGCGGTGGTGCTGAAGATCGCGTCCGCCGATATTGCCCACAAGAGCGACATCGGCGGCGTCGCCCTCGGTCTGGATGGCGAGGCCGCCGTGCGAGACGGGTGGCGCCGCATCACCGAATCCGTGCGGCGTCACGCGCCGAATGCGGCGATCGATGGCGTGCTGGTGGCCGCCATGCGC
Source organism: Rhodospirillales bacterium (assembly GCA_025352565.1). GTDB lineage: Bacteria > Pseudomonadota > Alphaproteobacteria > Acetobacterales > Acetobacteraceae > JANXTF01. The sequence goes on along the minus strand of JANXTF010000128.1, from coordinate 109,443 downwards.
GAGCAGGGCGTCGAGTTGTTCGTGGGCGTCTCGCGCGACGCCCAATGGGGCCCGGTACTGGCGGTGGGCCTGGGCGGCATCTGGGTCGAGATCCTGCACGATGTCGCACTCTGCCTGCTCCCGGTGCATCCCGCCGAGGTGCGGCGGATGCTGGCGAGCCTGCGCGGCGCGAAGCTGCTGGCCGGCAGCCGCGGCCTGCCGCCTTGCAATCTCGATGCGGTGTGCGAAACGGTCGCGCGCATCGGCGATGCGGCGCTCGGCTTCGGCGCGGACCTTGTCGAGATGGATGTGAACCCGCTCTGGGTGCGCGGCGACCGGGTCGAGGCGCTGGACGCGCTTTGTGTCTGGCGCGACGAACAAATCAACGAGGGAGCCTGACATGCGAACGGCGATCGCCCATACCCTCGGCTGCGACGTGCCGATCTTCGCCTTCTCGCATTGCCGCGACGTGGTGGTGGAAGTCACCAAGGCGGGCGGCTTCGGCGTGCTGGGCGCCTCCACCTTCGCTCCCGAATTGCTCGAGCAGGAATTGCGCTGGATCGACGAGCATGTCGCAGGCCGCCCCTACGGCGTCGATGTGCTGATCCCGAGCAGCTACGACCGCGAGGCCGAACAGGTCGGCGACCCGGAGCGGCTGATCCCTGGCGCCCATCTCGCCTTCATGGAAGCGATCCTGGCCGATGCCGGCGTCCCGCCTCTACCCGACGATGACCGCCGACGCGTGCATCGCGAGATCGTGGAAGGCCGTGGCAACATGACGCCCGATGGCGCGCGCCGCCTGCTCAAGGTCGCGTTGCGCCACAGCCAGGTGAAGCTGGTGGTGAGCGCATTGGGCGCCCCGCCGCCCGATGTGGTGGCGGAGTTGCGGCAGGCGGGCGTGATGATCGGCGCCCTGTGCGGCAAGGCCGCGCACGCGGTCCGCCAGCGCGCGGCGGGCGTCCAACTCATCATCGCGCAAGGCACCGAGGCGGGCGGCCACACCGGCGATATCTCCACCCTGGTGCTGGTGCCACAGGTGGTGGAGGTGTGCCCCGATCTGCCGGTGCTGGCGGCCGGCGGCATAACGCGCGGCAGCCAGATCGCGGCTGCGCTGGCGATGGGTGCCCAAGGCGTCTGGTGCGGCACCATCTGGCTCGGCACGCGCGAGAGCGAACTGACGCCGTTCGAGAAGAACGTGCTGTTCGCCACCCGCGCCGAGGACACCGTGCGCAGCCGCGTCCGTACCGGCAAGCCGGTGCGAATGGTGCGAAGCCGGATGTCCGAGGCCTGGGAGAAGCCGGACGCGCCCGGCTATCTGCCCACCCCGCTGCAGGGCATTCTCTATAACGAAATCCACGCCCGCATCGTCCGTTCCGAACGGCGCGACCTCTACTCGTTCCCGGTCGGACAATCCGTCACCTCGGTGAACGAGGAAACCTCGGTGCGCGAGGTGATGATGCGGCTGCAAACCGAATATCTCGATGCCATGGAGCGTATGGCCAACTTGGGGGCAGGGGCATGAGCGACGAGGTTCTGGTCGAACATGACGACGGTGTCGTCATCATCACCATCAACCGGCCCGCGCAGCGCAACGCGGTCAACCGCGCGGTGTCGTACGGCGTGTGCGCGGCCGTCGATGAACTCGATGCGCGCGACGACCTGCGCGTCGGCATCCTCACCGGCGCGGGCGGGAATTTCTGTTCCGGCATGGACCTCAAAGCCTTCCTGCGCGGCGAAAGCACCCGCGTCGAGGGCAGGGGCATTCTCGGCATCGCGATGACGCCGCCGAAAAAACCGCTGATTGCCGCGGTTGAGGGCTACGCCCTGGCGGGCGGCTTCGAAGCGGCACTCGCGTGCGACCTGCTGGTGGCGGCGCGCAACGCGCAATTTGGCTTGCCCGAAGTCAGGCGCGGCCTCGCCGCCGCCGCCGGCGGCCTGCTGCGTCTGCCGCGCCTCATTCCCCAGCGCATCGCGATGGAACTGGCGTTGACCGGAGACATGGTGAGCGCCGAGCGCCTGGAGCGTTACGGCCTGATCAACGCCCTGGCGGAGCCCGGCGAGGCCCTGGCGGAAGCCAGGCGCCTCGCCCGCCGCATCCTCGCCAACGCGCCGCTTTCGATCGCCGCCAGCAAGCGCGTGATCGTCGAGCAGCGGGACTGGGACATCGCCGACATGTTCACCCGCCAGCAGGAGATCACCGGGCCTGTGCTGGCCTCCGAGGATGCGCGCGAGGGTGCTGCCGCCTTCGCCGAACGCCGGCCGCCCGTGTGGCGAAGCCGCTGAGGATCGCGCCCATGAAACCGTCTGAAGGGAAGAATTCCATGCCTCTCGTCTCACGCCGCACGCTTCTCGCAGCCACTGCCGCGGCCGCGTTGCCGATGCCCTTCATCGGGCGCGCGAACGCCGCGGGCGAGCGCATCAAGCTCGGCTGTCTTACCGACATGAACGGCCCCTACGCCGAACTGACGGGCAGAGGCAGCGTTGGCTCGATCAAGCTGGCCATCGAGGACTTCAACAAGCTGCACCCGGGCATCGGGGTGGACCTCGTGGTCGCCGACTTCCAGCTCAAGCCCGATGTGGGCCTCAGCATCATGCGCGGCTGGCTCGACCGCGACGGCGTGGATGCCGTGCTCGACTTTCCCATGTCGGCGCTGGCCCTCGCGGCGGGTGCCGTTCTCGAGGAGAAGAACAAGGTCGGGTTGGTCACGTCGGCGGCCACGTCCGAACTGACGCGCGGGAGCTGCGGGCCCAACCATGTGCAGTTCGCCTCCGACACATACGCCCTCGCGGCGTCGCTGGTGAAGGCGGTCGTGCGGCAGGGCGGCGATAGCTGGTTCTTCATCATGCCCAACTACGAACTCGGCAAATCCATGGTGAGCGATGCGAGCCGGGCCGTGACCGAATCCGGCGGCAAGGTGCTCGGAACCGTCACCTACGCCTTCCCCGGCACCACCGATTTCTCCAGTCTGCTGCTCCAGGCCCAGAGCAGCGGCGCGAAAGTCGTCTGCCTCGCCAACGCGGGCGATGACCTGACCACGAGCATGAAGCAGGCCCATGAATTCGGCGTGCCCAAGGCGGGCGGCATCCTGGCGGCCCCCTTCATGGGCGAGCCGACGCTGCACGCGATCGGGCTCGAAGTCGCGCAAGGCAGTTATTTTTCCAGCCCCTTCTATTGGGATCGCGACGACGCCACGCGCAATTTCTCCGATCGCCTCGCCGTGCTGGTGCCGAATCAGCGCCCGAACAAGAATTTCGCCAACGCCTATGCCGGCGCGCTCCACTACCTCAAGGTCGCCGCCGCGCTGGGTGTTCCAGCGGCGAAGGCCGATGGCCGCGCCACGGTGCGCGCGATGAAGGCAACGCCGATGCAAGACCCGCTGTTTGGCCAGAGTGCCATCCGCGAGGACGGCATGGCGCTGCACGACATGCTGTTGCTGCATGTGAAGAAGCCATCCGAAAGCCGGGGCGACTGGGATTTCTGCACGATCGCGGGAACGCTTCCGGCGGCGCAGGCGGCAAGGCCGCTCACCGAAGGCGGCTGCAAGCTCGTGAAGGTCTGACCCGCATGGCCTACACCGTCGGCGATCTTGTGGCGGAGTTTCTGACCGCGTGCGGCGTCGCCACCGCCTTCGGCATCGTCTCGATCCACAACATCCCAATGCTGGACGCGATCGGCCGTCGCAATGCCATCCGGTTCATCCCCGTCCGCGGGGAAACCGGCGGTGGCCACATGGCCGACGCCTTTGCCCGCGTGACCGGCGGTCTGGGCGTCCTTATCACCAGCACCGGGCCAGGAGCGGCCAATGCGGTGCCCGCTTTGGTGGAAGCGCAATTCGCGGGCTCCCCGCTTCTGCACCTCACGTCGCAGACCGCGACCCCCTATCTGGACCGCGACATGGGGGCGGTCCATGACGTGCCCGGTCAGGCGGCGATGCTGGCCTCGGTCTGCAAGGCCGTGTTCCGCATCCGCTCAACGCAGGACGCGTTCGGCACGCTTTGCGCCGCCGCCGCCTGCGCATTGTCGGCCCCGACCGGCCCCGTCACGGTCGAAATCCCGATCGACCTGCAGCGCGCCGCGATGGATCGTCCGGCCGAACTCGATCGCCTCGTGCTGCCGCTGCGCCCGCCGATGCCACCCGCCGACAAGGCGCTCGACGCCGCCGCCGAAATTCTGCTGCGTGCGCGCCGTCCGATGCTTTGGCTTGGCAACGGCGCGCGCGAGGCGGGCGCGGCGGCGACGCGGCTGCTGGACATCGGCTTTTGCGCCGTGAACTCGTGGAACGGGCGCGGCATTGTGCACGACGATCATGCGCGCACCCTGGGTTCGCTGCACGGCAACGGCGCGCCCGATATCGAGGCGTTCTACGCCACGGCGGACGCAATGCTTGTCGTGGGCTCCCGCCTGCGCGGCCACGAAACGATGGATCACCGCTTGGCGCTCCCCCGGCCGCTCATCCAGATCGACATCGACCCGCGCGCGAATGGCCGCACATACCCGTCCGAGGTGTTCGTCTGCGGCGACGCGACGCTCGCGCTCGAAGGCCTTCGCCAAAGGCTTCAAGGCCGCATCGCCGTCGATCCGGCGTTCGGCGACGACCTCGCCGACGCCCGAAGCCGCGCGCGTCTCGCATACGGCCGCAGCCTCGGCCCCTACGCCGATTTTCCCGCCCAACTCCGCGCGGTGATGCCCCGGGACGCGATCTGGGTGCGGGACGCGACCGTCGCCACCCACACCTGGGGCCATCGCCTGATCCCGGTCCATGGCCCGCGCAACGCGATCCATCCCGTGGGTGCCGCGATCGGCCCCGGTTTGGCTTTCGGCATCGGCGCGGCGCTGGCCGTGGGCGCTTCCGGCCGCAAGACGTTGATGCTGGCGGGCGATGGCGGGTTCGCCCTCGGCATGACCGAGCTCTGGACGGCGGTGCAGGAGCAGGCCCCGGTCTGCATCATCGTCATGAACGACGGCCGCTATTCCGCCATCGGCCATTTGCAGGACGCGCTGGCGGGCGGCCGCCGCTTCTATGGCGACCTGCGGGGGCCGGACCTCATGCGGCTGGCCGAACTCGCCGGCCTGCCGGGGTTCCGCGTCGATCAGGCCGACCAATTCGGCACCACCGTCGCCCGCGCGCTGGCCGTGCCCGGCCCGAGCCTGGTGGAAGTGGATATGCACGCGATCGGTCCCGCGCCGGCCTATCTGTCCGCGCCGCGGGTGTAGTGGCCTTCGTTCTAAATCACGCTGCCCGCGCCTGATCGCGTGCCAGCAACTTGCGATAGCGGAACGGATCAAGTTCCAGCCCATAGCGTGGACTGTCCGGGAATTGCTTCTCGGCCCACGCATGATCCGCCGCGATCGCGGCCAACATGGTATCGCGCGCCGGCAGCTTGATCGCGCCGCCGGCGATGGCCGCAATGTACTCCGCCTGATCGTCCATCATGCGGATATTGCTGCCGCCGCTCACGTCGAAGAAGCCGATGAAAAACACGTTGGGCAGCGACGGATGGACAATACGGTTGTACAGATCGAGCCGCGTGCCGTTCAGCGGCGATGCGCCGGGCGGCAGATACGGAAACTGCGTCACGTAGCCGGTGGCCGCGATGATGCTGTCGAAGGTCTCCGTGCTGCCATCGACGAAATGTACCTCCTGGCCTGCGATGGCGCGAATGCCGGGCCTCACCGCGACGCGCTGCCACGCGATGTGCGAAATCAGCGTCGGATGGCTGATCGGATGGGTGCGGGTTTTCGGCGTGCGGAAGCCCCATTGCTCCATGCGGCCATGGAACACGCGCGTCAGGAACGCCCGCGCCCAGATGCGGAGCGGCCAGGGCATCCACGGCTTCTCGATCTTGCCGAGCGTGCGCGAGTTCGGCACTCCGAACATCATGCGCGGCATGATGAGCACCGGAGAGCGCGCGCACAGTACGGTCCGCTCCGTGACCGTACAGATATCGGCCGCGATATCCACGCCGCTGTTGCCCGGCCCGATCACCATCACCCGTTTGCCGGTGAAAACCTCGGGCACCCGGTAGCTGTGCGCGTGCAGATATTCGCCGGTGAAGCTCGCGACCTCCGGCGGATGGCGTGGAATGCTTTGATGGCCGGTGGCGACGACTAGGCCATCGAATTGCTCTTCCGTGCCGTCGTCCAGCCGGACCGTGATGCCAGCCCCGGCCGGCTCGATCGCCACGACGCGGCTGTTGAAGCGAATGCGCCGCGTGAGGTCGAAATGCGCGGCATAGGCCTCGAAATACCGCCGCATCTCCCAGTGGTCCGGGTAGAGCGAAATGCCGTCGGGAAACGGGAAATCGCCGAATGAACTGACCCGGGCCTCCGAGTTGATGTGCAGCGACCGATAGGCCGGACTGAGCCCGCTGTCGTTGTCGTAAACCCAAAGACCGCCGATGCACGAACCGACCTCGAAGATGGTCACCTCGAAACCCCGCGCCACGAGGTTCTTGGCGGCGCATAGCCCGCCGGCGCCGGCGCCGATCACCGCGAACCGCTTCTGCATGGTGTTCCCCCTTGTAGAGGGCCGCGCCCTCGGTTGCATTCTTGGCGGTTCCCTATCATACTAGCAAGTAGGAAGCGCGAGCCAGAAGCGATCCGCGCGTATCTCAGGAGTGTCGTTCGGTGATCCCACGCACGCTGTTCTCCGCGGAGCACGAATTGTTTCGTGACCAGGCGAAACGCTTCATCGCAACCGAGATCATGCCGCACCACGGTGATTGGGAGCATGAAGGGCAGGTTCCCCGCTCCGCCTGGCACAAGGCGGGAGCAGCCGGCCTGCTCTGCACCGAAGTCCCGGAGGAGTATGGCGGCGGCGGCGGGGACTTCCTGTTCGGGGTCATCATGGTCGAGGAGATGGCCCGCGCCGGGGCCACCGGCCCCACCTTCTATCTGCACTCAGAGATCGTCTCGCCCTATCTCGTCCACTTCGGCACCGACGCGCAGAAGCAGAAATGGCTCCCGCGCATGGCGACCGGCGAGGTGGTAGTTGCCCTCGGCATGACGGAGCCGTCCGGCGGCAGCGATGTGGCGGCGATGCGGACCAACGCGATCCGTGACGGCGACGATTACGTCATCAACGGCCAGAAAGTGTTCATCACCGCCGGGCACAGCGCCGACCTTATCGTGCTCGCCTGCAAGACAGACCCGAAGGCCGGCGCGCGCGGCGTCAGCCTCATCCTGGTCGAAACCGACCGGCCTGGGTTCCAGCGCGGCCGCAAGCTGGAGAAGATCGGCTGCAAGGGGCAGGACACCTCCGAACTGTTCTTTGCCGACATGCGCGTGCCGGTCGCCAATCTGCTCGGGCAGGAGGGCAAAGGCTTCTACCAGCTGATGAAGGAGCTGCCCCAGGAGCGGCTGGTGCAGGCGATCCGCGCCATCGCCTCGTCGGAGGCCGCGCTGGAATGGACGTTGGACTATACGATCCAGCGCAAGATGTTCGGCCAGACGTTGGCTGACTTCCAGAACACGCAGTTCAAGCTTGCCGAGATGAAGGCCGAACTGACCATGCAGCGCGTGTTCGTCGATCGCTGCATCGAACTGCATCTGAAGGGCGAGCTGGACGCGGTGGACGCCGCGATGGTGAAACTCGTCAGCACTGAATTGCAGGGCCGCGTCATGGACCAGTGCCTCCAATTCTTCGGCGGCTGGGGCTACATGTGGGAATACCCGATCGCGCGCGCCTTCGTGGATGCGCGCCTGGGCCGCATCGGTGGCGGCAGCGTGGAGGTGATGAAGCAGATCATCGCTCGCAGCATGATGCCCGACAATGCCAAACGCCGTGCCAGCTGAAGGCCCTCTGCACGGGATCACCGTGCTCGATCTGTCGTCGGTGATCCTCGGCCCCATGGCCGGGCAGTATCTCGGCGACATGGGTGCGGACGTCATCAAGATCGAGGGCCCGGAAGGCGACATCACCCGCTCCATCGGGCCGCGGCGTTCCGAGGGCATGGGCGCGCTGTTCATGGCCAACAACCGCAACAAGCGCAGCGTGGTACTCGACCTCAAGACCGCCGACGGACAGGCGACGCTGCGGAAGCTCGCATCGCGGGCGGACGTGCTGCTGCACTCGATCCGCACCGAGGCGGCCGCACGCATCGGCTTGTCCTACGCCGCGCTCGCCGCGGTGAATCCTCGCTTGATCTACTGTCAGGTCAGCGGCTTCGCGGATGATGGCCCGTACGGCGGCCGACCGGCCTATGACGACATCATCCAGGCGCTGTCCGGCCTCGCCACGCTGCAAAAGATTGCGGCCGGCGAGCCGCGCTACGTGCCGTCGATCATAGCGGACAAGGTAACGGCGGTTCACGCCGCCTACGCCATCGCCCTCGCCCTGTTCCGCCGCGAGCGCATGCGGGTTGGGCAGGGGGGCGGGGGGCAGGAGGTGGTGGTGCCGATGTTGGAGACGATCGTGGCATTCAACATGCACGAACATCTCGGCGGCGCGGTGTTCGAGCCGACGATCGGCCGCATGGGGTACGAGCCGATCCGCCAGGGGATGCGCCGGCCATTCCCCACGCTGGACGGCTTTGTCTGCGTGCTGCCCTACACCGACGCGCATTGGCGCAAATTCTTCGAGCTGGTCGCCCGCCCCGACCTCGCCGCGGACCCCGGCTTCGCGACCATGCGGGGCCGCCAGGCCGATATCGGCCGGGTTTATGCCGAAATGGGGCGGGAGGTGGCCAAACGCAGCAACGCGGAATGGCGCGCGATGCTCGGCGGCACCGATATCCCCAACGCGGTGCTGAACGACCTCGAGGATTTGCTGGATGACCCGCATCTCGCTGCGACGGGTTTCTGGCAGATGGCTGACGATCCCGGGGAGGGCCTGTTGCGACTTCCGGCCAACCCCATCCGCATGCCCGCGTCGCCTCCGAGCATCCGCCGTTTGCCGCCGCGATTGGGTGAGCACACGGCCGAGGTTCTGGCGGAAAACGGGATATAGCCGTCGCTGCGCGATACATTTCCCAACGAACATACTCTCCAGTAGCTTTACTTGACTGACGCTTTCGGAACGTGCCTTATGGGGTTCCAGCGATAAAGACCCAGTCGAAGCTCAGTGAGCGATCGACCAGAGGCGGGAAGGGAACGGAACAATGCTCACGCGACGCCATATCCTGGCAGGCACGGCCGCATTGGCCGTCCCGGCGCGCGCCTTCGCGCAAACCCCCACCATCCGCATCGGCATGCTGCAGGACGCGTCCGGTCCATACAGCCATCTCGGCGGCCGGCTTTCGCTCGAATGCGCGCGGCAGGCCGTGCTGGAGTTGCCGCCGAGCGCCGGCTTCAAGGTTGATCTCATCGCCGCAGATCATCACAACAGCCCCGACACCGGCATGTCGATCGCGCGGCAATGGATGGCCGATGGCGTCGACGCCATCATGGAGTTCAACAACTCGGCCATCGCGCTCGCGGCCAATAATCTGATCCGCGACACCGATCGGGTCATGCTCGCCAACAACGTGGGCTCCGCGGCGTTGAGCGGCCAGTTCTGCACGCCGAACATGACGCATTGGACATTCGACACCTCGATGCTGGCGCGCGTGCTGGGCAATGCCCTGATGGACCAGGGTGGCGACAGCTGGTTTTTCATCCGCGCCGACTACGTGTTCGGGCGCGACCTGCGTGACGACACGGCCGCGGTGGTGCGCGCGCGGGGCGGCAAGATCGTCGGTGAGGTGGCGCTGCCGGTCGGCACCACCGATTACGCGGGCGCCCTGCTCGAGGCACAGGCGTCCGGAGCCAAGGTGGTGGCGTTGGCGCTCGCTGGCAGCGACCTGTTGAATTGCGTGAAGCAGGCGGGCGAATTCGGCCTGATGCAGAAGCAGAAGGTGGCCGCCCTCATCATCTATCCGCAGAACGTCCGGGCGCTCGGGCTCGCCGCCGTGCAAGGCACGTTCCTGACGGAATCGTTCTACTGGAATTTGAACGACCGCACCCGCGCCTTCACCGCGCGCGTGACGCCGCGCACCTCCGGGATGCCGCCGCACATGGGCGCCGCCGGTGCCTACTCCTCCGTGCGTCACTATCTGAAGGCCGTCGCCTCGCTCGGCGCCGTCGCCGCCAAACGCTCGGGGCGCGCGACCGTCGCCGAGATGAAGCGGCTGCCGGTCGAAGACGATGTGCTGACGCATGCGAGCATCCGCGCCGATGGCCGCGTGGTGAGCGACGTGCATCTGTTCGAGGTCAAGACCCCCGCCGAAAGCCATGGCGAGTGGGACCTCTACAACCTTCGCGCGACGCTGGGCCCCGATCGGGCCTGGCGGCCGACGAGCGAAGGCGGATGCCCGCTTGTCCACGCCTGACGAAGTCCGCTCTCTCAGGAGAGCCTGACATGCCGACGCGTCGCACGCTTCTCGCCGCCCCGCCTGCGCGCGCCAGGACTGGGTCCGATCGTTGATCCGCTGACGGAGTGACCCGACATGGCTGACCAGATGCATCTCATGCAGATGCTTATCCACAGCGCCAGCACACACACGCTGCTGAGTTGGGCGGACCCGGCTGACCGGCAACTCGCTGGCCTGCGTGATTTCGCCTACTGGCAGGACCTCGCAAAAACGCTGGAACGGGGTTGTTTCGACGCGGTGTTCTTCGCCGACAGCCCGGCGACACATGGCGTGTACCAGGGCAGCACCGACGCCTCCGTGCGCTACGGCGCATCCTGGCCGAACCACGACCCGATGCCGCTGGTCGCGATCATGGCGGCGGCGACGGAGCGGCTCGGCTTCGGCGTGACGCTTTCCACGACCGGCACCACGCCGTACCTCGCCACCCGCCGCATCTCGACGCTGGACTACCTCACGCGCGGCCGCATCGGTTGGAACATCGTAACTGGGTTCAGCGAAGCCGAGCGGGCTGCCAATGGTTCGACGTTCGATTTCTCGCATGATGAGCGGTACGACTACGCCGACGAGTTCATGGAAATCTGCTACCGGCTGTGGGACAGCATCCCGCCCGATGCGGTGGAGATGGATGCCGGGAAGCCGCGCTTCGCCGATTCGGATCGCGTGAAGCCGGTCGATTTCCAGGGTAAATACTTGAAGTGCAAATCCGTGGCGCCGGTGCTGCCGGGTCCGCACGGAAGGCCGGTGCTGATGCAGGCGGGCTCATCCGGCCGCGGCATGAAATTCGCGATGCAGCACGCGGAAATCATCTTCGGCATTCAGGCGCATGTCGCCGGCATGAAGAAAGCCACCGCCGGCTTGCGGCAGGCGGCGCTCGATGCCGGGCTGAAGCACGATCCGGTCGTCCTCTACGGCTTGCAGCCGATTATCGGCGGCACGGAGGAGCAGGCGCAGCGCCGCGCGGACGAACTGATCGCGCGCATTCCGCTTGACGCCATCCTGGCCCGTTTGTCCGGCGTGCTGGGCCACGATCTCAGCCAGTTCGACCCCGATGACGCGCTGGCCGACATGGACACGCAAGCCTCGCGCGGTCTGATGGCCGCGACCGCAAGCAGCGCGGACGGCAAAGCCGTGACGTTGCGCGAGGCGGCGTCACGCTGGGCGCTGTCGGTCGCCATCCCGCAGATCATCGGTACGCCGGAGCAGGTGGCCGACCGGATCGAGTCGATCTGGCGCGAAGTGGGCTGTGCCGGGTTCAACCTCAGCCCGACCACAAACCCGAACAGCGTGCACGATTTCGTGGATCAGGTGGTGCCGTTGTTGCAGGCGCGTGGCGTGTTCCGCCGGGAATACACGGGCACGACGTTGCGCGAGCACATGGCATAGCCCTACGCTGTGGCGGTGAACTCGGGCAACGGCACACCCTGGCCGTTTCGAGGAAATGAGATCTGAACCGGCAGCCCGATCCGAAGTCGGTCCTGCGATAAGCTATCCAGCCGCCCCAGCGCGCGTGGTCCCTCGGCAAGATCGACCGTCACCAGCGTGTAGGGCAAATCCTGTTTGAACGCCGGATGAAACGCGTGATGCGCGACGGTCCAACTGTGGACCACGCCCCTGCCGCTCGCATCGATCCATTCCACGCCGCTCGAATAGCAACTCGGGCATGTCAGCTGCGGATAGTGCCGCACCAACCCGCATGCGGCGCAGCGTTGCAGACGTAATTTGCCTTCCGCGGCGCCGTCCCAATACGGTTGCGACTCCGGTGTTGCGTGTGGAACCGGCTTTTCGTCGTTGCTCATCGTCGTTACCCCCGGCCCATGATGGCCATCGCGCCATCGCCCATGTCGCCATATCCGGTGACGAGGCCGATCTCGGCGCCGCTCACCTGCGCCCGCCCGCCTTGATGGCGAAGTTGCCGCACCAGTTCCACGATGTGGTTCATGCCCAACATATGAGCCTGGGACAGCAATCCGCCATGGGTGTTGGTGGGCAGCGCACCGCCGCGTCGCAGCTTGCCGTCGGCCACGAACGGGCCACCCTCGCCCTTCTTGCAGAACCCCATGTCCTCCAGCTGGCAAAGCACGATGTAGGTGAAGCAATCATAGATCTCGGCCACATCGATATCGGCGTGACTGACGCCCGCCATCTCGAACACGCGGGGCGCGCATTTCGCGATGCCGAGCTTCGTCATGTCGGCGCGCTGCGTGATCGAACTCGGCGAATCTGGATGCCCCTCGCCGATGCCCAGCACGCGCACACGCGGCTGGCGCATGTCGCGCGCGGCCTTGGACGAACTGACCACGAGGGCCGCCCCGCCATCGCTCTCCAGGCTGCAATCGAGCAGGCGGAACGGATCGGCGATCATGCGCGAGGCCTGATGGTCCTCGATGGTGATCGGCTTCTTCATCACGGCGTTGTCGTTCAGCAAAGCATGTTCACGGATGCCAACCGCGATTTCCGCGAACTGGCGGCTGGTGGTGCCATAGAGCTCCATGTGCCGCCGCGCCATGGGAGCGTAAAGCTGCGCCGGGGCAATGGCGCCCTGCGGCAACTCGTATTCCGTTACAAGATGAAACTGGGGCATCTGGTGGATGCGCACACCCGCGCGCGCACCGCTCGAGACGTTACGGCCAGCCGGGATCAGAACGTGATTGCAGATGCCGGCGTCGATCGCGGCAATGGCGCACTGCACGGCGGCGATGCCGCTGGCGCCTCCCATCGGCGTCAATGCGGAAAAGCGCAGATCGGGGATGCCGAAGTTCATCACGAACGCCTCGGCCGGCGCGCCGGTGATGCCGATCGGGATGATGCCGTCGATCTCTTTCGGGTCGAGCCCCGCATCGCGGATCGCCGCAAGCGAGGCCTCGATCTGCATTTCGAACGCGGTGTAAGGCGAGGCGCGCCTATAGGCGGTCTCCCCGATCCCAGTGATCGCGCCGTTTCCCTTCAGCGACATTTTCGCGGCCTTCTTTGTGGTGCGAGCCACCCTAAGCGCCACGCGGCGCTTGCACAACCGGCGGAATGGGAAGATACTGGTTAGTAGCTGGCGCAAGCCAGCCAGGGCTTTGGCCGTGAGGGGGGACATATGCAGCTCTGGGCTACCTCGCAATGAAAGCGCCCTGCAGCCGCACGCTGTTCGATTTGCTTGCCGAGCAGGCGGAGGGCCATCGGGATGCCATCGCGGTGATCTGCGGGACGCGCAGCATCACCTATGCCGAGCTTGTCGCGAGCGCCCGCAAGGCCGCCGGGCTGTTGCGGGAGCGCGGGATCGGGCGAGGCGACCGGGTTGGTCTGCTGGTCAATAATCGTGCCGAATGGCTGGAAGTCGCGTTTGGCGCGTGGTTGCTCGGCGCTGTCCTGGTGCCGCTGAGCACATGGTCCACCCGCCAGGAACTGGAATACCTGCTGGCGGATTCCGATATTCGGGTGCTGGTGGCTCTTTCCACCTTTGTCCGCGTCGATTACGCGGCGATTTTGCGCGACATCGCGCCGGCCTGCACCGTGCTGTTGCTCGACGATGGCGAAGGTCTTTCGCAGTATGCGGCGGCGCTCTCCAACGCCGCGGGCGTCGGAACGCTGTCGCCAGGAGAGGGGGCCAGCGCCACCGATGATGCGATCATCATTTACACCTCGGGTTCCAGCAGCAAGCCCAAGGCCATCGCGCTGGCGCATTACCTCATCATCGAGAACAGCTTCAACATCGGCGAACGTCAGGGACTTGGTCCCGACGACAAGGTGCTTTTGTCGCCGCCGCTATTCTGGACCTATGGCGGCGTGAACGCGATGCCGGCGACCTTCACTCATGGCGCGACGCTGGTGTTGCAGGCGCGCTTCGAGGCAGGCGAGGCATTGCGCCTGATCGAACAGCATGGGTGCACATCCATCTACACGCTGCCCGGCATGACCGACTCGATGGTGCGCCATCCGGAGTTCCGCCGCGAGCGCACCGCGACGCTGCGCCGCGGCATGACGATCGGGAGCCCGCAGGACGTCATCAAGGCGGCCGAAATATTGGGTGCCGTGGACATCTGCAACATATACGGATCGAGCGAAACCGGAGGGAATTGTTGCGTCACGCAGCACGACTGGCCTTTGGAACGCCGCGCCAACTGTCAGGGACAGAAGCTGCCCGGGGTCGAACTGCGGATCGTGCATGAGGAGACGGGCGACGTGCGTGGCGCGGGCGAACCGGGATTGCTCGAGGTGCGCGGACCCTACGTGATGCGGGGCTATGTCGGTGCCAGCGCGCATCACAACGCGGCCACTTTCACGTCCGATGGCTGGTATCGCACGGGCGATATCGGGGCGATCGCGGCGGGCGGGGATTTCGTGTTCCTCGGTCGCGCGACGGAGATGATCAAGCGGGCGGGCATCAACATCTCGCCGGCGGAGGTCGAGGATATCCTGATGCAGCACCCGGCCGTGGCGCAGGCCGGCGTGGTCGGCGTGCCGTCTGCCAAGGGCGAGTCGATCGTCGCGTTCGTGATGCTGCGCGGCGATGCGTCGCCCACGCCGGACGAGTTGGCGCGGCACTGCCGCAGTATCGCCTCGGGCTACAAGGTGCCGGATCGCTTCGAGATCATGGAGGCGCTGCCGGCGACCGCGACGGGCAAGCTGATGCGGCGGGAGTTGCAGACGATGGCCGCACGGTTGATGTCCGAGGCCTGACGCATGGCGCGGGAATCATGGGGCCGCTGGGGTGCGGACGACGAGGTCGGTGCGCCGAACCTGATCGGGGCCGAACAGGTAAGGCTTGCTGCCGCGTTGGTAAAAACCGGGCGGGTCATCAGCCTGGCACAGCCGATTTCCGATCGCTTGCCGGTGCCAGGGCATCGGGCGGGCGTGCTGCATTTCATGGGACGGGACGGCGGCGACTACGCGGCCGGCGCCAAGCGGCCGGGCGGATTTCAGTTCGCCGAGGACACGGTTGTGCTGCCGCTGCATCTCGCCACGCATGTCGATGCGCTGTGCCACGCCTGGTGCGACGACCATCTGTATAATGGCTTTCCAGGCAACACCGTCCGCAGCACCACCCGTGCCCTGCGCTGCGGAATCGAGAAGATGCCGCCGCTGGTCACGCGCGGCGTGCTGCTCGACGTGGTGGGGTTGCGCGGCGAACCCGCCAAGCCGGGCGACACGATCGGCCGCGAGGAATTGCAACAGGCCGCGGCCTCGGCGGGGGTGACGTTGCGGGATGGCGATGCGGTGTTGATCCGGACCGGTTGGCTTGAAAGCCAGGATGTTTCGCGCGGCGTGGATTTCAACGCCGAACCGGGGATCGACGTCGAGGCGGCGTTGTGGCTCGCGGAGAGCGGCGTAGCGATCGTGGGCGCCGATAATTTTGCAATTGAGGTGCTGCCGTTTCCGGCCGGCACGGTATTTCCGGTTCATCAACGCTTGATCCGCGACTATGGCATCCCCTTGCTCGAAGGCATGGTGCTTCGCGCATTGGGCGAGGCGGGCGCCACGACGTTTCTGTTCGTCGCCGCGCCGCTGCCCATTGTCGGCGGCACGGGCAGCCCGGTCGCTCCGGTGGCTGTGCTGTGATCTCGCGTTTGCGCGAGTTCGCGCGCGGCGTGCGGGTGCTGGACCTATCGGCGTTCCTGCCCGGCCCGCTCGCGAGCCTGCTGCTTGCCGACATGGGCGCCGAGGTGCTCAAGATCGAGCCGCCTTCCGGCGACACCATGACGCAGTTGGGTCCCCGCGACGCGCGAAACCGCCCGGTTTTCTACGAAGCGGTGAACGCCGGCAAATCCGTGCGCCGCATGGATCTCAAGATACCCGCGATCCGCGCCGAGTTTCTCGACCTCGTCGCGGATTACGATGTGCTGATCGAGGGATTTCGCCCGGGCGTCATGCAGCGCCTCGGGCTTGGTCCTTCGGTTTTGCGTGAGCGCAACCCAGGCCTCATCGTGTGTTCGCTCAGCGGCTACGGCGCGTCGGGACCGATGGCGCAGGCAGCGGGGCATGACGCGAACTACCTCGCCAATTCCGGCGTCCTGCATCGCAACGGGCGGGAATCTCCAATGTTCTATGACCCGCCCATCGCCGACCTGTCCGGCTCGCTGTTCGGGGTGATCGCCATTCTCGGTGCGCTGCGCGCGCGCGAGACCGATGGCAAAGGCTGCGATATCGATATCGGGCTGGCCGACGCGCCGATGCCCTTGCAGTTGTTTCAGATCGCCGAGCATGGCGCCAACGGGACCGTTCCCCGCCCGCGCGAAACCTACCTGAATGGTGGTGCCGCCTACTACCAGGTCTATGCCACCAGCGACGGCCGCCATATCGCGGTCGGCGCCATCGAGCCGAAATTCTGGGCCGCGTTCTGCGCCGCCGCCGGTCATCCGCAATGGATCGCGCGCCAGCCGGAGACGCTGCCGCAGACCGCGCTGATCGCCGATGTGGCGGCATCCATTGCCGCCATGACGCTGGATGATTGCATGACGCGCTTCGCCGGCGGCGATTGTTGCACGAGTGCTGTGCTCGATTTGGGGGAGGCAATCGCCTCGCCGCATCACCGCCACCGAATGCTGGTGCGCGCGGCACCAGATGGCGCATTGCAGGCGCTGTTCCCCGCGCGCATCGACGGCATGGCGCCCCAATCCCGTGCGGCGTTGCGCGCGGCTCTCCCGCAATCCACGGCAGCGGGACGGACATGACCGCCAATGTCACAACCGGTAAAGCCAAAGCCTGGATCACCTGTGTCCCGATCATGGACCGGTTCGCTCAGTTCTTCGGAACGATGATTGTCGAAGCTTTGGAACGGGGAGAACGATCGTGGAATTGCTGAAGCGCCGGGAAGAGTGGAAGATCACCTACACGCACGCCCTGGGGGAGACCGCGAGCTGGTTCTTTGTCCAACTCCGTGACCACGCCAAGCTGTACGGCAAGCGGGATGCCAAATCCGGCCGCGTGCTGGTGCCGCCGCGCGCCTTCTCCGATCAGACGCTGGAGCCCACGACCGATTGGGTTGAGGTCGGGCCAAGTGGCCGTATCGAGACGTTCAGCATCGTGTCCGAGGCATTTAACGGCCTGCCGCCGCCCCCCTATGCGTTCGGTTACGTGCGGCTCGACGGGGCCGATACGGCGATCGGCGGCTTCTTCCGCGGTGTGGATCTCGCGGACCCGAAGGAAGCGGCCAAAAAGCTGAGTATCGGCACGCGGGTGATGACGAAGTTCGCGGAGAAGCGAATCGGCGACGTACTCGACTTCTGGTTCGAACCGACAGCGGCCGGGTAGATTTCTTCCGACCACTTGCGGACGGGCGACAAGTATGGTTTTGGACCAGACACCCAATTCACAATCCGAAAGCAGTACGCCCATGGTGTCCGCAGGTGCCTCCCGCTTCATGGGCATCCGAAACGAAGTCACTGCCCTCAAGCGCGAGCGCACGATAGCGGTCGCGGTCGAGTTATTCTACGAGCGCGGCTACGAGAACACGTCGCTCGACGCGGTTGCGGAACAGATGGGCGTCACCAAGCCGTTCATCTACGCGCATTTCACGTCGAAGGCGGAATTGCTGGCCGAGATATGCGCGCGCGGCATCGGCTCGGCGCTCGATGCCTTGGAGAGCGTGCTGGTGCTGCCAGGTTCGCCCAGTGACAGGTTGCGCGAGGTGGGGCAGCGTTTCGTGACCGCCGTGCTCCACAGCCAGCGTCACATCGCCATTTTCTCGCGTGAGGAAAAAAACCTGACCGCAGCCGATTTCACCCGCATCAGCGAGATGCGACGCGAGTTCGACCGCAAACTGGTGGCGCTGCTGGATGAAGGCGTCGAGAGAGGCGAGTTCAACGTGCCTGACACGCGGATGGCCGCACTCGCGATCGGCGGCATGATAAGCTGGGCCTATGTATGGTATCGCCCACATGGCCGGCTGACGCTGGCGGAGACCTCCGAGGAGTTGACCCAGCTCATCCTTCGCATGGTCGGCGCGCCGATGACGCCCGTGGCGCGTCCGCACAAACGCAAGGACTGACCCGCGCGTTTCCAAGATCAAGACCGACCGGAGCGATAGCATTTACCGACGCAATGAGGACCCTGGTATCAAGCCTGCATCCCCCAGCGCCGCACGGTGCGCCGCTCGATCTGGCGGAAAACCAGGTTCTCTACCGCCAGTCCGATGAGAATGACCGTCAACAATCCGGCGAACACGTTGGGGATTTCCAGCTGGTTCTTGTTCTCGACGATGAACCATCCCAAACCCCCGGCGCCTGACGCCACGCCGAACACGAGTTCGGCCGCGATCAGTGTGCGCCAAGCGAACGCCCAGCCGACCTTCAACCCCGTCAATATCGACGGAAACGCCGCAGGGATGAGGATCGCTGCCACATAGCGAAACCCACGCAACCCGTAGTTGCGACCCACCATTCGCTGCGTCGGCGACACCCCGAGGAACCCCGCGTGCATGTTCAGCGCCACCACCCACAGCACCGAATGCACCAGTACGAAGATCAGGCTGCCACTGCCCAGGCCGAACCACAGCAGCGCCAGCGGGAGCAGCGCGATCGCGGGCAGCGGATTGAGCATCGACGTCAGCGTCTCGAGAATGTCGTTGCCGAGCCGCGTGGTGATTGCGGCGACCGACAGGATCGTGGCGAGCGCAACGCCCAGCGCGTAGCCGCCCAGCAGCACCTTGATCGACGCCCAGGCGCGCATCGGCAGCACGCCGCTGCGGATGTTGTCGATCAGCGCCTGGATGGTGGCGGCGAAGGTCGGGAACAACAGGTCGTTGTCGAGATACGAGGTGTAGCCCTGCCAGATCAGCGCCATCGTCGTGATGATCACGATTTTCCGCAGCCAGCCGCGATTCCACAGGCGCTCCAACGCGGGGATCGGCCGCTCGACCGCGTGCGCATCGGTGAAGGCGACGACATCGTGGAGGATGGTGATGCGTGGCCTGGTCATGCGAACAGCAGGTCGTGAATGCGGCTTTCGAGCCGCGACTGCGCCTCTGCGTCCGCCCCGTCGCGCGGCAGCGAGTCCATCTCCGCGCGCACCTGCCCGGGATGCGGCGACAGCAGCAGGATGCGGTTGCCCACGCGGATCGCCTCGTTGATCGAGTGCGTCACGAACAGCACGGTGAACTTCGTGTCGTCCCATAGCCGCAGCAATTCGTCCTGCATGGTTCGGCGGGTGAGCGCGTCCAGCGCCGCGAACGGCTCATCCATCAGCAATATCTCGGGCTCCATCGCCATGCCGCGCGCGATCGCCACGCGCTGCTTCATGCCGCCCGACAGGGTATGCGGATAGGCGTCCGCGAACTGCGCGAGGCCGACCTTGTGGATGTAGTGCAGCGCCCGCTCGCGGGCCGGCTTGCGGGCGAGGCGGCGCGTGGCGAGCAGCGGGAACAGCACGTTCTCGGTCACGGTCTTCCACGGCAGCAACTGGTCGAACTCCTGGAAAACCATCATTCGGTCCGGTCCCGGCTCATGGATGCGCCGGCCGCGCAGGTGGAACTCCCCTTCCACCGGCTCCATGTAGCCGGCCACGGCTTTCAGCAGCGATGATTTGCCGCAGCCCGACGGTCCGAGCAGCACGAAGCGGTCGGACGGGAACACCTGGAAACTCACCCGATGGGTGGCTGTCACGATGCGTTCGCTCGTGCGGTACTGCAGCGTCACGCCGCGCACATCGAGCAGAGGCGCGTCGGTCGTGTTTTCCGCCATCGGATTCCTGGTCTCCCGCCACGATCATGCGCATCTGTGCAGCGGGGCGGCAAGCCGCTAGGCTCGTGCCCAGGAAGACCATCCGAGGAAGTCCCATGACGATGTTTCGCGCCGCCGCCTGCGCCGTGCTGCTTTTCGCGACCGCCGCCCGCGCGGAGGTCACGGAGCTCCGCATCACCAAGCAGCCCGGCATCATCTATCTGGCGCCGATCGTGATGGAGCAGCAGAAGCTGGTCGAGAAGGAAGCAGCCAAGCTGGGCCTCAAACTGGAAACCAGGTTCATCACTTTCGGCGGCGGCGGGGCCGCCACCGACGCGCTGCTCTCGGGCAACGTGGACGTGGTCACCACGGGCGCCAGTAACATGCTGCTGCTGTGGGACCGTACCAAGGGGCAGGTGAAGGGGCTCGCGGGATCGTCCGCCACGCCGATGTGGCTGGTCAGCAACAATCCGGCGGTCAAGACGGTGCGCGATTTCACCGAGAAGGACCGCATCGCGGTGCCGACGGTGAAGATTTCCAGTCAGGCGATCATTTTGCAGATCGCCGCCCGCAAGCTGTACGGCGACGCCGATTTCGCCCATTTCGACGCCATGACCGTGACGCTCGGCCATCCCGACGCGCAGGCGGCGCTGACCAACGCCAGCGGCAGCCTCACCGGGCATTTCTCGGGCGCACCCTATCAGGCGGCGGAGGCGGCGACGCCGGGCGTGCATGTGGTGACCACCTCGACCGACATCCTGGGCCAGCCGTTCAGCAACGCGGTGTATTTCGCCGCACAGAAATTCCACGACGCGAACCCGACCGTCATCAAAGCCTTCATGGCGGCGGCCAAGGCCGCGTCGGAGTTCATCGCCGCAAACCCGCGCGAGGCGTGCGAGCTGTATCTCAGGGCGACCGGGGAGAAAACGCCGGTGGACGTGCTGCTGCAACAGATCGGCGACCCCAAGACCAGCTTCTCCACGGCACCGTTCGGCATGGGTCTGGTGGCCAGCCACATGGCGGACACCAAGGTGCTGCGCACCCGCCCGGCCGGCTGGCGCGATTTCTTCTTTGCCGAGGCGGCCGAGCTGCCCGGCAATTGAACGTGGACCCGCGCGCGCCACATCTCTGGCCTTACCACGGGAGGCCGACATGGACGCCGAAGTGACGACCAAGACCGACGAGCAATGGAAGCGCGAGCTTTCGCCCGAACAGTTCCGCGTGCTCCGCAAGCACGGCACCGAGCGCGCCGGCACCAGCCCGCTCAACGGGGAAAAGCGCGACGGCAAGTATGTCTGCGCCGGCTGCGGGCAGGAGTTGTTCGCCTCGGACGCCAAGTTCGAAAGCGGCACCGGCTGGCCGAGCTTCTGGGAGCCGCTGCCGGGCGCCATCGAAACCAGCACCGACCGCAGTTTCTTTTCGGTGCGGACCGAGGTGCATTGCGGAAATTGCCACGGCCATCTCGGCCATGTTTTCGACGACGGACCGCGCCCGACGGGCTTGCGCTACTGTATGAACGGCGTGGCCATGCTTTTCGCGCGGGAAGCCTGAGGCAGGGTGCCGCCGGCCGTTCCCGCCACGCTGCTGCGGCCGCCGGCCCCGTTCTGCGCCAATGTGGAGCTGACCAGCCTCTGCAACCAGAAATGCGTCATGTGCCCGCTCACCGCCGGCAACACCTTGTCCAGCCGCCAGCGCGGCCACATGGCGCTGCCGACCTGGGAGCGGGTGTTGACGGCCCTTCGTGTGATCGGCCAGGTCCAGTGGATCGGGTATGGCGAGACTTTGCTGCATCCGCAGGCGCTTGAATTCATGCGCGCGGCCGATGGACATGGGGTGCGCAGCAGCCTGTCCACCAACGGCACAAGGCTGAATGAGGCGACATGCGCGGCACTGGCGGCGCTGGATCACCTGGTTCATGTCAACGTATCGATCGATTCGCCGGACCCGGATATCTACCGCGCCATCCGCAAGACCCCGATCGATGCCGTTCTGGAGGGCTTGGCCACGCTTGCACGCCATGTGGACCGCCGGCGGATCACCGTCACCTCCGTCGTGATGGCCGAGAACGTGGAGTCGCTGGCAGACCTGCCGGAGATGCTTGCCCGCTTCGGCATCGCGAAATACCAGCTCAATGTGCTGCACGAGCAGAAAGGCAGGCATTTCGGAGGCGAGCTCGACGCCGCTTCGAGCCCCGCCATGGAGCGAATCCGGATCGAAGCACGTCGCCGCGCCGTGGAACTGGTGGTCGATGTTCCCGCGCGCCTCGACATGAACCTGGCGGATGCAGGTGGATATGACTCGGCTTACCGCGACGGCCCGCAAGCGAACCAGACCCGCCGCTGTCTGCTGCCGTGGGAATTCCCGTTCATCGATAAGGACGGGCGGGTGTTCCTGTGCAGCAACGCGACCGGACGCGAGGACGAGGTGGTTGGCTCCATCCTTGTGCAGGATTTCATGGAGATCTGGCACGGCGAGAGGATGCAGGACATCCGCAGACGGTTCCTGTCCTCGGCGCCGCTCCCGCCCTCCTGCCGCCAATGCAGCATCCAGGCGATCGGCACGCACCCGTTGCACGAATATCGGGCCGAGATCGTCACCCGCCGTGTGTCGGTGACTCATGCGGTGCATGGAACAGTTCAACTCCAGGCGCGCAACGCCGGGCCGCTCGCCTGGCAGAAGGGCGAGATTTCCGTTGGCACGATCCGCCCACGGGACCGCGCGAGCGCGTTCCACACCGGAGACTGGCTCTCGGTCAACCGCATCGCGAGGAACGAGGCGCGCGTCGCACCGGGGGAGGTCGGGATGTTCGTCCTGCCCCTCTCTGCTGGACCGCGGGAGCGGCAGGAGTTGTTCCAGCTCGTCAAGGATGGGGCGCACTGGGTCGCGGCCTCGGAATTCACCATCGTAGGTGGGGTGTAAGCCCGGCCACGCCCTGTTAGGCTGGGTTTCGCCAGGCGCAATATCGGGGAGCAGCGTGATGAAGGGCCTTTGGGCTGCAATGGCGACACCGTTGGATGCGGAGGGCCATGTCGATCATGGGCTTCTCGCGAACCATGGGCTCTGGCTGTTGAAGCAGGGATGCGACGGGTTGGTGCCGTTCGGCACCACCGGCGAAGGCCCGTCGTTCAGCGCGCCCGAACGGCTGGCCGCCGCCGAGGCGCTGTTGAAGGCTGGGGTTCCAGCGGGCTGCGTCGCCCTTGGCACTGGCTGCCCGGCTATTCCGGACACGGTGGCAATGACGCGCGATGCGCTCTCGCTCGGCATGACGGACGCGCTGATCCTGCCGCCGTATTTCTTTCGCGACGCCACGGACGAGGGGGTGGCCGATGCCTTCGCGGCCATCATCGACGGCATCGGCTCGGATCGGCTGCGCGCCACGCTGTATCATATCCCGCAGGTTTCGGGCGTGGGGGTGCCCGCGGCGATTTATGGCCAGCTTCGCGCGCGCTACGGCGCCATGCTCGCTGGCGTGAAGGACAGCACCGGCGAGTTCGCCAACTTCCGGGCGTTCCGCGCCGCGGCACCCGAGGCCGACACTCTGGTCGGGGCGGAGGGCGATATCGCGCGCGCTTTGGCCGAAGGGGGCGCCGGATCGATCTGTGCCATGGTCAACATCGCACCTTCCCTCGTCCGTGCCATGTTCGACGGACCGGCGGGCGAGCCGGCCATGCGCGCGGCGATCGCGTTGATGGAGGGGCCATTTCAGGCCAGCCTGAAATCGGTGCTCGCGGCCCAAACTGGCGAAGCTTCCTGGCGCACGATGCGGGCGCCGCTGCGCGGCGTCGATCCGGGCATCGGCACCCGGATCGCGGCGCGGCTGGCTGCGTTGGCGACTGCGAAAGCCGCCTGACGCCTTATTTCGGCATCGGCGGGCTGATTGCGGCGTCGGCAGCGGGAGAAGCCGCCGCCGAGACCGCCGCCGAACCCTCCTTGGGCGCCGAACTCTCCTTGGCTACCGGACTCTCCTTGGGTGCGGGCGTCTTCATCATGGCCCCGGTCATCGGGATGAAGAACACGCCCACATCCTTGCGAGAGTGGATCTTGCCCTCGGCATCCTTGTTGTAGACGTAGAGGAACTGCCCACGCTTGAACGGCTGGCCGATGGGAATGAGCATCCGGCCACCCGGCTTCAACTGCTTGAAAAGCTCCGGCGGCGCGTACTGCGCCGCACAGGTGATGATGATGACGTCGAAGCCTCCTTGCACCTCAGGCCAGCCATAGTAGCCGTCGCCGACCCGGCTCTCGATGTTGTCGTAGCCGAGCGGCGCGAATATCTTGCCCACCGCACGGCCGAGCGGCTCGATGATCTCGATCGAATAGGCGCGCTTGACGATGCGCGACAGGATGGAGCTCTGGTAGCCGCTGCCGGTGCCGATCTCGAGGGTCACGTCGCCGGGCTGCGGCTTGGCGACCTGAGTCATGTAGGCCTGGCCGAGATAATCCGAGAGCGCCGAGCCGTAGCCAAGCGCCCACGGCTTGGGGTTTTCCTCATACGCTTCGCCGGGGGCGGCGCGGTGGTCGGCGTACATGTAGTGGTAGTATTCGCGTGGCACTGCCTGGAACGCCGCCATCACCGCGGGATCGGCGCTGCCGAGGTGTTCTTTCAGGTAGCTCTCGATGCGGTGGATCGCCGCCGGCTTGCGCGACTGGATCGCCTGGAACTGCGGGTCGGTGAGGCTCACCGGACGGCCGGACTTGCCCATCGCCTCCTCGAACGCCTGCCGGGTCCACGGCGCCGTGGCGGCGTGGGCCCGTGACGCGAGGCCCAGGGCGGGGAGTGCAAGCGAGCCGGAAGCGATGAAGCCGCGACGGCTCAGGAGGCCGGTAGATCCTGCCACTGTTTTCTCTTTCTCAGGCTGGGGTAAGCGATATGCGCCGCCAGATACAGCAGTGCGGCGCCGCTTAGAACCCCATTGTACCCTTCCTGTAACGCGATAAGGTTCGCCAGTGGCGTGGAAACCACGGAAAACGCGCCATTGATGCCCCAGGCCCAGGGCAGGAAGGCGCCTGAGCCGGTCCGTTGCAACCCGAGCGGAAACGGCAGGCCGAGTGCGAACGATACGGGCGCAATGGCCAGCAGCACCAATGCCGCGCGGGCCAGCCATGGCAGGTCGAGCGTCGCCAGCATCGCCGGCTCCAGCCCGAACCGGGCGGCCAGGCACCACATCAGGGCGACGGCGATGGCGAGCTTGGCGCCGCGGGCCGGGTCGGCGGCGAACCGCCCGGTGGCCATGCTGCCGAGGCCGGAGAAAATGAGCATGCCGGTGAGCACGAGCGCGAAGCCGCTGGTCCGGTCGTTCAGATAGAAGCTGGCGCGGTCGATCAGGAACATCTCGATGAACAGGAAACCGAGGCCGAGGGCCGCGAAATACAGGATCGCGCGCCCCGTCCCGAAGCTGGCCGCCCGCGCCCGCACCCCGCCCAGCAGCGGCACCACCAGAACGATGAGCGCGATCACGGCCGCCTGCGCGAGCACGGCGAGGTTCACCAGCGCGCCGACTTCGGCCTGTGGCAGGATCTCCAGCCGTTTGAGGATGATGCCAAGCTGCGACAGACGCAGCACCGAGTAGAAACTCGGCCGGTCGAGCGTGATCGGGCGCAGATCGAACGCGGCGGCGGACGGCGTGGGCTCGCCCGCCAGCACATGCCCCGCCTCGTCGGCGATCGCGTCATGGGCGCCAGCGCCGGAGGTCACCTGGCCTTCCTCGAACGAGACGGCCGGCAGGTCGTTATAGATGTCGGCGCGCGCGGCTTCCACGTCGATGCCGGGATAATAGGACAGGTCGAAGGACCGCTCGCCGCAGAACGCCTTGGCGGCGGCGATCCGCTCGGCATCGAAAGCGCTGGCCGACACCAGGATGCGGACGTTCCAGGCCGACCGATAAACCAGGACATGCGCGGGGGCCTGACCGATCCCGGCCAGGCCGAGGCCCGCGCGCACGGTAGCCAGCATCCGCCCGGCATAGGCGGGGAACTCGCGGATCGACACCGGCAGCGAGAGGATGCCGCCCGGCGCCAGAGCGCGGAGATCCGCGGCGACGGCCTCGGCGGAGAACGCGCTGGAATTGGCTTCGGCGCTGTCGAGGAAGTCGCCCGCATAGTCGATCAGATCGTAGCCGCCGCCGCGACGCGCCATGGCCAACGGGCTGTCGCCGAGCAGGCGAACGCCTGCCAGGGGTTGCGCGGGCGACGCACCGAGGCCGTCGCGCACCGCCGCGCGCAGGACCGGGTCCGGTTCCAGCGCGTCGATTTCGGCCGCCCCCAGCGCCCGCGCCTCCGAAATGCGGAAGCCTCCCGAGGTGCCGGCGAGGAGCACGCGCGGGTTTGGGCGGAGCGTGTAAGGCAGGGCGGCCAGGGTGGCACCGGCGTAGCGCGAATCCATCGGTCCCGGCTTGGGCAGGGCGGCGATGCGGTTGCCGTCGCGATACAGGCCGAACGTCTCGGGCGGCCCGGCAAGGCCCATCATGCCGGCATCGTTGGAGACGTCGGTGTCCACCCGCTCGGTGAAGTCGTCGAGCAGCATGTAGATGCCGCGTGGAGACGGGCGTTCCGCCAGAACGCGCGCGTTCGGCACATGAAGCGGCGCGTAGATCGCCTTGAAATCGTTGAAACTCGCCTCGTCGTCCAACATGAGCAGCGCCTCCGCTCCCGCCAGCACCAGCAAGGCCGCGAGAAGCACCGGACCGCGCCGCCAAGTGGCGAACAGGCAGGCGGCGCCGAGCGGCACCAGCAGAAACGGCATCAGCGCGAACGGATGCACCGCCTCCATCAACAGCAGCACCGCGAGCGCCCCGATGCCGGCGCCCGTGAGGTCGAAGCCATAGACGCGGCCGATCTGGGCGTCGTTCATCACGAAGCACAGGCTGATATAGGTGCCGGCCAGGAAGAAGAACGGCAGCAGCGCCACGTAGTACCCGGCGATGTTCCACAATTCGCTCGAAAGCGTCGCCTGATTTTGCAATTGCAGGGGGTTGAACGGGTTGGTGCAGACGAAATGATAGCCGATCGCCGCCGTGGCGATCAGCGCCACCGGCAGCATCGCCGCGAGCGCCGGCCCGTGCCGGGCCACCGCGTCGCGCGCGAGTGCCATTGCCACCCCGCTCAGCGCGAAGCCGGCCAGCACGATGGAGATCACCCAGTAGCCGTACTCGGACCATTTCGCGACGGCGAAATACCGTGTCAGCGCGATCTCGAAGCCTACGACCGCCGCCGACACCAGGAACAGCGGCGCCATGGTTTGCCAGCCGGCACGCACGTTCAGCGCGGCCATACGCGGGTCTGCATGAAGGTGGTGACACGCCGATCGAAGCCTTGCGGGTCATCGACGAACATCGCGTGGCCCACGCCGCTCAGCACCACCGATTCGGCCGATGGGGCATTGGCCGCGAGGCTGTCCGCCTGTCCGGCCAGGCCCCGGCGCACGATGTAGAGCACCGGCTTGCGGGTCGAATACACCGCCTCGCGCCAGTAGCTGCGCGGGACCGGGTATGCCAGCAAGGCGGCGGCGGCGGCGGGCGGGGTGCGCAGGGCCGCTTCGGTCAGGCGCTCGATGTAGTCGGACGGCATCGGTCGCGCGAACATGCCGCGCACGAAATTGCGCATCGACACGTCGCGCGGCACCGCCCCCCGGTGGCCCCGCCGGCGGTCCACCGGGGGGCTGTCGGGTGCCGGCGGCGGGTTCTCGCCCACCGAGTTGTCCACCAGAACGAGGCCGGCGATCCGCGCGTCGCCATGGGCGTGGACGTAGGCCAGCGAATCGAGCACACCGAGCGACCACCCGAGCAGCACCACCGGCGCGGTGCCGAGCTGGGCCAGCAACTCGGCGATATCCTGGCCGCGCCGTCCCGGCTCATGCCCGTTGGCGGCGATCTCGCTGCTTCCCTGGGAGCGGGGATCGAACGCCACGACATGGTAGGCGCGTGACAGGTCGGCCATCTGGGCGTCGAAGATCCAGGCCGGCATGGTCCAGCCCGGCACCAGCACCAATGTCTGCCCCCGGCCGGCCTCGGCGTAGTGCAGCCGCACGCCGTCGCTGGTCATGAAATAGCGGTCCTGCGCCGCGCTGGCGGGTGCCAGCGAAAGCCACAGGCCGAGGATCGCCGCCGGGATTGCCAAGATGATGTGCATGGAGTGAAGTGGCGGGGCGGGGCGTCGCCTGTCAACCAAAGTCGCGATGGCGGAATGAGACCGGACGATCAGGACGAGCAGGAACCGCCTTCGCGCCGAGGACCGCTGATTGCGATGGCGGTGGTCGTCGCGATCGTGCTCGGGAGCCTCTATGTGGCCCATGTGCTGTCTGGCGTGAGCAAGATCCAGGACTGCGTGATGGCCGGCCGCCGCAACTGCGCGCCGATCGCGCCGACCTGAGGGTCAGTGGCCCACCCCGCCTGACGCCACCCCGCTGGACTGCAGCGGCAGGTCGCGCATGCCGAGGCACACGACGAGCGCCGCCGCCGCGAACCCGGCGCAGGCGGCAAAGGCAAGGTGGAAGCCGCTGGCGAGGGACTGCTCGGCGAGCAGGCGGGTAGCCGCGTCAAGCCCGTTCATCGCGTCGCCGTGGCCGCGCATCTCGCCGAGGTCGATGGTTGTCCGCACGCCCGCCGAGGCGAGGCTCTGGGTGAAGCGGCTGGCGAGCAATCCGCCCGCCATCGTGCTCCCGAACGCGGCACCCATGGAGCGCAGGAACAGCAGCCCGCCCGTGGCCGACCCCACATCGCGCCGTTCGGCCGCGTTCTGCACGACCACGAGGCTCGCGGGCATACACACGCCGATGCCGAAGCCCACGATCAACATGGCGACGATTGCGAACAGGGTGGAACTGCTGGCGTTCAGGCTGGCCAGCAGGCCGAAGCCCACCAGAGCCGCGATGAGTCCGCCGACGAGGATGATCTTCGCGCGTCCCAGGCGGCGCGCGAGCTGTCCCGAAAAGAACGCCCCGACGGTGTTCGAGGCCAGGAACGGCACGATCAGCGCTCCCGACGATCCGGCGTCGACACCCTTCACCAACTGGAAGAAAAGCGGCAGCAGGAACGTGGCCCCGAACATCGCGCCCGCCGCCATGAAGGCCACGATCACGCCGCGCGAGAACACCGAGTTGGCGAACAGGCGCGGCGGCAGCAAGGGGTCCGCCGCCCGATGCTCCCACACCACCAGCAGCCAGATCAGCAGCGCGGTCGCGGCGACCGTGCCGAGGATTTCCGGTGAGACCCAGGCATAGGACACGCCGCCCCAGCTCATTGCCAGCAGGCAGAGCGTGGTGATGCTGCTCAGCAGGGCCGCGCCGACATAGTCGATCGGGGTCGCGCCGCGCGGCTGCACCGTGAGCATCCTGAGCGCGCGGCTGCTGAGAGCGAACGCCACCGCTCCGATCGGCAGGTTGATCCAGAAAATCCAGTGCCACGACACATGGTCGGTGAGGTAGCCGCCCAGGATGGGTCCGGCAACGCTTGCCACCCCCCAGGTGCCGGCCATGTAGCCCTGGTAGCGGCCACGTTCCCGCGGGGCGACCACGTCGGCGATGGCCGCCTGGGTAATCGCCATGAGGCCGCCGCCGCCGAGGCCTTGCAAGGCCCGGAACAGGATCAGCTGCAGCAGCGACTGCGACAGCGCGCACAGGGCAGATGCGACGATGAAGATGACGATGGCGGGGAGCAGCAGCGTCCGCCGCCCATAGATGTCGGACAGCTTGCCGTAAATCGGCGTGGAGATGGTGGAGGTCAGCAGATACGCCGACACGATCCAGGAAAGATGGCTGAAGCCGTTGAGGTCGGCCGCGATCGCGGGCACCGCCGGCACCACGACCGTCTGGTCGATCGCGGCCAGCAGGATGCAGAGCATGACGCCGGTCACCACCCGCAGGATTTGCTTGTGGGTGAACGTGGGAAGCGGGTGCGCGAGAGATTCCGCATCGCCTGGCGCGGCTTTGGTGCTGGCGTCCATAGGTCGCTGATACCCGTCCTTTGATCTGCCAGCTACCCCTCCCGGTGGCGGGAGTTCATCACCTGCGTTTACCATTGCTTCACCCATGCGTCCGTATGATCGGCGCTCGCATCGGACACCGCATCATGTCATCGCCCGCCATCGGACCCTGCCATCGGCCGCGCCGTAGCTCCCGCGCCATCGCCACGCGGTTGCGCGCCGCCCTCGCGCTGAATGAGATCCGTGTCGCGTTTCAACCGAAGGTGTCGCTTGCCAGCGGCGACATGATCGGGGTCGAGGCGCTGGCGCGATGGACCGACCGGGAACTGGGCGTGGTGCCGCCCGAAATCTTTATCCCGGTCGCCGAGGCTTGCGGCTGCATCCTCGAACTTACCCTGTTCGTGCTCGGCCGCGCGCTGCGGGTCGTCTCCAGCTTGCGTCTCATCAACCCGAGCGCGACCGTCGCAGTGAATGTCTCGCCGGTCCTGCTGCATGACCCGTCCTTCGCCGACGAGGTCGGCCGCCTGCTGGTCGAGACCGGCATGGGACCCGAGACGCTGGTCGCCGAAATCACCGAGACCGCCGTGCTGACCCGCGATGCCGTGGTGAGCCAAACGCTGCGGCGCCTGCGCGATCTCGGCGTCGGATGCTCGATCGACGATTTCGGCACCGGCCATGCCTCGCTGCTGGCGCTGTTGCGGATGCCGTTCAGCGAACTCAAGATCGATCGCGCCTTCGTCATGTCGTGCGACGCGGATCTCGAGGCCTGGAAGATCGTCCAGGCGACCCTGCGCCTCGCCCGCGAATTGCGGCTCGATGTGGTCGCCGAGGGGATCGAGACCGACCGGGTGGCGCGCAAGCTGCGCGATGGCGGGTGCGAGGTGGGGCAGGGCTTCCGCTTCGGGGCCGCGATGCCGGGGTCGAAATTGCTGTCGGGCGCTTTGCGCGGCGGCGCGGGGATGCGGGAGTGGGGCAACGAGGCAAGGCAAGCGCGCTGCCCTTGACAAGCTGGCGCCGGAGAAGCGGCAGACCCCGCCTCGGGGTGCGAGGCGCAGCCGCGCGGCCGGCGTCTCGCCGCTTGCCGTCTCGCCGTTCCAGTCCGCCGGCCGGCCGCAAGGCGGTGCTTGTCGCGTCGCGTGCCGGAGTCTAAAAACTGTCCCAACGCCGCGCCAGCGGCGATTGGAGGACTGCCATGCGCATCACCCGTCGCAACGCCCTGCGTGCCGGCTTCGGCGCTGCTCTCGCGGCCCCGGCCATCCTGCGTCCCGGCACGGCGCGGGCGGACGCGAAGATGCTCAAGATCAGCCACCAGTTCCCCGGCGGCACGATCGAGCAGGGCGATTTCCGCGACCGCCTGGTCCGCCGCTTCGCCGCCGATGTGCAGGCGCGCACCAAGGGCGAACTTGGCTTCGAGATGTATCCCGGCTCGTCGCTGATGAAGACGGTGGCGCAGTTTTCGGCCATGCGGCGCGGCGCACTCGACTTCACCCTCTACCCGCTGGCCTATGCCGGCGGCGAGGTGCCCGAGGTCAATATCGGCCTGATGCCGATGCTGGTGACGACCTACCAGCAGGGCATGGCCTGGAAGACTTCCGAGATCGGCCGTGAGATCACGACCGTGCTCGACAAGCGTGGCGTCAAGATCGTCACCTGGATCTGGCAGGCGGGCGGCTGCGCCAGCCGGGCCGGGGCGGTGGTGACGCCCGACGACGTGAAGGGCCTCAAGGTGCGCGGCGGCTCTCGCGAGATGGACCTGATGCTGAAGGCCGCTGGCGGGATCATCTCGTCGGTGCCGTCCGACGAGATCTACGCCGCGATGCAGACCGGCACGCTCGATGCGGCCGTCACGTCGTCGACCAGCCTCATCAGCTTCCGCCTGCAGGAGATCGCCAGGAACGTGACCACCGGGCGGCAGGGCAGCTTCTGGTTCATGTTCGAGCCGCTGCTGATGTCGAAAGCGATCTATGACGGCCTGAGCGCCGACCAGCGCGGGGCGATCGACGCGGCCGGGCTGGCGCAGGAGGCGTTCGCGTTGCAGGCCGCGAAGGCCGACGACGACGCGCTGGCCGCGATCTACGCCAAGGCCAATGTGAAGGTCGGCGATTTCACCGCCGACGCACTGGCCAAGTGGAAGCAGATCGCCGAGGCCACCGCGTGGAAGGACTACGCCGCCCGCAATGCCGCCTGCGCCAGCCTGCTCAGGCTCGCGGAAAGCGTCCCCGCTTGACCCTTCCAGGCGCGGCCCTCGACCTCGAACACCCCGACGTCCCGCGCTCCGGCCCGCTTGGTGCCGCGCAGCGCGGGCTGGATGTGCTTAACCAGGTGATGGGCGTCGCGTCCGCGCTGGCCATCCTGGGCGCCGGGCTGGTGCTGACCTGGGAGGTGGTGGGGCGGTACTTTCTCGGCATATCGAGCGACTGGCAGGACGAGCTTTCCACCTTCCTGCTGATCGTCGCGACCTTCGCCTCCGCGTCGTGGACGCAGGCGCGGCGCGGCCACGTGGCCATCGACGCCCTGTCGCACATCCTGCCGCCGCGGGCCGACCGCGTCCGCCGCGTCGCCGCCGATTTCTGCGCCTTCGCGTTCTGTGCGTTCTTCGCCTGGAAATCCGCGCAGTTGCTGCACGAGGCGTGGGACGAGGGGCAGACCACGCCCTCCTCGTGGGGGCCGCCGTTGTGGATACCGTATGCCTGCATGAGCGCCGGCATGACGCTTCTGGCCGTCCAGCAATTGCTGCAGGTGCTGGCCCGCCCGCATCGCATTCAGCGCTGAGCCGGCGCCATGGATACGCTGCAAATCGGCATCTATTACGGCATCGCGACCGTCGCCGCGCTGTTCTCCGGCATCCCGATCGCCTTCGCGCTGGGCGGGGTCGCGACCATCTTCATGCTGATCTACATGCCGGCCGCCTCGCTCGATACCATCGCGCAGAACGTGTACGAGGAGCTGGCCAGCATCACGCTGCTGACCATCCCGCTGTTCATCCTAAAGGGTGCCGCGATCGGCAAAAGTCGTGCCGGCAAGGATTTGTATGACGCGCTGCACACCTGGCTGAACCGGGTGCCGGGGGGCTTGGGCGTGGCGGTGGTGATCGCCTGCGGGCTGTTCGCGGCCATGGCGGGGTCGAGCCCGGCGACCTGCTCGGCGATCGGCAGTTCCGGCATTCCGGAGATGCGCCGGCGGGGCTACTCGCCGGGGTTCGCGGCCGGCCTGGTGGCCGCCGGGGGCACGCTGGGAATTCTGCTGCCGCCCTCGATCGTGCTCATTCTGTATGCGGTCGCCGCCGAGCAATCCCTCGGGCGGCTGTTCCTGGCGGGGCTGGGGCCGGGCGTGCTGCTGGTGGTGCTGTTCGCGGCCTACGCGGTGTTCCAGTGGCGGCGCGAATACGCCGCCGCCAGCGCGGTCGCCGCATCGGGCGGCCCGCGTTCCGACATCCTGCTGCAAACCCGCTACACCGCGAAGGACCGCATGAGCGCGCTGCCGCGCGTGCTGCCGTTTCTGGTGCTGCTGACCGGCGTGATGGTGGCGCTGTACGGCGGCATCGCGACGCCCAGCGAAACGGCCGGCCTCGGCGCCATCCTGGCGCTGCTGCTGATCGCGGCGGTGTACGGCGCGTGGAAGCTGGCCGACCTCAGGCCGATTTTCGAGGGCACGCTGGGCGAGAGCGGCATGCTGCTGATGATCATCGGCATGAGCCTGCTGTACAGCTACGTGATGAGCTACCTGCACATCAGCCAGGGGGCGGCGCAATGGATCGTCGGCCTGCAGCTGTCGCGCTGGCTGCTGCTGACGGCCATTCTGCTGATGGTGGTGGTGCTCGGCTTCTTCCTGCCCCCGGTGAGCATCATATTGATGACCGCGCCGATCATCCTGCCGCCGCTGCGGGCCGCGGGGTTCGACCTCATCTGGTTCGGCGTGGTGATGGCCGTGGTGATGGAGATGGGGCTGATCCACCCGCCCGTCGGCCTCAACATATTCGTCATCAACCGCATCGCGCCCGACATCGGCCTCGGCGCCATCATCCGCGGCACCATCCCCTTCGTGGCGCTGATGGCGCTGGGCGTGGTGATCCTGTCGTTCGTGCCCGGCATCGCGATGTGGTTGCCGAACGCGGTGTATCACTGAGGGGACTTGTTCCCCGCGTGGCGCATGCGCACATGCGCCCCATGGAATGGAGAACCTCGATGCGGCGCAATTCTTTGGCGGTAATCTGGCTGTGCGGCTTCCTGGCCACCGTTGCGGTGTACGAGGTCGGGCCGGACCGTTTCGTCGCCCAGCTTTCCTATGCGCTGAGCCATCTTGGCGACACGCTGGACGCGCTCGCCAGCCAACTCATCTACGGCGCCTTCGACCTCATGCGCGCTCTGGCCCTCGGGTTGTTCGGCGTGTTCGTGGTGTTGTGCGCCGTTGCCAACCGACGGGGCATTCGGTCGATCCGCACCCTGGTGGTGGTGGGGTTCCTGTTCCTGGCGCTGATCGGGGCATTCGGGTTCGGCGACGACGTCTCGATCTCCCGCCATTGGCTGGGCGCGTTCGTGCTGGCGGGCGTGGGCGCGCTGGTGATGACAAGGCGGCTTTCCCGCCCGGCGGCGCTGGTAACGCCGGGGACCGGGTGGATGCCGCGGCAGCAGCCTTAACGACGCGTTCGCTCCTCCCTCTTCACCTCCCCCCAAGCCGCCTCCATCGCCTCCAAGCCGGCATCGGCCAGCGCCATTCCCCGCGCAGCCAACAGCGTCTCCACGCCGGTGAACCGCCGCGCGAATTTCTCGTTCGCCGCGCGCAGGCATCCCTCCGCGTCCAGCCCCAGCTTGCGCGCGAGATTCGCCAGCACGAACAGCATGTCCCCCATCT
Source organism: Rhodospirillales bacterium (assembly GCA_025352565.1). GTDB lineage: Bacteria > Pseudomonadota > Alphaproteobacteria > Acetobacterales > Acetobacteraceae > JANXTF01. The sequence continues at coordinate 74,704 of JANXTF010000128.1, read as the reverse complement.
CGTCGGCCAGCCGCGCCGCATCGGCCCCCGCCAGCTCAGCCCGCAGCTCCGCCGTCTCCTCGGCCAGCTTGTCGAGCACCGTCGCGGCATCCGGCCAATCGAACCCCACCCGCGCCGCCCGCGCCGAGAGTTTGGCCGCGCGGGTGAGGGCGGGCAGCCCGACTGCCACCCCCGCCAGCACGCCCGTCTCCGACCGCGCCGCCCGCTCGGCCCGCTTCTGCTCCTCCCACGCCGCGCTCTGCGCCCCCGCATCGCGCGCGGCCGCGTCCCCGAACACGTGCGGATGCCGCCGCACCATCTTGTCGGCGATGGCGCGGGCCACGTCGGCGAAGCCAAAGCGGCCCGCCTCCTCGGCCATGCGGGCGTGATAGACCACCTGGAACAGCAGATCGCCCAGTTCGTCCGGCAATGCCGCGAAATCCCGCCGCGCGATGGCGTCGGCGACCTCGTAGGCCTCCTCGATCGTGTAGGGCGCGATCGTCTCGAAGCTCTGCGCGATGTCCCACGGGCAGCCGGTGCCGGGCGTCCGCAGCGCCGCCATGATATCCAGCAGGCGGCGCAGCTCCGCCTCCGCCGCTAGCATAAGGCGGTCAGGTCCACAGCGGGTCGATCGGCGGCTTGCCGGCCAGCACGGCCTGGATGTTATCGAGTGCCCGGAATCCCATCGCCTGGCGCGTCTCCACCGTGGCGCTGCCCATGTGCGGCGTCAGGAACACATTCTCCAGCTCGCCCAGCCGCAGATCGTAATCCGGCTCGCGGCGGAACACGTCGAGCCCCGCGCCGAACAAATGGCCCGATTTCAGCGCGTCGATCAGCGCGCTCTCATCCACCAGCCCGCCGCGCGCGACGTTCACGAACACCGCCCCCTTTGGCAGCAGCGCGAACGTCTCGGCGTTCATGATGTCGGCCGTGGCCGCGTTGCTGGCCGCGTGCAGCGACAGCACCTCGCAATGCGGCAGCATGGCGCGGAAATCGGCGAAATACTCCGCCCCAGCCTCCAGTTCGGGCGGCAGGCGGCGGGAGTTGCAGTAGATCACCCGCATCCCGAACCCGCGCGCCCGCCGCGCCACGGCCTGACCGATCCGCCCCATACCCAGAATGCCCAGCGTCTTGCCCCAGACACGGACCCCCATCATCTCGCCCATGCCGTAGCCGCGCCGCCACCCCTTCCGCATGATTGCTTCATACTCATGGCCGCGGCGGGCGGCGTTCAGAATAAGCATGAAGGCGAGGTCCGCGGTGCATTCGGTCAGCACGTCCGGCGTGTTGGTCACCGGCAAGCCCCGCGCGCGGGCCGCCGCCACGTCGATGTGGTCGAACCCCACGCTGAAGGTGGCCGCGATCTTCACATGATCGGGGATGCGCGCGATCGTCGCCGCGTCCAGCTTCAGATGCGAGGTCAGTAGCAGCGCATCGGCGCGCGTCTCGGCCAGCATCCGGATCACGGTGTCCTGATCCATGTCCCGTCCTTCGGGGATCGGGCAGTCGAACTCGGCCACGATCCGCGCGGTGACTTCGGCGGGGATCTGGCGGCTGACGATGAGGCGTGGCTTCATGTGGTCTCTCCCAAGGCGATGGCCGTGGGTTAGCCGGTTTTCACCTTCCCGTGAACACCGGCTTGCGCTTCTCGTTGAACGCCGCCACGCCCTCGCGGCGGTCCTCGGTCGGCACCAGGCGGTTGTATGCCTCGATCTCGAACATGCAGGCGCTCGCGAGATCCATCTGCCCGCCAACCGCCACGGATTGCTTGATCTGCCGCGTGGAAAGCGGCGCGTTGGCAGCGATCCGCTCCGCCGTCGCCATCGCCTCGGCCATCAGGCTCTCGGGCGCGCACACCCGGTTCACCAGCCCCCACTCCGCCGCCTGCTGGGCGGTGATCGGGCTGCCGGTCAGCAGCACCTCCTTGGCGCGGCGCACGCCGATCGCGCGCGGCAGGTTCTGCGTGCCGCCCGCACCCGGCATGATGCCGAGCGTTACCTCCGACATGGCGAACTTCACGTGGGTCGCCGCATAGGCGAAATCGCAGCACATCGCGATCTCGCAGCCGCCGCCATAGGCCGCGCCGTTCAGCGCCGCGATCATCGGGATCGGGCACAGGTGCATCGCCCGCACCATTCGCTCGAACACGACATGCTGCGCCATCCAGGCCGCATCCGTCATGCCGAGCCGCTGCTTGAGGTCGCCGCCGCCGCAGAATGCCCGCTCCCCGGCCCCCGTCACCACGATGCAGCGATAGGCGGACGGGTCGGCATTCAGGCCGTCGAACACCGCGATCAGGTCGAGGCCCATCTGCGTGTTGAGCGCGTTGGACACCTCGGGCCGGTGCAGCGTCACGCGCAGGATATGCGCGGAGGGCGAGTCCAGCTTCAGCGTCTGATAAACGGTCAGGCTCATACCGCCACCCGCTTGACCCGGTCGGCGAAGCTCTTCTTGAATTTCTGGACCTTGGGTGCCACCACCGCCTGGCAGTAGCCGCTCCACGGGTTGCGGGCGAAGTAGTTGTGGTGCTCGGCCTCCGCCGGCCAGAATTTTTCCAGCGGAACCAACTGCGTCACGATCTTGCCCGGCCATAACTTCGCCGCGGCGATCTCGGCGACCACGCTCTCGGCGGTCGCACGCTGCGCGTCGTCATGGGTGAGGATGATGGAGCGGTATTGCGGCCCCGCATCGTTGCCCTGGCGGTCCTGCGTGGTCGGGTCGTGGATGGTGAAGAACACCCGCAGCAGATCGGCGTAGGAGAGTTCCGCCGGGTCGAACGCGATCTGCACCACCTCGGCGTGCCCGGTCTTCTTGCCGCACACGGCCTCATAGGACGGGTTCGCCACATGCCCGCCGGCATAGCCGCTCATCACCCGCGTGACGCCTTTCAGGTCCAAATAAACCGCCTCGAGGCACCAGAAACACCCGCCGCCCAACGTCGCCAATTCCTCGGCCATGTCGCTTCTCCTTTTGATCGTGACGAAATGGCGCCTGCGGCGCCGATTTTCACCCCCGCCGCGCGCCGCCTGCCACAAGAGGCGCCGCCGGTGACGATCCCGGCGTTGCCCGCGAGCCGTATCAGGCGAGGCTGCCGACCGCGCCCTCCAGAGCGCCCCACGCCTCGGGGCCGAACTTCTCGCGCCACTCCGAATAGAACCCCGCCTTCTTCAGTGCCGCGCGGAACGCGGACGCATCCACGTCGGTGAACTGCAGCCCCTTGGATTTCAGCGAATCCTGCAAGCTGGCGTTCAGCTTGGCGATGTCCTGCCGTTCCAGCAGGCCGGCCGCGTCGAACTCCCGCTCCACCACCCCCCGCAAATCGGCCGGCAACGCCTCCCACGCGCGCTTGTTGGCCAGCAGCCAGAACCCGTCCCACATGTGGTTGGTCACCGAGAGGTATTTCTGCACCTCGTACAGCTTGCCCGAATCGATGATCGCCAGCGGGTTCTCCTGCCCGTCGCAAATGCGGGTCTGGAGCGCCGAATAGACCTCGTTGAAGTTGATCGAGGTGGGCGAGGCGCCGAACGCCTTGAACATGCTGGTCCAGAGCGGGGCAGGGGGGACGCGGATTTTGAATCCGTTCAGGTCCTCCGGTGTCTTGATCGGCTTGGTCGAGGTGGTGATCTGCCGGTAGCCGTTGTCCCAGCACTTGCTCATCGCGTACAGCCCGCGCTTGGCGGTCTCGGCGCGCACATGGGCGCCCAACGCGCCGTCCATCGCGGGCCACACCTGGCCGTAATCCTTGAACGCGAACCCCACGCCGTTGATGGCGGCGTTCGGCACCAGCGTGGAGAGGATCAGCCCCGAAAGCGTGAAGAACTCCACGCCCCCCGAGCGCACTTGGCCCAGCGTGTCGGTGTCCGAACCGAGCTGGCTGTTCGGGAAGACCTGGATTTCCACTCGCCCCGACGTGCCCTCCTTGATCTTTGCCGCCGCCTCCAGCGCGCGGACGTTCAGCGGGTGGGTCGTGGCCGTGTTGTGGGCGAATTTGTAGGTGAATTCGGCAGCCGAGGCGGGCCGGGTGCGGATCGCCACCAGCGGCAACGCGGCGCTGCCGGCCACCAGGGCGCGGCGGGAAATCATGGATTGGACCATCGGATGCGTCTCCTCGCATGCGGGCGTCACTCGCCCGTCTTGTGCGCGGGATTTGCGGCCATCCGGGTCGTCGATGCAATGTGCTTTCGATGAAGCAGACGAATCCGAAATAGTATGGCTTCCCAAGCGCCGATGGTCTGTGTCGTCCTCGCCGGCGGCCTCGCGCGCCGCATGGGTGGCGGCGACAAGGCGCTGGTCGCACTCGATGGCACCCCCTTGCTCCGCCACGTGCTGGACCGCATTGCCCCCCAGGTTCACGCCGTGGCGCTCAACGCCAATGGCGACCCGTCCCGTTTCGCCGCGTGGGGCCTGCCCGTCCTGCCAGACACGGTGTCCGACCACCCCGGCCCGCTCGCCGGCGTGCTCGCCGGGATGCGCTGGGCACAGCAGCATTACCCGGACGCGGACCACCTGCTCTCGGTCCCGACCGACACGCCCTATCTGCCCGAAAACCTCGCATCCCGCCTGCAACAGGGCCGGGGCGGCAAGGCCATCGCGGTCGCCACTTCAGCCGGCCAGCATCACCCCGTCGTCGCCCTCTGGCCGGTCGCGCTGGCCGATGCGCTCGAAGCCGGCCTGCGCGGCGGCGCCCGCCGCATAGACGCCTGGACCGCCGGGCACGGCGTCGCCCCCGTCGATTTCCCGTTCACCGGCATCGACCCGTTCTTCAACGTCAACCGTCCCGAAGACCTGGCGCCCGATCGTCGAAGATGACCCGCTCGCCGCCGGACACGACAAGAAATCGGCTGCCCTTCGCGCGGCCCACCAGCGTCAGCCCCGCCTGCCGCGCCAACTCCACTCCCCAGGCGGTGAACCCGCTGCGGCTGACCAGGATGGAAATTTCCATCCGCACGCATTTGATCACCATTTCGGAGGTCAACCGCCCGGTGGTGTAGAACAGCTTCCCCGCCGGCCCCACGCCGTTCAGGTGCATCCACCCGGCGATCTTGTCGATCGCATTGTGCCGCCCGACATCCTCCATGTACACCAGCGGCCGGTCCTCCTCGCATAGTACGCAGCCATGGATCGCACCCGCTGTCAGGTACAGGCTTGGCATGGTGTTGATCTTGCGCGACAATGTCACCAGCCACGAAGTCCGCAGCCGCGATGCGGGATCGAGCCGGACTTCCGCGAACCGCTCCAGCAGATCCCCGAACGCCGTCCCCTGCGCGCAGCCCGACGTCAGCGTCCGCCGCTTCAGCTTGGCCTCGTAGTTGGTCGCCCGCGCGGTACGAACCACGACCACGTCAAGCTCCTCGTCGAACTCGATGCCTTCCACCACATCGTCGGCGCGCAACATGTTCTGGTTCAATAAATAACCCACCGCGAGGCAATCCGGGCGGTCCCCAATCGTCATCATCGTCACGATCTCCTGCCCGTTCAGGAACAGCGTCAACGGCCGCTCCACCGGCACGCGCGTGGTCACCACGGCACCCGTGTGGTCGATCGCCGCGACCTCGCGCGTCAGACGCGGATCGTCCGGCGTGGGCACCACCAGCCACTCAACCATGCAGCAAAGCCAAAGGGATGCAGGGCGCCATGTCGCCCGGTGCCATCGTGGTCATGTCTTCCGGCAACTCCATCAGCGCGTCGCTTCGCGTGATTGAGGTGATGATCCCGGCCCCCTCCTTGGGAAACCGCCGCGCGACCCCGTCCGCGCCAAGCGTCACCCGCACATATTCCCGCCGTCCCAGCTTCTTGCGGTAGGCGAAGCCGCTCGCCACTTGAAAGCGCGGCGGCGGCACATAGGCAGCCCCCGCCAGCCGGTCCAGCAGCGGGCGTCCCAGCGCCGCGAATGTCACCAGGGCCGCCACCGGGTTGCCCGGCAACCCGATCATCGGAGTGCCTGCGATCTCGCCCACCGCCACCGGCCGCCCCGGTTTGATCGCCACCCGCCAGAACGCGAGGCTGCCGATGCGCGTCAGCGCCGCCCGCACATGGTCCTCCTCGCCGGTCGAGACGCCGCCCGAGGTGACAACGAGGTCCACCCTCCCGGCAGCACGCCGTAATGCGTCCGCGGTCGCATCGGCGTCGTCAGGCAGGATGCCGCCATCGACCGGCCGGACGCCGAGCAAACCGAGCATCGCCAACAGCATCGATCGATTGGCGTCATAGATGCGGCCCGGCGAAAGCGGGGAGGGCGGATCGATCAGTTCGTTACCGGTCGAGAACACCGCCACCCGCAGGCGCTGCCTCACCGCCACGCGCGTCACGCCCAACGCCGCCAGCAACGCCAGATCGGGCGGCGTCAGCCTGCGGCCCGCTTCCAGCGCCGCCTCGCCTGTCGCAACATCCTCGCCCGCCGGCCGCCGGTTGGCGCCGAGACGGATGCCGGGGCGGATCAGCACCCCGCCGGCGCGTTCCTCGCAATCCTCCTGCATCATCACCGTGTCGGCTCCCGCCGGCAGCACGGCGCCGGTGAACACGCGCATGGCCGCACCAGGGAGCAGAACGCCGGGCGCTCCGTCGCCGGCGGCCACCCGACCCTCCAGAGGCAGAAGGCTGTCGGTTCCGCCAAGCAGATCGGCATGGCGGATCGCGTAGCCATCCACGGCGGAATTGGTCTCTGGCGGAAGATCGATCGCGGCCACGACCGGCGCGGCGAGGATGCGTCCCGCTTCCGGCGGCACCGTCTCGGTTCCCGCCACACACGAGAATAAGGCCGCCATCCGCGCCTGCGCCTCGGCGAGAGGCAGCAGCGCGCCGCCGAAAGCGAAGCAATCGTCGCTGAGTTGCGCCATGGCTAAGCCTCGTCGGGAGGCGGGTCAGGAAGCGGGTTCTGCATCCCCCGGTATGGGCTGCGTCACCGCGAAATAGTCAAGCGGAAGGCACGGGCGGCGGCGATGCAAGCCGCGCTCACCCGGGGCTTGCGGCCACGATGCGCGTCGCGGTGTCGGCCCACAGATCGCTGGTCTGGCGGTATTCCACCGTCACCCGTTGCCGCGCATGGAGCAGAGGCGGCAAATCATGCGGCTCGATATCGGCGGTGTGGGCAAGCTGGAACTGCTTGGCCACGCTGTTGTCGCCCACCAGCACGAAGCGCGACTCTTGCACCAACAACAGCCGCCCGGTCATGCGGCGCGGCGCGGGAGTGCTGGACGGCGCCGCGGCGCCGGAGGGAAGATCGGGCATGGCGGCAACGTCTCCCAAAGGTCTGTCTGACTTCGCAACGCCGAACCGCCAGGCTAAGTTGCCCCTCCGCGCGGGAACTGCCGCGTGGCCTGGTCAGGCCTCCACCAATTCCCGCATCAACTCCAACTCCAACCAACGCTCCTCCGCCCCCGCCAACTCCGTCTCGGCCGCGTTCAGCGCGTCCGAAGCCCGCTGGAAGCCCTTCGGATCACGCGCGTACAGCTTCGGGTCCGACAATATGCGCTGCGCCTTGGCGATGTCGGCCTGCAAGCCGGCGATCTGCTTGGGCAGATTGTCCAGCGCATGCTTGTCCTTGAACGACATCTTCCGCATCCGCGTGGCCGATGCCGGCGCGATGCTCACCGTGCCCCCGCTCCGCGCGGACTTGCTCGCCGCCGACGGCACCCGCTCGCCACGCTGGATCAGCATGTCGCTGTAGCCGCCCGCGTATTCCTGCCATTTGCCGTCGCCCTCGGCGTTGATGACCGAGGTCGCCACGCGGTCGAGAAAATCGCGGTCATGGCTCACCAGCATCACCGTGCCAGCATAATCGGCCAGCATCTCCTGCAACAACTCCAGCGTCTCCAGATCGAGGTCGTTGGTGGGCTCGTCCAGCACCAGCAGATTGGACGGCTTGGCCAACGCCACCGCGAGCGTCAGCCGCCCGCGCTCGCCGCCCGAAAGCACGCCCACCGGCGTGCGCGCCTGCTCCGGCGCGAACAGGAAGTCCTTCATGTAGCCGATCACATGGCGCGTCTGCCCGTTCACCTCGACCGTGTCGCCCTTGCCGCCGGTCAGCGTGTCGGCCAGCGTGCGCTTGGGGTCGAGGCTTTCCCGGCGCTGATCCAGCGCGGCGATCCGCAGGCTCGCACCCATCTGCACCGTGCCCTCGTCCGGCTGCGCCAGCCCGATCAGCATGTTCAGCAGCGTGGTCTTGCCCGCGCCGTTCGGCCCGATGATGCCCACCCGGTCGCCGCGCATGATGCGGGTGCGGAAATCGCGCACCACCGTCCGGCCGCCGAACGATTTCGAGATATTGGTTGCCACCGACACCTGCCGGCCCGAGATGTCGGCACCCGCCGCCGCCAGCTTCGGGCCACCCGCCGGACCCTGCGCCTGGCGGGTGCGCTCCCGCAGCGTGTGCAGATCGGCCAGGCGCTTCACGTTGCGCTTGCGCCGCGCGGTCACGCCGTAGCGCAGCCAGTCCTCCTCCATCACCAGCTTGCGGTCGAGCTTGTGCTGGTCGCGCGCCTCCTGCTCCAGCGTCTCGTCGCGCCAGCCGTCGAACGCCGCGAACCCACGGTCGATCCGCCGGGTGATGCCGCGATCCAGCCACACGATGCTTTTGGACAACCGCTCCAGCAGCCGCCGGTCATGGCTGATGACGACAAGGGCCGAGCGCAGCGAGGCAAGCTCAGCCTCCAGCCAGGCGATTGCCGGCAGGTCCAGATGGTTGGTCGGCTCGTCCAGCAGCAGAATGTCGGGCGAGGGGGCGAGGGTGCGCGCCAGGGCCGCCCGCCGCGCCTCGCCGCCCGAAAGCCGCTCCGGCTTCTCGGCGCCTGTCAGGCCCAATTGCTCCAGCAGGTAGGTCGCGCGATAGGGGTCGTCGCTCGGCCCGAGCCCGGCATCCACGAAGGCCCGCACATCGGCGAACCCGCTGAGGTCCGGCTCCTGCGGCAGATAGCGCACCGTGGCGCCCGGCTGCACGAAGCGGGTTCCCCCATCCGACGCGAGCAATCCTGCCGCGATCTTGAGCAGAGTGGATTTGCCGGAACCGTTGCGTCCGACCAGGCACACGCGGTCCCCGGCACCGACGGCGAGTTCGGCGTCCGACAGAAGCCGAGCGGTGCCCAGAGTGAGGGCGATCGACTGAAGATGAAGCAGGGGAGGGGCCATGGCGCGGTTTCTAGCAGCGTTCCCGTCGCTGAGCATGGCGCTTGCTATACCGTTCGCACACAGGCTGCCTCGCGCGAATGACTGACTTGCAAGCCAGACATGGCTGCGTCATCGTCATCGAAGTTTTGTCCTTGGGAGAACCGCCATGCTGACCCGTCGTTACGCGATCAAGACCGCCGCCGCCGTGGCCGCCGCCAGCGGCCTCGGCGGCGTCGCCTCGGCCCAGGTGGCCGACAAGGTCATCAAGATCGGCATCAACCTGTCGTTCACCGGCGCTGACGCGACTTCGGCCACCCGCATCGCGAATGGCGCGATCATGGCGATCGACGAGGCCAACGCGAAGCATGAGGTCAAGGGCTACAAGTTCGAGGCGGTGAAATACGATGACGGCACTGCCACCGCCGGCCAGTACGATCCGGCGCAGGCCGCGACCAATGCCCGTAAAATGGTGTCCGACAAGGACACCATCGCCGCCGTCGGCCCGCAAATGTCGGGCGCTGGCAAGGCGATGGCGCCGATCCTGAGCGCCGGCAACCTCGCGATCATCACGCCCAGTTCGACCAACCCCGACATCACCGACCCGAAATTCGCCCAGCAATACCGCCCGGCCGGCAAGGCGATCTATTTCCGCACCGTCACCACGGACGCATTCCAGGGTCCGAACATGGCCAACTACTTCGCCGAGACGCTGAAGGTGAAGTCGGTCTATGTGCTCGACGATTCAGGCGCCTATGGCGTGGGCCTCGCCGACGCGTTCCAGGGCCAGGCGGAAAAGAAGGGCATCAAGATCCTCGGTCGCGACCGCTTGGACCCCAAGGCCGCCGACTACGCGGCGATCCTGACCAAGATCAAGTCGCTCAATCCGGACTCGCTGTTTTACGGTGGCGTCGGCCAGGCCGGCACGAAGCTTGCCAAGCAGGCGTACGAGATCATTCCCAAGGTCATCAAGGCGGGTGGCGATGGCGTGTACAGCCCCGAGATGCTGACCGCCGTGGGCTTCCCCGCCGTCGAGGGCTGGTATGCCACCATCGCGTCCCCGCATCTGACCGAGGACGACAAGCTCACCAAATGGGTCGCGGACTATAAGAAGAAGTTCGGCGTGCCGCCCGAGGACTACTCGATCACCTCCTATGACGCAGCCCTCGTCATTATCGCGGCGGCGAAGAAAATCGCGGCGTCCGGCAAGCCGGTGAACCGCGACGCGGTGCGCGACGCGATCCAGTCCGACAAGGTCTCGACGTTGCAGGGTGAGGTCTCGTTCGACGCGAACGGCGATCTGCAAAGCAAGGTCGTGAGCGTCTTTCAGATCCACAAGAACGACGCGAAGCCGCTCGACGATATCGACGGCCAATATAAATACGTGGGCGTCGCGCCTCAGGCCTGACACTCCGCCGTCATCTGACGCTCCGCCGTCATTGCGAGGAATGAAGCGGCGCGGCGATCCAGGATACCGGCATGATCGACGGTGCATCTCTGGATTGCCGCGCCGCCAAGAGGCGGCTCGCAATGGCATCTTTTCAGGACAACTGAATGACAGCCACCGACCTGCTCGTGCAGCAGGCCATCAACGGGTTGAGTCTCGGCGCCATGTACGCGCTGCTCGCCCTCGGCTTCACGCTGGTCTACGGTATTCTCGAACTCATCAACTTCTCCCACTTCAACATCTTCATGGTGGGCAGCTTCGTGGCGCTGATGGCGCTCGAGGCGATGGGCGTGGTCGGGCAGCAGACGGTGATGAGCGGCTTTCCGTTGGTCGGCGTTCTCTTCGTGGCGTTTTTGGCCACGACGATGTTCACCGGCACGCTGGGCGTGCTGATTTACCGCTTTCTGCTGCGGCCCTTGCGGGGGGTGAAGGGTCCGGCGGCGATGATCACCACGATCGGCGTGTCCTACATCCTGTTCAACATCGTGCTGCTCACCATCGGCGCGGACGCCAAGAATTTCCCCAATCCGCTGCCCCCGATCCAGTGGGCCATCGGCGGCGCGGTGTTGCGGCTGCGCGAGGTGCTGATCTGGGTGATCGCGCTTCTGCTCATGGGTGGCCTCACCTATTTCGTTCAGTACACCCGCCTCGGCAAAGCGATGCGCGCGACGGCGCAAGACCCCGAGGCCGCGCGGATGATGGGCGTCGAGGTCGATCGCGTCATCATGACGGCGTTTTTCCTGGGCTCGGCCCTCGCCGGCGCAGGAGGCATGATTTTCGGGCTGTACTATAATTTCACGAGCTTCATCGTCGGCTTCAACGCGGGGCTCCGCGCCTTCACCGCCGCCGTGCTCGGCGGCATCGGCAACGTGCCAGGGGCGATGCTCGGCGGCGTCATCATCGGCCTGATCGAGGCGGTCAGCGGGCAGATGATCGCGACCGGCTGGACCGACGTCATCATCTTCTCGATCCTCGTGCTCGTGCTGGTGTTCCGACCGTCGGGCCTGCTCGGCCGCGTGGCCCCCAACAAAAGCTAGGAGCGCACATGGTCTCACTTGCCGCCGCGCGCCTCGCCCGCCCGTTCATGGCGCTGCCGTTCGCTCGCCGCAAGCAGATCGGGGTCGGGCTGCTGACGCTGTTCATTTTGCTGTTTCCGGTGCTGCACGACAACGACGCCGACATTGACAGCATGGCCAATGCCAGCGCCTACGCGACGCTGGCGCTCGGCCTGAACATCGTAGTCGGGTTCGCTGGACTGCTCGACCTCGGCTACGCCGCGTTCTTCGCCATCGGCGCCTATTATTACGGCATCTTCACCGCGTTCCAGGTGATGCCGCCATGGACCTCGTTCTGGGACCCTCTGGCGTTCGTGGGGCTCGTCGAGAAGATCAACCAAGGCGGCCCGGACCTCGTGCATTTCACGCTGTCCTTCTGGATCGCGCTGCCGACGGCTGCCGTCGTCGCGGCCTTCTTCGGCGTGCTGTTCGGCGCACCGACATTGCGGCTGCGCGGCGACTACCTCGCCATCGTGACATTGGGCTTCGGCGAGATCGTGCCGATCGTGGCCCGCAACATGGACAAGGTGACCAACGGCGCGGCCGGGCTCAACGGCGTGCAGGCGCCGCGCCTGTTCGGCACCAGCTTCGGCGTCAGCGCGACGCCGTACTACTATGTCGGCATGGCGATGGTGGCGCTGCTGATCTTCGTCTCCATCCGCCTGCGCGACAGCCGCATCGGGCGTGCCTGGATGTCGATCCGCGAGGACGAGGTCGCGGCAAGCGCGATGGGCGTCAACGTCATGCGCTTCAAGCTGCTTGCGTTTGCCATCGGTGCGGCCTTCGCCGGCATGACGGGCGTGTTCTTCGTGGCCAAGCTGCAGACCGCGACACCCGAGATGTTCGGCTTCCCGGTCTCCACCATGATCCTGGTCATGGTCGTGCTCGGCGGCATGGGCAGCGTGTGGGGCGTGGTGCTGGGTGCCGCGATCCTGCAACTGCTGCAATCATGGTTCCTCCAGGATCTCACGCAATGGATCCACGCGCTCGGCGAACTGACCGGAATCGGGGCGCTCGGCCGCGTCGATCTGGTGGAGAGCATCGAGTTGATCTTCGGCATCATCCTTGTGGTGATGATGTTGTTCCGCCGCGAGGGTCTCATTCCCGCCACCCGCAAGACCGCCGCGCTCAGCCTCGACGCGCAACATGCCGTGGTGCGGCGCGGTGGTTTCACCGGATTGGAAGCTCTTGGCACCCAGGATCGCGAAACGGGCAACGCGCTTGACGTGCGCGGCGTCATCGTCCGCTTCGGCGGGCTCACCGCGCTCAACAAGGTGGACATCACCGTGCCCGCGGGTGGCGTTGTGGCAGTGATCGGGCCGAACGGTTCGGGCAAGTCCACCTTGTTCAACGTCATCACCGGCCTCACGCCGGCCGATGGCGGCAGCATCAAATTCCATGGCCGCGAACTGATCGGCCTGGCACCGCATGACATCCTGAAGGTTGGCGTCGCGCGTACCTTCCAGAACATCCGGCTGTTCCCCAACCTCACAGTGCTGGAGAACGTGCTGGTTGGCCAGCATGCGCGCCTCCGCACAGGCCCGTTCGGCGCGGTGCTTCGCCTGGCCTGGGTGCGCGCGGAGGAGGCACGTGCGCGCGACTGGGCGCTGAACATCATCGCTTTGTTCGGCAACCGCCTGACACCGCGCGCGAACCAGATGGTCAGCGCGCTTTCCTACGCCAACCGCCGCAGGGTCGAGATTGCCAGGGCACTCGCCTCCCAGCCCAAGATACTCCTTCTCGACGAACCCACCGCCGGCATGAATCCGGCGGAAACCCTGGAACTCGCCGAACAGATCAAAAGCCTGAACAACCTTGGGCTCACCATCCTGCTGATCGAGCACAAGCTCGATGTGGTCACACGGCTCGCGGATACGGTCATCGTGCTCGACCATGGCGACAAGATCACCGAAGGCCGGCCGGAGGAGGTGCGACGCAACGAGGAAGTGCTCCGCGCCTATCTCGGCCGGGCGGCAGGGGAGGCGGCGAATGCAGCCTGACACGCTCCTGTCGTTCCGCGACGTGAACACGCATTATGGCGACCTGCATGTGCTGAAGGGCGTGAACTACACCATCGGCCGCGGCGAGATCGTCTCGCTGCTCGGCGGCAATGCGTCCGGCAAATCCACCACCATGAAAACCATCATGGGTATCGTGCGCCCGACCACCGGCAGCGTCGCCTTCGACGGCCAGGAGATCCAGCGCCTGTCCACCAGCGAGCGCGTGCGGCGCGGCATCGCGCCGGTGCTGGAGGCGCGGCGGCTGTTCCCGCGCATGACCATCTACGAGAATCTGGAGATGGGCGCCTACACCCAGAAGCGCGACGCACAATTCGCCGACGACCTCGACCGCGTCTACGGTCTGTTCCCGCGCGTGAAGGAACGCCGCTCGCAACTCGCCGGCACGCTGTCCGGCGGCGAGCAGCAGATGGTGGCCATCGGACGCGCGCTGATGGCGCGGCCCCGGTTGATCTGCATGGACGAGCCCTCGATGGGCTTGTCACCGCTGTATGTGGAGCAGGTGTTCGATATCATCGTGGAAATAAACCGCCAGGGCACCACGATCTTCATGGTCGAGCAGAATGCCGCCATGGCGCTGTCAATCGCGCACCGGGCCTATGTTCTACAGACCGGCCACGTCGTGCTGTCCGGCACGGCCGCCGAATTGCGGGAGAATCCGGCGATCAAGGAGGCCTATCTGGGCGAGATGCAGGTGGCGCCGGCGTAGCTTCTCCACAGGCGGCGTCTGTGGCATTGATGAACGAAACCCATGGGAGGGTCACGTCAATGAACATCATCACCCGCCGGTCCGGCTTGACACTTTTGGCCGCGGCTTCAGCGGTGCGCCCCGCTCGCGCCGCGGAAGCGATCCGCCTCGGATTGCTCCACACCCTTTCGCCCGCGCCGATCTACATGGCGCAAGAACTGGGCTTCTTCCGCGACGCCGGTATCGAGGTGCAGTTCCGCTTCTTCGACGCCGCCCAGCCGATCGCCGCCGCGGCCGTGTCGGGCGACATCGATGTCGGCATCACCGCCCTGACCGGTGGCTTCTTCAGCCTGGCCGGCAAGGGCGAATTGAAGGTCATCGGCGGCGGGCTGCACGAACAGAAAGGATTCGAGGGCACCGCCTTGCTGGTTTCGCGCAAGGCGTTCGACGCCGGGCTGACGTCGCTCGACAAGCTGCCCGGCAGCAGCTTCGCGATCACCCAGTATGGTTCGTCGTTTCACTACATGCTCGGCCGCATCGCGCAGACCTCCGGGTTTGACATGAAGTCGGTGACGCTGCGCCCGGTGCAGCAGGTGACAAACATGATCGCCGCCGTCCGCAGCGGTCAGGTTGACGCAACCATGGCGGTGGCATCCCAGGCACGCGGGCTCGAGGCCAGCGGCGAGGCGCGCATCATCGCCTGGGTGGGCGACGTGGTCCCCTATCAGCTCACCGCGCTGTTCACCACCGGGGACATGATTGCCAAGAGACCCGACGCGTTGCGGAAATTCTGCGCCGGCTACCAGCGCGGCGTGGCGACATATCGCGCGGCCTTCCTGCGGTTCTCTGCCGCCGGCAAACCGATCTATGACGCCGCGACCGACGCCGCGATCCCTGCCATCGAGAAATACGTGTTCACCGGCGACCCCAAGGCCGCCGACAAGATACGCGACGGGGTCGGATGGTACGATGTCGGCGCCGCGCTCGACGTGGCCGACGTAAGCCGCCAGGTTGCCTGGTTCGAGGAACAGGGGCTTGTGAAGCAGCACATCGATCCCGCCACCATCATCGACACGCGGTTTCTGCCGATCTTGTAGCACGCGGTGGAGGGGGCCGGCCTTCGTGCATGGTTTAAAGCCAGGCGCCGCTGGGGAGACCGGGTGCGGTCGTTGCCGCGGCCTTTACGCCAGCACTCGTCCCGCCACCGCATCGAGCTTGCTCATCAGCTCCGGATTGCGCTGCTCCGGTGCCGTGATGATGGCGTATTCCAGCGCACGGTCGCAGCCGGCGGGGCACAGCTCGCGCGGTGCGCCCAGCAGCGGCACCACGGCCTTCACCAAGGCCCGCGCGCGTTCGGCATTCTCGGTCATGACCCGAACCACGGCTTCCACCGTCACGGCGTCGTGGTCCGGGTGCCAACAGTCGAAATCCGTCACCATGGCCACGGTCGCGTAGCAAAGCTCCGCCTCGCGGGCGAGCTTGGCCTCGGGCATGTTGGTCATGCCGATCACGCTGCAGCCCCAGGCGCGATACAACTCGCTCTCGGCCTTGGTCGAGAATTGCGGGCCTTCCATCACGAGATAGGTTCCCCCACGGGTCACCGGCAATCCGAGGCCACGCGCCGCCTGCTCTGCCGCATCGCCGATGCGGGGACACACCGGATGGGCCACCGAGACATGTGCCACGCAGCCATCGCCGAAGAAGCTCTTCTCGCGCGCGAAACTGCGGTCGATGAACTGGTCAACGATCACGAAATGGCCCGGCGGCAATTCCGCCTTGAGGCTGCCCACCGCCGACAGCGATAGAACATCCGTGCAGCCGGCCCGCTTCAGCGCGTCGATGTTGGCACGATAGTTGAGATGGCTCGGTGAAAGACGGTGTCCCCGCCCATGGCGCGGCAGGAACACGCAGCGCACGTCATCCAGCGTGCCCTCCAGCAGCGCGTCGGAAGGCTCGCCCCAGGGGGTCGAGACATGGTGCCACGCCTTGTCCCGCAGCCCGTCAATATCATAAATGCCGGAACCGCCGATGATGCCGATCACCGGCGTGATCTGGCCGGTCATGGCGTCAGTGAACGTCGGACCAGACGCGTCGCTTTACCACGTAGGTGACGCCGGTGAGCAGGGCCAGGAAGATCACGATCTTCACGCCCATCTGCTTACGCTGCTCCATTTCCGGATTGGCGATGAAGCTCAGGAACGTCGTCACGTCCAGCGCCATCTGCTCGACGGTCGCCGTCGTGCCGTCCGAATACGTCACCTGGCCGTCATGGATCGGCTGCGCCATGGCGATCTGATGGCCGGGGAAGTATTTGTTGTAGTTCATCCCGGCGGCCATCTTCATGTCGGCCGGCGGTTCGGCGTAGCCGGTCAGCAGGGCGTGGATGTAATCCGCGCCTCCCTCGCGGGCCTTCTCGATCACCGACTGATCCGGCGGCAGCGCGCCGTTGTTTGCCGCGCGGGCGGCACGCTCGTTGGGGAACGGCGAGCGAAAATGGTCGCTGGGAAGCCCTGGGCGCTCGGCCGGCTGGCCGTCATCGTTCAACGTTGGGATCGTGACGCTGGCCGCGATCGCCTTGATCTGCTCCTCGGACAGCCCGATCCCGGTCAGGTTCCGGTAATAGCCCTCCTTGATCGAGTGGCAGGCCGAGCAGACCTCCTTATAGACTTGGAACCCGCGCTGCGCCGAGGCGCGGTTATAGGTGCCGAACGCCCCGTCGAAGCTCCAGATCTGCTCCGGCAGCTTGATCTCGTCTTCGGCGAAAGCGGGCGCAGCCGTGCAGAGCGCGAGCGCGCCCAGAACGGCAAGAGAGGCGAGGCGCATCAGTTCTTCTCCATGGGCGCGGCCGCGGCCCCATATGGGAGCGGGCCGCCGCCCTTGCGGATCACCGGGCTGCTGATGCTCTCGGGCAGCGGCAGCGGACGCTCCAGCTTGCCGAGCAGCGGCAGGATCACCAAGAAGTGCAGGAAGTAGTAAGCGGTCGCGATGCGGCCGAGCACCACCCAGATGCCCTGCGGGGGGTGCCCGCCGACCATGCCGAGCACGATGATCGCGGCCACCAGCACAAAGATCAGCTGGCGGTAGATCGGCCGGAAGCGGGCGCTGCGGATCGGGCTGGTGTCGAGCCAGGGCAGCACGAACAGCACCGCGATGGCGCCGAACATCAGCGTCACGCCGCCGAGCTTTGACGGGACCGAGCGCAGGATGGCGTAGAACGGCAGGAAGTACCATTCGGGCACCACGTCGGCCGGCGTCACCAGCGGGTTGGCCGGCACGTAGTTGTCCACGTGGC
This sequence comes from Rhodospirillales bacterium, assembly GCA_025352565.1. GTDB lineage: Bacteria > Pseudomonadota > Alphaproteobacteria > Acetobacterales > Acetobacteraceae > JANXTF01. Next base: position 57,126 of record JANXTF010000128.1, on the reverse strand, counting down.
CCAGGAAGTTGGGCGCGAAGAACACCAGAACCGCGAACACGATCAGATAAACGCCGATGCCGACGCTGTCCTTGATGGTGTAGTAAGGATGGAACGGCAGCGTGTCCTGCGGCCCCTTGGGGTCGATGCCGAGCGGATTGTTCGAGCCGGTGATATGCAGCGCCACGATGTGCAGGAACACCACGCCCGTGATCACGAAGGGCAGCAGATAATGCAGGCTGAAGAAGCGGTTCAGTGTCGCGTTGTCGACCGAGAAGCCGCCCCACAGGAAGGTCACGATGCTGTCGCCAACGAGGGGTATGGCGGAAAACAGGTTGGTGATGACGGTCGCACCCCAATAGGACATCTGTCCCCAGGGCAGCACGTAGCCCATGAACGCGGTCGCCATCATCAGAAGCAGGATCACCACGCCCAGCATCCACAGCAGCTCGCGCGGCGCCTTGTAGGAGCCGTAGTACAGGCTGCGGAACATGTGGATATAGACCACGACGAAGAACATCGAGGCACCGTTGGCATGCACGTAGCGCAGCAGCCAGCCATAATTCACGTCGCGCATGATGCGCTCGACGCTGTCGAACGCCATCAAAGTATTAGGCGTGTAGTTCATCGCCAGGAAGATGCCGGTGGCGATCATGATCATGAGGTTGATCATGGCCAGCGCGCCGAAATTCCAGAAATAGTTGAAGTTACGCGGCGTCGGGAACACCGCGTATTCTTTCGTCAGCATGGTGAACACGGGAAGCCGCGTGTCGATCCAGTTGACGACGGGGTTGGTGAATTCGCTCTTGTGCAGGCCAGGCATGGGGGCGCTCCGGAAGGAGATCTGAAAAGTCGGCGTCAGCCGATCTTGATCTTGGTATCGCTGGTGAACGCGTAAGGGGGCAGCGGCAGATTGATCGGCGCCGGGCCGCGCCGGACTCGGCCCGACGTATCGTACTGGCTGCCATGGCACGGGCACAGCCAGCCGCCGAAATCGCCGCGCGAATCGGTCGGCTTGTTGCCCAGCGGCACGCAGCCGAGATGGGTGCAGATGCCGATCACCACCAGCCACGCCTCGTGACCCGCCTTCACGCGGTCCTTGTCGGCCGCCGGCTCGGTCAGCTCGGTCAGCTTCACGTCCCGCGCGGACTTGATCTCGGCGGCCGTGCGGTGGCGGACGAAGATCGGCTTGCCGCGCCAGACGATGGTGATGCCCGAGCCCTCCGGGATCGGCGCGATATCCAGCTCGACCGACGACAGCGCCAGCACATCGGATGACGGGTTCATGCTGTCGATCAGCGGCCAGGCCAGGGCGCCCAGGCCCACGGCGGCACCGGCGCCGGCGATCAGCTTCAGGAAGTCCCGTTTGCCGATGTCCTCGCCGTGGGGGGCTCCCATTGGTGCATCGTGCGTGCTCGCAGACATCGTGGCGGCAATCCTTTTCGTTCAAGCCGGGTCATCTATAAGTGCCGGTGTTCGCCCCTGCAACATGCCCATTTAGGCCGCTCGCCCATGCCGCAAGATACCGACCCCGCGATCCACGTCACTCATGCGTCGCTGAAGCCCGATGCGCGCGCCTGGTTCGAGGGGCTGCGCGACAGCCTGTGCTCCGCGTTCGAGGCGATCGAGGACGTCTTCGGCGGCGACATGCCCGCCGGCCGCTTCGTCCGCAGCCCCTGGCAACGCCCCACCGAGGACGGCGCGCCGGGTGGGGGAGGGGTCATCAGCCTCATGCACGGGCGGGTCTTCGAGAAGGTGGGCGTCAACGTCTCGACCGTGTGGGGCGAGTTCAGCCCCGATTTCCGCGCGCAAATCCCCGGTGCCGCGGAGGACCCGCGCTTCTGGGCCAGCGGCATTTCGGTCGTGGCCCACATGGCGAGTCCGCGCGTTCCGGCGGCGCATTTCAACACGCGGATGCTGGTCACCACGAAGGGCTGGTTCGGCGGCGGGGGCGATCTCACGCCGATGCGACTCGACGCGCCGGAGGCCGTGGCGGATGCCGCGAGCTTCCACGCCGGGTTGCAGGCGGCCTGCGACAAGCACGACCCGGAGTATTATCCGAAGTTCAAGGCATGGTGCGACCGCTACTTCTTCCTGTCCCACCGCAACGAGCCACGTGGCGCAGGCGGCATTTTCTACGACCACCTTGAATCGGACGCTGGCGCCGGCTTCGCCTTCACCCAGGATGTCGGCCGCGCATTCGAGGCCGCCTACCCCGCGATCGTTCGCCGCCGGATGCGCGAGCCTTGGACGCAGGCCGACCGCGATCACCAACTCATCCGCCGGGGCCGCTACGTCGAATTCAACCTGATCCACGACCGCGGCACGCTGTTCGGCCTCAAGACCGGTGGCAACGTGGAAGCGATCCTGATGAGCCTGCCGCCCGAGGCGCGCTGGCCATAGCGGTTCAACTTTTTGGGCAAAATTCTCTGACGCTCAGGTGGCGAGCGTCAGTTTTGACCATTCGTTCTCAGCCCTCGATCCAGCGCGCGGGGTTCCACACCCAGGCCCCCGTGGCATTCGACCACGAACCGAACTGCCAGACCCGCCCGTGGCCGGCCTGGCTCACCCACGCGCCGCCGGTCCAGGCATAGCCGCCGCTGATCCAGTCCCAGTGGCCGGGCTGCCAGACCAGCGCCGCCTCTGACACCGGCGGTTTGATGATGATCTCCGCCTGGGGCGGCGGCGGGGCGGGGTAGGGGCCATACGCTGTAGTGGCCACGGCGACGCAGCCGGCGAGCGCCAGGGAAGCGAGGCCGAGGGGGGCGAGGGTGGATAGGATTCTGAGCAAAGGCCGGGTCGGGCGCATCGCGAACCTCCTTAATGAGCCGCAATCATGCCCGATACCGGATCAGCCGCCAAACGGCAGCATGATGGTGGCCACGGCTTGCGCGGCGATCCCTTCCATGCGGCCGGTGAAGCCGAGCCGCTCGGTGGTGGTCGCTTTCACCGATACCTTCCCGGGCGGGATGCCGAGCAGTTCCGCGATCCGCGAGATCATGGCGGGCGCGTGGGGCGCGATCGTCGGCCGCTCGCAAATCAGCGTCACGTCCACATTGGCCAGCACGCCGCCGCGCGCAGCCACCCGGCCGGCGGCATGGACGAGGAAGCGGGCACTGTCCGCATCTTTCCAAGCGGCCTCGCTGGGCGGGAAATGGCGGCCGATATCGCCCTCGGCGAGCGCGCCATAGATCGCGTCGCACAAAGCATGGATGCCGACATCGGCGTCCGAATGCCCTGCCAGCCCCCGTTCATGCGCCACCTCGACGCCGCAGAGAATGAGCTTGCGGCCCGTCTCCATCGCATGGACGTCGTAGCCGGTGCCCACGCGCGGGACCATGGCGCGAAGCAGCGTGTTCTCCAGCCGCACGAAATCCTCCGCGAAGGTAAGCTTGATATTGTCCTCGTGGCCCGCCACCAGCGCCACCTTATGGCCCGCCGCCTCCAGGATCGAAGCATCGTCGGTGGCGTCCTCGCGGGCCGCGCGATGCAGTGCCAGCAACAGGGGGAAATGGAACGCCTGCGGGGTCTGCGCCCGGAACAGGTTCTCGCGGGAAATGGTGGCGTCGATCCGTCCGTCCGTCGCGCGTTTCAGCGTGTCGGTCACGGCCACGGCGGGGATGGCTCCCGCGGCCTCGGCAAGTGCCGCGACCAGGGCCGTGACCGTTCCGCCGGGGATGACCGGCCTTGCCGCGTCATGCACCAGCACGATGTCGGGAGCGTGCGGCGCCAGTGCTTCCAATCCGGCGCGGACGCTCGCCTGGCGCGTGGCGCCGCCGGGGACCGCGGGAAGATGCGGGACACCCCCGAGCGCTGCGTCGATCGCCGTCGCATCGCCCACCGGCTGCAAAAGCGTCCCCTCCGCGGCCAAAGCCTCGGCCGCGTGGCGGATGACCGCGCGGCCGAGCAGCGGCAGGAATTGTTTGGGCGTTTCGGCGCCGAAGCGGCTGCCGGTGCCGCCGGCGACCAGGATCGCGGCGATGCGAGGGAGAGGGCTCATGCGCGCGCAACCTCGCCGCCGTCCGCCGCCCAGTCAACCGCGCCTCTCTCAACCGCGCCTCTCTCGATTGCGTGACCCGGGGTCTTGATTGCGTGACCGGGCGGCGAACGCTAGATTGCTCAAACCATGAGCATCAGCCCGACAAATTTGCAGCCGATCGATTTGGGCGGCCGCGCGCGGATTGCCACGCCGGTCATTGTGGCACCCATGTCGGGCGTGACCGACCTGCCGTTCCGCCGCCTCGCCCGGAAACTTGGCGCGGGTCTCGTCGTGTCCGAGATGATCGCGTCGTGGGCGATGGTGCGGGAAAACCGCAATACGATGCGGATGGCCGAGCTCGATGGCTCGCCCTCGTCGATCCAGCTCGCCGGCTGCGACCCGGCGGCGATGGCCGAGGCGGCGCGCATTGCGGTCGGGCGCGGCGCCGACATCATCGATATCAATTTCGGCTGCCCGGTCAAAAAGGTGGCGATTGGCCAGGCGGCCGGCAGCGCGCTGATGCGCGACGAGATCGCGGCGTCGCGCATCCTGACGGCCACCGTCGAAGCGGTGAATGTGCCGGTCACGTTGAAGATGCGCATGGGCTGGGACCACGCCAACCTCAACGCGCCCGCGCTCGCCCGCATCGCGCAGTCCTGCGGCATCCGCATGATCGCGGTGCACGGCCGCACCCGCCAGCAATTCTACACCGGCGTCGCCGACTGGGACTTCATCGCGTCGGTGAAGCAGGCAACCGACCTGCCGGTGATCGCCAACGGCGACATCCTGACCGAAGACGACGCCGCGACGGCCATGCGCCGCTCCGGCGCCGATGGCGTGATGATCGGCCGCGGCTGTTACGGCCGGCCCTGGTTCCCAGCCCAGGTCGCGCATTATCTCCGCACCGGCGAACGCCTGCCCGACCCGCCGCTCGCCGCCCAGAAGGCGATCGTGCTCGACCACTACCGCTCCGTGCGGGAGCATTTCGGCGAGTTCGGCGGCGTCCGCCTCGCGCGCAAGCATCTGGCCTGGTACTCGCGCGGCCTGCACGGCTCGGCGGAATTTCGGGCCGCGATGAACCGCCTTCCGACGTCCGAGGAAGTGCTGGATCTGCTCGATCGGTTCTACGACCCACTGATCGAGAACGGCGCGTCGCGCGTAGCGCCAGACCGTGCCATCCTCGCCGAGGCGGCATGAAGAGCGCGGTCGCGCGAGGCGTGCTGGAGGTCGTGGGCCGGCCGGCCGGGCCGGCAATCCCGCCCCGCCCCGACCCGGCGGCGCTGCTTTCGGCATTGCCGGTGCCCTTGCTTGTGCTGGGATCCATGAACAGGTTCCGCTTCGCCAATCATGCCGCCGAGCAGTTCCTCGGCATCTCCATGGCGCAGCTTACGCAGCTTTCGCTCGCCGACCTGGTGCCCGAAGACAACCCGATCTTTCAGTTGATCGAACAGGTGCGCTCCGGCGATCTCACCATCTCCGACCACGATCTGACGCTGGAAAGCCCGCGCCTGCACAAGACCGCCATCACCGTGCAGGGGGCGCCCTTGCCGGAGGAGCCGGGTTCCGTGGTGCTTGTCCTGCAGGACGCCTCGGCTGCGCGCGCGCTGGACCGGCAGTTGACCTTTCGCAGCGCCGCCCGCAGCGTGACCGGCATGGCGGCGATCCTGGCCCATGAGGTGAAGAACCCGCTTTCTGGCATCCGCGGGGCCGCGCAACTGCTGGAAGGCAGCGTGGCCGAGGCCGACAAGGAACTGACGGTCCTGATCCGCGACGAGGCGGATCGCATCCGCGACCTCGTCGATCGGATGGAGGCGTTCGGCGAAAAGCCCATCGAGCGCGGGCCGGTGAACATCCATCGCGTCCTCGGGCATGTTCGACGTCTCGCCCAGTCGGGCTTTGCGGCTTCGATCCGGTTCAGCGAGATCTACGATCCCTCGCTGCCGCCGGTGTTCGGAAATCGTGACCAGTTGGTGCAGGTGCTGCTCAATCTGGTGAAGAACGCCGCCGAATCGATCGTGGCATCCGACCACGCCACCGGGGAAATCGTGCTGACCACGGCGTTCCGGCAGGGCATGCGCCTGGCTGTGCCAGGGTCCGACCACCGCATGCACCTGCCCCTCGTGGTGACCGTCCGCGACAACGGCCCCGGCATTCCGGGTGATATCCGCCCCAATCTGTTCGACGCTTTCGTCTCGTCCAAGCCTTCGGGCAGTGGGCTCGGCCTCGCGCTGGTGGCAAAGATCATCAGCGATCATGGTGGTCTGATCGAAGTGGACGACCGTCCAGGCCGCACCGAATTCCGCCTTCATCTGCCGATGATGATCGAGGATACGACCGACTGAAATCGTCGCCGGCTCATGCAGTAATTTTTCCCAAGCCAACCCCGAGGCGCCTGATGACTCCGCCCACCGTCCTCATCGCCGATGACGATCGATCGATTCGCACGGTGCTGACCCAGGCCCTGGGGCGCTCCGGCTACCAGGTACGCAGCACATCCAACGCAGCGACGCTGTGGCGCTGGGTGGAGGACGGGGAGGGCGATCTGGTCATCACCGATGTGGTGATGCCGGACGAGAACGGCCTCGATCTCATCCCGCGCATCCGCCGGATCCGCCCGGAGCTTCGGGTGGTGGTCATGAGTGCCCAGTCCACGCTCATCACCGCGGTGAAGGCGGCCCAACGCGGCGCGTTCGAATATCTACCCAAGCCGTTCGATTTGCAGGAATTGCTAAACGTCGTGGCGCGCGCGCTCGCGGCGCCGATCGCGGCGTTGCCGGCGGCGCCCATGGTGCGGCCGGATGCCGACGAACGGTTGCCGCTGATCGGGCGCAGCGTGGCGATGCAGGAGATTTACCGCACCATCGCAAGGCTCACCACGGCGGACCTGACCGTGATGGTCAACGGCGAAAGCGGCACCGGCAAGGAGTTGATCGCCCGCGCCCTGCACGATTACGGACGTCGTCGCGGCGGCCCATTCGTGGCAATCAACATGGCCGCGATTCCGCGTGAACTGATCGAGAGCGAGCTGTTCGGCCATGAACGCGGTGCCTTCACCGGCGCCACCAACCGCAACCAGGGCCGCTTCGAACAGGCGTCCGGCGGCACGCTGTTTCTCGACGAGATCGGCGACATGCCGCCTGAAGCGCAGACGCGGTTGCTGCGTGTGTTGCAGGAGGGCGAGTTCACCACCGTCGGCGGGCGCCAGCCGATCCGCGCCAATGTCCGCATCATCGCGGCCACCCATCGCGATCTCCGCATGGCGATCCGCCAGGGTCAGTTCCGCGAGGATCTTTTCTACCGTCTGAACGTGGTGCCGATCCGTCTGCCGCCGCTGCGGGAACGCGCCGAGGACATCGACGATCTTGCGCGGCATTTCCTGGAGCGCGCCCGGGCCGATGGCCTGCCTTCCAAGATGCTGGACCAGCCCGCCGTCGATGCGCTGCGCCGCCATAGATGGCCCGGCAACGTGCGTGAACTGGAAAACCTGATGCGGCGGCTCGCGGCGCTTTGTCCCGACGAGGTGATCGGCGCGGCGGCCGTCCAGGCCGAGCTTGCCGAGGCGGATGGCGGCATGAAGGCGGAACCAGCGTCCACGGAAATGTCCAGCGCGGGCCAGGAGCCGCTGACCCGCGCTGTCGAGCGCCATATCCGCCAGTTCCTGGCGGCATACCGTGACGGTTCCGCGCCGACCGATATCTACGAGCGGGTGCTGGCCGAGGTCGAGCGGCCGCTGATCCAGATGACGCTGGCGGCCACGCGCGGCAACCAGATCAAGGCGGCGGCCATGCTGGGCCTCAACCGTAACACGCTCCGCAAGAAGATCCGAGACCTCGACATTCCGGTGGTTCGGGGGATCGCCTGAACGTCTCGCCCATGTCGCGGCAGCTGGTCCCGCTGCCGCCCGACGACGTGGCGATGCCGGCCGTCTCGCGGCTGCGCCGCACGATGGATTTCCTGCTGGGCAAGGTGCTGACGCTGGTGCTGGCGGCCGGCGCGCTGGCGCTTGGGGTGGCCACGTTTGCGGTGCTGGCGGGGGGCGTGTCGCTCGGGGTGGACCCGAACGTGATCTACGTGCTTGTGCTGGCCAATCTGGTCGTGCTGCTGCTGCTGGGGGCGGCGCTCGCCGGGCGGGTCACGCGCGTGTGGGTGGAGCGGCGGCGGGGATCGGCCGGCTCGCGGCTGCATGTGCGGCTGGTGTTGCTGTTCAGCGGCGTGGCCGTGACACCCGCGATCGTGGTCGCGGTATTCGCCACGTTCTTCTTCAACCTTGGCATCCAGGCCTGGTTCAACGAGCCGGTCCGCATCGCCCTCAGCGAAAGCCTCCAGGCGTCGCGCGGCTACCTCGAAGAGCACAAGATCAACATTCGGGGCGACGCGCTTGGCATGGCGAACGAGTTGATGCAGGCCGGTGCGATGTTTGGCTACGACCCCAATCGCTTCGGCCAGGTGCTGGCCCAGCAGGCCGAGACGCGGGGCATTACCGAGGCGATCGTGTATGAGAGCGGCACCGGCCAAGTACTTGTTTCAACCGGCCTCATGTCCGGCTTGGGCGTCAATCCGCCGCCGCCTTGGGCGGTCGAGATGGCACGCACGGGCGAAGTGGCGGTGCTCGGCTCGGAGGACGGCACGCGGGTTCGCGCCGTGGTCCAGCTCGATACCACGCCCCCGGTGATGCTGGTGATCGGCCGCCCGATCGACCCAACCATTCTCGCCCACATGGCGCGCACCGAGCAGGCGGTCGCGCAATACGACCGGCTGGACCAGAACCGCTCCGGGCTGCAGATCTATCTGGCGCTGATCTTCGCCGTGGTGGCGCTGCTGGTGCTGTGCGCGGCGGCGCTGATCGGCCTGGTAATGGCCAACCAGATCGCCCGCCCGATCGGTGGCCTCATCACGGCTGCCGAGCGGGTGCGCGGCGGAGACCTGTCCGTGCGCGTGCCGGAGGTGGCGAGCGGGGACGAGGTGGCCGGTCTATCGCGCGCCTTCAACCGCATGACCGGGCAGCTCGCCTCGCAGCGCAGCGAACTCATGGATGCCTACAGCCAGATCGACGAGCGACGGCGCTTCACCGAGGCGGTGCTGTCCGGCGTTTCCGCGGGCGTGATCGGGCTCGACGAGGAGGGCCGCATCGAATTGCCCAACCGCGCGGCGAGCGACCTGCTGGCAACCGATTTGCTGGCGGCGATCGGCTTGCCTCTGGCCGAAATCGTGCCCGAGTTCGCGCCCCTGATCTCGGCCGTGCGCGAGGCGCCCGAAAAGCCGCGCACCGCCGAGATGCAAATCGGCCCATCCTCCGCCCGCCGCACGGTGCTGGTCCGCATCGGCGCCCACCGGAGCCCAAAATCCTCCGGCCCCCGTGTACCTGGCCGCGAATTCGGCTTCGTGGCGACTTTCGACGACATTACCGAACTGCAATCCGCGCAACGTAAGGCGGCCTGGGCCGACGTCGCCCGCCGGATCGCTCATGAGATCAAGAACCCGCTCACCCCGATCCAACTTTCAGCCGAACGGCTCAAGCGTCGGTTCTTGAAGGAGATCAAGTCCGACCCCGACACCTTCGCCCAATGCGCCGACACGATCGTGCGCCATGTCGGGGACATCGGCCGGATGGTGGACGAGTTCTCCGCGTTCGCGCGTATGCCGCTGCCGGTCATCAAATCCGAGGATATCGGCCGCATCGCCCGCGACGCGCTGGTGCTGCAACGTCAGGCGCGGCCCGAGATCGTCTGGCGCACCGATATTCCCGCCCAGGGGCCTTTCGCGCCGTGCGACCGCCGGCTGATCGGACAGGCGCTGACCAACCTGCTGCAGAACGCCGCGGATTCCGTGTTGCTCCGCGGCGGGCACGAGGCCGAGTCGCAAGGCGGCGAGGGGAGCAGACCCTCTCGGGGCATCATCGAGGTGCGGGTTGGCGTGGAGCACGGGCACGCCGTCATCACCGTGGCCGATGACGGGATGGGGTTGCCGACGGTCGACCGCGACCGTCTGATGGAGCCATATGTCACGCACAAGCCGAAGGGCACGGGGCTCGGTCTGGCAATCGTGAAGAAGATCATGGAGGACCATGGCGGCAAGGTACTGCTGCTTGATCGTGAAGCAGGGCATGATTGGCCTGCACGAAGCGGCGATCCCGGTGCGTCTGCCGGGGCAGTCGCCACGCTCGTCCTCCCGCTGGAGACCGTCGATGGGTAAATCCGATGCCGCATGAGATTCTGATCGTCGATGACGAGCCCGATATCCGGATGCTCGTGGAAGGCATCTTGCGCGACGAGGGCTACGACACGCGCCAGGCGGCGGATTCCGATGCGACGATCGCGGCGTTCAGGGCGCGGCGGCCAGCGCTGGTGGTGCTGGATGTCTGGCTGCAAGGCTCCAAGCTCGACGGACTTGGCATCCTGCAGATCCTGCACACCGAGGAGCCGCATGTTCCGGTCATCATGGTGTCGGGCCACGGCAACATCGAGACGGCCGTTTCCGCGCTGCAATACGGCGCCTATGATTTCATCGAGAAGCCGTTCCAGTCCGACCGCCTGCTCGTCGTGGTGCGCCGCGCGCTCGAAGCGGCGGCTTTGGCCCGCGAAAACGCGGAACTCAAGCTTCGCGCCGGTGCTGAAAACGAGCTGACCGGCGAGAGCGCCGCCTTATCGCTGCTGCGGGCAGCGGTGGAAAAGGTGGCGCCGACCGGGTCGCGCGTGCTCATCACCGGGCCGGCCGGTTCGGGAAAGGAGGTGGTCACACGCCTGATCCATGCCCGATCCCGCCGCGCGGACGGGCCGTTCGTGGCCCTGAACTGCGCCACGCTCAACCCCGCGCGGTTCGAGGAGGAGTTGTTCGGCGTGGAAGGCGGCGCCGATCCGGTGACCGCACCGCGCCGGGCGGGCGTGCTGGAACGCGCCCATGGTGGCACGCTGCTGCTGGACGAAGTCTCCGACATGCCACTGGAAACCCAGGGCAAGATTGTGCGTGCCCTGCAGGACCAGACATTCGAGCGCCTCGGCGGATCAACGCGTGTGAAGGTCGATATCCGCGTTCTTTCGACCACAAACAAGGACTTGCAGTCCGAAATCGCGGCAGGGCGTTTTCGTGAGGATTTGTATTATCGCCTCGCCGTGGTCCCGCTGCGCGTGCCTGCTTTGAAGGAGAGGCGGGATGATGTCCCGCTTCTGGCGCGGCGCTTCCTCGCCCGTTCGGCGGAGCTGTCCGGCATTGCCAACCGCGAGTTGTCCACCGATGCGGTGACAGCTTTGCAGTCCTATGACTGGCCGGGCAACGTGCGCCAGCTGCGCAACCTCATGGATTGGCTGCTCATCATGGCCCCAGGCACCGCGGCCGACCCGATCCGTGCCGATATGCTGCCACCCGAGATCGGCTCGGGTGCCCCCGCCTTGTTCAATTCGGACCCGTCCGCCGACATCCTGGCGCTGCCTTTGCGAGAGGCGCGGGACGTGTTCGAGACGCAGTACCTTCAAGCACAGCTGGTGCGTTTCGGCGGCAATATCAGCCGCACGGCGGGTTTTGTGGGCATGGAACGCAGTGCATTGCATCGCAAGCTGAAGCAGCTCGGCATCAGCTCCGAGGATCGGGCGGCGGGATAGGTGCCCATCGGCGGCCCGTAGGAATGCTTGCGGCTTATGTCGCAGAAGATATATTATGGAAAGAACAATTAGCGTCGCGATCAATGGCCGTCGGCGATCGCCCGGTCGACCGCCCCGTCGATCACGGCGCGATCGATCGCGGCACGATCGAACACGCCGGATGGATTGGCGCGGCCTGGGAGGAAGCGCCGGAAGATGGCGAATCTTTCCTGGCTCACTCGGTGCAGGCGACGCAGTTCGGCCAGTGGGTCCGGGTGGTCGTCGGCGCGGATGTCGAGGTCGGGATACGGGTCCACGCTGCAAATTCGCAGTGCCGCGGATTGCCGGCCGCGCTTGTCGCCTCCTTCGGCTTCGCCGGCTTCGAGCGCCGTCAGCAGCCGCTCGGCCAGGGCGCCCTTGCTGGTCTCGAACGCCGATAGCGTGGCGTTCACCACGGCGGCGCCGGCCAGCATATTGCCGGCCACGGAAACATCGACGCCGCGCACCATGCCGCACCACCCGACGCAATTCTCGCCGGTGTGCTGGGCCATGCGTCCCCGTGCATCCAGAATATGAAGCTGCCGGCTCTCCCGCCCGTCATCGGCGGCGAGCATTGCCCGTGCCACGCCTTCCGGCGCCTCGCCCAAGCGGAGCCGGACCATGCCGTCGATGCCATACATCGGATTGATCAACGCCTGTGTGGCCAGGGCGGCGACGCCACCTTCCACGTGAAGGCAGAGCGCGCCGACCGCGAAGAAGCGTGTCGCGACCGCCGCGCCCAATTCGCCGGATTGGGGGTCGCGCACCAGAATGGACCATGTCATGAGGGCAAGTCTGGCGCCGGGCAGCCGCCGCTTCAAGGGAGAACATCATGCGGACCTATCGGATCGCCGCCATTCCAGCGGACGGCATCGGCCCAGAAGTGATCGGCGCGGGCCTGGAGGTTCTCGACGCGCTGGCCACGCGCTCGGGCCAGTTCGCGCTCCAGGTCGAAACCCATGACTGGGGCTCGGCCCGCTATCGCCGCATCGGGGCAATGATGCCCGAAGACGGGCTGGCGCAGTTGAAATCCGCCGATGCGATCTTTTTCGGCGCGGTCGGCGCCCCCGACATCCCCGACCACATCACCCTGTGGGGCTTGCGCCTGCCGATCTGCCAGGGCTTCGACCAATACGCCAATGTCCGCCCGACCCGGATATTCCCCGGCGTCGAGAGCAAGCTGCGCGATGTCGGGCCGGGCGATCTGGACTGGCTCATCATTCGTGAGAACAGCGAGGGCGAATACGCGGGCCATGGCGGCCGCGCGCATCGTGGCCTGCCAGAGGAGGTGGCGACTGAGACCGCCATATTCACCCGCGTCGGTGTGGAACGCATCATGCGCTATGCGTTCGAGCGCGCCCGCGCCCGGCCCCGCAAGCTGCTGACCGTGGTCACGAAATCCAACGCCCAACGCCATGGCATGGTGTTCTGGGACGAGATCGCGGCGCTGGTCGCGGCCGATTATCCAGACGTGACGTGGGACAAGGAGTTGGTCGATGCGATGACCATGCGAATGGTCGGCAAGCCGCGCTCGATCGACACCGTGGTGGCGACCAATCTGCATGCGGACATCCTGTCGGATCTCGCCGCCGCGCTGGCCGGCAGCGTGGGCCTGGCGCCCACCGGCAATATCGATCCGCAGCGACGATTCCCGTCCATGTTCGAGCCGATCCATGGCTCCGCCTTCGATATCACCGGCAAGGGCATCGCCAATCCCGTGGCAACCTTTTGGACCGCATCCATGATGTTGGAACATCTCGGCGAACCGAAGGCCGCCGCCGCCTTGATGACGGCGATCGAGCAGGTCTGCGCCGCCGGCATCCTGACGCCCGATATTGGCGGCACGGCGACCACACGGGATGTGACGCGCGCCGTCTGCGATGCGATCCGGGGAGCGAACGCCTGAGCTTTCTGGCCTGAGCTCGGGCCAAGGGCGGCGAGAATTCCGCCGCCCAGCGATGTTTCTCAGCCGTCGGAGCGCGGGAGCCAGGGGATGCTGGCGACCTGCACTCCTTCGTCGGCCAGCATTTCGGCCTGCTCGGGAGTGGTTTCGCCGTAGATGCCGCGTTTCTCCAATTCGCCCCGGTGCATCCGCACGGCCTCATCGGCGAACCCGGTGCCCACATAGTCGCAGTTGCGTTCAACCTCGGCGCGGATGCGCTGCAGCGCGGCCCGGACCTGGTCCGGCATCTTCTGGCCTGCGACGGCAACCGGCTGGTCGGCCGGGGCGGCGGAGGGCGTCTCGGCGGCTTCGCTCGCGGCCTCGACTGCGTGCGGCGGAGGCTTGCGGCCCTTGCGCGGGATGGCGGGGGACATGAGCGCCCGCGTCACGGACAGGTCGCCGCAGACCGGGCATTCCAGCAGATGGCTCGCGGCCTGCATCTCGAAGGAGGCGCTGTCGCGGAACCAGCCGTCGAAACGGTGGTCGGCCGCGCATAGCAGGTCGTAGTGGATCATTGGATTCAGGCCGCCTTCAGCAGCGCATCTAGCTTACCCTCGCGTTCGAGCGCCGCAAGCTCGTCGCTGCCGCCGACATGCGTGCCGCCGATGAATATCTGGGGCACGCTGGAACGACCGCCGGAGCGTTTGGTCGCTTCGGCGCGCTCAGGCGTGCCGGACGGCGCCTCGATCTCACGGTACTCGACGCCTTTTTTGGCCAAAAGATTGACGGCGCGGGTGCAGAACGGACACCAGCGCTGGGTGTAGATCTCGACGTCGGCCATTGCGGTCTCCTTCAAGGGGATATCTGCGGAGGCCAGGGCATTTAAGCAAGCGGCGTCAGTGTGCGCGGGGATTGGACACGCGCGCGGCGACGAGCACGTCCACGGCGGCCGCACCCGCATCGAGCAGCGCCTCGGCGCAGCCGGCACAGGTGGCGCCCGAGGTGAGTACGTCGTCGACCAGCAGAACACGGCGTCCCTCGATGTCGGCGACGCGCGTGTCCGGCACCCAGAAGGCGCCGTCCACGGCCGCTTGCCGTCGTTCGGCGGACAGGAAGGCGAGCGAGGGCGTGGCCCGGATGCGCCGCAGGGCGTCCACGATCAACGGACGCTTGGCGCCACGGGCGACCTGGCGCGCGAGCAGGGCAGCCTGGTTGTAGCGGCGCGCCCGCAAACGCTGGCGGTGCAGCGGAACCGGCACCACCACATCGGCTTCGGCCAATAGAACCGCGCCCGCCCGCGCCATCATCGCTCCGAGCGAGGCGGCAAGCTCCACCCGGTCGTGGTATTTAAGCGGCAGCAACAGCCGCCGGGCCTGCTTATCGTAGCGGAGTGCGGCGCGGGCACGCTCCCACGGCGGTGGATTGGCGCGGCAGGTGTGGCAGATGCGCTCCCGCCCCCCCTGCCCGGCCACCTCGAACGGCAGCCCGCAGGCATGGCAACACGGGTCGGTAATGAAGCTGGTGAGCCCGAAACAGGTGACGCAGAAGCGGCCCGGTGCATCAACCTGCTGGTCGCAGGTGAGACAGGTCGGCGGCAGCAGCAGGTCGAGCAACGCGCGGGTGGCGTAATGCGCGACGGCACGCGCGGGCAGGATCATCCGGGCGGGCCGAACGACGCGGTGCCGTCGCGCGCGATCTCGCGCACGAGATCGATCTCCCAGGAGAGGTAGGCCTTCATGGCCGCCTCGATGCCGGAATTTCGGTCGTAGGGGCGAAGGTAAAAATCGATGCAATCCGCGTCCGCCGGCACGGTGCTATCCGCTTCCAGCTTGCCGCCGGCAGCGATCCAGGCGGCGGTGCCACCCGCCAGTACAGCGACCGGCGCGCGCGTCAGCCCCCGCGCCTCGGCGGCCGCGCGGTGGGCCAGAGCGCCGTCCGACGAGGTGAGGACCACCCGTTCGGCGGCCTGCAGGACGGAGCGGAGAGCGTCCAGCCTGGACCGGACACCCCAGACGGCGCCGGGGATATGGCCCTCGCGGAACGCCACGCTCACCGCGAGGTCGATCACCAACGCCCCATCCACCGGGGCCCCATCCACCGGGGCCCCATCCGCCGGGGCGCCATCCACCGGGTCGCCATCCACCGAGGCGCCATCCACCGGGTCGCGGTCGATCTCGATCTCATCGAGACCGCCCTCGACCACGAACACGTCGCGATGTCCCATCAGGCGGAGCCATGCGGCGCTCATGCGGGCGCGAACGCCGTCATCGTCGATCAGTGCGATGCGGGCGCCACGCACGCCAACCCATGTGTCGGTGCCCTGTATCAGCTGGCCGCCGGGGGCCGAGACGCTGCCTGGGCGATATCCGGCGCCGAATTCGGCCGGGTCGCGCACGTCGAGCACGTAGCAGGTGCGCGTGGGGTCGGCAGTGAACTGGGCCAGTCCGATCGGCCCGATCAGTCGCACCCCGGCACTCTGGGCGAAAGCGGCCGCCCGCTCCAGCGCGACGGCTGCGGTGATCGGCTTGCCGGCCGGATAACGCTCGCCGCGGCCGCGCGCGCACGAGAACCCGGCCAACTCCCAGCCCATGGTCCCGTTGCGCAACGCCACCACGCGGTTCGGCACGCCGGCACGGCGCAGGCTTTCGGCGCCCATGATCGAGCGGGTGCGCCCGGCGCAGTTGACGACGATGAGCGTGTCAGGGTCCGGGACCAGGTCGCCGATGCGATAGGCCAGCTCTCCGCCGGGCACGTTGATGCCGGTCGGGATCGACATGCGATGAAATTCGGCCATCGGGCGGCTGTCGAGCACGATCATGTCGCGGCCGTCGGCGAGCCAGGCATGGAGTTCCGCAGCGTCGACGCTCTCGGTGCCGTAATGGTGCTCCGCCCATTCGCCGAATGCCTTGGAGGGCACGTTGACGCCGGTGAACAGCACGAAACCCGCGGCATTCCATGCCGGCGTGCCGCCATCCAGAACCGCGATATCGGTGGCGCCTAACTCGGCCAGATAGTCGGCCAGCTTCTCGGCCAGGCCGCGCCCGTCATCGACGCACACGATGCGAGTGCCGATCCGGGGCAGCAGCGCGGCCGCGCGCTCCTCGCGGCGCGAAAGCGGGCACGGCACCGCCCAGAACAGATGGCCGGTGCCGAATTCGCCTTCCTCGCGGGCGTCGAGGAGAGCGAGTTCACCGCCATCCATGATCCAGCTGCGCAAGGTGGCGGCAGCGATGCGGCGCATTCAGCGATTCGCGGTCGGCTGCATGAAGCTGGCGTTGTAGGGTTTCACGACCCCCGTCTCGGCGTCGTAGGCGAGGCGCCGGTCCAGCTTCTCCAGCGCCAGGCCATAAACGTGCAGATGCCGCGTGGGGTGGCTGCCGGTTGTGTGGATCGAGTGGATGTCCTCGGGCATGAGCGCGATGCCGATGCCGGGTTCGACCACCACCTCGTGCGCCAGTTCCAGCTCGCAATGGCCGGGAACCGCGCCGTCATCGGTGCGGCGATAGACCTTGTTCAATTCCTGCCCCTCGACGGCGGCCACCACGGCCCAGGTGGTGTGGTCGTGCGGCTTGGTGGAATTGCCGGGGTTCAGCGCCAGCATGTACATGGCGAAACGACCACCCGGGTCCTCCTGCAGCAGATAGCGCTTGGAGCCCTTCTCGCCGTCCGGCAGCGGCGGGAATTCAGCCGATGGAAACAGCCGCTCATGGGACGCCAGCGCCAGCATCTCCGCCTTGATCGCGTCGAGCGAGGCCCGGGTGACGCCGTCGCGTGTCTCGATCTCCCGGATGCGGTCCAAGGCCGCGGCGACCGCCTCGGCTCGGGCGGTGGCGATCTCGGTGGCGATGTCCACGGGCGCGTTCATGACGTTCCTCCTGCGTGATTGCGGCAGACTAGGCCCGGCGGCGCCTTGGCAGCAACGCGGCGCGGATGCACATGCTCGTGCATGTCCGCGCCACCCGTCATTTTCGATCGTATCGTTGTTCGCCGCCATCGCGACCGGGCAGCGCCCCTCGTGGGCCGGGTGGAGGATGTGCTGCGAGACTGCGCCGAGCGCCTGCTCGACCGGCTGGACGACACCACGCGCCGGTTCACCTTGGCGCTCGATGTGGGCGGCCGGGGCGTGGTGGCGCCGCTGTTGCGCGCGCGGGGCATCGTGACCGTGACATGCGACCTCTCGCCCGCGATGGCGCGGCTCGATGGGAGCGGCCTGGCGGTGGCGGGCGATGAGGAGTTCCTGCCATTCGCGCCCGCCAGCTTCGACCTCGTCGTAGCCAGCCTGTCGCTGCACTGGGTCAATGACCTGCCGGGCGCGCTGATCCAGTTGCGCCGGGCCTTGCGGCCGGACGGGCTGCTGCTGGCCAGCCTGCCCGCGCTCGGCACGCTGGCCGAATTGCGCGCGGCGTTGACCGATGCGGAGATCGGTCTCGCGGGCGGCGCCTCGCCCCGGGTCTCGCCGTTCCCTGAACTGCGCGATTGCGCGAGCCTGCTTCAACGCGCCGGGTTCGCGCTGCCGGTGGCCGATATCGAGGATCTTCGCCTGCTTTACGCCGACCCGATGGATCTCGCCCGCGATCTGCGGGCCGCGGGGGAGACCAACGCGTTGGCGTTGCGCGACAGGGGTCCAACGCCTGCCTCGCTCCTGCCCCGCGCGCTGGCGGCGTTGCCGCGAGCGGGTGAACGCCACGCCGCCACGCTGCGTTTTGCTGTGCTGACGGGTTGGGCGCCGGGACCGGGGCAGCCAAAGGCGCTCCGTCCGGGCAGTGCCGCGACGTCGCTCGCAAGTGTTCTGGAAGATCAACCGGATCGGAACAGGAACCTTCCGGCACGCCCCGCGTAACAGCCGCGTCACATTACGCAGGAGAACTCCAATGAATATGTTCCTGATACGGGCGGCGGCGCTGGCAGCGCTCACTCTTCCGGTTGCCGCCTGCTACAGCAGGGTCGACAATGCGCCCGCGCCAACCCCGATAGCGGTCGTGCCGTCAGCCGTTCTGGTATCGCCCACCACCCCGACCCTCGTGCCGTCAGGCAGCGTGATCGTGAAGCCTTACTGATCCCGGGGCCGACCTGAGACATGGCGGGGCACGGTGCCCCGCCATGTCCTTGCGACGGCTACTCGTCCGCGAGCGCGATCTGTCGGCGTTCATCGTGACGGATCACGGCCATGGCCTCGGCCGCCGCGCGCCTCTCGGCGCCGATGCACAGCTGACCGCCGGGATGACTGACCAATTCCCGATGCATGACCAAGCTCGGTCCGTCCATTTCCCACGAGGAATGATAGTCTAGCAGGCTGTTTTCGAGGATAACTTTTTTAGGTAGCCGGATCAGGTGGCGTCCCTTGGGCAGCCGCAACACGATGTCCTCCCTCTGGCGGCCGGCGAAGCAGGGGGTCGGTTCAGTGTCGGCAAGCTTGCGCATCGACAGCGGCCCCAGCAGAAGGTCTCCGGGGCGGGTCAGCACCCGCAGCCCAGTGGGCGGCATGAAGCCATCGCCCTCGACGATCTCCGCGCGCGCATCGAGTTGGAATTGGCCGCTCATCGCATAACTCGCCAGCAAACCGTTGGGCGGTTCGAAACTGAAGGCGCCGGAGCCCTCGGTACCGAGGGCTCGCAGTTGCGCGGCCGCCGCGTTCGCGATGCCGGTCGCCTCGGCCCAGGCGGCGGTGCGACGCAGATCGACGGCGAACGGGCCATGGGCCAACGTGGTCGTGGTGCCCGTGATGGCACCGTCGTCGTCCATCGTGGCGTCGGTGCGAAGCTCCATCGTCGCCTGTCCCGGCGCCAGCGTCGGCACATGGCGAAGCGCGATGCCAGAGGCGACCGCGTGTACCACCGGCTTGCCGTATTCCTCGAAAGGCAGGGTGCCGAACGGCGCGGTCCCGGCCGTCGTGTCGGCGTAGATCCCGAACTCCGGCAGATACGTGATGGCGTGGTTCAGTTGGGCGAAGGTCGGCGGGGCGCTCAGCGTGTAGTGCGTGCCAAGGTTGATCATCACCAGTTCGGCCGCGATGCCGCGAGCGGCCAGCAGCGCGTTGAACAGCACGACATGGTCCTTGCAATCGCCGTAGCCGTCCGCGATCACGGCATCGGCCTCATGGGGCTCCAGGGCTCCCATGTTGAGATAGACCGCGACGTAGCGGATATTCACGCTTACCCAGTCGTAGATTACCCGCGCCTGCTCGTGCCGGTCCGCGATGCCGGCGGTGAGGCGGTCCGCGAGCGCCTGGATCGCGGGCGTCACGCGGGCTTTTTGGTTGGCGAGCCCGCCATAGGCGGCGGCGAACTCCTGATATCCGGCGAAGCTCGATACGAACACGCGCGGCAGGCGATCATACGGCCCGACCGCCGCGGCATTGCTGGATTGCGGCGTGGGGTTGCTGGCACTCCAGCGATAGACCACCGCCGCACCGTCGTGCTCGACCGACCCGGCCATGTCATGTGCCTCGGTGTGCAGCGCCAGGGAGGCGGGCGCCCGCACCGTGAGGCTCATTTCGCCCCAGGGATTGTTGCTGGACATGTACACGCTGGTCATGAACTGACCGGGAAACACCGGCTTGTGCACGTCACGGCGCCACGCATAGACCAGGGTGTCGCCCCCTCCCACGTCGGGAAACACCAGCACCTTCTGTCGCTGGTCGCTGAAGCTCGCAAGGTCCGGCCCACCCCGTGGAAGCTGGTCGTGGATCGCCGACGGCGCCACCGGGATGCGGCGGCCATCAGGCTTCTGCGTGTAGGCCTCGGTGATGGTGAGGTCTTCGAGCGAGGGGCTGTAGGAGACGGCCTGCTGCGCCTCGCGCCGGGCGGCGGCATCGTTGGTGGGCCGGAATTCGAAGCGGTAGGTCTGGATATAGGTGCCATCGGCGGCGACATCGTAGCTGTTGTCGGCCAGCAGGATCTTCAGCGGCGTTTCTGCGGACGACCATGCGGGACAGGCACCAAGCGCCGCCATTCCGGCGACCATCACCGCCATAACCCGCCAATTTGCCACCCGATCCCCGATCATGAATGTTCGAGTACAGACTAGCGATTTGATCACGCCTTTGTGAACAAAAATCTTTTGCGACCAGGGCGCGGCGGCCAGTGTCACCCGCCCGTCACACTCATGTGACGCTCGAGTGCCGGCTGGGTGTGTCGACGGTCGATGATGAAATCGTGGCCCTTCGGCTTGCGCGCGATTGCCGCCCGGATCGCGGCTTCCAGGGCCTCGTCGCTGGCGCCTGAGCGGAGCGTCTGGCGCAGATCCGCCTGATCGTCCTGGCCGAGGCACATATACAGCGTGCCGGTGCAGGTCAGCCGCACGCGGTTGCAGCTTTCGCAGAAATTATGGGTGAGCGGCGTGATGAAGCCGATGCGGTGTCCGGTTTCGGCGACGGTGAAATAGCGGGCCGGGCCGCCGGTGCGGTAGCCGGTCTCCTCCAGCGTCCAGGTCTGGCGCAGACGGGCGCGCACCAGGGAAAGCGGCAGGTATTGATCGGCGCGATCGCCGTCGATCGCGCCGAGCGGCATCGTCTCGATCAGGCAGAGATCGAAACCGTGTTCGCCGCACCAAGCCAGCATGGTGTCGAATTCGTGCTCGTTCACGCCCTTGAGCGCCACCGCGTTGATCTTCACGGCCAGGCCGGCGGTTTTGGCCGCGAAGATGCCCTCGAGCGTCTTCTCGATCTTGCCCCAGCGCGTGATCGCGGCGAAACGCGCCGGATCGAGCGTGTCGAGACTCACGTTCACGCGGCGCACGCCGGCCGCGAACAAATCGGCGGCATGACGGTCGAGCAGGGTGCCGTTGGTGGTAAGCGTCACCTCGTCCAGCCCTTCGCCGATGCGCGACCCCAACCCGCGAAACAGCGACATCACATCGCGGCGCACCAACGGCTCGCCTCCGGTGATCCGAAGCTTGCGGGTGCCGAGGCGCATGAAGGCGGCACAGACCCGGTACAATTCCTCGAGGCTCAGCAATTCCGCCTTGGGCAGAAAATGCATGTCCTCGGCCATGCAGTAGACACAGCGAAGGTCACAGCGGTCGGTGACGGACACGCGGAGATAGGTGATGGCCCGGCCGAACGGGTCGATCACGGCAGGCGTTATTCCCAGGGACATATCTCGAACATCGCTTTGCGAGGCCGTGTTCGCAACCCTCTACCGCGAGATAACCTCCAGCTTCACGACACTGGCGTTGATGAGCACCTTGCCGGCGCCCTCGAAATTGACCGTGATCCGCTCTCCGAGCGCCGATTGCACCTGCCCCTCCCCCCAGTCGGGCTGGCCGGGATGGCGTACCCATTGGCCCGGTTCGAGGAACGACGTGCCGCCAATGCCTCCTGCAGATGACACGGAACCTCCACTCGAGTGCGATGTTATGCGCGTCCCACGCGAAACCGTCGGTCGGGGCGGTCGACCATCGACAATGTTTCATCGGACGGCGTAAGCCCCTGCTTTCCGCATTCTGGGATTGGTGAGAGCATGGCGCAACCTCCGTTCCCTGCCGTCGCGGGCCCAGACGGCCTGAAGCTCGCCGCTCTGCTCGCGTCCCGCCTTTGCCACGACTTCGCCGGCGGCCTCGGGACCGTGCGCAACTCGCTGCAATTCGCGCGCGAGGCACCCGACGACGCACGCGAAGCACTGGACCTTGCGGAGGAGGCAGCCGACGAGGTGGTGCAACGCCTGCGATTGATGCGCGCGGCATGGGGTGACGGCAACGAGGCCGCAAGCCTGGCCGACCTGCTGAAGCTTGCCGCGAATCTGGGCCGGGGACGGATCGAGGTTCGGCTGTCCGGTATCGACCCGCAGACGCTGCTTCCCGCAAATGTCGCGCGCCTGGTTCTCAACATGCTTCTGCTGGCGGCCGAGAGCCTCCCTCGGGGCGGCATCATCGCGATGGAAGGCGACGAGCGAAATGATCTGCTGGTCGCGATCGCCGGGCATGGCGCGGCTTGGCCCGCCGGGTTCGCCGCCTGGCTTGCCGCGCCGAAGGCTGCCTGGGACTACCTGTCCCGTGAGGACGACAGCGATGACCGAGGATTGCAGGGCGCTCTCACCGCGTTGATCGCCCATGACGGTGGCATGGCCGTCTCGATGCTCATGTCAGGTCGCGCGGAAGCGGCGGCGCCGCTGCTGCTGCGTCTTTCCGGATCGGCGTGCTGAACCATATCTGGCGAAGGACATAAGGAGCGACGCCGATGGACGAGCCTGCAGCCCCCGCCGATCTGAGCCATGCCGGAGCCGTTGTGGACAAGGCGATCGAGTACATGATCAGCCAGAACATCAGTTCGATCGCCATCGCATCTGCCCTCCTCGGCGGGTCGCTGGGCCTGTTGGCGCGCAGCGTGGACGATGGGTCGATCGAGAGCATCCTGAACAGCGCGCTGGGCAGCGTACGATCTGGCGAATTGCGGCGCGGCGTGCCGCACGAGGCGAACTAAGCCGCCGCCTGCTCCTGCTGCTCGGCCTGCAAGGCCCACATCCTCGCATAGACGCCGCCGCGCGCCAGCAACTCGTTGTGGTCGCCGCGCTCGACGATGGCGCCGTGCTCCAGCACGATGATCTCGTCGGCGTCGATCACGGTCGAGAGGCGGTGGGCGATGGTGAGCGAGGTGCGGTGGCGGGACACCGTGCGGAGGGCCGATTGGATTTCCTGCTCGGTGCGGGTGTCCAGCGCGCTGGTCGCCTCGTCGAGCACCAGGATGCGGGGGTCCTTGAGAATGGTGCGGGCGATCGCCACGCGCTGCTTCTCGCCGCCGGACAGCTTCAGGCCGCGCTCGCCCACCTTGGTGGCGTAGCCGTCCGGCAGGCGCAGCACGAAATCATGCACCTGCGCGAGCCTCGCCGCGTGCTCGATCTGGTCCTGGGTGGCCCCTGGCCGGCCATAGGCGATGTTGTAGCGGATGGTGTCGTTGAACAGCACCGTGTCCTGCGGCACCACCCCGATGGCGGCGCGCAGGCTGTCCTGCGTCAGGTCGCGCAGATCGTGGCCGTCGATCAGGATGCGGCCCCCGGTCACGTCGTAGAAGCGGAACAGCAGGCGGTTGATGGTGGATTTGCCGGCGCCGGTCGGGCCCACGATGGCGAGCGAGCGGCCGGCGGGCACGCGGAAGCTGACGCCCTTGAGGATCTCCCGATCGGGGCCGTAGCCGAAATGGACGTTGTCGAACACCACCTCCCCCGCTGGACGCTCGGACAGGTGCGCCGGCAGCGTCAGCGCGTCGGGCTTGTCGGCGACCTCCTCGTGCTGGGCGAGCAGGCGGAACAGCTGCTCCATGTCAACCATGCCCTGCTTGATCTCGCGATAGACGAAGCCGAGGAAGTTCAGCGGCTGATAGAGCTGCATCAGGTAGGTGTTCACCAGCACGAACTTGCCGACCGTCATGTTGCCCGCGCGCACGCCGTCGGCGGCCATCAGCATGATGAGGGCGAGGCCGATGGCGATGATGGTGGCCTGGCCGAGGTTGAGCATGTTGAGCGTGACCTGGCTTTTGACCGCGGCGCGCTCGTAGCGGGCCAGCGCATCGTCGAAGCGGCGGCTCTCATGCGCCTCGTTGCCAAAGTATTTCACCGTTTCGTAGTTGAGCAGGCTGTCCACGGCGCGGCTCTGCGCCTCGCTGTCCATCTCGTTCATGGTGCGGCGGAACTTCACCCGCCACCCGGTGAACATGAAGGTGAACGTCAAATACAGCGCGACCGCCGCGAAGGTCAGCGCCGCGTAGCGCCAATCGAACATGCTCCACAGGATAACGGTGACGAGCACCACCTCCAGCAGCGTGGGCAGGATGTTGAATACGGCCAGCCGCAATACCGTCTCGATGCCCGCCGTGCCGCGCTCCATGGCGCGCGACAGGCCGCCGGTGCGGCGGTCGAGATGGAAGCGCAGCGAGAGGCGGTGGATGTGCCTGAAGGTCCGCAGGCCCACCTTGCGGACGGTGCGCTGCTGGACGGCGGAGAACACCGCGTCGCGCATCTCGCCGAAGCCCGCGGACGCGACGCGGAGCAGGCCGTAGCCGATAATCAAGAAGATCGGGATGCTGACCATGGCCGTGGCCGCGTCGCGCGGGGCGAGCGCGTCGACCGCGCGGCTGTACACCAACGGGATATAGACGGTGGCGATTTTGGCCAACACCATGAACAGGATGGCGACCGACACGCGAAAGCGCGCCATCGGCTCGTGCCTGGGCCAGATGAACGGCAGCAGCGAACGGATGGTTTGCCACCCCGTGCGTTCGGTTCCGGGGATGACTGCCGTTGGGCCGGCGGCGGCTCTTCTCATCGGTTGCATGTGGCATGGAGAGCACTATTTCGCTAGCCGCCCGCTTGGCGGGGCTGCTGCCCGTCGCCAGTTGGCACGTATGGACCACCGCTTCGCCCGCCACATCGCCACCTGCAACAACGCCGTTCTGCCGGGGGAGCGGCTGGCGTTCCGGATCGGCACCGAGGCGGTGGGATGGCTCAGACCGGCGCTGGCGGCGGCGCTGGGCGATTTCGATGGGGTGCGAGAGGGGCAAGGCTTCGTGGCCCTCGCGGCCGACCGGGCAGCGGACTTGCCGGGGATGGCGCAGGCGCTGGTGGCACGCGGGTTCGGGCGAATGCGCGGTGAGGAATTCGACGTGCGGGCGTGGCCGGACGGCCCAGTCCTGTCGCGCATCGACCGGGGAATGCTGCCGAGCTTCGGCATCTCGGCCACGGGCGTGCATGTGAACGGGTTGGTCCGGCGGCCCCAAGGGCTGCATGTGTGGATCGCGCGTCGGGCGGCGGACAAGCTGCTCGATCCGGGCAAACTCGACCACATCGTCGCGGGCGGCGTGTGTGCCGGGATGGGCGTGACGGACACGCTGGTGAAGGAGGCGGCGGAAGAAGCCTGCGTGCCGGAGGCGCTGGCGGAGCGCGCCATCGAGGTCGGGCGGTTGGCCTATGCGATGGAGCGGGACGAGGGTTTGCGGCGGGACTGGCTGCATTGCTTCGACCTCGACCTGCCCGACGATTTCGTGCCGCGTTCGGGAGATGGCGAGGTGGCGGGGTTCGAGCTTTGGCCGGTGGAGCGGGTGTACGAAACGGTGCGGGACACGGTGGATTTCAAGTTCAACGTGAACCTCGTGCTGATCGACCTGTTCGGCCGGCTGGGAATGCTTTGAGATAGCTGGCCCGGGCAGCGACGACGTATTCGTGCGCTATGGCAAACCCAGGCCGGCGCGCGCGAGGGCGTCGAGCAAGGCGAGGACTTCGGCCGCACCGTCCTGGGCGCCCTTCTCGAAGTCGCCCTCGGTGCGGGCCATCTGGTTGGTGACATGGGCGAAGCACAGCACGCTTCGGGCGCGGGCGGTGGCGAACGCGTAGAGGCTGGCGGCCTCCATCTCGACCGCGAGGATGCCGGCGCGCTCGGCGGCCGCGATCGCCGCCTCGGTCTCGCGATAGGGCGCGTCGGTGGTCCAGCTGCAGCCGCGGATGAAGCCAAAGCCGGCCGCGTCGAGCACGGCCGCGGCTGCGTGGGCCAGGGCCGGGTCGGCGGCGGCGTAGGGTTCGGTGGGCAGGTAGTTGCCGCTGGTGCCCTCGTCGCGCAGGGCGCGGTCGAGCAGGATGAAATAGGGCGGCTCCGCGACGGCAGCGATGCGGCCGGCCGAGGTGATGCTGACGAGGATGCGGCCGCCGGCGGCGAAGATCTGCTCGGCGACCAGCACCGCGAAGGGGCCGCCCACGGCACAGCCGACGATGCCGATCTCCACGCCGCAGGGCAGCGCGGTGGCAACCATGGCGGTGTGGTAGCAGGCCCATTCGGCGACCTCGTGGCACCTGCCGGCGTCGCGCAGGGCACGGACGAGGTCTCCATCAGGGTCGAGCACGCAGAAGGCGGGGACCGGGCCGTCGGGGCGTCCGCGCTGGCGGCGGGCTTCGCGGAGCAGGTTCTCGGGATGGAAGACGGAGGGCTCGAAGTGACGGCGCGGGCCGAGAGGGGATTGGTTCATCCGAGCAGCCGGTGGCGGCGCAACAGGGCGTCGGCGCCAAGGACGCGGCCGGGCGGGTCGATCACGAACAGGACCTGCACAATGACGATCATGAAGTAGGTCCAGGGCCATTCGCCATCGGCCGAATAGAGGCCGAGCCAGAGGTTCAGCATCATCAGCAGGCCGATCAGCGCACCGGCGCGGGACCACAGGCCAAGCAGCAGCGAAACGGCGACCACGATTTCGATGCCCCAGACCAGAGGGCCGAACAGGCGGACATTCGGCAGCACGATGGCGCCGACGAAGTCGCCATACAGCGGGATCGCGGCGTGGGCGGTCATCTGCTTGAGGAAGTAGGTGAGGCCATCGTAGTTGGGCGGGATTTTCCAGGTGGTCTGCTGCCACCACATGCATCCGGTCAGCACGCGCATGAGCCATATGCCCGCGTGGCGGGCATCGCGCTGGGCGGGCTGGCGGCGCCAGACGAGCACCGCGAGGAAGATCGCGGCCACCAGCAGGGCGTCGAACACCGGCGTGAAGGCGGAGGGCTTGACCATGAAGGCCAGGGCGTCGGCGAGAGGGTTTGGGCGCATGACGCAGGCTTCGCATGGAAACGCCGATGGTTACCACTCAGTCGGCGGCAAGTTTCTCCGCCGGCGCGCGCAGCCGTTCCAAAAGGCGGACGCGTTCCTCGGCGGCGAGGCGCATGGCGCGTTCCTTGATGTGGCCGAAGCCCCGGATGCGCTCGGGAATGGCGGCGAGCGCCACAGAGGCGGCGAGATTGGCCGGCGACAGGCCGGCGAGGATTTCGGCGATGTCGGTTTCATATTGGCCGATCAGCGCGCGTTCGGCGCGCCGCTCGTCGGATCGGCCGAACGGGTCGAGCGGGGTGCCGCGCAGCATCTTGAAGGGAGCCAGTACGGCAAAGGCGGACAGGATCCATGGGCCGAAGGCGCGTTTTTGGGCATGGCCGGTGCGCTTGTCGCGGGTCGCCATGATCGGGGGGGCGAGATGGAACTCCAGCCGCGTGGCGCCGGCGAACTGGGCGTCCAGCGCGGCGCGGAACGCGGGCGCCCGATACAGGCGGGCGACCTCGTATTCGTCCTTGTAGGCGAGTACGCGATGGTAGCCGCTGGCCACCGCCTCGGTGAGCGCCGTGGAGCCGGAGAACATGCGGCCTTCAATCTCGCGGACGGCGGCAACCCGCGCGCGGTAGCGTTGGGCGAGGCGTCGGCCCTGGTAGAGGATGAGGTGCTGGGTGCGGCTGGCTATGAGTTCGTCGAGCGTTTTCGGCGTGGGCGCGGTGGCGACCAGCCCGGCCGCGTCCATCACGCGCGGCAGGTCGATGGCCGCGTGGCGGCCCCAGGTGAAGGCGGCCTTGTTGGCTTCGACCGCCGTGCCGTTCAACTCGATCGCGCGCATCAGGCTGTCGCGGCCGAGCGGCAGCAGGCCCTGCTGCCAGGCGAAGCCGAGCAGCAGCATGTTGGAGCCGATAGCGTCGCCGAGCAGCGAGGTGGCCAGAGCCGAGGCATCCAGCAGATCGACGTTCCCGGCGCCCACGGCGTCGGCCACGCTGCCGCGCAAGCGGGCGGCGGGAAGCCGCGTGTCGGTGTCGTGGACGAAATCGGCGGTCGGCGTCTCATGGATGTTGAGCACGGCACGGGTGTGGCCGAGGCGCAATGTGGCAAGACTGTCGCGCGCCGCAGCCACCACGAGGTCGCCACCGAACAGCAGATCGGCCTCGCCGCGCCCGATGCGCAGGCCGCTCAGCTGCGCCTCATCGGCCGCGAGGCGGATGTGGCTGAACACGCTGCCGCCCTTCTGCGCCATGCCCATCTGGTCGAGCACGCTGACGAATTTGCCTTCCGTGTGGGCGGCCATGCCCAGCAGGGCGCCGATGGTGACGATGCCGGTGCCGCCGACGCCGGTGACCAGGATATTCCAGGGGCGCACGAGGTCGGGCAGCGTGGGCTCGGGCAGGCCGTCCGCGTCGGGCGCGGCCCCTGCCCGCTTGCGCGTGCCGCCGCCGTGTACGGTCACGAAGCTGGGGCAGAAGCCGTCGACGCAGGAATAGTCCTTGTTGCAGCTCGATTGGTCGATCTGGCGCTTGGTGCCGAATTCGGTCTCGAGGGGGGCGACCGAGACGCAGTTGGACGCGCGGGAGCAGTCGCCGCACGCCTCGCAGACGGCGGCGTTGATGAACACGCGCTTCTGCGGGTCGACCATGGTGCCGCGCTTCCGGCGGCGGCGCTTTTCGGAGGCGCAGGTCTGGTCATAGATGATGACCGTGGCACCCGGCGTGTCGCGGAACTGACGCTCGACCTCCTGCATCAGCGCGCGGGGATGCACGGTGACGCCGGGGGCGAAATCCGTGACGCCGTCGTGCTTCTCCGGCTCGTCGGTGACGACCGCGACGCGGCCGACGCCCTCGGCCGCGAGCTGGCGGGTGATTTCCGGCACGGTCAGCTCGCCATCGACGTGCTGCCCGCCGGTCATCGCCACCGCATCGTTGAACAGCAATTTGTAGGTGATGTTCACCTTGCCGGCGACGGCGGCGCGGATGGCCATGAGGCCGGAGTGGAAATAGGTGCCGTCGCCGAGGTTGGCGAAGACGTGGTTCTCCTCGGTGAACGGGGCTTGGCCAAGCCACTGGATGCCTTCGCCGCCCATCTGGCTGAAGGTCTCGGTCGAGCGGTCCATCCATAGGGCGAGCGTGTGGCATCCGATGCCGGCCAGCGCGCGGCTGCCGTCGATGACCTTGGTGGAGGTGTTGTGCGGGCAGCCGGAACAGAAGAACGGCTTGCGCTGGGCCGCGATCTCGGTTCGGGCAAGCTGCTCGGCCTGTTGTTCGAGGTAGGAGGCGCGGGCATGGAGCTGGTCGGACGAGACGAAGCGCCCGATCCCGCGGGCGAGTGCCAGCGCGATGTCGGCCGAGGAAAGATCGGCGTGCGGGCGCAGCAGGGGCTCGCCGCGATGGTCGTGCTTGCCCACGATGCGCGGGCGTTCAAGCTGATCGTAGAGGATATCGCGCAGCTGCTGCTCGATGAGCGGCGCCTTTTCCTCGACCACGAGGATTTCTTCCAGGCCGGCGGCGAAGTCGCGGATGGTGGCGGGGTCGATCGGCCAGGTCATCGCGAGCTTCAGGATGCGGATGCCGCCTTTGCCCTCCAGGCCCAACTCGGCCAGGGCCTGGCGGGTGTCGTGGTAGGATTTGCCGGCGGTGACGATGCCGAAGCGCGCGCCCGGCGGATCGGCGACCAGCCGGTCCAGCCGATTCGCCCGCGCATAGGCCTGCGCCGCCGGCAGGCCGAGCGTCATCAGGCGCGCCTCCTGGTCGAGCGGCGTGTCAGGCAGGCGGATCGAGACATCGGGGTGCGGGCCGTCGGGGTTCAGGGTGCGGAAGGCCGCGAGGTCGAAGCCGATCGAGGCCGAGCTGTCGACCACGTCGGCCACGGTCTTGAGGCCGACATAGCGGCCGGACCAGCGCGACATGGCCCAGCCGTGGAGGCCGAATTCGAGGATGTCGTGGACGTCGGACGGGACCAGCACCGGCACCGAG
This sequence comes from Rhodospirillales bacterium, assembly GCA_025352565.1. GTDB lineage: Bacteria > Pseudomonadota > Alphaproteobacteria > Acetobacterales > Acetobacteraceae > JANXTF01. The sequence goes on along the minus strand of JANXTF010000128.1, from coordinate 27,189 downwards.
GCCGCGATGAAGGCCTGCTCGCTCTGATGCGGCACGGTGGATGATTTGCAGGCGTGGTCGTCGCCCGCCACGAGCAGAACGCCGCCGTTGCGGGCGGTGCCGGCGAAGTTGGCGTGCTTGAACACGTCGCCGCAACGATCGACTCCGGGGCCCTTGCCGTACCACAAGGCGAACACGCCGTCGTATTTCGCTTGTTGCAGAAGGGCGACCTGCTGCGTGCCCCAAACGGCGGTCGCGGCCAGTTCCTCGTTCACGCCCGGGCGAAACTGGATGTGGTTATCCGCGAGATGACGTCCCGCCTGCCACATCTGGATGTCGACAGTGCCGAGCGGAGAGCCGCGATAGCCAGACACGAAGCCAGCCGTGTTGAGGCCCATCGCCGTGTCGCGTTGCCGTTGCAGGAGTGTGAGGCGGACGAGCGCCTGGGTTCCCGTGAGATACACGCGCTCGACGTCGGCGGAATACTTGTCGTCGAGGGTCACGGCTGAATGTTTCACGCCACACTCCATGGTGCGCCAACTACGGCAGCTTGATTGCCCTATTCTCGCGCCCGTTCGTCGTGGAATGCAATGCAATCCATGGTGAGCACACCAACGAGGATTAAAGCGATTGTAGCGGCATTTTTTGACACGCTATCTTTTCTTAGACAATGTGACCCAGATCACTTCTATCCTCGGCTCGATCGATAACCCTTCACGCGAACCTAACCGGAAGCTTTCTGCCATGCGTTTCAATGAAATCGGCCAACAGCTCCGCGCCTATCGTCTCGAGTCGGGTCTGCGTGCCGAGGAGATCGCGGCGCGGCTCGGTGTCTCCAGGGCGGCGCTCTATCGCTACGAGAAGGGCGAGGTCATCAAGCTGGACACGATCCAGCGGCTCGCCGAATTGCTCAAGGTGTCGGCGCTGTCGCTGCTCGGGATCGGGATGGAGTACTACAGCCGCCCGGTGGCCTATTTCGAGCGGCTGCGACAATTGGAGGAGAGTGCCGACCAGATCCTCGAACTGGCCTCTCCGCTCTGCTACCTGACCACGTCGGACAGCTACGATGCGGCGCTGCGGGGAGCACTCGACGAAGCCGCGGCCGAAGCGGGCGCGGATCGGGCGACCGCCCGCACGATGGCCGAACAGGTGCTGGGGCTGCTGGTCACGCGCAAGCGCATGCATACCGCGCGCCGGCCGAACATCATCTGCATCCTGACTCCCGCGCGGCTCCGGTCGCTGCTGACGGAAGGGATCGCGCCAGGCGCACCCGTGTCCGCGGCTACCCGCGCGATGTGCCGCGCGACGGCCTTCGCGGAGGTGGAAAACGTGGCGCGGTTGATGGAGGCCGAACCGATGGGGCTGCAGTTCGGACTGCTCGTCGGCGCCGAACCCGACGGCGGCTACGTCATCCTGCGCGGGAGGGAGCGGGCCACCCTCGGCGTCAATCCCTTCCGATCCGACGGAGTGCCGGGCGCGCTGACCGGCGTCGCGATGGTGACGTCGGCCGATGATGCGGTGGCAGCGCATCAACGCGTGGCCGAGGCGCAATGGCGCGAGGCGACACGCGGGCCCGCCGGCGCCGCGCGCGTGCGCGTGCTGCTGGCCGAGTTCGCGGACTGAACAGGCGCGCGCTGGGGTGGGGTGGGCAGCCATGACTGGCCGATCTATCGTTGTGCCCATGTTCACTCTGCCGCCCTACCCCGACCTTCAGATATGTGACAGCGAGACGGTTTGGAACGGACGGTTCCCGCTGGAGCGCGTCCGCTTCCGCAACCGCCGCTTCGATGGCGCGATGTCGGGGATGCGCACCTGGGAGCTGTGGCGGCGTGGCCGGGCGGCGGCGCTGCTGCCGTACGATCCGGCGACGGACACCGTGGTGCTGATCGAGCAGTTCCGCCTGCCCGCGCTCGCGGCCGGGATGGACCCCGTGATGACCGAATTGCCGGCCGGGCTGTGCGACGGGGACGAGACGCCGGAAGCCACTATTCGGCGCGAGGCGATGGAGGAGGTCGGCATCGCCCCCGCCCGGCTTCACCATGTCGGCGATTTTCTGCTCACGCCGGGCGGCAGCGACGAGAATTGCGCGGTCTATGTGGGGGAGGTCGCGGCACCCGCGGCCACCGCGGACGGGATCATCGGCGTCGGCGGCCTGCGCGCCGAGGACGAGGATATCCGGGCGCGGCTTTGGCCGCTCGCCGATGCGGTCGCGGCGGCGCTGGATGGACGCATCGCCAACTCGGTGGCCGCGATCGCGCTGCTGTGGATGGCGTCGCGCCGGGATTGGCTGCGTGGGACGTGGGGCATCGCATGACCGAGCGGCTTTTTCTGGACGACTCCCAGGGACGCGGAATGGAGGCGGTCGTGATCGCGGCGCAGGCGGACGGCATCGTGCTCGACCGGACCGTGTTCTACGCCCGCTCCGGCGGTCAGCCCGGCGATGTGGGCATATTGCGTTGGGCGGGCGGCGAGGCCGCGGTGATCGACACCGTCAAAGGCGACGATGCCACGATCCGCCACGTGCCGGCGGCTGAGGCGGCACTCCCCCCGGTCGGGGCCAAGGTCGTGGGCGCGCTGGACTGGTCGCGGCGCCATCCGCTGATGCGGATGCACACGGCGCTGCATCTGCTCTGTGCCGCTCTTCCCGGCGCGTCGGTCACGGGTGGCCAGATCGGCGCGGACAAGTCGCGGCTGGACTTCGATCTGCCGGAGCCGCCGACGCGCGAGGCGGTGGAGGCGGCGTTGAACGCGCTCGTCGCGGGAGATCATCCCGTGAGCACGGAGTGGGTCGACGAGGCCGTGCTCGACGAAAACCCGGCGCTGGTGCGGACGCTGTCGGTGCAGCCGCCGCGCGGCACCGGCCGGCTGCGGCTGGTTCGCATCGGGACGGTCGATCTGCAGCCCTGCGGCGGCACCCATGTTGCCCGCACCGGCGAGATCGGGCTGGTCCGGGTATTGAAGATCGAAAACAAGGGCCGGCAGAACCGGCGCATCTCAATCGCGCTGGGAGCGCCCGCATGATTTCAGTCTCTGGTCCGCTGGTCTCGACCGACTGGCTTGCCGCCCATCTGGCGGAGCCCGACCTGATCGTGTTCGACGCGACGAAGTATCTGCCCAACGAACCCAAGGACGGCGCCGCCGAGTTCCTGGCGGGCCACCTACCCCGCGCGCGGTTTTTCGACATCGACGCGATCGCCGACGATGACACCGACCTGCCCCACATGGTGCCGACGCCGGGACGCTTCGCCCGGCTGGTGGGGGCGCTCGGTGTGTCGAATGCGGATTTCTGTGTGTTCTACGACCAGAAAGGCCTGGCCTCGGCGTCGCGGGGCTGGTGGATGATGGGGCTGTTCGGGCACGACCGGGCGGCGGTGCTCGATGGCGGGCTGCTGAAATGGCGGACCGAGGGGCGGCCGGTCGAGGCGGGCGCGGCGACGGCGCCGGCGGGAAAGGCATTTCGGCCGGACTATCGGCCGAGCCGGCTGCGCGGGATCGGAGACGTGCTGGAAAATGTGGCGACGGCACGATCCCTGGTGCTCGATGCGCGGGCCGGCCCGCGGTTCAGGGCCGAGGTTCCGGAGCCGCGTGCCGGAATGCGCTCGGGGCATATTCCCGGAAGCGTCAACCTGCCCTACGGCGAGTTGCTGGCGGCGGACCAGACCATGCTGCCGCGAGACCAGTTGCGCGCGCGGCTGTTGCGCGCCGGTGTGGATGGCACGCGCCCGATCGTCACCAGTTGCGGCAGCGGCGTGACCGCCACGATCCTGACGCTGGCCATGGTTCAGGCGGGACTTCCGCCGGGTGCGGTGTATGACGGGTCGTGGACCGAATGGGGCGGCCGCCCCGACACTCCCGTGGAGATTTAGATGCCCGACGATCATGCCACCTTTCCAAAGTCGGGCCGTCCGAAGCCGAGCCTCGCGACCCGCCTCTCCCACGCCGGGCGCGCCGGCACGCATGTGCATGGCTTCGTCAATCCGCCGGTGCATCGCGGCTCGACGGTGCTGTATCCGGACATGGCGACCCGCGCGGCGATGGGCAACGCGCGGTTCGAGCAGGCTATGGTGTATGGCGTGCTCGGCGGCCCGACGCATCACGCGCTGGAGGACGTGGTCGCCGAGATCGAGGGCGGAACGCGCTGCCAGATCGTCTCGTCGGGCCTCGCCGCCGTGACCACGCCGCTGCTGGCCTATCTGTCGGCTGGCGATCACTGCCTGATGCCCGACGCGGTCTATGGCCCGGCGCGCGGCTTCTGCGATGGTCTGCTCGCGCGGATGGGCGTCGAAACCACCTATTACGACCCTTGCATCGGCGCCGACGCGCTGTCGGCCCTGTTCCGGCCGAACACGAAGGTGCTCTACACGGAGAGCCCAGGAAGCCACACCTTCGAGGTGCAGGACGTGCCGGCCCTCGCCGCCGTGGCCCATGCGCGCGGCGCCAAGGTGCTGATGGACAACACCTGGGGCATCCATTTCTTCCAGCCGTTCCTGCACGGCGTGGACGTCTCGATCCAGGCGCTGACCAAATACGTGGTCGGCCATTCCGACGTGCTGCTGGGCAGCATGACGACCAATTCGGTCGAGGACTGGGAGATCGTGCGCGGCACCACGCTGGCGCTCGGGCAGTATGCGAGCCCCGATGATTGCTGGCTGGCCCTGCGGGGCGCGCGGACCATGGCGGTGCGGATGCAGCGTCAGATGCAGTCGGCGCTCACGGTGGCGCGCTGGCTGGAGGGGCGCCACGAGGTGAAGCAGGTGCTGTATCCGGCGCTGCCGGGCGCTCCTGGTCACGAGATCTGGAAACGCGATTTCACCGGGGCATGCAGCCTGTTCGGCGTGGTGTTCCAGCCGGGGTATTCGGAGGCGTCGGTGCATGGGATGACCGAGGCGCTGGAACTGTTCGGCATGGGTGCCTCGTGGGGTGGCTTCGAGAGTCTGGCCTTGCCGACGAGCGTCACGCGGACGGCGGGCAGCGGAGATTTCGGCGGCCAGCTGCTGCGGCTGCATGTCGGACTGGAGGACCCGGGCGATCTGATCGCCGACCTGGAGGCTGCCTTCCCGCGCCTTCAGGCCAACTCCGTGCCATGAACGCGGCAGTTCTCGACGCCATAGCTTTCGATGGCGCCGGGCTGGTGCCGGCGATTGCCCAGCAGCACGACACGGGCGAGGTGCTGATGCTGGCCTGGATGAACCGCGCGGCGGTGGCCGAGACGTTGGCGACGGGGCGGGTCTGTTATTTCAGTCGCAGCCGCAATGGGTTGTGGCGCAAGGGCGAGAGTTCGGGACAGACGCAGCGCCTGGTCGAGCTGCGGGTGGATTGCGACGGGGATACCTTGTTGCTGCTGGTGGACCAGACGGGGGTGGCTTGCCACACCGGCCACCGCGACTGTTTCTTCCGGGCGGCGCGGGGCGAGGAATTGTCGACGGTTGCGCCCGTGCTGGTGGACCCCGCAGCTCTCTACGGATGACCGGCCGGAGGCTGGTCTATCTGGTCGCGGGCGAGCAAAGCGGGGACGTGCTCGGCGGCCGCCTGATGGCTGCATTGCGCGCGGCCGATGCCGACCTGGAATTCGCCGGCGTCGGGGGGCCGCGCATGGTGGCCGAGGGGCTCGTGCCGCTGTTTCCGATGGACGAGTTGGCGGTGATGGGATTGCTGGAGATCCTGCCCCGCATCCGCCGCCTCGCCCGCCGGATGCGCGAGGCGGAGGCCGATATCCGCGCGCGTCGGCCGGACATCCTGGTGACCATCGACAGCCCGGGCTTCACCCTGCGGCTGCTGCTGCGGTTGCGCGATGCGGGCATCCGGCGGCTACACTATGTGGCGCCACAGGTATGGGCATGGCGCGAGCATCGGGTGCGTGAATTTCCGGGCCTATGGGACGGCCTGCTGTGCCTGCTGCCGTTCGAAGTGGGTTTTTTCGCCGGCCACGGACTGCCGGCCGAATTCGTCGGCCACCCGGTGCTGGAATCGGATGCGGACAAGGGCGTGGCCGCGCGGTTCAGGGAACGGCACGGGATCGGGCCGGAGCACAAGATCATCGTGCTTATGCCGGGCAGCCGGCGCAGCGAAGTGGGGCGGCTGATGCCGGTGTACGGCGCGATGCTGGGGCTGCTGCGGGACTGCACGCCCGGCGTCGTCCCGGTGCTGCCGGTGGCATCGGCGGTGGCCGACACGGTCACCCGCCTGGCGGCCTCCTGGCCGGTGCGGCCGATCATCGTTCGCGACCTCGCCGAGAAACACGACGCCTACGCGGCTGCCGAAGCGGCGTTGACCAAGTCCGGCACCTCGACGCTGGAACTGGCCCTTGCCGGGGTGCCAATGGCGGTTGCATACCGAGTCAATCCCATCACGGCCCTGATCGCGCGGCGGCTGATCCGGGTCAATCATGTGGCGATGGTGAACCTGCTGGCCGGCCGGCTGGTGGTTCCCGAGTTGCTGCAAAATGACTGCACGCCGGCGCGGCTGGCCGACGCGATGCGGCGATTGCTCAACGATGCGGACGCGGCGGGCGCGCAACGCGACGCATTCAAAGCAGTGATGGCCACGCTGCGCCCGGCCTTCGGCAAGCCATCGGAAATGGCGGCGGCCGCGGTGCTCCGGTTGCTCCCGGCCCCGGCGACGGTTTAGCTGGGCGTCGATGACGGGAATATTGCCGGAGCTCTTCGGGCGCTGGTTCGCGCGATCCGGCTGGACGGCGCGGCCGCATCAGCTTGAGGTGCTGGCGGCGGCGCGGCGCGGCGAGAGCACGCTGCTGATCGCGCCGACCGGGGGCGGCAAGACTCTGGCGGGGTTCCTGCCGAGTCTGGTGGAGTTGGCCGAAGCGCCGCGCCCAGGGCTCCACACGCTGTATGTGAGTCCGCTGAAGGCGCTGGCGACCGATATCGCGCGCAACCTGATGCGGCCGATCGAGGAGATGGGGCTGCAGGTGAGCGTGGACACGCGCAGCGGCGACACGCCGACCGAGCGGCGACGCAAGCAGCGGGAGGCGCCGCCGAATTTGTTCCTGACGACGCCGGAAAGCCTCGCTTTGCTGCTGAGCATCCCGGACGCCCCGGTGTTCTTCGGCGGCCTGAAGCGCATCGTCATCGACGAGGTGCATGCGCTGGCCGGCATCAAGCGCGGCGACCAACTGGCGCTGTGCCTGTCGCGACTGGCGGCGATCGCCCCCGACGCGCGGCGAATCGGGCTGTCGGCCACGGTGGCGCATCCGGCGGCGCTGTTGGCCTATGTGGCGGCCGATCGCATCATTGAGGTGCGAGGCGGCACTCCGCCGGAGATCACCATGATGTTGCCGGCCGGGCGGCTGCCATGGTCCGGCCATATGGGGCTGTTCAGCGCGCCGGAGATCCTGGCGCGCATCCGGGCGGCGGGCACCACCATCGTGTTCGTCAACACGCGCGCGCAGTCCGAATTGCTGTTCCAGGCGCTGTGGCGGCTGAACGAGGAGACGCTGCCGATCGCGCTGCATCACGGCAGCCTCGACCTCGATCAACGCAAGCGGGTGGAAGAGGCCATGGCGGCGGGCAGGCTGCGGGGAGTGATCGCGACCTCGTCGCTCGACCTGGGGATCGACTGGGGCGGGGTGGATCAGGTGCTCCAAGTGGGCGCGCCGAAGGGCGTGAGCCGGCTGTTGCAGCGCGTGGGGCGGGCCAATCACCGAATGGACGAGGCCTCGAAGGCGATATTGGTGCCGGCCAACCGCTTCGAGGTACTCGAATGCGAGGCCGCGATCCTCGGCGTCGCCGCAATGGAGCTGGACGGCGACCCGCCGCGGCCGGGCGGGCTCGATGTGCTGGCGCAGCACCTGCTGGGGTGCGCGTGCGGCCAGCCGTTCCATCCGGATGCGATGTTCGCGGAGGTCACGTCAGCCGCGCCGTACAGCATGTTGAGCCGAAAGGACTTCGACGACGTGCTGGAGTTCGTTGAGGACGGCGGCTACGCGTTGAAGGCGTATGACCGTTACCGGAAATTGTTCCGCGATGCCGAAGGGAAGGTTCAGGTCCGCTCGGAGCGGATCGCGCGGCAGCACCGCATGAACATCGGCACCATCGTCGAGGCGCCGGTGCTGAAGGTGCGCTACGCCGGGCGGGGCGGCGGCAATCTCGGCGAGGTGGAGGAAGCGTTCGTGAACATGCTGGTGCCGGATGACACCTTCATGTTCGCCGGCCGTCTGCTGCGCTTCATCAGGTTGCGGGAGAACGTCGTCGAGGTCGCCGATGGCGGCACCGGTGAGCCCAAGGTGCCGGCCTATGCGGGCGGGCGGATGCCGATGACGACCAACCTCGCGGACCGCGTGCGGGCCATGTTGCAGGACTCGTCGAGTTGGCACGCCTTCCCCGAACCGGTGCGCGAGTGGCTGGAGCTCCAGAAATCCCGCTCGCGGATGCCGGGTCGGCACGATCTGCTGGTGGAGACGTTCCCGCGCGGCGACCGGTATTATCTGGTGGCGTATTGCTTCGAGGGGCGGCAGGCGCACCAGACCCTGGGGATGCTGCTGACACGCCGGCTGGAGCGGTTCGGGTTCGCGCCGCTGGGGTTTGTCGCGACGGATTACGTACTGGCGTGCTGGTGCGCGCGCGCGCCGTTCAACGTCGCGCGGCTGTTCGAGCAGGACATGCTGGGCGACGATGTGGAAGCCTGGATGGCTGAAAGCTCGATGCTCCGGCGGACGTTCCGCAACGTGGCGGTGATCGCGGGGCTCATCGAGCGCAACCTGCCGGGCGCGCAGAAGAACCGCCGGCAGGTGACGGTGAACAGCGACCTGATCTACGACGTGTTGCGGCGGCACCAGCCGGACCACATCCTGTTGCGCGCGACGCGGGCGGATGCGGCTGGCGGTTTGACCGATCTGGGGCGGATCGCGGGAATGCTGGAGCGGGTGCAGGGGCGGATCACGCACATGGCGCTGTCCCGCGTGTCGCCGCTGGCGGTTCCGGTGCTGCTGGATATCGGGCGTGAGAGCGTGCGCCATGAGGGGGGCGACGACGCGTTGCTGGAGGACGCGGAGGCGCTGGTGGCGGAGGCGACCGGCGCGGCCGACCCGCCGCCTTTCGTGCCGATCCGGGTACCGGCGGTGTTGCGCCCGAACCTGAAGCGAGGCAGGACTTCGCGCGGCGGGGGGATGCTGTTCCAGTGAGATTTGCGGATGCCGTCATGGTCTGGTTTCGCCCCTCCGCTTGCTGGGCCGCTTGCGGGGGGAGGGAAAGCAAATGACCGCCGCCCCGATTCACTTCGCGGGCGAGCGGCTGATGCTCGACCCTGGGGGCGCGTTGTTCTGGCCGGCGCGCAAGACGCTGATCGTGTCGGACATGCACCTGGAAAAAGGGTCGGCGGCGGCGACGCGCGGGAGCCTGCTGCCGCCGTGGGACACGCACGCCACGCTGGAGCGGCTGGCGCTGCTGATGCGGCGGTTCTCGCCGGAGCGGGTGATCGCGCTGGGAGACAGTTTCCATGACCGCCACGGAGCGGCACGGATGCAGACAGCCGATCGGACGCGGCTGCAGCGCATGACGGAGGCGGCCGCGTTCACCTGGGTGCTGGGCAACCATGATCCGGCGCCCCCGGACGGGATCGGCGGAGTCTCGGTCGAAGCTTGCGAACTCGGCTCCCTGCTGTTCCGCCACGAGGCGATCACGGGGGCCATTGCCGGGGAAATTTGCGGGCATCATCACCCGAAGGCCCAGATCCCGGCGCGGGGGACGACGGTGACCCGGCCCTGCTTCGTGTTCGACGGCAAGCGGCTGATGCTGCCGGCCTTGGGGGCCTACACGGGCGGGCTCGATGTGCGCGACCCGGCCATCGCGCGGCTTTTTCCGCGCGGGTTCCGGGTGTTCCTGCTGGGACGCGACCGGCTTTTCACCTTCGCCTTCAACCGCTTGGCGGCGTGACGATCGAGGCGGCGCTTGCTCGTGGGCGCGTGAGCCACATCTACAGTGCCATGTTGCCCGTATCGAGTTGTGTCATGCCAATCGTTTCGCCCACCGCCCCCGTGATCCTGTGGCTCCGCCGCGAGCTTCGGATGCACGACAATCCGGCACTGGTCGCGGCTATCGCGAGCGGGCGGCCGGTACTGCCATTGTTCATCCTGGATCGGGAGACGCCCGGACGGTGGGCGCCGGGGGGTGCCAGCCTTTGGTGGCTGCATCACAGCCTGGTTTCGCTGGGAGAATCCTTGGAGAAGGCCGGTGCGAAGCTGATCCTGCGCCGGGGGGCGGCGGTCGAGGTCTTGCGTCATCTCGTGCATGAAGTGGGGGCGGCCGAAATCCATGCGGGCCGTGCGATCGAGCCCTGGGCGCGCAAGGTAATGGACGAAGTGGTCTCCACTTCGGGCGCGAAGCTGCATCTGCACCGCACCGCGCTGCTCTATGAGCCGGACGGCATCCGCACGCAGTCGGGCGGCGCCTATGGCGTGTTCACGCCGTTCTCCCGCGCCTGCCTCGCGCGCGGCGCGCCCGACAAACCGCTGTCGGCGCCCCTTTCGTTCAAGGGAGTGTCCGCGCCTTCGGACGAGCTGGCGGACTGGAAGCTTTTGCCGGCGCGCCCGGATTGGGCGGCTGGGCTGCGCGCGCGCTGGGTGCCCGGCGAGGCGGGGGCGGCGCAGCGGCTGAAGCGCGTGGTGGCCGATGTGGTGAAAGGGTACGACCAGACCCGCAACTTCCCAGGGCAGGACGGCACTTCCGCGCTGTCGCCCCGGCTGCATTGGGGCGAGTTGTCGCCGGGTCAAATATGGCACGCCGTCGAGGGCATCGAATCCAAAGGGCGCACGACCTTCGTGAACGAACTGCTGTGGCGGGAATTCAGCGCGAACCTGCTGTGGCACCATCCGGATTTGCCCGAGAAGCCGCTGCGCCCGGAATTCGCGGCGATGCCGTGGCGGCGCGACGCGGCGGGCCTGCGGGCGTGGCAGCGCGGTCAGACCGGAATCCCGCTCGTGGACGCGGGAATGCGGCAGTTGTGGAACACCGGCTGGATGCACAACCGGGTGCGGATGGTGGTGGCGTCGTTTCTGATCAAGCACCTGCTGCTGCCGTGGCAGGACGGCGAGGCCTGGTTCTGGGACACGCTGGTGGACGCCGATCTGGCGTCCAACAGCGCGCAATGGCAATGGGTGGCCGGCTCGGGCGCCGACGCCGCGCCGTATTTCCGTGTGTTCAACCCGGTGCTGCAAGGCTGGAAGTTCGACCCGAAAGGCGACTATGTGCGGCGCTGGGTGCCGGAACTGGCGCGGCTGCCCGACAAGGCGTTGCAGAATCCGTGGGACGCCTCGGAGGAGGAGCTTGCAGCGGCTGGCGTTCGGCTGGGCGAGACCTATCCGCGCCCGATCGTCGATCTCGCCGCCGGGCGGGCACGGGCGTTGGAAGCCTTTGCCGGCCTGAATAAAGCGGCATGACCGCCCTGCCCCGCATCGCGGTGATCGGTGCCGGCATCGCCGGTTTGTCGGCGGCGTGGCTGCTGCGCGGTCGTTACGACGTGACGCTGTTCGAGGCCGAGTCACGCGCGGGCGGACATGCCGACACGCAGCTGGTGACGGTGGATGGCGCGGAGGTCGCGGTCGATACCGGGTTTATCGTGTACAACGACCGCAACTACCCGCATCTGACGGCTTTTTTCGCCGCGCTTGGGGTGGAGACGCGCGCTTCCGACATGTCGTTCGGCGTGTCGATCGGCGACGGCGCGCTGGAATATGCGGGCGGCGAATTGCTGCAATTATTCGCCCAGAAGCGCAACATGCTGCGGCCCCGGTTCTGGTGGATGCTGCGCGACGTGATGCGGTTCTACCGCGAGGCCCCTGCCCTGCTGCGCGGCACCAGCACGGAATCGCTCGGGGAGTTTTTGGACCGTCGCCGCTATGGCGCGCCGTTCATCGAGGATCATCTGCTGCCGATGGGGGCCGCGATCTGGTCAGCCTCGGTGACCGGGATGCGGGATTTCCCGGCGCGGCATTTTGCCCGCTTCTTCCACAATCACGGGCTGCTGAGCCTGACCGACCGGCCGAACTGGCGCACCGTGGTCGGGGGCTCGCGCCGCTACGTGGCGCGGGTGCTGCGCGACCTGCCGGACGTGCGCCTCGGAGCGGCCGCCATCTCGGTGACGCGGGGGGCGGAGGGCGTTGCGGTCGCGACGGCGGCGGGTGCGGAGAAATTCGCCCATGTCGTGATGGCGTGCCATGCCGACCAGACGCTTGCGCTGCTTGCCGCACCAACTGCGCGGGAGGCCGAATTGCTGGGTGCCATCACGTGCCGCGACAACGTGGCCGTGCTGCACACCGACCGGCGGCTCATGCCGCGCCGCAAGGGCGCGTGGTCGGCGTGGAACTACCTGTCCAACGGGCGCGGCGACCATGGACGCCAGGTGAGCCTCACCTATTGGATGAACCGCCTGCAAGGCATGGCGACGCGAGAGCCGCTGCTGGTGTCGCTGAACCCGTTGCGCGCGCCCGATCCCGCGAAGGTGCTGTGTGAAAAGCATTACCGCCATCCGCAATTCGACGGTCCCGCGATGCGGGCGCAGGAGGCGCTGGGAGACATTCAGGGCGTGGACCGCGTGTGGTTCGCCGGTGCCTGGACCGGCTGGGGATTCCACGAGGATGGGATCGCCTCGGCGGTCCAGGTGGCGACGGCGCTTGGCGCCCCCCCGACATGGGAGGCGCCGGTGGGGGAGGCGGCCGCATGGCCGGCGGCGGCATGAGCGCGGCGTTGCTGCATGTGGGTGCGGTGACGCATCGCCGCTTCACGCCGTTCCGCCACGGCTTCGGCTACCGGATGTGGATGCTGTCGGTCGATCTGCATGATCTGCCGGCGTCCCGCCTGTTCGGCCACAACAGGCGCGGATTGCTCGCGCTGTATGACCGGGACCATGGGCCGCGCGACGGCACGGGCTTGCGGCCCTGGGTGGCGGAAATGCTGGATGGCGCGGGGCTTGGGGCGTTTTCCGCCAGCATCCGCTTCATGTTCATTCCGCGCGTGGCCGGCTTCGCGTTCAACCCGATCGCGTTCTTCTTCTGCCATGACGCGGCCGGACGGCTGGGTGCGGTGATCCATCAGGTGAAGAACACGTTCGGCGGCCAGACCGCGTACGTGCTGCCGGTCGAGGCGGGCACCGCCCCGATCCGCCAGTCCGCCCAGAAGCGGCTGCATGTGTCGCCTTTCTTCGATATGGCGGGCGGTTACCGCTTCGCCTTCTCGCCGCCGGATTTCGTGAAACCCGGCGGCGATTTCACGATGACGATCCGCTATGGCACGCGCGGGGCAGTGCGGATGACGGCGACGATGAGGCTGCGGGCGCGGCCGTTCACGACCGCGACCGTGCTGCGGCTGGTGGCCGCGATGCCGCTGATGCCGCTGAAGGTGGTGGCCGCGATCCACTGGCAGGCCTTGCGATTATGGCTGAAGGGCGCCCGCTATCACCCTGTTCCCGAACCATCGAAACAAGCGCTGGAGGTGCGCGCATGACCATGATCGACGCCGCGACGATGCCGGCCGCCATCCCCGCTTTGCCGCGCGACCGCCGGCTGCGGCTGGCGCTTCGCCTCGCACACATGATCCGTGTCGGCACGCTCACCGTGGTGATGCCGGATGGCAGCGCCCACCGGGTGGCACGCTCGCCCTTCCCGGTGGCGACGGTGGCGCTGAAAGACGCGCGCGCGGTCAGCCGGCTGGTGACGGGCGGCAGCCTTGGGCTGGCAGAGGCCTATATCGAGGGCTGGTGGGAAAGCCCGGATATTCGCGGCGTGATGGCGGTGGCGGCCGCCAACGAGGCGGAGTGGGAGAAGCTGCTGGCCGGGCGCCCCTGGATCCGGGCGTTCTCACGCCTGCTGCACCGGCTGAAGCCGAACACCCGCAAGGGCGCCAGCCGCAACATCATGGAGCATTACGATCTGGGTAACGAGTTCTATGCCGCGTGGCTCGACCCCTCGATGTCGTATTCGAGCGCGCTGTTCGCCTCGCCGGAGGAGACGTTGGAGGACGCGCAATCGCGCAAGGTCCGGCGCATGTGCGACGCATTGGAGCTGCGGCCGGGGCTGCATGTGCTGGAAATCGGCTGCGGCTGGGGCGGCTTCGCCGAAATCGCCGCACGGGATTACGGCTGCCGCGTGACCGGGATCACGCTGTCGCCGTCGCAGCTGGAATACGCCCAGGCGCGCATGGCGGCGGCCGGCCTGTCCGATCTGGTCGAGCTGCGGCTGCAGGATTACCGCGACGTGACCGGCACATTCGACCGCATCGCCTCGATCGAGATGTTCGAGGCGGTGGGCGAGGCGTTCTGGCCGGCCTATTTCGCCACGTTGCGCGACCGGCTGGCGCCGGGCGGGCTGGCGGGATTGCAGACCATCACCATCGCCGACAGGCTGTTCGCCGATTACAGCCGCACCGCGGACTTCATTCAGCGGCACGTTTTTCCGGGGGGCATGTTGCCAAGCCCGAGCGGGCTGCGGACGCAGATCGCCAATGCCGGGCTGCGCTGGCACAGCGAACACTGGTTCGGGCAGGACTACGCCGAGACGCTGCATCGCTGGCATCTGGCGTTCCAGGCCGCATGGCCGCGCGTGATCTCGCGCCGGGCACGGTATGACGGGCGGTTCAAGCGGTTGTGGGAATACTACCTCGCCTATTGCGAGACCGGGTTCCGCGCCGGCTGGACCGACGTGGGGCAAATCGTGCTCACGGCCGTGTGACGCCCCGGCTTTCCCGGCCGCTCTCCTGGCCGCATCTGCTGGCCTATGCGGCGCCGTCGGTCTCTCTGGCGCTGCTGGGGCTGCCGCTGGCCGTGTATCTGCCGCCGTTCTGGAGCGGCCAGATGGGGCTGAGTCTGGCGAGCGTGGGGCTGGTGCTGGCCTCGGTGCGGCTGCTCGACGTGGTGTTCGACCCGACCATCGGCCGCGTGTCGGACCGGCTTCGGAGCCGTTTCGGGCGGCGGCGGCCGGTGATCGCGGCGGGCGTGCCGGTGGGGCTTGTGGGCGGCGCGCTGCTGTTTTTTCCGCGGCAAGGGGCAGGTGCGCTCGATCTGTTCGCAGGCTATGCGCTGGTGACGCTGGCCTGGAGCATGATCTCGCTCCCCTGGCAGGCCTGGGGGGCGGAGCTGTCGCCGGAGTATGGCGAGCGCACCCGGATCGCCGCCTGGCGCGAGACCGGCACGCTGCTGGGAGTGGCCGCATCGGCGATCGTGCCGGCGGCGCTCGGGCTGGTGCAGCCGGATGCCATCTTGCACGTTCTGGCTGTCATGACCTGCGTGCTCGCGCTCCCTTCCCTCGTCTGGCTGCTGCGCGGCGTGCCCGAGCCCGTGCTGCGCGTGGCTGCCGCGCCCGCCAGCATCGGGGTGGCGTTGCGCGCGGCCTGGGCGAACCTGCCGTTCCGGCTGCTGCTGGGGGCGTGGCTGGTGAACGGGGTGGCCAACGGGCTGCCGGCGGTGCTGTTCGTGCTGCTGTGCCGCGACCTGCTGCGTGCGCCGGAGGCGACGGGGCAGCTGCTGCTGGCGTATTTCCTGGCCGGGATCGCGTTCGTGCCGTTTTGGACCTGGCTTGCGCGGCGGCTTGGCAAGCATCGGGCATGGGCGGTCGCGATGCTGTGGTCCTCCGCCGCGTTCCTGCCGGTGCTGCTGCTGGGGCCGGGCGATGTGTGGCTGTTCGGCGCGGTGTGCCTCGCCAGCGGCGCCGGGCTGGGGGCCGACCTCGCTCTGCCGCCCGCCATGCAGGCCGATGTGGTGGAGCTGGACGAGGCGAACTCGGGCGAGCAGCGCGCCGGGCTGTTCTTTGCCGCATGGACCATGGCGCAGAAGGCGGGCACGGCGCTGGCCGCCGGTGTCGGGCTGGGCGTGTTGGGACTGGTCGGGTTCCAGGCCGGCGGCGAGCACGACGCGGTGCAGCTCGATACTCTCATCGTGCTGTACTGCCTCGTTCCGGTGCTGCTGAAGCTGGGCGCGGTGCGGCTGGTGTGGCGGTTCCCGATCGACGCGGCCGAACAGGCCCGCATCCGCGCGCGAATCCTTGTCCCCCGGGCCGCCGCATGATGCATCCGCGCATTCCGCGTGGCCGGGGCATCCGGATCGTGGGCGACGTGCATGGCGACGCGCGGGCCTTCGCCGCCGCCGCCGCGACCGATTTGTTCGTGCTGCAACTGGGCGACCTGATCGACAACGGCCCGGACAGTGCCGCGGCGTTGCGGATCATGTTCGGGCTGATCGACGAGGGGCGCGGGCTATTTTTGCTCGGCAACCACGATTTGAAGCTGAAGCGCGCGCTGGCCGGGAGCTTGGTGCGGATCGACGAGGCACTGACCCGCACGTTGTCGCAGCTCGACGACGCGCTGCGGGCGCGGGCGCTGCACGAGTTGGCCCGCGCCCCGGCCTGGGTGCCGCACGGGTGCGAGCCGGAGCGGCGGATGCTGTTCGTGCATGGCGGCTTCCACACCGCGATGCTGGACAGCGACCCGCCCCCGGTGCCCGAAGGCCGCGTGCATGGCGTGCTGGCCCGCGCGCTGTATGGCGAGCCAACGGGGCGCGTGCAGGCCGACGGCTACCCGGAGCGCAGCCTGCGCTGGGTGGATCGGATTCCGGAGGGGCTGACGGTGTATTGCGGGCATGACCGGCGGAGTACGGATGGGCGGCCTTATGTGCGGCAAAACGCGCAGGGGGGGACGGCGGTGTTCCTGGATACGGGGGCGGGCAAGGGGGGGCATTTGTCTTGGATCGATATTCCGGGGGATGGGTGATGGGTTTGCGGGCGCGTGGATGAAGGTTTGACGGGTGGCAGACGGCCGTCCGGTTCAGGCGGCGAGGCGGGCATCGTCGTCATCGAGCGCGATGTCGCGCAGGCTGCCGGAGATGCCGAGGAAGCGGAGGGGTGCCATGGGGTTTCCTAACGACGGGGGCGTGCGGCGAGATAGCGGTCGAAAAGCGGCGCCCAAATTTTCACCCAGAGCGGCGAATACAGCATCTGGTGCGGGTTCGGGCCGTCGAAATCCGGCTGCTCCAGCCGGGCCGAACCGCCCGCCGCCGTGAAGGCCTGGTGCATCTCGGTGGCCAGCGCGGGGCCGAAGGACGGGTCGCGCCGCGCATAAATCCACAACATGTCGGTGCGCGAAATGGCGCCGAAGCCGGCCACGGCGTCGACCAGCAGGGCCGAGTTGCAATCCTCGCCGGGGCGCTCGCCGCGGCCGCCGGCCATGATGATGATGCCGGAGACCGGGGGGTGCGGCATCGCGTCGAAGGCCAGCGTCGCG
The DNA here is from genome assembly GCA_025352565.1 of Rhodospirillales bacterium. Classification (GTDB taxonomy): domain Bacteria; phylum Pseudomonadota; class Alphaproteobacteria; order Acetobacterales; family Acetobacteraceae; genus JANXTF01. Next base: position 9,994 of record JANXTF010000128.1, on the reverse strand, counting down.
AAGCCGCCGCTGGATTGGCCGATGACGACGATGCGGTCGGGCAGGATGGCGGGCAAATTGCGGCCGAAGGCGACGATGGCGGCCACGTCGCGCGCCTCGGCGCGGCCGGCGCCGGCGAAATCGGCCTGGGCGCACAGGCCGCTGCTCGCCATGGTGCCGGTGCTAGTGCCGAAGCCGCGCCGCAATGCGAACAAAACGGCGGTGCCGCGCGTCAGGAACCACTTGGCGGGAACCGACTGGCAGGATGCGGGGACGAGGCGCGGGAGGTCGCCTCGCGCGCGGGGCGCGCCGTGGTTGATGACCACGAGCGCGAAGGGTCCGGGGCCGGGCGGTCGGCACAGGCGTGAAGCGAGTTCGCCGTGGTGGCCCTGCTCGTCGGTGAAGGGGATGCGAAGCGCGGTCTCGGCGGCCCGCGCCGGCATCGCGAGCACGAGCAACCCGAGCAGCAGCGCGCCCGGCTTCACGAGCGCAGGAATCGCTGGACGATCGGCCCCCAGATTGCCACGCCGGCTGGGGCGAAGAACAGGTCGTGGCCTTCTGGCAGCGAGGTCTCGGGCAGCTCCAGCGCGGCCTTGCCGCCGGCGGCGCGGAAGGCGGCGGCCATGTCGGTGGCGAGTTCGGGCGGGATGAAGCCGTCATTGCCCGCGACCACCCAAAGCGTCGCGATGCGGGCGGTGGCGCCGAGCCGGCCGGCGGCCTCGACCAGCAGGTCGGGGCGGCAGACATGCCCGGCCCCTGCCCCGCCCAAAGTGCCGATGGCCGGCGCCATGGCGACCGCCTTGGTGCCGCGCAAGGCGGCGGCGGCGTAGGCCAGGGTCGCGAGCGCGCCGCTGTCCCAGCCGACGACCACGGGCGGGTCGGGGCGCAGGCCGGGAAGCGTCCTGGCGAAACCGACCGCGAGCGCGATGTCGTGGGCGCCGGCCTGGGCGGCGGCGGCGTAGTCGGGGCTGGCGCAGGGTCCGGGACTTTCTGCCCAGTCGCCGCCGCTCGCCCCGAAGCCGCGCCGCATCGGGAGCAGCACGATGTAGCCCTGGGCGGTGAACCACGCGACCGCCGGGTCGGTGCAGGCGAGCGGGCGCATATCGGCGAGGAGTGCCCAGCTGGCCGGCCCGTGGTTCAGCACCGCCACGGGCGCGGGCGAGGCGCCGCGCGGGCGGCACAGCCGGGCTTCCAGCGCGAAGGGCTGGCCGTATTGATCCTGGTCAGGAATGCGCACGATATCCGACGGGCCGCCGACCAGGGCCTGCGCCCGCCCGATCACGGCGCGTGTCGTGCCGCAGCTCGCGAGCGACAATAAGGCGATCGCCGCACCGATCAGGCGGCGGCGCGACCGCACGTCACCCCTTTGCCCGCATCAGCCGCGCCTTGTCGCGCTGCCAGTCGCGCGCGGCGATGGCGTGGCGCTTGTCGACGTTCTTGCGACCCTCGCCGAGACCCAGAAGAACCTTGGCCAGGCCCTTGTCGTTGAAGTGGATCTGCAGCGGCACCAGCGTGGCGCCATCGCGCGCGACGGCGCCGAGCAGGGTGCCCATCTCCTTGCGCTTGACCAGCAGCTTGCGCGGCGCGCGCGGCTCGAAGCGCGACAGCAGGCCGCCCTGGTATTCGGGGATGTAGGCGTTGAACAGGAACAACTCCCCTTCCCGCTCTCCGGCCCATGCCTCGGCGAGACTCGCGCGCCCCAGGCGGAGGGATTTCACCTCGGGGCCCTTCAGTACGATGCCGGCCTCGACCGTCTGCTTGATCGTGTAGTCGAAGCGCGCGCGGCGGTTCTGCGACGCGATGCCGTGGGAGATCAGCCCCGATTTCTTCTTGGTCTCGGCCATGATCCGCTCAGTTGAGCAGCCCCACTTCCGTCATCGCGGCGCGCACGCGCGCGCGGCCGGGCTTGGAACAGGCGGCGAGCGGCAGACGCACAAAGTCGGTACTATGGCCGAGCAGGCTGGCGCCGAACTTGACTGGCGCGGGGCTGGTTTCAGCGAACAATGCGTCATGCAGCGGCACGAGGCGATCCTGGATCGCCATGGCCTCGGCATGGCGGCCGTCGTGCCAGGCCGTGTGCATCTCCCGCAGCAGGCGGGGGGCGATGTTGGCGGTCACGCTGATGCAGCCCACGCCGCCGGCCGCCAGGAACGCCAGCGCCGTGTGGTCCTCGCCGGAAAGCTGGACGAAATCCACGCCGCATTCACGCCGCGTGTGCAGCGGGCGGGCGAGGTTGGCGGTGCTGTCCTTCACGCCCACGATGTTGGGATGTTTGGCCAGCCGCGCCATGGTCTCGGTACTGATATCGACCACGCTGCGCGAGGGAATATTGTACACGATCATGGGAATGTCGGCCGCGTCGGCGATGGCGGTGAAGTGCAGGAACAGACCCTCCTGGGTGGGCTTGTTGTAGTAGGGCGCGACCACGAGGGTTGCGTCGGCGCCGACGGATTTGGCGTGGCGGGCGAACTCGATGGCCTCGGCCGTGCTGTTGGAACCGGCGCCCGCGATGACGGGGACGCGCCCGGCCGAGACCTCGACCGCGACCTCGACCACGCGCTTGTGCTCGGCATGGTTCAGCGTGGGACTTTCGCCCGTGGTGCCGACCGGCACGATGCCTTGCGTGCCTTCGCGGATCTGCCAGTCCACGAATGCCGCGAAGGCCTTTTCGTCCACGCTGCCATCCGGGCGCATGGGCGTAAGCAGGGCGACGAGCGACCCTTTGAACATCGACGAGGCTCCGGTTGCGCGGCCCCTCTGGGCCTGGACGCGGGAAGCTAGGCGCGGGCAACCGAGGCCGCAAGGTTCCTCGAAAGCCGCTCCAGAAATGCCTCAGGCCCAGGCGGTTTTGGCGCGCGCGTATTCCAGCCGATACGTCCCGCGTGCGATCCGTGAACACCCGGCATCCGTCAGCACCGCATCCGACAACAGCTCGCCGACCGCCGCCGGGTCGGTCGCCTCGATCATGGCGAACCAGCCAGGGGGCGCCTCGATGTCGGTGCGCTCGCGGCTTTCGGCGGTTCGCACGTCCGAGGCGGCGGAGTCGCCGGCGCAGAGATGGGCGCCGCAGATGCGGGGCGCCGCGGCGCAACGGCGAATGAGTTCGGCCACGCCAGCGGGGTCGGCGACGTGGAAGCGCAGCGTCAGCGCCACCCCGCCCATGCCGGGCCCGTCGCTCGCGACCACGCGGGCCAGCGCGCGGGCGGTGTTCTGGAAATGCGATGTCGCGGTCCTGGTCCAGACGGTGGGCGCGTTCAGCCGGTTGGCGTAGTCCTGGCCTTGCAGCACCTGGAAGGTGACGGCCTCGTACAGCGTGAAGAACTCGGGATGGGTTGCGGCATCGATCGCGATGTAGCGCCGGCCGCGCCGGAAGCCGGGGATGCCGACGCGCTCGGGCATGTGCTCGTGCAAATGCCACGCATAGAACTCCGCGCGCCCGGCATCGGCGATGCCGTTCCAGATCGCGACCACCGCTTCGCCCGTCAGCATGTCATGACGTCCCCCGCCCGCCGGACAGGTCGAACACCGCGCCCGTGGAAAAGCTGCATTCCGGCCCGCACAGGAAACTCACCATGGCAGCCACCTCCGCGACCTCGGCGAACCGGCCCATCGGGATCTTTTCACGCAAAAACCGGCGCCGGTCGTCGCTCAGATCGTGTTCCATGGCGGTGCGGACCACGGTGGGCGTGACCGCGTTCACCAGGATGCCCTGGTCGGCGAGTTCCTTGCCCAGCACCTTGGTCAACGCGATCAGCCCCGCCTTCGCCGCCGCGTATGGGCCCGCCATGGCGGTGCCCTCCTTGGCCTGGAGCGAGGACATCAGCACGACGCGGCCCCGGTCCGGCCTTGCGTTGGCGAGCATCAGCGGGATCACCGCGCGGAGCGTGAGGAAGCCTGCGACGAGGTTGGTGTCGATCACCGCGCGGATTTCCGCGGGCGAGGCCTCCCAGACGTTGGCCACCGGGCCGAGGATGCCCGCATTGACCACGAGTGCCCGGATCGGCCCCGCCGCAGCCCGCGTCTCGGAAGCAGCACGCGCCAGCGCCGCATCGTCGGTCACATCGACGGCCAATGCGTGGTCCGCCGGGGCGCCGGGCACGCGGTCCCACGAGACGGTGGTGAAGCCGTCCCGGCCAAGCCGCGCGATCAGGGCCTGGCCGATGCCACCGGCCCCGCCGGTGACGATGGCGGCGCCTTTCGTCACGGCAGGTAATCGTTGGTCCAGAACGCGGAGGCCGGCAGGTCGGTGACCAGTTCCTGGTACTGCTTCATGAGCGCCAGCGTCTGCGACCAGTCCTCGGCGGCCATCCAGCCAATCTTCTGGTTCGGGCCGGCGGGGCTGCGGACCAGCTTGAGGCCCGCCTCGAGCTGACGCAGGGACAGCGCGCCGTCCAGGTCGGGCTTCGCCTTCAACCCCGCCGCGATGGTGGCCGCCGGGTCGGCCATGGCGGCCTCGAACGATTCGCGGGTGGCCAGGATGAAGCGTCGCACCATGTCGGGCTTGTCGCGCAGCGTGTCGCGGGTGGTGTGGATGGCCAGGCCCTCGGTGTTCACGCCGTTATCGGCATAGCCCAGCGTCACCACCTTCAGGTTCTTCTGTTCGAGGATCAGCGTCTGGTTCTCCAGGCCGCCCAGCATGGCGGGAACCCGGTTCTCGAGCACCGCAACCAGCTTGGCGGCCCCGTCGATGCGGAGGAACTTCACCGCGTCGGGCGCCATCTTGTTGGCGCTCAGCAGGGCCGGGAAGATGACCAGCCCGGCTTCTCCGGTGGTCGCCGCGATGGTCTTGCCGGCGAGGCTTGGGAAGTCCGTGACCCCGGAATCGACGCGTGCGATCACCGCGAAGGGGCTGCGGTTCATGATGCCCATGATGGCCACGACGGGCGCGCCCTTGGTGGCGCCGGCGATGATCGAGGCGCCGTCCGACAGACCGAACGTGTCGGACCCGGCCGCCACGACCTGCACCGCGCGGCCCGAGCCCTGGCCGTCGCCGACCGTGAGCTCGATGCCGTGGCGCTTGTAGATGCCGCGCTCGATGCCGAGCTGGAACGGCATGTGGAAGCCGTAGACCAGCCAGTTGAGACGCAGCGAAACCTTGTCCTCGGCATGTGCCGGGCCTGCGGCGAAGGCCAGCAGGGCGGCCAGAAGCAGTCGTTTCATGTGGGCGTTCCCTTGGTTTTCTCGGTGTCTTTTTGTGGTTCAGAGCGCCGGCACGTCGCCCGCGTCGCGGCGGCGCGAGACGTGCCACGGGATGGCGAAGCGTTCGGCCAATTCCACCAGGCCGTAAAGGGCGAGGCCCATGGCCGAGAGCACGAAGATGGCGGCGAAGCTCATGCGGGTGTCGAGGTTGCCGTTGTATTCCATGAGCAGGTAGCCGAGCCCCCGGTCGGACGCTACGAACTCCGCCACCACGGCGGCGGTCGCGGCCAGAGCGGCGGCGACCTTGAGCCCGCCGAACAGGGCGGGCAGCGCGTGCGGCAACTGCACCATGCGAAAGGTCCGCATCCGGCCGGCGCCGGTGGCGCGCGCCATTTCCAGGATTTCCGGCTCGATGGAGCGGAACGCGGTGATGGCGGCGACCACGACCGGGAAGAATGAGAGCAGGAACACCAGCAGCACCTTGGGCGTCAGGCCGAAGCCGAACCATATGATGAACAGGGGCGCGACCGCGATCTTGGGCACGATCTGGAGGAACACGAGCAGCGGGTAGGCGATGCCCTGGATGGTTCGGCTGAAGGCAATGCCGAGCGCGATCGCGATGCCCAGCACGGCCGCCAGCGCGAAGCCCAGCACCATCGGCTGCGCGGTGAAGGCCGCCGCCGTCAGCAGGCTCCGCCACTTGGCGCCGATGCCGGCCGCGATCATCGACGGCACGGGCAGGATGTATTCGGGCAGATGGAGGCCCCGCCCCGCCACTTCCCAGATGGCAAGGAAGGCCACGAAGCCCGCGAGCGAGCGCGCGATGCGCAGCATGTCGGCGTGTGCCGCTAGATGGCGGTCAGTGGAAATCGCGAGCCGCCTATTGGCGGCGTGGCGATCCAGGGAGGCGGCTCGCAATGACGATGTTTGTTCACGCGGCTCTCCCGGCTCAGGGTAATGTCTCGGCGTGAGATCATATATCGCGGCCGCATTTGCCGATACCGCCGCGAGGCTCGCCGCGATCGGCCCATTCGACACAGGGAGGCAAACCCCATGCACGTCCTGCTCAGCGGCGCCGGCAAAACCTTCGGAACGGTCCGGGCGCTTGCCCCGGTCGACCTCGAGGTGGCCGATGGCGAGTTCGTGGCCATCGTCGGTCCCTCCGGCTGCGGCAAATCGACGCTGCTGCGGCTGGTTTCGAACCTGTTGCCGGTGACCGAGGGGCGGGTCGAGATCGACGGCCGCGCGATCAAGGGGCCGGTGACCCAGCTTGGCTTCGTTTTCCAGCAATCGACATTGCTGGAGTGGCGCACCGCGCTCGGCAACGTGCTGTTTCAGGTGGAGATGCGCGGCCTGCCGGCGCGGGACTACCGCGCGCGCGCGATGGCGCTGCTGGATCAGGTGGGGCTCAAGGATTTCGCGAACGCCCACCCGCATCAGTTGTCGGGCGGCATGAAGCAGCGCGTGGCGATCGCGCGTGCCTTGGTGCATGACCCTGGCCTGCTGCTGATGGACGAGCCGTTCGGGGCGCTGGACGCGCTCACCCGCGAGCAGATGCGGCTCGATCTCGAGGCGCTCTGGCTGCGCCGGCGGATGACGGTGCTGTTCGTGACCCACAGCGTGGACGAGGCGGTGCTGCTGGCCGATCGCGTGGTGGTGATGTCGCCGCGTCCTGGGCGGATCGAGCGGATCATCAAGATCGACATGGAGCGGCCACGCGGCCTGCGGGCGCGGCGCGACCCGGAGTTTCTGCGGATCGAGGAGGAGATCACCGAGATATTCCTGTCGCGCGGGGTGCTCTCGCGCGCTGCCGCGTGACGATCCGCCCCCTCGGCCGCCCACTCGGCCGGGCGGAACTGCCGGTGACGACGGTGGAGCTTGCGCGCTTCCTGCTGGGCAAGATCCTGATGCGGGAATTGCCCGAGGGTCTGGCCAGCGGCCGGGTGGTCGAGACCGAGGCCTATCCGCCAGGGGACGCGGCGCTGCATGCCTATCGGGGCATCACGCCGCGCAACAGATCGTTGTTCAAGCAGCATGGCCACGCCTACGTGTATCTTTGCTACGGCGTCTCCCAGATGCTCAACGTCAGCAGCGAGATGGACGGCATCGGCGCGGGGGTGCTGTTCCGCGCGATGGAACCGCTGGCGGGCGTGGCGCACATGATGGCGCGGCGGGGCACCGCGCGACTGACCGATATCGCGCGCGGGCCGGGGCGGCTGGCGCAGGCGCTGGGCATCGACCGCGCCCTGGACGGGATGGACGTCTGCGAGCCGGGGCCGCTTTGGCTGGCGACGGACGATGAGCCGACCGGCGAGATCGGCGTCAGCACGCGGATCGGCATCACGCGGGATGCCCACCGGCCGCTACGGTTTTACCTCCGGGGCAGCCGATACGTCAGCGGGCCGGGGAGGCTCAATCAGTAGTTTGCCCTGGATTGCCACGCCGCCAGACAGCGGCTGGCAAGCTAATCCGGCGGGACGGCGTTGATCGGGATGTCATGGCTTTCCAGCATCGGCTGGTCGCTGTTGCTGTTCAACTCGTTGTTGAGTTCTTCCTCGGACTCGGTGTCGTCGTTCTCATGCATCGAGCGACGCGGCTGCTGATAGCCGTTGTTCGGCTGGCCGTTCTGCTGGCCACCCTGAGGCTGCGGATTTTGCTGCTGAATTTGCTGCATGGCGTTCAGGATGCGGAAATAATGCTCGGCATGCTGGAAATAGCTTTCCGCCATCACCCGATCGCCGGAACCCGAGGCGTCACGCCCGAGTTGAAGGTATTTTTCAAACAGTTGCTGGGCCGTGCCGCGAATACGCAGGTCTGGGCCGCTGCTGTCGAACACATGGTTGCGGTTCAGCGGGGTACCGCCGCCGGTGGCGTGGTGGCGCATCCCGCCGCTGCCGCCTCCGCCGCCGCTGCTTTGACCGCCTTGGCCGCCACGGTTGTTGCGGCCACGCATGCGCTTTATGTTCATGAGAGTTCTGACTTCATACGAGTGTCGTCCGTTCTGTTCGCGGATCGCCGGGGACAGGCCTTGCCGGCCCTCCCAAAAGGTCCCAGCCCAGGCCGGCATCCGGACCAATACTTTCCGTGGGCTTCAAGCGGCACCACCTCGGCCAGCCCGTTCGCCCTGCGACGGATACGGAAGCCAAGATGCCCTGGATTGCCGGAGTCGTGGCAAACCCGACCGCACCGCTAGACTAGCCTTGCTCGCGCGTTGTGCCAAACGGTTTTTTCGCGGCCGGCCCAAGCCCCAACCCGAGCACCATCGCGCGGGGAATGCCGCCGAGGTCGGGCCGCACCGTATGGACAATGAGGCCGGCCGCGTGGGCGAGCACCCCGAGGGCTTCCTCCTGCCCCGCGCCCAGTTCCAGCACCGCCCGCCCGGCCGGCCGTAAAAGGCCTGGCAAGCGACGGACAATGAGCCGGTAGGCGTCGAGCCCGTCGCTGCCGCCATCGAGTGCGAGACGCGGTTCATGAAGCGAGACTTCGGGCATCAGCCCGGCCATCTCGTCGGCGCGGATGTAAGGCGGGTTGGCGAGCACGAGGTCGAACGTGCCGCCGAGGGGTGCCGACCAGTCGCCGACCAGGAAGGCGGCCTGGGAGGCGAGGTCCGCCCGCGTGGCGTTGGCGCGGGCGATGGCGGCGGCGGCGGAAGAAAAATCGACGCCGATGCCGAAAGCACCGGGAAATTCCGTCAACGCCGCGAGCAGCAGACAGCCGGTGCCGGTGCCGAGATCGAGCACGCGGGACACCGCGCGCCGGTCGGGGAACGCGGCGGCCGCCGCCTCGATCAGCGTCTCGCTGTCCGCGCGGGGAATGAGGGTGGCTGGGCTCACCAACAGGTCGAGCGTCCAGAAGCCTTGGGTTCCGATGATATGAGCCATCGGCTCGCGGGCGAGGCGCCGGGACAGCAGCCCGTCGAAATGCCGTGCGTCCACCAGCCGCTGGCGGTCCACCAGCGCCGCGGCCGGCTCATCCAGCGCGAACGCCAGCAGCAGCCTTGCCTCATGCGAGGCGGCCTCGATCCCGGCGGCTGAGAGGGCCAGCGATGCCCGGCGCATTGCGGCGCCGACGGATTCGCTCACTCCTCGGCCGCGAGCCGCGCCGCCTGGTCCTCGGCGGTCAGCGCATCTACGAACTCGTCGAGATCGCCGGCCATCACGCGCTCGATGGCATACAGCGTCTTGCCTATGCGGTGGTCCGACACGCGGCCTTGCGGGAAGTTGTAGGTGCGGATGCGTTCGCTGCGGTCGCCGGTGCCGACCTGGGAGCGGCGGTCGGCGGCGCGGTTCGCGTGCAGGCTGGCACGCTGCCGCTCGTAGATGCGGGCGCGCAGGATCTTCATCGCCTTCGCCTTGTTCTTGATCTGCGAGCGCTCGTCCTGGCACTTGACGATCATCCCCGTCGGCTTGTGGAGGAGCTGCACCGCGCTGTTGGTGGTGTTGACCCCTTGTCCGCCGGGGCCACCGCTCGCGGCGATGCTGATTTCCAGGTCTTTCGCTTCGTCGATGTGGAGATCGACGAGGGCGACCTCCGCATCGACGTGTACCGCGCGTCCGGCGCCGGCGGGCAGCACGTCAACAAGACCGAGAGCGCGGTGCGGATCACCCACATCCCCACCGGCACGGTGGTCGCGATGCAGGAGGAGCGCAGCCAGCACAAGAACAAGGCGAAGGCGATGAAGATCCTGCGCGCCCGCATCTACGAGAAGCAGCGCGCCAGCCTCGCCAGCACCCGCGCCGCCGACCGCCGCTCCCAGGTCGGCACCGGCGACCGCAGCGAGCGCATCCGCACCTATAACGTTCCCCAGGGGCGCGTGTCGGATCATCGAATCGGCAAGACGCTGTACGCCATCGAGCGGGTCATGACCGGCGAACTG
>JANXTF010000117.1 GCA_025352565.1 Rhodospirillales bacterium | reverse complement strand
GTGAACCATCAGAGCCAGTTCCCGGCGGTGACGATCTCGTTCAACCTCGCAGCCGGCGCCGCCCTCGGCCAGGCGGTGGACGCGATCAACGCGGTGATGGCGCAAGTGGGCGCGCCCGTGTCGCTGCAAGGTACTTTCCAGGGCACCGCGCAGGCGTTCCAGTCCTCGCTTGCGACCACGCCCTACCTGATCGCGGCCGCGTTGGTGGCGGTGTACATCATCCTGGGCATCCTCTACGAAAGCTACATCCTGCCGCTGACCATCCTGTCCACCCTTCCCTCGGCGGGCGTCGGTGCGTTCCTGATGCTGATGATCGCGGGCTACGACCTGTCGGTGATCGCGCTGATCGGCGTGATCCTGCTGATCGGCATCGTCAAGAAGAACGGCATCATGATGGTGGATTTCGCCATCAATGCCGAACGGCGCGACGGGGCGGCGCCCCTGGCGGCGATCCGCGAGGCCTGCCTGCTGCGTTTCCGGCCGATCCTGATGACCACGATGGCGGCGATGCTGTCGGGGCTGCCGCTGATGCTGGGCCATGGCGCGGGCTCGGAGTTCCGCCGGCCGCTGGGCTTCGCCATGGTGGGCGGGCTGCTGCTGAGCCAGGTGCTGACGCTCTACACCACGCCGGTGATCTATCTGTATCTCGACCGGCTGCAACGCCGGCTGGCACCGCGCCGCCACTCGCGGATGCCGGCCTTGGCCGAGAAGATGGGTGCCACCGCCGACTGAACCGGGCATCCGCGCGGGCGTTGCGCTCGCGTGATGGATATGCCGTTTCCCGCAGCCCCGGCGTTTCCCGCAGCCCCGGGCCTGCTCGCGCGTCCGGAACCCGGCCTCGCCGCGCTGGAACGCGAGGCAGGCGGCAATCCGCTCGGCCTCGTCCTTGGCAGGGATCACGACGACGATTTCTGGCATTCTAAGGCGCTCCGGCAGGGGTGGACCTGCCAGAAGCGCCAGGGCGGCCGAGCGGCTGCCGCGTGTCGTGCCGGGGAGAAGTTTATCCCTTCGCCTTCGTCTCGTTCTCGTTCTCGTCCTCGTCTTCCTCTTCGTCCGCGTCGTCCTGGTGCTCGTAGTACCAGTCCAGCACGTCGTCGTGGAAATCCGGGTCCTTCATCAGCCGCATCGCCAGCGCCAACACGATCTCGGGGGCGGCGGGGAGGTCGGTGCCCTCGGTCGGCACGTCCACGCCGGCGATGATGCGCACGGACATCTGGCCGTCATCCTCGCCGATGATAAGGGCGACTTCGTCGGGCTCCAGTTCCATCGCGGTGGTCTCGGGCGTCTTGGCCATGTGGTCTGTTCCTGTTCGGTGATAGGGGCGGACGAAGTGTCCGGCGGTCGCGGCTTTTTTTAGGCGGCGGCCTTCTCGGGGCGGAAATCCTTGATGTCGCGGAACACAAGATTGGGATGAAGCTCCGTCGTGCGCCGCATCATGAAGGCGGAGGTGGCGAGATAGACCGGATCGCCATCGAGGTCATCGGCCATGGCGCTGCGCTGGGCGGCGACGAAGCGGGCGAGTTCGGCCTTCTCGCCGGACACCCAGCGCGCGAGCTGGAAGGGCGGGGTCTCGAAGCCGATGCCGACGCCGTATTCGCCGACGAGGCGGGCCTGCAGCACGTCGAGCTGAAGGGTGCCGACCACGCCGACCAGAGGGGGCGATCCGTCTTGCGGGCGGAACAGCTGCACCACGCCTTCCTGCGCCAACTCGCTGAGCGCCCCGCGCAGCTTCTTGGCCTTCATCGCGTCGTCGAGGCGCACGCGGCGAAGGATTTCCGGCGCGAAATAGGGCACGCCGACGAAGTTGAGATCCTCGCTCTCGCTCAACGTGTCGCCGATGCGCAACGTGCCGTGGTTGGGAATGCCGACCACGTCGCCGGCGAACGCCTCCTCGACCAGCGCACGGTCGCGGGCGAAGAAGAATTGCGGGGCGTGCAGCGGGATGAGTTTGCCGGTGCGGACCTGCTTGAGCCGCATCCCGCGCACGAGGCGGCCGGAGCACACGCGGGCGAAGGCGATGCGGTCGCGGTGGTTGGGGTCCATGTTCGCCTGGATCTTGAAAACCAACGCCGTGAGGTTGGTTTCGGTGGCTTCCACGATGCGGGTATCGGCCGGCTGGGCGCGCGGGCGGGGTCCGTATTCGGCGAGACCGTCGAGCAGATCGGCGACCCCGATGTCGCGGATGGCGCTGCCGAAGAACACCGGCGTGAGGTGGCCGGCGGCGAAGGGTTCCAACTCGAACTCGGGCAGCGCCGCGCGCACCAGGTCGATCTCGTCGCCAACGGCCTGCATCCGAGGGTCGGATTGGTCGAGCGGCCTGGTGAGGCGGTATTCGCGGCGGCGCAGATCGTAGGTGCCGACGAAATCGGCGGCGCGGCCGACCGGCCAGGTGACGGGGGCGGTGTCCAGCGCCAGAGCCTGGGAGACTTCATCGAGCAGGGCGAAGGGGTCCTGCGCCTCGCGGTCCATCTTGTTGATGAAGGTCAGGATCGGGATGTCGCGCAGGCGGCAGATCTCGAACAGCTTGCGGGTGCGGGCCTCGATGCCCTTGGCCGCGTCGATCACCATGACGGCGGCATCGACGGCGGTCAGCGTGCGGTAGGTGTCCTCGGAGAAATCCTCGTGGCCCGGCGTGTCGAGCAGGTTGAACACGCAGCCGGCGTGCTCGAAGGTCATCACCGAGGTGACGACCGAGATGCCGCGTTCGCGCTCGATGCCCATCCAGTCCGACCGCGTGCGGCGGCGCTCGCCCTTGGCGCGCACGTTGCCGGCAAGCTGGATGGCGCCGCCCTCGCGGAGCAGCCGCTCGGTGAGAGTGGTCTTGCCCGCATCCGGGTGGGAGATGATCGCGAAGGTGCGGCGCCGCGCGATCTCGGCGGCGGGATCTGGTGTCATGGGCGCTGTATAGGCGGGGCGGGCGCGCGAGGGTAGGCGGCTACTTCACCGTGACCCAGCGCATCGGGATGGTGTTGTCGGCGGGCTGGGTGAGTTCGATGTTCTGCCTGGCGGCCCAGACGATGGTTTGCTGGTGCAGCGGGATGTAGCCGAAATCGGATTGCACCAGCTTGGACGCCTCGTTGATCTTGGACAGGCGCCTGGTCTTGTCCAGCTCGATGCCGATCTCGTCGATCAGCGCGTCCACCTTGGGGTTGCTGTAGCCCTCGTTGTTGTTGAGCCCGATGCCAGGGCCGCGCGAGTGGATCAGGTTGGTGAAGACGTTGTGCGCGTCGTAGGTGCTCGGGGTCCAGCCGAGCATATAGAAGCTGGTCTTGTAGTTCGGGTAGTTCGCATCGGTGAAGAACTTCACCTTGGTGCGCGCGAACACGTCCACCTTGATGCCGATCCGCGCCAGCATCGCACCGATCGAGGTGCAGATCGCCTCGTCGTTCACGTACCGGTCATTCGAGCAATCCAACGTGATCTGGAATCCTTCCGGATATCCGGCATCGGCCAGCAGCGTCTTGGCCTTGGCCAAATCGACGGCGGGACGAACATTGAGCCCGGCGTCGAAGCCGTTCACGCCCGGCCCGTACATCAGCCAGGTCGGGCGCGCCTGCCCGCGCATGACGCGCTGGGCGATGGCCGGCTCGTCGATGGCGAGCGCGAAGGCCTCGCGGACACGAACGTCCTTGAAGGGATTCTTGCCTTTGACCGAGGAATACAACAGTTCGTCGCGCACCTGGTCCATGCCGATGAAGATGGTCCGGAGTTCCGGACCCTGGATCAGCTTCAGGCCGGGGGTTTTCTCGATGCGCGGGATGTCCTGGGTGGGGACGGTGTAGATCAGGTCCATCTCGCCCGAAAGCAGGGCGGCGACCCGCGTGGCCGCGTTGCTGATGACGTTGTACTCGACGTGATCGACGTTGCCCTCGGGCTTGTCCCACCAGTCCGGGTTGCGGTCGAGCGTGCTGCGGCGGTCGGGCTCGCGGATGCCGAGGCGATACGGGCCGGTGCCCATGGCGTTGCGCAGCGCGAAGTTCTCGCCGGCGCCGATGATGACGTTCTCGGCCGAATTGTTCTTGACGCACCAGGCCTCGGACATGATCGGCATGCCCTGGATTTCGGCCGGCAGGATCGGGTCCGGCCCCTTGGTTTCCACATCGACCGTGAAGTCATCGACCTTTCGGATGTCCCTGACGGACGCGACGTTGGTGATGAGCTGCGAGGTCTTGCTGGTGGCGCGTTTGAAAGTGAACAGCACGTCGGCCGCGGTGAACGGCGTGCCGTCCTGCCACTTCACGCCCTGCCGCAGATGGAAGCGCCAGGTCGTGGGGCCGGTTTGTTCCCAGGCGGTCGCCAGCGCCGGCTCGATGTCGAGCTTCTTGTTGTGGCGGACCAGCGGCTCGTAGATGTTTTCAAGGAAGGTGTTCTGGACCGTCTCGTTGAAGGTGTACGGGTCCATCGCCCGCATGTCGCCGTCATTGGCCCACTTGAACGTAGCCGCATGGGCGGTGCCGGCAAGTAGAATGGCGGCCAGTGGAATGGCGGCAAGTCGAATGGCGCCAAATCGAATGGCGCCAAGTCGAATGGCGCCAAGTCGAATGGAGCCAAGTCGGGCGGTGGCAATCAGGCGTGACATGTCGATCCCCGCGTCAATGTGGGATCAGGTTACCGCCTCGTCCGTGTCGCACAAGCCAGCGCGGCTTGAATTCTCTGCTCGCGTTTTCGTGAACGGCGTCCGATGATGTCGTCGAGCCGCAACTCAGGAATCAGCTATGCAGAAGCCGTTCCTCCGCGACACTGGCCGCGAGGCCGACCAGATCGGCGTGCAGCCCGCGCCGGGTGCCGTATTCGTCAGCCTCCGGCGCTGTCGGGGTGGGCGGCCCACGGGCAGCATGTTCATCGAGATGACGGTGGGGGAGGCGGGCGTGCTGCTGCGCGACCTGGAAGCGAGCCTGCGGACGGCGATCAACGCCATGTAGAAAAACGCGGGAGAGCGGATGCTCCCCCGCGCCTTGGCTGGGCTTAGCGGGGCGTGACCGGCCGCTTGGCGGCGAGGTCCGTTGCGTCGTTCTCGATCTCCACCTCGGTGCGGCGGATAGTGTCCTTGATCGTCTCGGTGCGCTGTGTCGCGTCCTTGCGCAGGCCGATCTCCTCGACGACGCGCACGTCCTTGGCGATCACGGCCTCTTCGCTCGTGGCCGTCACGTCGATGGTGCGCTCGCGGAAGGCATCGGCGGGCAGGACACCGAGCGGACGATCGACGGGATGGCGCTCAAGGGTGACATGCTCCTCACGCAGGGTCACCTGCTCCTCGATCGGACGCTCGACCACGTAGGAGCGTACGCGGATGTGGCCCGCGCCGACCTCGCGCTTGCCGACCCGCAGGCTTTCCTCCAACACCTCGATCTTGTCGTCCGTCCTGGCGGCGATGACGTTACGGGGCGGCGCGGCGGCGGCCGGCATCGCCGGCGGGATCGCCATGGGCTTGTTGATGGCCACCGCCCCGGCATGGGTGCCGGCCCAACCGCCCCGGCGCCACTCGTTCTCGCGGGCGTCGAAGTCGATCGGCTCGCAACTTTCGAGCACGGTCATAACCCGATCGCGCTGATCGGGACGCGGACGAACGACCAGCATGGCGTGGCCGCGGTCGAGGCCCTCGGCGTAGCTGTGCGAGTCTTCCTCGGGCATGAAGAGATTCTTCAACACACCCCAGAAGCCTTCGGAATTGCGCTCGTAGGAGAACGAGGCATCGGTGGCGCTGGCGTTGCGGTCGAGGATGTCCGTCTCGCTGGCGGGCACGCCGGAGGCGACCAGTTTGTCGCGGGCGGCGCGGGCCTGCTGGTAGGTCTCGAACATCGCGACGATCTGGTTGTCATGCGCGACGCCGCCTGTCATCGGTGTGACGGGGCCGATCGCGGTTTCGTCATAGGTTGCCATTGGTTTTGCTCTCCATTGTTTGTTGAAGTTGAGCGCCGGGTGGTTGTTGAAGCCCGGAAGGCTGTTGCAATCCGGGCGACGCCCGCTCGACGAGGACCTCCTCCCGCCGAAGCCGCACGGTCTGCTGCGCCGGCTGTATTTGCCGCGTTCGCCGGATACGGATTTCCTCGCGCAGGATCAGGCGCTTCTCCACCACCAGGATTTCCTCGAGGACGGGGACGATCAGCAGATCGCCTTCCTCGCGGATTCCGGGCGCCGTCTCGACGATCCGATCCACGCGCACACGCTCGATGTCGAGGCTGTCCTGGCGAAGCAGGGTCTCCACGACCTCGTCCCGCACATGCACTTTGGTGCGGATCGACACGTGTTCGGTTGCGACGTCACGCACATCGACGCGCAACGTCTCCTCCAAAACATTCAAGACGGAGTCTGTATCGTTCTCGCTAGGCGACATTCATCCGACTTCCGACCTGACCGGGCGAAATAGCGGATGGGCGGGCGCGAAGTTCTGAAGCTGGCGAAAACGTGACCGCCGACGCGCGATGTCAGGCGCGGAGCAGGGCTCCGGCGGGGCGGGCTTCGCCGACAGGGATGCCGTTCCAATTTTTCATCGAATGCCGGATCAGCGGCGACATGGCCGGCAGGTCGGCCACGTCGGGCAGGCAGCGCGCGACCAGCGCCGCCGTGGCGATCTCGGCCGCGCGGGTGGCACCGTCATCGCATTTCACCGCGATGCCCAATCCGAGTTCGGGCAGTGCCGCGCAGAACACGCCCTCCGCGCCGGTCTTGCTGAACACGCGGGCGCCGAGGGCTGTCATCAGCTTCGTGTCGAACCGGCCGGTGCCGGCGACCAGCAGCGGGTGGGCCGCGACGGCCGCGCGGATGCGGGCGGCGGCGGCGGCGCGGGCGGGTGACATGGCGGCGCCGGCGCCGAAGCGCGCGAAGCTCAGTGCCAGCGCACGGAGCGGGATGGCGTAGGTCGGAATGGAGCAGCCATCGACGGCGCGGTTGGCGGCGTCGAGGCGCGCGCCAGTCAGATCGGCGAGCGCCGCCGTCACCTCGCGCATGGTGGGATGATCGGGTGACACGTAGCCGGCGGGGTCTTCGGCCCGGTCGCAGGCGAGGCAGATGAAGCCGGCATGTTTGCCCGAACAGTTGTTGTGCAGCGCGCCCGGCTTCTGGCCGCTGGCCGCAAGTGCCCTGGCGGCGTCGCTGTTGGTGGGCCAGTGGACGCCGCATTCGAGACAGGTCTCGTCGCGCCCGGCGCGGGCGAGCATGGCGCGGGCGGTCTCGACATGGATCGGCTCGCCGCTGTGCGAGGAACAGGCAAGCGCGATCTCCGCAGGCGTGAGGCCGAGGCGGTCGGCGGCACCGCTCTCGACCAATGGCAGCGCCAGCAACGCCTTTACCGCCGAGCGCGGATAGACCGGATGGTCGATGTCGCCGGCCTGAAAGAAGACGCCGCCGGCCGCATCCAGCACCAATGCTGCGCCGCGATGCGCGGATTCGACGCGCTCGCCGCGGGTGATCTCGACCAGAACCTCGTCCATGGCACGCTCCTCAAAGAAAAACCCGCCACGCTTGCGCGCGACGGGTCGTAACAGGTCGATAGATCTTCCGGTCAGCGCGAGTAGAACTCGACCACCAGATTGGGTTCCATCTGCACCGGGTAGGGAACGTCTGTCAACTTCGGCGCGCGGGTGAAGCGGCCCTTCATGGCGCGGTGATCGACCTCGACATATTCCGGGGTGTCGCGCTCGCCGCTCTGGGCCGCGTCGAGCACCATGGCGAGCTGCTTGGATTTCTCCTTCACCTCGATGATGTCGTTGTCGCCGACCTGGTAGCTGGGGATGTTGACCCGCTTGCCGTTGACCGTGACGTGGCCGTGGTTGATGAACTGGCGCGAGGCGAACGGCGTGATCGCGAACTTCATGCGATAGACCACCGCATCCAGCCGGCGCTCCAGCAGCTCGATCAGGTTCTCCGACGTGTCGCCCTTGCGGCGCACGGCCTCGAAGTAATACTTGCGGAACTGCTTCTCGCCGATGTTGCCGTAATAGCCCTTGAGCTTCTGCTTGGCCATCAGCTGGATGCCGAAATCGGTCGGCTTCTGCTTGCGGCGCTGGCCGTGCTGGCCGGGGCCGTAATCGCGCTTGCCAATGGGAGATTTGGGGCGGCCCCATAGGTTCACGCCCAGGCGGCGATTGATCTTGTACTTGCTTTCGGCGCGCTTCGTCATGCCCGCGAGGACCTTCTCTTCTGTCGCCGCCCACCCCCGACAGGGTCTGCCCACAGGATTTGGGCGGCTTTCTTGCACCGGTAGTCCTTTGACGAACGACAAAGGCGGGCGCACTCCCCGAAGGAGCGTCCACGTTCCCGGCAATGCGGCGGCTGATAGGCCAGGCCCGCGCGATTGTCAAAGCGCCGGCCCCGAAGGGCGGATTGCCGCGGCATTATGGAGCAAAATGCCCCACGTGGAGCGGGAGGAGACTTGGCCGGACGCTTCCTCATAATGCCTGTGAATATCCGCGCTTCGACAGGCTCTGCGAGGCGTCGCCAGTCGAGGAGTCGATTGCACAAAACACGTGAGATACGTATATTATCGCGTGGAGAAAACAAATGCAGACATTTTCGGCACTCGATCTTCAACAGCGGACGGGGGACATCCAGCGGGCTGCCGTTCTTGAGCCTGTCTTGCTGACCAGCCATGGCAAGCCTCGAACCATCATCATGTCGACCGACGAGTTCCGTCGCCTCAAGGCGGCGGCAGGCGAACCGGTGCCAACCGAGGCCGTCGAGGCTGTGGGAAAGACGCTCCGGGGGCAAAAGGACCCGCTCGGCTACGACATGTCCGATTATGGGGCGGGGGTCGACAAGATGATTTCGGACGTGATGTCGGGGCGCACCAAGGCAGCGGTGGAAGCCGAGCTCGAGAGCGTGCGGCGAGCCTTCCGGGGTGGCGTGCGACGATAGCGGAACCTGCTCCAGGCGACGTTCGCCGGCCAGCCATCCTCGTGTCGGACGCGGGGCCGTTATCCCTGTTGGCAACCGTTCCTGGCGCGTTGGACTGGCTGTTTGTGCCCGGATGCGAGGTATGGATTCCCGATCTCATCCGGGACGAGGTCATTCGGTATCCGGGCGATGGGAAGGACCAGCGGATCGAACACCGCGCAGAGCTTGCCGACTGGTTTCAAAAGAACGGCTATCGCATCAAGAAACTGACAACCCGGATCGGCGCCCAGTATGCCCTGGAGATGCTCGGCTACGAGCATTCAATGGAGCTCTGGCGGCGGGCGGGGTCACCGCCAGAGCTTGCCCCCGTGCGCCCGGATTGGAGGGACAGAGGCGACCAGAGCGTGTGGGTCGGCGTCAATATTGCCAACGACGCACTGGCAACCGGCGAATGCGTCATAGCGCTCGCCGATGACCGTAACGTGCGGGCCGCGATTGAGGCGCGTGGACGGCAGAAGAAAAAGGCGTCGATCGACCTGATGGGCACGCAGGTGTTCATCGAGTGGATGGCCAACGACTTTGGCGTCGACGCGGCATTGACTGCCTGGGAGACCATTAGGATTGCCCGTGAAGGCAAGGTGCCGACGTTCGGCATCGGCGACCAAGATGGAGAGGCGGAAGACCCTGCCTGCATCCGGGTACCGTAGATGGCAGCTGTCACGGCGATGGCCGCCGATTCCGAGCGGCATTATAATGCCGGACTGCCGCGCTTTTCCGCCCTCCGAATTGGGGTTAAAGAGCGGCATGATCACACGCGGCGAAATACTCATGCTCGGCGTTTCCTCCGGCGTCACCGGTGGGCTGGTGGGCGGCATCATGCTGGGCATCGGCATGGCGATGGTGATCGAGGGCATTCACCTCGGCTGGCTGCTGCTGTTCGTGGGCGCGCCGGCGAGCGGGCTGATCGGGTGGATTTTGGCGCGGCGGCTGGCGCGGCAGGTTCCGGTTTAGGCCTGCGCCACCGCCATCGACCAGGGCGACATCGCGTCGCTGATGCCGGTGCGGGTGCCGTCGGCGTTCTGCCGGATCAGGTTGGGATTGGCGAAATTGCCCGGGAAGGTGCGGTGCGTCACGCGCTCCACCGGGGCGTCGCGCTCCAGCGCCCCGATCACCGTTTCGCCGAGGCGTTCGTCGGCGGTCACGTCGGCGGGGCCTGACACGTCGATGCGCGGGTGGTGGGCGGCGTCCTCGGGGCTCATGGCGAAATCGGCCGCGAAGGTGGCGAGCTGGAACACCGACGCCATGATGCGGCGGCCGCCCGAGGCGCCGGCCGCGATGATCGGCCGATCGCCCTCGCGGACGATGAGGGGGCACATGTTGGTGAGCGGGCGCTTGCCCGGGGCCAGCGAGTTGGGCTGGCCGGGGCGCGGGTCGAACCACATCACGCCGTTGTTCAGGAGCACCCCGCTTTCGGGCAGCACCACGCGGCTGCCCATGGTCGAGAGCAAGGTGGTCGTGATGGCGACCATGGTGCCGGCCGCGTCGCACACCGTCAGATGCGTGGTGCAGCTTTCGGCGGCTTCCTTTTCGGGCTCGCCCAGGCCGGAGAGACGGGCGGCATAGGCGGCGCGCAACGAGGCGGCCAGGGTGGCGAACCAGGCGGCGTCGGGGCGTGCGCCGTAAGGGGCGACCCGCATATCGGCCAGCACGCCGGCCAGAGTGGGCGCGGCGGTGAGGCCGGTGGCGAGCTGCATGGTGCGGCCGCCGCGCCATTCGACCTGCATGGCGGGCAGGATGCGGGCCTGGCAGGCGCGCAGATCCTCGGCCGAGAGCACGCCGCCCATGGCGGCCACATCGCGCGCGATGGAGGCGGCGATCTCGCCTTCGTAGAAATCGCGCAACCCGGCGTCACGGAGGCGGGCCAATGTGAGATGCAGGTTGCCGAGGCGGAAAAAGCCGGGGTTGCCGTTCTCGGGGCCGATGCGGGGCAGGCCGTTCGGCAGATAGATGCGGGCGGTCTCGGGATACAGGCGCAGCGTGTCGGCGGCGCCCGCGATCTTGACCGTGGTGTACCAGTCGGCGGCGAGGCCGCGTTCGGCGAGCGCCACGGCGGGGGCGATGATGTCGGCGAGCGGCAGGCTGCCCCATTCGGCGTGCAGCCTGGCATATCCGGCCACGGCGCTGGGGATGGCGAAAGAGAGCGGGCCGTGAATGTTGGCGTCACGCTCGACTTCGGGCCAGGAGAACAGCTCCTGCTTCATGCGGCCGGTGAGCCTGAAGCGGTCGGGCGTGAGGGCGCGGGGCGCGACGGGGCCGAAATCGACCACCTCGGCGCGCGCCTGGCCCGCACGATGCACGACCGCGAAGCCGATGCCGCCGAGGCCGGAATTCCACGGCTCGACGGCGGGCAGGGCCAGCGCGGTGGCGACGGCGGCGTCGATCGCATTGCCGCCGGCTTCGAGCACCGCGAGGCCGGCGAAGGCGGCGTCGTTGGATTGGGAGACCACGACGCCGCGCCGGCCGGTGGCGGCCGGTTTGGTGAGATGCCAGTGCTGGGTGACGTGGGGGGGCGGGGTATAGTGCATGGCGGGAGTGAACGCTTGTCCCGGGGGTGTCGGCAAGAGCTTTGCTGGACGCGGGCGCGCGCCACAAGCGGGAGAGGCAAGTAACGGGGTGTTAATCGTTTCAGGTTTTGATGGGGCTGGCCAGGCCAGGATAAGCTCGGCCAGGCTCGGCGCGGGCCGATGGGGTGACGCATGAGGATTGCGGCGGGTGTCGGGCCGGGGTTTGCCCAGGTGGTGGTGCTGGTGGGCGCCACTGGCGACCTGTCGCGGCGCAAGCTGCTGCCGGGGCTGTATCATCTGGTGAGCGGCGGGTTCATCCCGGGCTGCCGGATCATCGGCGTGTCGCTCGACGCGATCGATGCCGAGCAGTTCCGGGCGTTCGCGCGGGAGGCGCTCGATCAGTTCTCGTCGCGCACGGTCGACGAGGAACGCTGGGCGACCTTCGCCAAGGCGCTGGATTACGTGTCGCTCGCGGCTGGCCCGCAGGTGCTGAAAGCCGCCGTGGAGGCCGCGGAGGCGATGCTGCCGGGAGAGAGCCGGCGCATCCACTACCTGAGCGTGCCGCCGAGCGCCGCGCTGTCGGCGGTGCGGCTGCTGGGGGAAGCCGGGCTGGTGGAGCGGTCGCGCGTCATCATGGAAAAGCCGTTCGGGACCGATCTCGCGAGTGCCGCCTTGTTGAACGCGCGGCTGCACGAGGTGTTCTCGGAGGACCAGATATTCCGCATCGACCATTTCCTGGGCAAGGAGCCGGCGCAGAACATCCTGGCGTTCCGTTTCGCCAACGGCCTGTTCGAGCCGATCTGGAACCGCAATTTCATCGATCACGTGCAGATCGACGTGCCCGAGACGCTGGCGCTGGGCAAGCGCACCGGCTTCTACGAGCAGACCGGCGCCTATCGCGACATGGTGGTCACGCATCTGTTCCAGATCCTGGCCTTCATGGCGATGGAGCCGCCGACCGCGCTGGAGCCGCGCTCGATCAGCGAGGAGAAGAACAAGGTCTTTCGCAGCATGCTGCCGATCGACCCGAACTTCGTGGTGCGCGGGCAGTACGTGGGATACCGCGCGGAAGAGGGCGTCGATCCGGAATCCGACACCGAGACGTTCATCGCGGTGAAGTGCCTGATCGACAATTGGCGCTGGGCCGGGGTGCCGTTCTATCTGCGGACCGGCAAGCGTCTGGCGGAGGGCCAGCGCATCATCTCGATTGCGTTCCGCGAGCCGCCGAAAAGCATGTTTCCGGTGGGCTCCGGCGTGGGCGCGCAGGGGCCGGACCATCTGACGTTCGACCTCGCGGACGCGTCGAAGATGTCGCTGTCGTTCTATGGCAAGCGGCCGGGGCCGGGGATGCGGCTGGACAAGCACAGCCTGCAATTCGCGATGCACGACACGGAGCGGATCGGCGACGTGCTGGAGGCGTACGAGCGGCTCATCCTCGATGCGATGCGAGGAGATCACACGCTGTTCACCACCGCCGAGGGGATCGAGCGCACCTGGGAAGTCTCGATGCCGTTGCTGGAAGCCCCGCCGCCGGTGCGGCTCTACGCGCCGGGCTCGTGGGGGCCGAAATCGATCCATCAGCTGGTGGCGCCGCATGCCTGGCGGCTGCCGTTCGAGCGGGCATGGCGGGACCCAAATCCGGCGGGGGGTTGAGGCGGGGCGGTTGCGGATCGCGCGCAATGCCTACTTAAACCGCCCCACCTGGTAGCGCGCATCCACCGCTTCCCCCCGCAGCACCGCGTCGGCCGTGATGCGGCCGCAGACCGGCCCCAGCGTGTAGCCGTTCGCCGTCAGCGCGTTGAAGAAGCCCGGCAGTCCCGGCGCCTCGCCCAGCAGGGGGGCGCGGTCGATGTCGGTGTTGATGCCGGTCCAGCTGCGGATGATCGACAGGCCGCGCAAGGCGGGCAGCACCTGGGCCGCCACCCATAGATTGCCCTCGATATTGCGGCGCAGATTGCGGGTGCGGCCGTCGATGGGGTCGAAACTGCCGAACCAGCCGCCGCCGATCAGCAGGCCGCCGGTGTTCTGCTGTTTGAGGGACAGATGGCGGTGGGCGTAGGCGACCAGGTGCTCGACGAGGCGGGGGGCCGGTTCGGTGACGATGACCTGCTGCACCGTTCCGGTGACGGGGAGGTCGAGGCCGACCATGGCGCCGATGCGGCCACCCCATGGGCCGGCGCAGTTGACGATTTTCGCCGCGGTGATCGGGCCTTTGGTGGTTTGCACCCGCCAGGCCGTGCCGTCGCGTTCGATGGCGACGATCTCGGCGCCGGGGAGCAGGCGGGCGCCGTGAGAGACCGCGAGCCGGCGGAGCGCCATCGTGCCCCGGAGCGGGTCGATGCGGCCCTCGGCGGGGCAGAACACGGCGCCGAGCATGTTTTCGGACAGATGCGGGGCGAGGGTGCGGAGTTCGTTGGCGCCGATCACGTGGGTTTCCACGCCGCATCGCGCCTCCATGGCGGCTTTGGCGCGCAGCCAGGCGAGGCCGCGCTCGCTGTCTGCGAGCATCAGGCCGCCCGGCGTGGCGATGCCGAGGCTTTCGCCGGCTTCGGCCGCGATCTCCTTCCACAGCGCGATGCTGCGGGGGGACAGCGGCAAGGTGTGGCCGGCGGGGCCGCCATCGGCGGGGGTGGCGTCGGTGAAGTCGTAGCTCAGGAGCTGGACATGCAGGCTGCCGGCATTGGCCGTGCTGGCGGCGAGGCCCGCCTCGTCGCGGTCGGCCACCATCACGTCGGCGCCGTCGCGCGCGAGGTAATAGGCGGTGGAGAGGCCGACGGCGCCGCCGCCGATGACGAGGATGTCGGTCTGGCGGGGGGTGGCGGCGAGGTCGGGGATGGCGACGCGGCGCGCGGGGGGCGTGGGGCGTTCGAGCAGGGGGGCCTTGAACTCGGGGGCCTCGAACATGAGGGCGGCGGCGGGGACGGGTTTGACCGGGACGCGGGGGGCGGCGAAGGCGTCCGCCGTGGGGGCGTCGGGGCAGAGGCGGGCAATGGTGGCTGCGCAGAAGCGGCCCTGGCACCGGCCCATGCCGGCGCGGGTGGCCTTCTTGAGTGCCGGGAGAGAGACCAGTCCCGCCGCGATCTCGGCGCGCAGGCGGCCGGCGGTGACCTCCTCGCAGCGGCAGACGATGGTGGCGTCGGCGATCGGGCCGGGCGGGGGCGCGGCGAACAGCGACCACAGCGCGTCCTGGAATGTCCGCGCCCGCGCGAGCGTCGCGCTGGTGGCGGGCTCTTGGGGGGCGGCATGGCCGAGGTCGCGCGCGGCGGCGAGGCCGGCGAGGCGGCCTCGCGCCAGGGCCACGCGGGCGCCGCCGAGGCTGGCACCGTCGCCGATGGCGAACACGCCGTCGACGGCGGTGCGGCCATCGTCGTCCGCGATGGTGGCAAGGTGGCCGAGGCCGCTGGCGACGTAGCGATGCGGCACGTCGAGCGCGCGGGCGAGGCCGGTTTCGGGTTGGAAGCCGAGATTGATGGCCACCAATTCGGCTTCGAGCCTGCGTTCGCCCGAGGGTGCGGCGAAGCGGGCGGTGGCGAAGCGGGCGGCGACGAAGCAGGTGTCGCCTTCGAGCGCGGTGATCTGGCTGTTCCAGAGCACGGGAACCCCGGCGCGGCGCAGGGTGGCGAGGTAGCCGAGACCTTGCCGCGCGATGGCGGGGGCGGTGCGGAGCATGGCCCAGGCGTGCCCGAGCGAGGCGGCTCCAGGACGGGGGGCGGCCTCGATGACGGCGACGATCTCGACGCCGCCGGCCAGGAGTTCGCAGGCGAGTTGCAGGTTGAGCGGCCCGTTGCCCGCGATCAGCACGCGGCGTCCGGGGGAGACGCGCTGGGCACGGGCAAGGGTTTGCAAAGCGCCCGTGGTCATCACGCCGGGCAGCGTCCAGCCCGGCAGAGGGACGGGGCGTTCATGCGCGCCGGGCGCCAGGATGAGGCGGCGCGGGCGGAAGGTGACGGCGGTCCCGCGAACGATGGCGGCGATCTCGGCGGCCCCGAAGGCGCCCCAGACGGTGGCCCCGGTCTCGATGCGCGCGCCCGCGCGTTCGGCGCGGGCGCGCAGGGCGGCACCCTCGCGGAACTGGGCGTCGGGGGCCGGGTCGGCATG
>JANXTF010000096.1 GCA_025352565.1 Rhodospirillales bacterium | reverse complement strand
TGGCCGTGTGCGTCGTCAGCGTGATCTCTAGTGCCGCGCCCATCCAATCTCTCCGATGCTGCGAATCGATGCACCACGCAGCGAATCGAAGTCGGCCGCCATTGGCAAGCGAAGAGAGTCAAACCCTCTGCGGGTTGGTATCAGTCTCTCCTGGCGGATGGCGCGCACGTCGAATCGGTGTCCTTTGTCTCGGTTATCGCTAGCGCACCAACGGCCCGATCACCCGCCCGGCCAGCAGATAGCCCGCCGCCACCGCCACCAGGCACAGCAGGTTGGACATCACCACGTTGAGTATCGCGTTCCGCCAGTGACCCTCGGTGGCCAGGGCGAGCGTCTGGAGGCTGAACGAGGAGAAGGTGGTGTAGCCGCCGCACAGCCCGACCATGAACACGAGGCGGAACTCGGTCCGTGCCGGGAACGGGCCGTTCCACAGCGTAAGGGTTGCGAACAGGCCGATCGCGAAGCTGCCCGCGACGTTGATGATGAGCGTGCCCCACGGAAAATTCTCGCCCCAGGCCCGTGCTGCCCAGATGCCGGTCCAGTAGCGGGCAACGGTGCCGAGCGCGCCGCCCAGGGCGATCAGGAGGGTGAGGAACATCGCCCGTCAGTAGCCCGGCTGCCGGCGGAGGTCACCACTCGCGTTGGCAGGGCGCGGATTGCGGCTTACATGCGCTGCCATGAGTGAGCGGAAACAGAGTGCCGACTGGCTGCGGGGGAAAGCCGCGCCATCCATGGTTCTGGTGCGCCGCATGACCGCGCTCGGGCTGCTCGGCACGGGGGCGGCCATCGGGCAGGCGTTCTGCGTCGCTGGCGTGCTCGACAGCGCGCTCGGCCATCCCTCCCGCTGGTCCACCGCCGCGTTGCTGGCCGGGTTCGCACTGCTTGCGGTGTTCCGCGCCGCGTGTGGCGTGCTGGGCGACCGCATGGGGTTCGCGGCCGGTGCGGCGGCGCGGCGGCGGCTGCGGACCGAGGCGCTGGGCGGCCTGCTGGCTGCGGGGCCCGCGCTGCTGCGCGAGCGGCATTCGGGTGAATTGGTAGCGACCGTGATCGACCGGATCGAGGCGCTGGAGGGTTTCTTCACCCGCTGGCTGCCGGCCGCGCGCCTCGCGCTGCTGGCCCCCGCGCTGGTCACGGTCTCGGTTCTGCTGGTCGATCCGGTGGGCGGGCTGATGCTGGCCGGGGCCGGGCTGCTGGTGCCGGCGGGCATGGCCGCCGCCGGCATGGGGGCGGCGGCGGCATCGCGCCAGCAATTCGCCGCCATGGCCCGGTTGCAGGCGCGGTTTCTCGACCGGATCCGGGGCATCGGCACCATCGTGCTGCATGGTGGCGCGGAGGCGGAGGCGCGCGGGCTCGGCCTTGCCGCCGACGAATTGCGTCGGCGGACCATGCGGGTGCTGCGCGTCGCGTTCCTGTCCTCGACCGTGCTGGACCTGGCGATGGCGCTGGCGTTGGTGACGCTGACCCTGCGGTTCGCCGCCCGCCTTGCCTCCGGGCAGGGCGACCCCGGTGTCGCGCTGTTCGTGCTGCTGCTGGTGCCGGAGTTCTTCGCGCCGCTGCGGGTGTTCTCCGCCAGCTATCAAGACCGGATTCAGGCCCTCGGCGCCGCCGAGGCGCTGTCCGCCCTGCCGGCGCCGGCGCCGGACGAGCCGCCGCGCGAGGTTCGCAACGTGGCGGCGCGCGGCGTGGCGGTGGCGTTCGAGGACGTGCGGCTGACCTGGGACGCGGCGCGCGGGCCCGCCCTGGATGGGGTGAGCTTTCGGGTGAAGGCGGGCGAGACGCTGGTGCTGGCCGGCCCGTCCGGCGCGGGCAAGTCCAGCGTGATCGAGATCCTGCTCGGCTTCGTCCAGCCTGGAGGCGGCCGGGTGACGCTGAACGGCGCGGACCTCGCCTCGCTGGTGCCGCGCGCCTTGTCGCGGCTGACGGCATGGGTCGGGCAGACGCCGATGCTGTTCGCGACCTCGATCCGCGAGAACATCCGCCTCGCCCGTCCGGAGGCGACGGATGCGGAGGTGGCCGATGCGGTGCGGCTGGCACGGCTCGACGGGTTTCTCGCCAGCCTGCCCGATGGGCTCGACACCGCGATCGGCGAGGCGGGCTTCGGCCTGTCCGGGGGCCAGGCACAGCGCGTGGCGATCGCGCGGGCCTTCCTGAAGGACGCGCCTTTGCTGCTGCTCGACGAGCCGACGGCGCATCTGGACCCCGCGACAGAAAGCGAGGTGATGGACAGCCTGCGACGTCTGGCGATCGGGCGAACCGTGATCCTGGCCAGCCATTCCGCCGCCGCCCATGCGTTTGCCGGAAATGGCTTCGCGGTGCGCCGGGTCGATCTGCGCGACGGCCAGGTGGTGAACGCCCGGGGTGTTGCATGAGGGGCGCCGCGTGAAGGATCTGGCGCGCATCCTGGGGCTGTGGCGCGGCCGGGCGGCCTGGCTTGTGCTGGGCGCCGCGATCTCGCTCGCGTCGCTCGCCGCCGGGGTGGCGCTGGCGACCGTCTCGGGCACCGTGGTCGCGGCGGCGTTGCTGGGGGGCGCGGTCTCGGCGTCGTTGTGGCTGCGGGTGCTGGGGCCGGTTCGGGTGGCGTTGCGGTACGCCGAGCGTCTGGCCACGCATGACGCCACCTTTCGGGCGCTCGCCGATCTGCGCGTGTGGTTTTTTCGTGGCCTGGCCGCGCGCGCGGCGGGCGGGTTGGGCGCGCGGCGAAGCGGCGACGTGCTGGCCCGGCTGGTGGGCGACGTGGAGGCGCTTGACGGGCTGTATCTGCGTATCCTGTTGCCGGTGGCGGGCGCCGTGTTGCTGCTGCCGGTGCTGCTGGTGGCGTTGTGGCCGCTGGGAGCCGATTTGGCGATCGGGGTCGCGCTGCTGTTCGTGGCCGGGGCGTTTCTGATGCCGGCCTGGGCACGGCGTCTGGCGCAAGGCGGTGGGACGCGGGTGGCGGAAGCCGGTTCGGCGTTGCGGGTGGCGGCGCTCGACGCGGTTTCCGGCATCCGCGAGGTGCGCGCCTTCGGGTTGGAAGGCCGGATGCTGGCCGCCGTGCAGGCGCGCGAGGCGGCGCTGTTCTCCGCCCAGCAACGGCAATCGGGCGGGCTCGCCTGGGCCGGCGCCGCATCGCTGCTGTGCGGCCAGGCGGCGCTCGTATTTTTGTTGTGGCGGGTGAGTGCCGTGGCCGGCGTGGTCGGGATCACCGCGCTGTTCCTGGCCAGCGCCGCGTTCGAGGCGGTTTCGGGCCTGTCGCGTGCCGGCTGGCTGGCGGGGCAGGCGCAGGCGGCGGCGGCGCGCGTGATCGGGGCGGCTGCGGCGCCGCCTGGCGAGATCGTGCAACAGGCGGCCGCCATGAGCCTGCCCCCGTCGAGCGCCCTGCGGTTCCAGGGCGTGCGGTTCCGCTGGCAGGATGATCGGCCCTGGGTGTTCGATGGGCTCACGCTCGATGTGCCGCAAGGCAGCCGGGTGGCGCTGCTGGGACCGTCGGGCAGCGGAAAATCGACCCTGGCGGCGCTCGCTTTGCGGATCGTCTCGCCGGCATCCGGCTGTGTCACGCTGGGCGGGGTGGACGTCGCCCAGCTTGCCGCCGCCGACCTGCGGACCCGGATCGGGATGCTGAACCAGACCACGCATCTGTTCAGCGACACGATCCGGGCGAACCTGCTTCTGGGCGACCCCAGGGCCGACGCGGCGCGGCTGTGGGCCGCGCTCGACGCGGCGCGCGTGGGAGACATGGTGCGCGCGCTGCCGGATGGCCTGGATGCCTGGGTTGGCGAGGCTGGCGCCGGCTTCTCCGGCGGCGAGGGGCGCCGGCTCGCGCTGGCCCGCGCCCTGTTGTCGCCGGCGACGATATTGATCCTCGACGAGCCTTGCGCCGGCCTCGACGCGGAAACCGAACGCGGGTTTCTGTCGACATTGAACGACCTCGACACGACCGGGGCGGGCGGTGCGCGCACGATCATCCTGATCGCGCATCGGCTGACCGGAGTGGAACGGCTCGACCGCGTGTGGCGGCTGTCCGGCGGCCATGCCGTGGCAGCCGCCGCCTGACCCAGGTTTTTCAGCGCCGCGCGGGGGGCTTCAGGCGGATCACCTTCTCCGCCATGTCGATCGCGGGCGCGCGCTCCGCCCGATCCCGGCCCAGGCGCTTGGCCTCGTACAAGGCCTCGTCGGCGGCCTCCACCAGAACGGAGCTGTCGGTACTGCGGTTGGGCATCGAGTTGGCGCTGCCGATGCTGACCGTCACACGGTCTCCGGGATTGCCCAGATGCGGCATCGCCAGCGCCGCGATGCCGTCACGCACACGGGAGGCAATTTCCACCGCGCCATCGCCCCCGGTGTTGGGCAGGATGACCGCGAACTCCTCGCCGCCGTAGCGCGCCACCAGATCGCCGGGGCGTCGGACGCTGCCCGCGATGGCGGTGGCGATGGCGTGCAGGCAGGTATCGCCCATCAGATGGCCGTACTGGTCGTTGAACCCCTTGAAGTGATCGACGTCGATCAGCAGCAGCGACAGCTCGTCGAGCGAGCGCATCGCGCGGCGCCACTCGCGATCGAGCATCTCGTCGAAGCGGCGGCGGTTGGCGACGCCGGTCAGCGCGTCGGTCGCGGCAAGCTCGGTGAGTTCGGAAGCGGCCGCGGCGAGCGCGTTCTCGGCCTCCTTCTGGCGGGTGATGTCGCGCGTGTTGCTGATGAATTCGCGCGGCTTTCCATCGTCGTCGTGCACCAGGATCAGGCGGGCGTCGAGCCACGCCCAAGACCCGTCGCGGCGCATGTAGCGATAGACGTTGCTGATGCGGTGGACGCCCGCCCGCATCTGCTCCGCCACATCCTGGAACTGTTTCACGTCGTCAGGGTGGATGTATCGTTTGTAGTCGGGCGAAAGCATTTCCTCGGCGGACCAGCCGAGGATATCCACCACCGAGGGCGATACGTAGGTGCGACGGCCGTCGGAGGTGAAGCGGCTGATGATGTCGCTCGAATTATCCGCCAGCAGCCGGTACAGCTGCTCGCTCTGGCGCATGCGATCCTCCATTTTGCGCACGGTCGCGGCGCGGCGCGCCAGCGTCAGCTGACGGCGCTGAAGCTGTGAGATGACGGCGCCGAGCGGCAGCAGGGCGATCACCAGCGAGGCGAGATAGGTATGAAAGGTCAGAAGCCTGTTGATCGGGTCGGCTGACGCGAGCAGCGCCATCGGGCCGGTTTCCATGGCGGTGAGCTGCACCGCGATGAGCACCGTCGGCGGCAGCACCCAGGCGGCGCCCGGTGCGCCGAACCGCAGCACCACCAGGATCAGCGGCGCGAAGGGCAGGGACAGCAGCGGAAGCTCGTTCAGTGAAAACGTGAGCCCGACGGTCGCGAGGGCGAGTCCCACCAGCAGGGCGGCTTCGATGCGTCGTCCCTTCAAGTCGGGGAGGCCATTGCGGCGGCCCGCCAGCATCAAGGTCAGGGGTGTCGTGATGGCGAGGCCCAGGGCATGGCCGGCCCACCAGGCGGGGAGCAGTTCCACCCGGTAGATGTCGAGGAAAGTGAACACGCAGGCGCCGGAAACCAGGGGGGCGATGCCCATGCCGAGCAGACCGGACACGAACAGATGGGCCGGGCGCGACACGCGGAAGCGGCTGCCGATGCGGTTTCGCAGCAATGCGAAGGCGACCACGATCTCGGTCAGATTGACGACCATGAAGCATGCGGTCAGGGTCGTTGGCCTGCCGGTTCCAACCATGGTTGCGAAGCTGGCGCCGAGGCCCGCGGCCAGGAGGCCCGCCCGTTCCCACCGTCGTCCGCTTCCCTGCGCGGTCAGCAGCATCGCCAGAATGATGCCGTTGGGCAGCCACACGGCGGCGATCTCGGTGGTTCGCCCCAGGAAGAGGCCGATCCAGGTGGCCACCGCCACCGCGGCCGCAAGCGCCGTGGCGCGGGCAAGGCGGCGGAGCGTCATCTGGCAGGGACGCTGCAGGCGGCTATGTGGCATGGCGGAACTCCGGCGGCCACACAACTTGCGCCCGCAGGAGTGAACATTTGGTTGATGCGGACAAAAGGACGCGTGCCCGAGTGACGACTCGACTCGGGCTGTGTGTTCCACGTATGTTCTCATCGGAAAGGCGGGTGAGCGCATGACGGACGGTTTGGCGATCCCTGCTGTTCCCGCGCCCGATCCGCGCCTGCGCATCGCGCGGGCGCGGCCGCTCCCTGATCCGGCGGCGATGCTGGAACTGGGGGTTCGTGAGATCGACGCGAGGCTGGGTGGCGGGCTGGCGCACGGGGCGCTGCACGAGGTGGCCGGGGCGGGGCCGGAGGCGGAGCACGGTACTGCGGCCACCCTGTTCGTGGCGGGTCTGCTGGGGCGTGTGCCCGGCCCGGTGCTGTGGGTGATGGAGCATCGCGACCTGTTCCCTCCCGCGCTCGCGGCCGTGGGACTGCATCCGGATCGGGTGGTGTATGCCGAGGCCGGGCGGCTGGCCGGGGTGTTGCAGGCCATGGAGGACGCGCTGCGCTATCGCGACGCGGCCGGCGGCAGGCTGGCTGGCGTGGTGGGGGAGGTGCGCGGGCGCCTGGGGCTGACGGCCTCGCGCCGCTTGCAGTTGGCCGCCGAGAGTGCCGGCGTGATCGCCTTCGCGCTGCGACGGACGCGGCGGGCGCGCAATGTGCGCGACCCTGCCGCCGGCGCGGTCGAGCCGAACGCGGCGGTCACGCGCTGGCGGGTGGCGTGCCTGCCCTGCGCGCCGCCGCTGCCGGGGCGGCCGGACTGGCCAGGCCTGGGGCCGCCGCGCTGGCGGCTCGATCTCGTGCGCCGCCGGGGCGGCGAGCCCGCATCGTGGATCGTGGAGGTGGCGGATGCGCCGCATCGTCTCCGTCTGGCTGCCGACCTGGCCGACCGATCGCATCCGGCGGAGCGGCGGCCCGCAAGCCGCGCCGTCGCCTGAGACGCCGCTGGTCACCGTCGCACAGGAGGGTGGCCGCCGCGTGGTGGCCGCCGCCGACCATGCCGCCAGCCGCGCGGGCTTGCGCGCCGGCATGAAGCTGGCCCGCGCCCAGGCCATGCTGCGCGGTCTCGAGGTGCGCGAGGCCGACCCCGAGGCCGACGCGGCGGCGCTCGCGCGGCTGGCGGGCTGGTGCCTGTGCTTTTCGCCGCTCACCTCGCCCGACGCGCCGGACGGGCTGTGGATCGACGCCACCGGCTGCACCCATCTGCATGGCGGCGAGCCGGCCTTTCTCGGCGTCATCGGCGGCTGGCTGCGCGCGGCCGGGTTCGCGGCACGGCTGGCGATGGCCGACACGCCGGGGGCCGCGCACGCGGTGGCGCGGTTCGGCGAGGCAGCCGAGACCGTGGTGCCCGAGGGCGGCACGCGGATGGCGATCGCAAAGCTGCCGGTGGGTTGCCTGCGCCTGCCGCCGGAAGTGGGGGAAAAGCTGCACCGCCTCGGCTTCGACCGCGTGGCACAACTGATCGAGGCGCCCCGCGCCCCGCTCGCCCGCCGCTTCGGTGCCGTGCTCGGGCGACTTCTGGACCAGGCGCTGGGCCATGCGTTCGAGCCGATCATGCCGATGCTGCCGATCGGCGTGCTCTCGCGGCGCGAGGCCTTCGTCGAGCCGTTGCTGACCGGGGATGCGTTCGCGGTGGCGATCGACCGCCTGAGCGTCGCGGTCTGCGCGGCGATGGAGCAGGCGGGGCAAGGAGCCCGCCGGCTCGACCTGCTGTTCGAGCGCGTGGATGGCGCGACACCCGCCATCCGCATCGGCACCGCCCGCCCCAGCCGGGACCCGGTCCATCTCGCCCGCCTGTTGCGCGCCGAGATCGAAAGGGTCGATCCCGGCCTCGGCATCGAGGCGATGCGGCTGGTGGTGCCGCTGGCCGAGACGCTGTCTTACGCGCAATCCCCGGCCGTGTTGGCGGGTGCCGCCCCGCCGGGGGCCGATGTCGCGGCTCTGGTGGACCGGCTGCGAAGCCGCCTGGGGGCCGCGCGGGTGTATCGCGCCGCCGCCATCGAGAGCGACGTGCCGGAGCGCGGCGTGGCCTATGGGCCGCCGATGGCCCCGCTCACCGGCCGAACCTGGGCGCCCGACCTGCCGCGCCCGGCCCGCCTGCTGGACCCGCCGCAGCCGGTCGAGGCGCTGGCGCTGCTGCCCGACCATCCGCCGCGCGCCTTTACCTGGCGCCAGCACCGCCACCGCATCCGCCGTGCCGACGGCCCGGAACGGATCGCCGGCGAGTGGTGGAAGCGCGCGGCCGAGACCTGGGCGGTACGCGACTATTTCCAGGTGGAGGACGAGGCGGGAAGCCGTTTTTGGCTGTTCCGCCGGGGTGACGGCGTCGATCCCGCGACCGGCGACCAAAGCTGGTACATCCACGGGCTGTTCTAGCGCGATTTGTTCCCTACATTGGGGCCATGAACATCGAACAAAGCGTCCTTCCCAACGGCCTGCGGGTCGTGTCCGTCAACCTGCCCGGCTTCGACAGCGCCGCCGTCGGCGCCTTCGTCAAGGCCGGCGCCCGCAACGAAACCGAGGCCAATAACGGCATCGCGCATTTCCTCGAACACATGGCGTTCAAGGGCACCCGCACCCGGACATCCCTGCAGATCGCCGCCGAGATCGAGATGCTGGGCTCCAACATCAACGCGTTCACCTCGCACGACCAGACCGCCTATTTCGTTACCGGGCTGAAATCCACCATCGCCCAATCGGTCGAGATACTGGGCGACGTGCTGACCGCATCGAACTTCGAGCCGAAGGAGATCGAGATCGAGAAGGGCGTGATATTGCAGGAAATCCGCCGCGCCGCCGACAACCCCTCCCACGTCGCCTATGACGGCTACGGCACCACGGCCTACCCCGACCAGCCGCTCGGCCGCCCGATCCTCGGCCCCGCCTCGATCATCGAGGGCGTCACGCGCGAGCATTTCACCGCGTTCGTGGCCGAGCATTATTTCGCCGAGAACATGGTGGTCGTCGGCACCGGCGATTTCGCCCACGCCGATTTCGTGGCGATGGTCGGCGCGCATTTCGCCGTCCTGCCCAGCCATTCGACGCCGGTTGTGGCGGCGCCGGCCCGCTATGTCGGCGGCGACGTGCGCAACACCGAAAAGGATTTCGAGCAGGTGACCATCCTGCTCGGCCTGCAATCGGTGCCCGAGACGGACCCGACGGTCTATGCCCACAAGCTGCTGGCGCGGGCACTCGGCGGCGGCATGTCCTCGCCGCTGTTCCAGGAGGTGCGCGAGAAGCGCGGGTTGGTGTACGCCGTGTCCGCCTATTCCGACCATGGCGGGGACCACGGCGATTTCGTGATGTATGCCGGCACCACCGCCAAGCACGTGCCCGACCTGATCCAGGTCGCGTGCGAGCAGATCGTGAAGACCACGCAGGGCGTGACGACGCAGGATCTGACGCGGGCGCGCAACTCCATGCTGGTCAACCTCGCCACCGCCAAGGAGAAGCCGTTCACGCTCGCGCGTTCCATCGCCAACTCGCTGTTCGAGCACGGCAAGGTCATCCCGCCGGCCGAGGCGATGCGCGCGGTGGAGGCGGTGACGCTGGACGATGTGCGGCAGGCCGCGCGCGTGGTGGTGGCGAGCAACCCGACGGTGTCGGTGGTCGGCCCGGTGCCGGAGATGGACTACCACGGCACGGTGAAGGCCGCGCTCGCGGCCTGAGCGGGGCGGCCTGAAGGTGGCGGCGGGCATCGACATACGCGGTGCCGTGCCGGCGGACGCGGCCGATGTGGCAGGCCTGCTCGGACAACTCGGCTATCCGATGACGGCCCGCGCGGCGGCATTGCGGCTGGAGGCGGTTGCCGGCGACCCCGACGCCATTGTGCTGGTGGCGAGCGGATACGGGCCGGTGGTCGGCGTGATCGCGGTGAACTGGTGCCCGATGCTGCACCACGAACGCCCATTGGCCCGCATCACCACGCTGGTGGTGGACGATCGCGCGCGCGGCTCGGGCATCGGCCGCATGCTGGTGAAGGCCGCGAGCCAGGCGGCGCGGATGGCCGGCTGCGACGTGCTGGAACTGACCAGCGGCGTGCGGCGCGAGGCGGCGCATGCGTTTTATCGCGCGATCGGGTTCGAGCATTCGTCGTTGCGATTCTCGCGGTCGTTGCGGCGGAAGGTGGCGGAGGGTTAGCGGAATCAATTGGACGGCACATGCGCGCAGGCCAGGTTGGCAGCGGGTTTGCAGGCCGGTCTACCAAAGAGGCTGATTATGGGCGATGCCGCTCAAGCCGATGCTCTTGAACTGCGCGAAGTCATCTCCCGGATTGATCGGCAGCTTGCCGAGACTCGAAAATTCGTCGCGGAGCACGACAAGCTGGCGGCGGAGCAGGCCAAACTCGTGGCCGGGCAGTTCAAGTTCGGCGCCGAACAGTCCAGGCTCTACGCCGATACGGCCAAGCTCACGCGTGACCGTCTTTTGTCGCCTTGGCAGACCGCGCTTGCCTTCCTTGGCGCCGGAGCCGCCCTGTTCGCGGCAGGGCGCGCGTTCCTCCGGGTGATCGGGTAAACGAGCTTCGACGTCGGATGCGCTACGTGGTTTGCCCGGATCGGCGCATCCAAAGCCGCTCCGCCACAGCGAGACAGGCGTAACGGCCGGCCCTGATCGCGACCGGCAGCCACCGCTCGGTCGGACAGCCACATGTCAGGCGCGCTCCAGCGGCGAGGGCCCGAAGCGGTTCGCGCCCGACCCGCCGCGCAGGAACCCGCATTCGATGAGCAGCCAAAACACGCCAATCAGCGGCACGAACGCGATGAGCATGAACCAGGCGCTGCGGCCACGGTCGTGCAGGCGTTTGGAAATGCTGGCGAGGCTTGGCCAGAGGCAGGCGATGCTCGCCACCATGGTGAACAAATTGTCGCCGCCGAACAGGCCGTAATCGATGGCCGAGGCAACGATGGCGGCCGCCAGGAGCGGCAAGGTGTAGTGCATCCAGTAGCTGCGCCGGGTGATCCGCCCGCGAAAGCTGAAATAGCCGCTCGGTTCGAACTGGTCCGTTATTGCCAAGTCGCTCATCGCGCCACCCCCGTCAAGCCGTTACGATAGCAGTCCGGCGGCGCCATGGCCATGACGCCATGTGGCGGAACGCGGCGCCCATTTCCGCCCGGCGTCGCGCGGTTCAGGCGATCCGCGCCAATGCCGCATCGAGCCGTGCCACTTCGCCCTGTGCGGCGCGGAGGCGTTCGCGGTTTTCCTCGACCACTTCCTCCTTCGCCCGCGATACGAAATCGGGATTGGACAGCTTCTTCTCAACCTTGGCCGCTTCGTCGGCAGCCCGCGCGAGTTCCTTAGCCAAACGCGCACGCTCGGCGTCCAGGTCGATCAGCCCGGCCAGCGGCAGCACCAGGGTGGCTTCGTCGAGGACGGCCTGGGCGGCACCTTTCGGGACGTCGCCGTCGAGCGGGCCGAAAGCCGAGGCGCGAGCCATGCGACCGATCACGTGCATCCAGGCGGCGCCGCGCGCCAGCGTGGCGGGCGTGGCGTCCTTCACCCAGATAGGCGAGAGCTGGGAGGGCGGCACGTTCATCTCGGCGCGCACGGTGCGCACCTCGGAGATCAGACGGACCACCCAATCGAGTTCGGCGCGCGCCGCGTCGCGGCCGGGAACGTCGAACGGCTCGGGCCAGGCGGTGCCGATCAGGCTGCCTTTCGGGCCGTAGCCGAATTCGGCCCAGAGTTCCTCGGTGACGAACGGCATCACCGGATGCAGCAGGCGCAGCATCAGGCCGAGCACGTGGGCGGCGGTACGGCGGAGTTCGGCGGCCTCGGGCGTCTCGGTCAGCAGCAGCGTTGGCTTGGCGAATTCGAGGAACCAGTCGCAGAACACGTTGCGGGCGAAGCGCTGGCAAGCGCTGGCGTATTCGTCGAAGCGATAGGCCTCCAGCGCCGTCGTCGTCTCGGCGATGGCGTCGCTGGCCGCCGCCAGCAGCCAGCGCGACAGCGGCAGGGCGGCGTCGGAGGGCTGGAACGCCGGGTCGGGCGCCACCGCGTTCATCTCGCAGAACCGTGCCGCGTTCCACAGCTTGGTGATGAAGCCGCGCGACACCTCCACCCGGGCGGCGCCGAGCTTCATGCCGCGGCCGGGGCCGGTCAGGGACGCGATGGTGAAGCGCAGCGCGTCGGCGCCGTACTGGTCGACGAGGTCCAGCGGGTCGATCACGTTGCCCTTGGACTTGCTCATCTTCTGGCCGCGCTCGTCGCTGACCAGGCCGTGGATGTAGACCGTGCGGAACGGCACGTCGCCCATGAAGTGCAGGCCCATCATCATCATCCGGGCGACCCAGAAGAAGATGATGTCGAAGCCCGTCACCAGCACGTCGCCGGGATAATAGCGCGCGAGATCCGGCGTTTTCTCTGGCCAGCCGAGGGTGGAGAACGGCCACAGGGCGGAGCTGAACCAGGTGTCCAGCACGTCCTCGTCGCGGGACAATTCGCGATCCTCGCCGTAATGCGCGCGTGCGGCCGCCACCGCCTCGGCCTCGGTCTTTTCGACGAACACCGTGCCGTCCGGCCCGTACCAGGCCGGGATGCGGTGGCCCCACCAGAGCTGGCGGCTGATGCACCAGGGCTGGATGTCGCGCATCCAGGCGAAGAAGGTGTTCTCCCATTGCTGGGGCACGAACCTGGTGCGGCCCTGTTCGACGGCTTCGATGGCCGGCCTGGCCAGTTCGGCCGCGTTGCAATACCACTGCACCGTCAGCAGCGGCTCGATCGCGACACCCGAGCGGTCGCCATGCGGCACCTGGTTGGTGTGCGGCTCGACGCCGACCAACAGCTCCAGGCGTTCGAGTTCGGCCACGATGGCCTTTCGCGCGTCATAGCGATCCTGGCCCGCGAGGGAGCGGGCGAACTCCGGATCGGCGAGGCCCGGCACGGCGGTCAACTCGATCTCGGCCAGCGTGATCCGTGCCGCGCGATCCAGCACGCTTGGCATGGCGAGCCTGTGGCGCTGGCCCACCGCGAAATCGTTGAAATCATGCGCGGGCGTTATCTTGACGGCACCTGTGCCCTTCTCCGGATCGGAGTATTCATCGGCCACGATCGGCACCCGTCGGCCGGTGATCGGCAGGGTCACGAAGCGGCCGACAAGGTCGGCATAGCGTGCATCGGTGGGGTGAACCGCCACCGCCGTGTCGCCCAGCATCGTTTCCGGCCGGGTGGTGGCGACCTCGATGAAGCGGCCCGCCTCCCCCTCGACCGGGTAGCGGATGGTCCAGATATGCCCGCGCATCTCGCGGCTCTCGACTTCCAGGTCGGAAATGGCGGACTGAAATTTCGGGTCCCAGTTAACAAGGCGCCGGTCGCGGTAGATCAGGCCCTGCTTGGCCAGGGTGACGAACACCTCGCGGACGGCGACCGAGAGCCCGTCATCCATGGTGAAGCGTTCGCGGGGCCAATCCAGCGACGCACCAAGGCGACGGAGCTGGCGGGTGATGGCGCCGCCGGATTCGGCTTTCCACTGCCAGACCCGTTCGAGGAATTTCTCGCGGCCCAGCGTCTTGCGCGCGGCGCCCTCGGATTCCAGCAGCCGCTCGACCACCATCTGGGTGGCGATGCCGGCGTGGTCGGTGCCCGGCTGCCACAGCGCGTCGCGGCCCTGCATACGGCGCCAGCGGATCAGCGTGTCCTGCACGGTGAAGGTGAGCGCATGGCCCATGTGCAGGCTGCCCGTGACGTTGGGCGGCGGGATCATGATGGTGAAGGGGGCGGCGTTGCCGTCGGGCCGGGCCGCGAAGGCGCCGGATGCTTCCCAGCCTTCATAGAGGGAGGCTTCGACCTCGGCGGGCGAAAAGGATTTGGACAACATGATGGGTCACTCGAATGGCCGCGTGCCTGGAAAGCGGCGCGCGGTGGGCGGCGGGGCTCGGTTAGCCGACCGAGCGATCGACCACGCGGGCGATCTCGGCCCGAACCAGGCGTTCGACCAATACGGGCAGGTTGGTGTCGAGCCAATGCTTCAGCAATGGCCGCATCTCGTCGCGGATCACGTCCTCCAGCGACGGACCGCCCCGCGTCACCTGCAGGTTCCGCTCTTGCGCCAGATGCCGCACGAGGGAGCCGACCGAGGCGGCGGTGGCCGCCGCGGCCTCGGGTGCGACCAGCGACTCGGGAGGGTTCGCGTTGAAATGCGGATCTGGCATTGGAATGGCAATCCCGGA
Source organism: Rhodospirillales bacterium (assembly GCA_025352565.1). Classification (GTDB taxonomy): domain Bacteria; phylum Pseudomonadota; class Alphaproteobacteria; order Acetobacterales; family Acetobacteraceae; genus JANXTF01. The sequence continues at coordinate 18,866 of JANXTF010000096.1, read as the reverse complement.
AGTTGGTTCGCGCCTGACTGACGCATCGGGCATCGGAGCGGAGGGCGGCTCCTCGACGAGCATCGACGCGTCGAGTTCGAGCACGTCGTGACGCTGCTCGCCCACAAGCAGCGCGGGTGACTGGGCCGCAGGCGTTATGCCTGAGGTTCGCGGCGAGGCCGCATCGGCGGTCTCATCCTCCGCCAGGATGCGGCGGATCGAGGCCAGAATCTCGTCCATCGAGGCATCGCTGCCAGGTTGGGCGGCAGAACCCGCTGGCGTGGTCACCGGCCTGGCTGGCCGGTGGCGTAATCGCCGGTGCCGATCCAACGGTCGTGAACCGCCTCGTAATAGGCCGTCTCGTCGTACAGCGGCACCGGCAGCGCCAAGTCCCGTGCGGTTAGGCGGCCGACGGCGGAGGCGACCGAATAGGAGGCGGTGACCACGTTGGCGAGGTTCTGCACCAAGGTGGAGCGGGAATTCAGCAGCGATTGCTCGGCGTTCAGCACATCGAGTGTGGTGCGGCTGCCGACGATTGCCTCGCGCTGCACGCCTTCGAGCGCGATCTGGTTGGAGCGGATCTGCGCGCGCGTGCTGTCGGCGGTGCCCTTTGCCGCCTGATAGGTCTCCCATGCGCTGACCAGCAACTGGATCGCGGTGCGACGTGCATCGTCCACCTGCCGGCGGGTCTGCTGCTCCTGCTGGCGTGCCTGACGAATGGCGGCGTATTCCGCGCCGCCCTGGTAGATCGGCACGGTGACGTTGGCGAGCAGCGAGCCGCTGGTGGAGCGGAAATTGCGCTGGGTCGAGTTGTCCGCCCGGACGCCCGATGCCTGGAGGCTCGCGTTGGGCAGGAGCGCGCTGTACTGGAGATCGAAATTGTCCTTGGCCGCGGCGTTGTTGTAGAGCGCGGCAATCACGTTCGGGTTGTTGGCCGAGGCCAGCGCGCGGCCCTCGGCGATGGTCTTGGTGGGCAGCTTCAACGGTTGCGGCTCGATCAGCTTGTCGGGCAGTTCGCCGATCAGGCGCTGATAGGTGCCCCGCGCGGTGGCGAGGTTTCCCTCGGCCGTCTGGCGCGTCGCGGTGGCCCCCGCGAGGGCCGCCTCGGCCTGGGCCACGTCGGTGCGGGTGATCTCGCCCACGCGGAAGCGGTCGTTGGTGGCCTGCAACTGCTTCGTCAGCACCTGCTCGTTGTTGATGTTGAGCTGCAGCAATTGCTGGTTGGCGATGACGGTGACGAAGGCGTTGACGCTGTCCAGGAACACCTGCTGCTCGGTCGCGATCAAGGTCGCGCGCTGCGACATCACCTGGTTCTCGGCGCGGTTGGTGCCGGCACGCGTGCGGCCGCCGCGATACAGCGGCTGGGTCAATGTCGCCTGCTCGGTGTTCTGCGGCCGGTCGTTTTGCGTGTAGTTGGCGTGGCCTTTGGTGGTGCCGAACGCGCTGGAACTGCCTGCGGTGTAGGTTCGGATATCACCGATCGCGTAGCCGGCGCTGCCGCTGAGCACCACGGTCGGGCGCCATCCGGCCAGCGCCTGCGGCACGTTCTCGTCGGTCGCGCGGAGCAGCGCACGTCCCGCCTGGATCGTGGGGTTATTCGAATACGCGGCTGCCAGGGCCTCCTGCAAGGTATGGACCTGGGCATGCGCCAGAGTCGGGACGCCGGCCATCGCCGCCGCCAACGCCACGCCACCGGCCAAATTCGCGCGAAAACCCATCGTGACAGACCCTATTGCGATCATAAGCCGAATGCGTCCGCTGACGCGGTCCGGCCGGTTACCGTGCCCATGGTCGCACGTCACCCTGTTCGCCGCCAAGCTTTTGGAGCGCCCACGCCTCAGAAGACGAAAGCCGCGACCCGGCGCAGTTCCGGCAGCACCGGGGTCGCCGCGTCGAACACCGCCTGCATGGACAACGCCTGCACGCCGGGCGCCTGCAAGCCGGGCGCCGGCACGCCGAATGCCTCGCCCAGCACCGCCTGGCCCATGCGCCCCGCACCCGAGCGCACGCCCAGCAAGCGGCCGCCGGGACGGCGGAGCTGCGCGCTGACCGCGGGCGGCAATTCCTCGAACGCGCCGTCGATGAACACGACGTCGTATGGAGCCAAAGCGGGCCAGCCATCGGCCAGCCTGCCCGTCACCAGCGTCACCCCTGGCGCGAACTCGGCGAGCAGCGCGTGCGCATGGGCCGCGAGGTCTTCCTCGGATTCGAACGCCACGACCTCGGCCCCGCAGGCCGCCAGCACACAGGCCGCGTAGCCGCAGCCGGCGCCAAGCACCAGCACGCGCTCCCCGGGCTGGACGGCGGCGGTTTGCAGCAGCCGCGCGATCAACATCGGCTCCATCAACACGCGCCCGCCGCCGAGTGGCACATCTTCGTCGGCATACGCGAGCGAGGCCATCGCCAGCGGCACGAATCGCTCGCGCGGCAGTGTCCGCATGGCACCGAGGATGCGCGGGTCGGTCACCTTGTTGGGCCGGATCTGGCTATCGACCATCATGGCACGGGCGGCGGTGTAATCGGTGGGCTGCATGCTGGCTCGCGGCGGGAGGGAATGACTCGTGGGTTATGCTGGCGGGTTAGACCGGCGGGTTATAGGGCCAAGTCCCCGCCCCGCCAATCATCTCGCGCCGGTCAGTATTTCCGCAACAAGGCCACCAGCCGTCCCTGGATTTTCACCCGGTCCGCCGGGAAAATTCGTGTCTCGTGCCGCACATTGGCCGGCTCCAGCGCGATGGAGTTGCCGCGTCGGCGGAGGCGCTTCAGGGTCACTTCGTTCTCGTCCACCAGCGCCACCACGATTTCGCCCGTTTCGGCGGTTTCGCCCTTGCGGATGATGACGGTGTCGCCGCTCAGGATACCGGCCTCGACCATCGAGTCGCCGGCCACCTCAAGCGCGAAATGCTCGCCCGAGCCGAGCCAGGCCATCGGCACCTCGATATGGACGCCATCGTCGCGCATCGCCTCGATCGGCTGGCCGGCGGCGATGCGGCCATACATCGGCAATTGCACGGCTGCCGCCTCTGGCGCCGCACGGACGCCGGGCAGACGGGGGCTGAACGCGCCATGAATGACGTTGGGCGAAAAATTGCCCTCTGCCTGCTCGCCCGCCTCCGCATGCGCCATTGGCGGCGCGTTCGGCAGCCGGGTGACCTCCAGCGCGCGGGCGCGGTGATGGCGGCGCTGGAGAAAGCCGCGTTCCTCCAGGGCGGAGATCAGCCGGTGGATGCCGGATTTCGATTTAAGATCCAGCGCGTCCTTCATCTCCTCGAAGCTCGGGGAGAAGCCGGTGGCCTTGATGTGGCGGTCGATGAAGATCAGCAGCTCGTGCTGCTTGCGGGTCAGCATGGGTCTCTCCCGACGGCCGGACGTGGAGGAAGGAACAAACCGGCAACTGAGCCGGCGTTCTACATTGGTTCCCGTTGGCGCGTCAAGCGGAGTTCACAGGCCCAGCGTATCGAGGCGGATTACCTCGACCACGGCGCCGGCCTCGGCCGCCGGGGCGTGAGGAGCGCGGAGGATCAGGCCGTCCGCCAGGCTCAACAGGCGCAGCATCGCGGAGTCCTGCCGGTCGAAGGCACATGCCTCCAAGCCCCCGGCGGCGACACGCAGCGTCGCGCGAAGATGGTCGGCCCGCAGGTCGTTGGCGGGGAGGGGGGCGGCCAGCCTGGCGGCGACGACCGGGGGAGCCTCGCCAGGGAGGCCCGAGAGAAGCTGGATCGCGGGCATCACGAAAAGAATGCCGCAGATCATCGACGAGACGGGGTTGCCGGGCAGGCCGATCACCGGCAGCGCCCCGAGACGGCCGAACATGAGCGGCTTGCCGGGGCGCATGGCGATCTTCCAGAAATCGACAGCGAGGCCCCGCGTGGAAAATGCCGCCTGCACCAGATCGTGCTCGCCGACGCTCGCGCCGCCGGTGGTGACCAGCAGGTCGCATCCGGCGGCCGAGTCGGCGGCGGCGGCGAGTGCGATGCGGTCGTCCGCCGCGACCGGCAGCACGATCGGGTCGCCGCCGCTGGCGCGCACCAGGGCGGCGAGCGCGTGGGAGTTGGAACTGACGATGCCGCCCGGCGGGATGGGCTCGCCCGGCATCGCGATCTCGTCGCCGGTGGCCAGGATGGCGACGCGCGGGCGGCGATGAACGGTGAGCCACGGGTGGTTGCCCGCAGCCGCCAAGCCGATATCGCGCGCGGAAAGCCGGCGTGCCGGGCGGATCAGCGTGTCGCCTGCCGCGAAATCCTGGCCGGCGCGCCGGATATGGCGGCCGGCGCGCACGGCTTCGTCGACCCGCACAATATCGCCGTCGGGAGTCGCATCTTCCTGGATCAGAATGGCATCGGCGCCGTCCGGCACGATGCTGCCGGTGAACAGCCGCACGGTCTGGTTGTCGCGCAGCGGGGCACCCTGCCATGGATGGCCGGCCGGCGCGCTGCCCACCAGTTGCAGCCTCGCGCCCAGGCCGCCCGCTTCGGACCGCAACGCATAGCCGTCCATGGCCGAGACATCGCGCGGCGGCTGGGTGAGGCGGGCCACGACCGGGAGTGACGACACCCGGCCCCACGCCTCGGCCAGCGCCACGATCTCGGCGGCGGTGGGCACCAGCCCGGCCAGGATGCGCGCCCGCGCCTCGACGACCGAAATCATCACGGCTGGACGAAGTCGCCCGACTTGCCGCCGGATTTCTCGACCACGCGCAGCCCCTCGATCCGCATCCCGCGATCCACCGCCTTGCACATGTCGTACACCGTCAACGCCGCCACGCTGGCCGCCGTCAGCGCTTCCATCTCCACGCCGGTGCGCCCGGAGGTCCGCACCGTGGCGGTGATCGCCACGGCGTCCTCGCCATCGGCCGCCAGATCGACGGTCACGGCCGTGATGGCCAGCGGATGGCACAACGGGATGAGGTCGCTGGTCCGTTTGGCGCCCATGATGCCGGCCAGACGCGCGACCCCGAACACATCGCCCTTTTTCGCCCCCCCGTCCACGATCATCCGCAGCGTCGTGGGCAGCATCACGACCCGCACCCGCGCGGTCGCGGCCCGATCCGTCACCGCCTTGCCGCCCACATCGACCATGGCCGCGTGCCCATCCGCATCGAAATGCGTGAGCTTGCTCATGCCGCGAGCAGCGTTCTTGTGGCGCCCGCCACGTCTGGCTGGCGCATCAGGCTTTCGCCGACGAGGAAGCAGTTGACGCCGATCCCGGCCAGCCGTTTGAGGTCGGCGTTCTCGCGCAGACCGCTTTCGGCCACCAGCACGCGATCCGGCGGCACCAGCGGGGCCAGCTCGAAAACGGTCGCCAGATCGGTCTTCAATGTCTTGAGGTTGCGGCTGTTTATGCCCACGAGTCTGGTTTGCAGGCCGAGTGCCCGTTCCAGTTCGGCGCGGTCATGCACCTCGACCAGCACGTCCATCCCCAGCGCGCGCGCCTGTTGTTCCAGATCGACCGCCAGGGCATCGTCGAGGGCAGCCATGATGAGCAGGATGCAGTCGGCGCCCATCATGCGGCTTTCGTAAATCTGCCAGGCGTCGAGCATGAAGTCCTTCCGCAGCACCGGCAGCCCGACGGCGGCGCGGGCGGCGCGCAGATGTTCGGGCAGGCCATGGAAATGCGGCTCGTCGGTCAGCACCGAGAGGCAGGTGGCGCCGCCGTCGCGGTAGGCTTCGGCAAGCCGGGCCGGGTCGAAATCCGGCCGGATCAGGCCGCCGGAAGGCGAGGCCTTCTTGATTTCGGCGATCAGCGCGAACCGCCCTTGGGTGCTGGTGGAAAGCAGGGCCTGGGCAAAACCGCGCGGGGGGGAGGCCGCGATCGCCAGCGCGCGCACCCGCGCCAGCGGCAGGTCCTGCCGCCGCCGGCCGACCTCGGCGCGCGTGTCCGCGCAAATCCGGTCGAGCGCGTTCATGCCGTCTCCCGCCGCAGGCTTTCCAATGCCGCCATGGCCGCGCCGCTGTCGAGCGCCGCTGCCGCCAGAACCGCGCCCTCGCGCAAGGTCGCCACCCGCTCGGCCACGATCAAACCGGCCGCTGCATTGAGCAGCACCGTCTCGCGGTAGGCGCCAGTCGCGCCTTGCAGCAGCGCCAGCAGAGCCGCCGCGTTCACCGCCGCGTCCCCGCCGTGGATCTCGGCGATCGGCGCCCGCCGCAGCCCGGCCTCCTCGGGGGTGACGGCGAATTCGCGGATCGCGCCGTCCCGCAACTCGACCACCTGGCTCTCGCCGGCGACCGTCAACTCGTCGAGTCCCATGCCATGCACCAGCCAACACCGGGTGGTCCCGAGCCGGGACAAGGTCTCGGTCATCGGCCGCGCCCAGGCGGGATCGAACACGCCGGTCAACTGGCGGGTGACGCCGGCCGGATTGGTGAGCGGTCCCAGTAGGTTGAAGATGGTGCGCGTGCCCAGTTCCACCCTGGGGCCGGCGGCGTGCCGCAGCGCCGCATGGTGGCGCGGGGCGAACAGGAACGCGCAGCCGGAGGCGCGAAGCACCGCGGGCAGCCGCTCGAGCGGCACGTCCACATTCACGCCCAGCGCGGTCAGCACGTCCGAGCCGCCGGTGCGCGAGCTGAGCGCGCGGTTGCCGTGCTTGGCGACCGGCACCCCCAGTCCCGCCAGCACGAAGGTGACGGCGGACGACACGTTGAGCGTCCCGGCATTGTCGCCCCCGGTGCCGCACACGTCGATCGCGCCCGGTGGCGCCTCGACCCGCGCCATGCGCCCACGCATCGCCCGAACCGCCCCGGTCAACTCGGCCACCGTCTCGCCGCGCAGCCGCATGGCCATCAGTAGGCCCGCGATCTGGGCGGGCGTGGCCTCGCCCGACATAATGATGCCGAACGCCTCCTCGGCTTCCGGCTCGGATAGCGTGGCGCCGAGGGCGAGGCGGGCCAGGACGGGCTTGAGGTTGGTCATGCGTGCTCGTGTTCGATGCGGATATACAGGGGCGGCCGGCGTGCGGCGAGTGCGTCGGGCAAAAGACGGCCTACTCCGCCTGGACCAGGCTCTCGATCGCCGCGCGGTTCACCTTGGGCCTGGCGCGGTCCCGCACGGCGGCGGCGAACACGTTCTCCGTGTCGTCGCCCACGGCGCGGTTGAGCGCCTCGCGCATCTGCCCGTAACCCACCGGATCGGCATCCGCGTTCGCGGTCTGGATTTCCGCGAGTACCGCCACCGTGAAGCCGTCGGCGTCCTCGAACATGGTGGCCTCGCCCTGCTTCATGCCGAACAGCGGCTGTATCAGCTGAGCCGGCACGCCTGCCACCGGCGCGGCGCGGCCGACGGGAGGCAGGCGGCGGACCGCGAGGCCCGCGATCACGGCAGCGTCCGCGAGGCTCTGGCCGCCCTTGACCGCCGCCAGGACCTTCGCCGCAGCCTCGTCCGCGGCATGGCGCAGCGCGTCGTGGGTCCAGTCGGCCTCGGCCGAGGCGGCCACCTCCTCGTAGGGCCTGGTGGCCGGCGGCGTGATCGCCTCGACCGCGACCGCATAGTAGGACTGGCTCCCATCGGCGGCGTTTGGCGCCTGCACCAGATGCACCGCGTCGCCCGGCTTGGCCTGGAACGCGGCCTGCACGAAGGCGGGGCGCAGTTCGGCCGGGCCGGGAATGGGTGCCCGCTCGCCCGCCGCCGTGTTACCCTGGGCGTCGAGCGTGCCCGCCACGGCCGCCACGCCGATATCGGCCGGCAGGTCGTCGAGCGTGGTGCCGCCCGTGAGCAGGCCCTCGATCCGGTTGGCCCGGACATCCATCACATCCGCGGCCTTGGAAGCGATCACGCGCGCGCGCGCCTCGTCCTTGGCCTGGTCGAAGCTGCGCGACAGGCCCGGTGCGATTTTCGTCACCCGCACCACGCCCCACGATGCGCCATCCTGCGACGGGACCGACACCACGTTCGCCGCCGCCGCGAACACCGAGTCGGCCAGGGCTCGCGAGGGAAATTCGATCCGCGTCGCGTCGGTCAGTTCCACGGCCGAGCCGCCGGCGGCCTCGGCGGCTTTGCGGACCGCATCCCAATCCGTGCCGTCGCTCAGCCGGCCGGCCAGCGTGCCCGCGAGGGCTTCGGTGGGAGCCTCGACGATCTGCACCGAGCGCCGCTCGGGCTGTTGGTATAATGACTGGTGCTGCGTGTAGTCCGCGCGCATCTCGTCCTCGCTCACGTCGATGTCGCGCGCCACGGTCTGCGGCGCCAGGATCACGGCCTTGATGCGGCGCAGCTCCGGCGTGCGGTAGTCGTCCGGATGGTTGTCGTACCAGCGATGCAGCTGGGCTTCGGTGGGTGCCGCAGGGGGCGGGATGGCGGCGAATGGCACCTGCACCGCGTCGGCGACGCGCTTCTCCTGCTGGAAGGCGAACACGGCGCGCGTCTCGATCTCGGGCGCCTCTGAGCCTGACCGCACCGCCTCCATCAGCTGGCGGGCGTCGAGGTCGGTGCGCATCAGGGACAGAAACCGCTGCTCGGTCAGGCCGGCGTTGCGCAGGAAGGCCTCGAACGCCGGACGGCTGAACGTGCCGCCGGCGCCGTGGAAGTTGGGGATGACGAACACGGCGGCGCGCACCGCGTCGTCGGGTGCGGTCAGTCCCAACTCGTCGACCTTGGCGTCGAGCGCCGCCTGGGTCACCAGCTGTGCCAGCGATTGTTCGGCCACCGAGCGGCGGATTTGCGGGGTGGGCTGCACCTGGGTGCCGAACATGCGGGTCACCTGCGCGAGTTGCCGGCGATAGGCGTCCTGCAACTCCGGCATCTCGATCTTGCGGCCGGCCACGGTCGCGGCCGATCCGTCGCCGGCGCCCAGATTGCGGATGACGTCGGCGACGCCCCACAGGCCGAACGAGGCGACCAGAACCAGGAAGAACAGGCGGGCTGGCCATGTGTTGAGGTAGCGGCGAAAGATAGCGAGCATTTGATCATTCCTGGCACGAAGGCGGCGCACCATAGGCAGGGAGGCCCCGGTTTGCCAGCGTGCCGGCCCGCGTTCTATTCCGGGCGGTAAAACGGGGAATACCATGCGCCACCTGATCGCCGGCAACTGGAAGATGAACGGGCTTGCGGCGGAAGCGACGGCGCTGGCCGAGGCGGTCGCCCAGGGTGCGTCGGCCGTCTCCGCCGATCTCGTGGTGTGCCCGCCCGCCACCGTGCTGGCCCGCGTGGCGCAGTCCCTGGCCGGCACACCGGTCGGCGTGGGCGGACAGGACTGCAATGCGGCGGCGTCCGGCGCGCATACCGGGGACATCGCGGCCGCCATGCTGCGGGACTGCGGGGCAACATGGGTCATTCTGGGCCATTCCGAACGGCGGGCGGACCATCACGAGACCGACGACATGGTGCGCCAGAAGGTGCGCGCGGCAACCGAGCACGGTCTTGTGCCGATCGTGTGCGTGGGCGAGACGGAGGCCCAGCGGCAGGCCGGGCGCCATGCCGAGACGGTCGGCTGGCAGATCGCGGGCAGTCTGCCGAAGGATTTCGCGGGCGTGCTCGCCTATGAGCCGATCTGGGCCATCGGCACCGGGCGCACGCCCACCGAGGCGGAGGTGGCCGAGATGCACGGGTTCATCCGCGGCGAGCTGCGGCGGCAGCTGGGCGCGGCGGGCCAGGCCGTCCGTATCCTGTATGGCGGCTCGGTGAAGCCCGCGAACGCCGCCGCGTTGATGGCGCTGCCCGAGGTGGGCGGCGCCTTGGTCGGCGGCGCCAGCCTGATGGCCGCGGATTTCCTGGGCATCGCCCGTGCGGCGGGCGCGCTTTCCAAGCCGGGCGCGGGCGGGTAGAAGCCGCTGTTTCACGCCTGAGGTCAAAGATGTCGTCCGTCCTGCTGATCGTCCATCTGTTCGTCACACTCGCGCTGATCGGCGTCGTGCTGATCCAGCGCAGCGAAGGCGGAGGGCTCGGCATCGGCACGTCGCAGGGAATGGGCTCGTTCATGGGCGGGCGCGGGACGGCCAACCTGCTGACCCGCACCACCGCCGTCCTGGGCGCGATGTTCTTTGGCCTCTCGCTGGTGCTGGCCCTTATCAACCGCGGCACCTCGGGCGTCGGACACTCCATCCTCGACACGCCACCCGCGAGCAGCTCGGCCGCGCCGTCCGTGCCGGCTTTGCCAAGCGCCCCGGCCGCGCCCGCGAAGCCGGCCGTCCCGACCAACTGAGGCATCCTCACAGCTGGGCGCGCACCCGGTTTTGGCGTTGCTCCGTTGCTCAAACCGCGCCTATCGCCGGGCGCGGACCTCCTGCTATGAAAGTCGTCCATGACCCGGTTCGTATTCATCACCGGCGGCGTGGTTTCCTCGCTTGGCAAGGGCATCGCGTCGGCCGCGCTCGGCGCGTTGCTGCAGGCTCGCGGCTACACCGTCCGACTCCGTAAGCTCGATCCCTATCTCAATGTCGATCCGGGGACCATGAGCCCCTATCAGCACGGCGAGGTATTCGTCACCGATGACGGGGCCGAGACCGACCTCGATCTCGGGCATTACGAACGCTTCACCGGCGTTCACGCCAAGCAATCCGACAATGCCACCACCGGGCGCATCTATTCCGACGTGATCGCGGCCGAGCGGCGCGGCGACTACCTCGGCGCCACCGTCCAGGTGATCCCGCACATTACCGACGCCATCAAGGAGGCGATCACCCGCGAGACCACCGACGATGCCGGGCGCGAATTGGATTTCGCGCTGATCGAGATCGGCGGCACGGTGGGCGACATCGAGAGCCTGCCCTTCCTCGAAGCCATCCGCCAACTCAGCAACGAGCTGGGGTCGACGCGGGTGATGTTCGTCCACCTCACGCTGGTGCCGTACATCCCCTCGGCCGGAGAACTCAAGACCAAGCCCACCCAGCATTCGGTGAAGGAATTGCTGAACGTCGGCATTCAGCCGAACATGCTGCTGTGCCGCTGCGACCGGCCGATCCCGGAGAACGAGCGCCGCAAGATCGCGCTGTTCTGCAACGTGCGGCCCGAGGCGGTGATCGCGGCGCTCGACGTGGATACGATCTACGCGGTGCCGATCAGCTACCACCTGGAGGGCATGGACCGCGAGGTGCTGCGCCATTTCGCGCTGCCGCACGAGACGCCGCCGGATATTTCGCCGTGGCGCCGCATCGTCAACATCGTCCGCGCGCCCGAGGGCGAGGTGCGGATCGCCATCGTGGGCAAATACACCAACCTGCTGGACAGCTATAAATCGCTGGCCGAGGCGCTGGCCCATGGCGGCATCGCCAACCGTGTGAAGGTCCACCTCGATTGGGTGGACAGCCAGATCTTCGAGCAGCCGGACACGGTCGCGCGCCTCGAAGACGTCCATGGCATTCTGGTGCCGGGCGGGTTCGGCGAGCGCGGCACGGAGGGCAAGATCGCCGCCGTGCAGTTCGCGCGGACGCGGAATATTCCGTTCTTCGGCATCTGCTTCGGGATGCAGATGGCGGTGATCGAGGCGGCACGGCATCTGGCCGATCTGCCCAACGCCTCCAGCACCGAGTTCGGCCCGTGCGACGAGCCGGTGGTCGGCCTGCTGACCGAATGGGCGCGCGGCAACGAGATGGAGCGGCGCAGCGTCGGTGGCGAACTCGGCGGCACCATGCGCCTTGGCGCCTATCCGGCGGAGTTGGCCGAGGGATCGTTGGTCCGCGCGATCTATGGCAAGGGCGAAATCCACGAGCGTCACCGCCACCGCTACGAGGTGAACGTGCGGTATCGCGAACGGCTCGAGGACGCCGGGATGCGGTTCTCCGGCATGTCTCCGGACGGCATCCTTCCTGAGATCGTGGAGTTCCCGAACCATCCCTGGTTCATCGGCGTGCAGTTCCATCCCGAGTTGAAGTCCAAGCCGCTCGACCCGCATCCGCTGTTCCGCGAATTCATCACCGCCGCCGTGAAGCAGTCCCGACTTGTCTGAGCTATCCATCGTCCGGGTGGGTGCGATCGAGATCGGCAACGAGCGCCCGTTCGTGCTGATCGCGGGCCCTTGCCAGATCGAGAGCCGCGCCCACGCCCTTGAAATGGCTGCCGCCTTGCGAGAGATATCGGACGCGACCGGCGTGCCGGTCATCTACAAAAGCAGCTTCGACAAAGCCAACCGCACCAGCGCCGGTGCCGCGCGCGGCATCGGGCTTGCGGCGGGCCTCGCCATCCTGGCCGAAGTGCGCGCGGCGACCGGGCTTGCGGTGCTGACCGATGTGCATGGGCCCGAGCAATGCGCGCCGGCGGCGGAAGCCGTGGACGTGTTGCAGATACCCGCCTTCCTGTGCCGCCAGACCGACCTGCTGATCGCGGCTGGCGAAACCGGGGCCGCGATCAACGTCAAGAAGGGGCAGTTCCTGGCGCCCTGGGACATGCCGCACGTGGCGGCCAAGATCGCCGCCACCGGCAACACGCGCATTCTGCTGACCGAGCGCGGCGCCAGCTTTGGCTACAACACCCTGGTCTCGGATATGCGTTCCCTGCCGATCATGGCGCGAACCGGCTATCCGGTGGTGTTCGACGCCACCCATTCGGTGCAGCAGCCGGGCGGGCAGGGTGGCTCATCGGGGGGCCAGCGAGAATTCGCACCCGTGCTGGCCCGCGCGGCGTTGGCGGTGGGCGTTGCGGCCGTGTTCATCGAGACCCATGCGGACCCGGACCACGCGCCCAGCGATGGCCCGAACATGATCCCGCTTCGCGAGATGGCGGCCCTGGTCGCCCGTCTCAAGCAGTTCGACGACCTGGCCAAAAGCCCGCTGGCCGCCCGCTACTGACGGTCGCCTGGGCTGACCGATTCAAGACCCTGCCGGGGGCCGCCGGAACGGATCGGCGGCGGCTGGGCCGGCCCGGGTGCGAACATCGGACGTTGGGCCTGTGGCGCGAACGGGTGTTGCTGCTGGGCTTGCGGGCGAAACAGCTGCTGCGGCTGTTGCTGCGCGGGCTGCTGGCGGAAGCGTTCCTCGGGCCGGTACTGGCGGCGGTCGTATTCCTCCCGCCGGTAGTCACGCCGGCCTTCCGGCAGGAACAGCGGGGCCACGTAGCCGGGCTGATAGTAGGGTTGCTGGTAATAGGGTTGGGCCGTGTAACCCGGATCGACATAGACGGGCGCATAGTCGGGGTCGGTGTAGCCAGGCTGGGTGTAGGCCGGCTGGCCGTAAACCGAGGTTCCGGCGTAGCCTCCGGCGTATCCGACCGGCGTGCAGCCGGCCATGACGCCACAGGCGGCCCCGGTCAGCAAAGCCTTCGCGACGATATGCATGACGCCTTCTCCTGGTGCCGGGTCCAAATGCAGCTTTATCTGGACGGTACTGCACCTGGAACGTGACGAAATCGCGGCGGTTGCGGTTCGGTGTGCGGATGGTGGAGCATAGCGACCTGTCCAGCCGCCCCAGCCGGAGAAACGCATGAGCCAGGTCGTCGCCCTGCCCCGCGCCGGAGAGGACACGCTATGGGCCGTGATGGCGTCGTTCGGCCGAACGACGCGCGTCGCTGAAATCTATCCCAGCCGCGGAGCCGCCCTTGCCGACCGCCTCTGGCGTGAGCAGCAGGTGCGCGCCTATGCCGGCACCCTGCTCACCACGCGCGAGGCAACGCCGCATTACAGCGTGGCCCCGATCCGCCGAGCGGATTTGCCGCGCGCCTGGAAGCCGCTGCCAGCGCTCGGATTTCTGCGCGGCAAGTTCGTGTAGCGGCCCAGGCCGGTTGCGTGAGGCGGGTCGTCTCAGGCGGGTTGTTTCAGGCTGGCGGCAGCGATGCGCGGCCGACGACGTGCAGCAGATGGGCGGCCATCGCCTGTCGCGCGCCGGTGCCGTCGCCGCGCTCAAGCAGCGCGATAAGTTCAAGATGCTCCGTGACCGCACACTGGGAGGAGTGGGATCGTCCAGTGCCCGCTAGAATGAGCGACGAGCGGGAAACCACGTCGGAGACATAGCGCGCCAGCAATGGACTGCCGGTCAACTCCGCGAGAAGCACGTGAAACTCACCCGCGAGGCGGATCGCCTCGGCCGGGTGAGTGGCCTCGGCCGTCCCTTCGCGTGCGACATGGGCGCGCAAGCGGGCAACCCCTTGCGGATCGATCCGGTCCGCGAGCCGATCCATCACCGCGCCTTCCAGCACCTGGCGCAGCCCGAACACGTCGGCGGACTCGGCCAGACTCGGGCTGGCGACCTTGGCGCTGCGGTTGTTGGGCCACAGAACCAGTCCCTCGGAGGCGAGACGGGCCAGCGCCGCCCGCACCACGGTGCGGCTCACGCCGAACCGGGCCGCGACCGCGGCTTCAGGAAGGCGGCTACCGGGTGACAGCTCCTGGCCGATGATCGACCGGCGCAATTCCGCATAGATCCGTTCCGGACCATCGCCTGGCCGACTCCGCCGCTCCTGCTTCGCCATCGCGGCTGCTGCCCCCGGGCACAAGATTGCATCCCACAAAACTGTATACAGTATCGTTGGCTTCTCGTTAAGCTGTCTGTGTTCCCATGCCGCTCACAAGGAGCACGCCATGCGCCGCCTGATCCTGCTCGCGTGCCTTTTGACAGCGATTATCCCCGTTCGTCCCTCGGCTGCCGCGACGATGCGCTGGGGGTCGTCGCGCGACATCGGCTCGCTCGACCCGGATTCGTACGGCGACACGTTCACATTGGCCTTTCTTAACCACGTCTATGAGGGCCTGGTGCGCTACGATGCCAGGCTTCAGATCGAGCCGGCGCTGGCGACGAGTTGGGAAATACTCACGCCGACGCGCTGGCGGTTCCATATTCGGCCGGGCGTCAAATTCCACGACGGCGCGCCGCTCACGGCCGACGACGTCGTGGCCAGCCTGAAGCGCGCGACGGGCGATGCCTCGCCGCTCAAAGGCAACCTCTCTGCGTTCAGAGATGCGCGGGCCGTCGATCCGCTCACCGTCGAGATGGATCTGAACACCGCCTATCCGCTGCTGCTGAACGACCTCACCAACATCTTCATGTTCAGCAGGCCGTGGCTGATCGCCAACCACACCGAGACCGCGACCGATTTCGGCAAGGGCATCGAGGGCTTCGCCACGCGCAACACCAACGGCACCGGCCCGTTCAAGCTGGAGAGCCGGGTGGCCGACCAGACCACCGTTGTGGTGCGCAACCCCGCATGGTGGGACACGCCGCGCCACAACCTCGACCGGATCGAATTCAACGTCGTCAACAACGACGCGACCCGCATCGCCGCCCTGGTATCGGGCCAGATCGACTTCACCAACGCGGTCCCGCTGCAGGCCACGCAGCGGCTGGAGAGTGCGCCCGGCGTGAAGCTGCTGCTGACGACCGAACTGCGCACGGTGTTCTTCGCGTTCAACCTCGCCGAGCGCGATCAGGCGGGGGAGGCCAACCCGCTCCGCAACGAGAAGGTTCGCCAGGCGATGTATCAGGCGCTCGATCCCGACGCGATCAAGCGGAGCATCATGCGCAACCTGTCGCGCACCACGGGTGCGATCGTGGCGCCCGCCATCCCCGGCTATGTCCCGGCGCTGGATGCGCGGCCGGCTTACGACCTTGCGGCGGCAAAGCAGCTGATGGTGGAGGCGGGCTACCCCGACGGGTTTCAGATATCGCTGGTTTGCTCGACCGATTCCTATGTCGCAGAGGAACAGCTGTGCATCGCGGCAAGCTCGATGTGGGCCAAGATCGGCATCCGGGCGGCGCTCACGATCGGCCCCCGCACCGTCATCACCGCGCGGCGTGTCGGCGCGCAATTCGATGTCACGACGCTGGGCTGGGCCAACGAGCCGGCAATCGATGCGCTCTCGATCCTGTTGCAGGTGGTCCACAGCAATACCGGCTCGGCGGGCATCTTCAACTGGGGCGGCTGGGGCCTGCCCGCGATCGACAAGCTGACCGATGAAGCCGCGAACGAACTCGACCAGCCCAAGCGCCTCGCCATGATGACGCGGGCACTGACGATCGCGAAGGATCGCACGCTGTTCATCCCGCTGCACCAGCAGCCGATGGCCTGGGCGATCCGCGACTCGGTCGACAGCGTGGCCCAACTATCCGACAACAAGGCGCGCCACTGGCTGACGCGGATGAAGCCATGACCGCGCTGCTTCTTATCGATGTCCGCGTGCTCGGCGGCGCGCCCACGGACCTGCTGCTGCTGGACGGCCGGATCGCCGCAGCCGGCACGCCGGCCCCTCCCGGAACAGCCGTGCTCGATGGGGCAGGGCGTCTGGCGATGCCGGGACTGGTGGAGGCGCACACCCATCTGGACAAGTCGCTGCTCGGGATGGCGTGGTACCGCAACGAGGTCGGACCCCGCCTGATAGACAAGATCGACAACGAGCGCGCCGCGCGCCGCGCACTGCCGATCCCGCCCGAACGTCAATCGGCGCGTCAGGTCGCGCTGTCGGTGGGACATGGCAGCACGCATATCCGCAGCCATGTGGATGTGGACACCGAATGCGGCCTCTCCGGCATCGCCGGCGTGCTGGCGACCAAGCAGGCGGCCCGCGACTCCTGCACCATCCAGATCGTCGCCTTCCCGCAAAGCGGCCTGCTGGCGCGGCCGGGCACGCTGGAACTGATGGATCAGGCGATGGCGATGGGCGCCGACGTGGTGGGTGGGCTCGACCCCTGCGCCATCGACCGCGACCCGAAAGGCCATCTCGACGCGGTGTTCGCGCTTGCTGACAAGCACGGCGCGCCGGTGGACATCCACCTGCACGAGCCGGGCGAGATGGGCGCGTTCTCGATGGAGCTGATCGTCGAGCGCACCCGCGCCCTCGGCATGCGGGGACGGGTGATGGTGAGCCACGCCTTCTGCCTCGGCAGCCCCGATGCGGCGCTGGTCGATCCGCTGCTGGCCGCCCTGGCCGAAGCCGGCATCGCCATTATGACCACGGGCGCTCCCTCGCGCCCGGTGCCCCCGGTCAAGCGGCTGGCGGCGGCGGGCGTGGTGTGCTGCGCGGGCTCGGACGGCATCCGCGACACCTGGGGCCCCTACGGCAACGCGGACATGCTGGAGCGCGCGACGCTGGTGGGCCTGCGGAACAACCTGCGCCGCGACGACGAGTTGGCGCTGGCGCTGGAGATCGTGACCACCGGCGGCGCGCGGGCGATCGGCCTCAAGGAGTATGGGCTGGCCCCCGGCTGCCCCGCCGATATCGTGCTGGTCGTGGCCGAGACGGTTGCCGAGGCGGTGGCGCAGCATCCGGGCGCCCGCACCACCATCAAGGCCGGGCGCGTTGTGGCCGAGGCGGGCCGCGCCCATTAGAACGCTGCTCACCGCGCGTTGGGTGGTGGGCCACGAGGCTGGCCGCCATGTCCTGCTGCCGGATGGGCAGGTGGCGATGGAGGGCGAACGCGTCGTGTTCGTCGGGCGCGATTTTCCGGGCGAGGTGGGCGAGCGGCACGATTTCGGCCTCGCCATGATCGGCCCCGGCCTCATTGACCTCGATGCGCTGGGCGATCTCGACACCACCATCCTGGGCCTCGACAACCAGCCCCCGGCCGAAAAGGGCCGCATCTGGCCGCGCGACTACATGGAACACGGGCCATACGAGATGTATTCGCCCGAGGAACTCGCGTTCCAGAAGCGCTATGCCTTCGCCCAGCTCCTCCGCAACGGCATCACCACGGCGTTGCCGATCGCGTCGCTGTTCTACCGCGCCTGGGGCGAGACGGTCGCCGAATTCGCCGCCGCGGCCGATGCCGCCGGCGATTTGGGCCTGCGCGTGTATCTCGGCCCCGCCTACCGCACGGGCAACCTCGTGGTGGAGCATGACGGCGCCATCGTGCCGCAATTCGACGAGGCGTGCGGCCTCGCCGGACTTGCGGGCGCCATCGGCTTCTGCCGCGATTTCGAGGGCGCGCACGGCGGGCTTGTGCGCACCCTGCTCGCACCGGACCGGATCGAGACCTGCACAGCGGAATTGCTCCGCCGCACCGCCGCCGCCACGCGCGACCTGGCGGTCCCGGTTCGGCTGCATTGCTGCCAGTCGCGCCTCGAATACGAACTGGTCCTGCGCCTGCACGGCATGAGCCCGCCGGAATGGCTGCAAAGCCTCGGCTTCCTCTCGCCGCGCGCGCTGTTGCCGCACGCCACCTGGGTCAGCGGTTCGCGCGGCGTGGATCGCCCCGGCCACGACCTGGAGATCATGCGCGACGCCGGGGCGACGGTGGTGCATTGCCCCATCGTGTCAGCGCGCGGCGGGCGCGCGCTGGACAGCTTTTCCCGCTGCCGCGCCATGGGTCTGCGCGTCGGCCTCGGCACCGACACCTGGCCGCCGGACCTGCTCGCCAACATGCAGGCAGGGCTGATGCTCTGCCGGGTCATGCAAGGCGCTCCCGCATCGGTCACGGCGGCCGATTTCTACGACGCGGCCACCCTCGCCGGCGCCGATGCGCTGGGCCGCCCGGACCTCGGACGGCTCGCGCCGGGCAGCGCCGCCGATATCGCGGTGTTCGACCTCGGCGGTGTCCATGTCGGCCCGGCGATCGACCCGATCCAGACGCTGTTGGTGGGTGCCTCCGGTCGCGACGTGCGCGCGGTCTGGGTCGCGGGCCGGCAGGTGGTGCAAGACGGCGAGGTGCTCGGCTTCGATCTCGCCGCCGGCCATGCTCGCGCCCAGGCGCAATTCGACGGGATGGTGGCCCGCTACCCCGAACGGACGTGGCGCCACCCGCCGGTCGGCACCATATTCGCGCCGAGTTACCCACTGCGCTAGCCCGGATTATTCACGAAGGATGCGGCGACCGCGATCAGCGGCTTGTTGTGCGGCTGCTGGCGTGATCGTCCGACCGCCGTTTGATGGCGGTTTCGATAGGCTCTGCTGCGGGTAGGCGTTAGTGTCCGTCCAGAAACTTCTTGAGCCATACGAATCGGATGTGATTCAAGGAAGGCCGCTCCGTTTGAGAGGCTGTCATGTGGACCGTTGAAAACCGCCCTCGCTACAACCGCGACCGTCTGCGCTACCCGAGCGA
>JANXTF010000067.1 GCA_025352565.1 Rhodospirillales bacterium | reverse complement strand
GCGCGCTGCCCCGGCGACCTGGCCGGCCTGCGCGACCGCGCCCTGCTGCTGCTGGCCGCATCGGGCCTCGGGGCCGGGCGCCTGCTCGCGCTGGATCACGAGCACGTCCGCCTCACCGGGGGCGGGGCGGCGTTGGCGGCGCCCGGCGACGGCTCCGGCCCGGGAGCGCTCCTGCTCGCGCGCGCCGCGGCGCCGGCTGCCTGCCCGGTGCGCGCGCTGGAGGCCTGGCTGCACACCTCGGACACAAGGTTCGGCCCGGTGTTCCGCAAGGTGGACCGCTGGGGCAACGTCGAGCACCGCCGCCTGCGCGCCGATGGCCTGCGCCGCGTCTGGCGGCGACGCGCGGCGGCGGCGCGCCCGTCCCCTCCCGCCGGCGGCGCCGCGCCGTGACCCGCGCCGCCCCCTCCACCCGGCGGGCCGCGTCCAAGGCGGACGCGGCGGCCGACCACCTGGCCGACTGGTTGCGCCAGCAACACGGCGCCGCCCCGGATGACGGGAGTGGCACTCCTTCGGTCGCCGAACCAATCGAGGCGGACGGGCCGCCGCCCGATCCTCGGACGATGCGGGGATCGATCACCCATGCCCCGCGCGAGGCGGATAGGGACAGCGAACGCGCGCCATCGCCGCGCGACGGCGTGGCCGACGCCGGGAGCGCGCTTCATTCGCCGCACACGGACTGGCTGCACCACCGGATGGCGGTGAGCGGGCCGACGGCGGCGGTCGCGGAGTTCCAAACGGCGGCGCGCGGCCCAGGCGTCATTCCGTGGCGGCTCGACCTTGGCCGCGTGGAAGAGGACCTGTTTCACCTGCTGGGGGCGGAAGGCCCATCCACGTAAAAGTGCACGGTAAGAAACGTGAACACCGACGAGATCCGCTCGATTTTGGCTGCGGAGGCCTAGGTTTGGTCCGGTTCTGATACGGAGTGGCTGTTTATTGCGTGCAATAATGGCGTGCAATCTACATTGGGTGGTATGGTGCTGCCTTGTATGGCATATTGCACGCAATAAACAGTAGGGCTAACGCCGGGGATGACTTTGCGTGCAATACAAGCAGCCGGTGTGGACGCCGGTATCGAGCCGGACTGGATGGCGGCCTTTCTCACCAGCCTTGCGCACGACGACCTGTCACCGGCCACCCTGCGCGGCTACCGCTACGATCTGCGTCATTTCCTGGCCTGGCATCGCACGGTCCAGGACGCCGGCTTTGCCATCGGGGATCTCGCCGACTTCGAACTGATTGCCTACCGCCAGCACATGGTCGCCGCCGGCCGCCGGCCCGCCACGGTCAACCGCCGGCTGGATGCTCTACGCCGGCTGTGCAGATGGGCACGCGGAACGGGAGCCTTGGCCGTCGACGTGGCGCGCGATGTCCGGCCAATGCGCACGGCACGCGGCCACCAGCCGGTCGCCCTGACCGATGGCGAAGTCCACGCCGTGCTACGGGCGGCCGGTGCCTCGTCGCACGGCTTGGCCGCCCGCAACTATGCCCTGGTGCAACTCATGCTGCAGGCCGGGCTGCGGGTTGGGGAGGTCGCGGCCCTGCAAGCGTCTGACATCACCATGAACGACCGGTCCGGCAGCGTGCGCATTCGCCACGGCAAGGGCCTCAAGGCCCGCGACGTACCGTTGAACGCGACAGCGCGGCGCGCGCTGAGGCAGCATCTCGACCGTGCCCGCGCGCTTACCAAGGATGCGCCGCTGTTCAGCAGCCGGGAGACAGCGATGCCGGTGCGCACGATCCAGGCAGTCATCACGAGCCTCGGGCGCCGCGCTCGCTTGAAGCGGATTGCCATGTCGGCGCACACGCTGCGCCACACCTTCGCGCTGGGCTATCTGCGCGACAACCCGGGCAAGCTGGTCGAACTCGCCAGCCTGCTCGGCCATGATTCGCTCGACACGACCGCCATCTACACCCGACCCTCGCGCGACGACCTCGCGGCCGACCTGGAGCGTTCGCACCTCAATGTCGACGGATGATCCCCCAGACGCGGAAACGCCAGCCCGGCGCCGGCCTGCGCCGATCGATCCGGACGAGGATGAGCTGGCACGGCGCTGGAGCCTGACGCCCGCCGACCTGGCCGTGGCTGCCGAGTGCCGGGGCGATGACCACCGGCGCCGCTTTGCCGTCCAGCTCTGCTGGCTGCGTGCGCACGGCCGCTCCCTCGACGACTACCGCCACGCCCCGGTCAAAATCGTCAACCACCTGTCGCGCCAGCTCGATCTGCCGCCGGTTCTGTTCCTCGACCGTCCAGGCCGGGCGCAAACGGAACGGGCGCAAGCCTTGCGCATCCGTCGCTATCTTGGCCTGCGCCCGTTCGACAGCGGAGTTGGTGCGGACCTGCGGCACTGGCTGGGCCAAGGCGCCATCGAGGGTCGCACGGTGGCCGAACTCCTGGTCCGTGCGGAGGATAAGCTGCGCGGTTGGCATGTCATGCTGCCAGCCACCAGCACGCTGGAGCGGCTGGTCACGGCCGAGGTGACGCACGCCACCACCCAACTCTACGAAACGGTGTCGCTCCGTTTACCACTGCCTTTGCGCCAAGCTATCGACCTGCTGGTCGAAGTGCCGGAGGGCGACGCCCGATCCAGCCTGTTCCGCCTCAAGGATTTCCCCAAATCGGCCAGCGCTGCTGCCATCAAGGGCGACATCGTACGCCTGCATTTGGTCGAGCAACTGGTCGAGGCCGGCGCCGGCCTCGACGACATCGATCCCCGGGTCGTGCGCCAGCTTGGCCAACTCGGGCGCCGCTACGACGCTGGCGACCTCCGGCGCTTTGCCAAGCCGAAACGCGACGCGCTTGTCGCGTGCTATCTGGTCGAGGCGCGCAAGACATTGCTCGATCAGATCATCGAGATGAACGACTTGTTCCTGACCGGCACCAACCGGCGGGCGCGCAACTCGGTTGAAAAGCAGCGCAAGACCCTGCGCCGCCGAGCGCGCGACGGGTTGCACCGCGTGCTCGGCGCCATCGACGCGCTGGTCGCGGCTGATGGGGCGCAAACCGTCGAAGCGTTCCGCAATGGGCAAAATCCATCCGCCTTGGCCGAGGCCGCCATTGCCTGCCGGGCTTACGAACGGCTGGAAGCACGCGGCCACCTCGACGCAATGCTCGCCCGTTACGGCACGTTGCGCCAATACCTGCCCGCCTTCTTCGGGCTGCATTTCGAAGCCGCTAGCGGTAGCGAGGCCCTGCTGCAGGCGGTCGAGGTCTTGCGCGCACTCGACGCCGGCATCCGCGGCCCGCTTACCACGGACGACCCGCACAGCTTCGTGCCGGCGGAGTGGCGCCCCCACCTGGTCACAGCCAGCAAGGCAGGCGACAAGCTCGACCGTGCCATCTGGGAGATCTCCCTGGCCTTCGCCGTCCGCGGCGCGCTGCGCGCCGGCGGCCTGTTTCTGGCCCAAAGCCGCGACCACGTCTCGTTCTGGAACCTGGTCTATGACGACCGGAGCTGGAAAGAAACACGCGAACAGGCCTATGGGCGCCTCGACCTGCCGGCGGATGGCCAGGTCTTCCTCAACCGCCTCATTGCCGAGTTCGATCGTGCCGCGCGGGCGGCCCAACGCGGCCTGCCGGGCAATCGCTTTGCTGCCATCCGGCATGGCCGGCTCACGCTCAAGCAGCGCGACGCCATGCCGGTCCCCCGCGCCCTGCGCGAACTGCGCGCCACCATCGGCGCCAGCCTTGGGCGCGTGCGCATCGAAGACCTGCTCCAAGACGTCGACGAGTGGTGCGGCTTCACGCGCGCCTTTCAACCGCTCGGCGGCTACCAGCCCCGCAGCGGCGATCCGCACCGTCCGCTACTCGCCACCCTCATCGCCCACGGCACCAATCTCGGCCTCGCCGCCATGAGCCAGAGCGTCGACACGCTCACCGCCGACGCCCTCCAGGACACCAGCCGCTGGTTCCTGCGCCCCGCCACCATCAAGGCGGCGAACACCGTCATGGTCGACCACCATCACGGCCTGCCGCTCAGCGTCCTGTGGGGAAACGGCCGCCGTTCCTCCTCCGATGGCCAGCGCTTCGCCGTCGAACGCGACAGTCTGCTCGGCAGTCCCTATCCGCGGTATTTCGGCTACTACGATCGCGCGCTGCAGCTCTATACGCACACCGCCGACCAGCACAGCGTCTACGCCACCCAGGCCATCTCCTGCGCTCCGCGGGAAGCTGGCTACGTGCTCGGCGGCATCCTCGACAACGACACTGCCCTCGAAATCCGCGAACACACCTCGGACACGCACGGCTTCACCGAGCACCTGTTCGGACTTTGCCCGCTGCTCGGCATCGCCTTCATGCCGCGGCTGAAAGACTTGCCCGACCAGGTACTCAGCCGCATCGACCGCACCAACGATTACGGCGCCCTGCAGCCATTGCTACGCGGCCGTATCAACGTCGAGCTCATCCTCGAGCAGTGGGATCAGCTCGTGCGGCTCGCCGCCTCGCTGAAGGACCGCCTCACCCCGGCCCACATCGTCATGCAGCGCCTGGCCAACGCGAACGCCGCGGACCGCCTTGCCGGGGCGCTGACCCAGCTCGGTCGCCTGATGAAGACTATCCACATCCTGCGCTATATCCAGGAAGCGCCGCTGCGCGACGCCATCCAACTCCAACTCAACCGGGGCGAGTTCCGCCACATCCTTGCCAAGTCGCTGTTCTTTGCCAACTGGGGCAGCTTCCGCTCCGGCGACTACGAGGAGGTCATGAACAAGGCCAGCTGCCTCAGCCTGCTGTCCAACGCGGTCCTGGTCTGGAACACCGTCCACATCGCCCGCATCGTC
This sequence comes from Rhodospirillales bacterium, assembly GCA_025352565.1. Lineage (GTDB taxonomy): Bacteria > Pseudomonadota > Alphaproteobacteria > Acetobacterales > Acetobacteraceae > JANXTF01. The sequence goes on along the minus strand of JANXTF010000067.1, from coordinate 110 downwards.
GGCCAACTTCGCGCCGCCGGCCACGAAGTGCGAGACGAGGACCTCGCCCGCGTCTCACCCCTCATGCACGCCCACGTCATCCCGAACGGAAGCTACTTCCAGTCACCCCG
>JANXTF010000054.1 GCA_025352565.1 Rhodospirillales bacterium | reverse complement strand
CCGCCCGCCTTTTTTATGTACTATTCACCGATGCCGACCATGCGCCTATTCGTCGTCGATGCCGACGATGCGATAGATCAGCTCGCCTCCCGTGGGGGGGCGTAGCGTCACATACTCCCCCGGCCGCATGATCTCCGGCTCGAACGGCCATACCGGATCGTCCTCGCTGCCGCTGCGGCGCAGGGCCCAGCCGCCATCCGCGCGGATCAGCTCGCCCATAAACACCCGCCCGTCCGGCGTGGTTCGCTGGGTGGCCCAGGGCAACGGATCCTCGTGGAACGCGGCCTCGTCGATCTGTCCCTGCGCGGTCAGGCAGACGCGCAACGCGATGCGGTCGGCGGTGTCGCCGTCGGGGGAATCTGGCCCGTTGGCCAGCAGCATCAGGACGCGCGGCATCCGCCTTCCTTTCCGATGACGAGGTCAGATGGCAACCCGAACGCCCAGTTCGACCACGCGGTCGCTCGGGATACGGAAGAATTCCACCGCCGACACAGCGTTGCGCGCCATCACCAGGAACAGCCAGAGCCGCCAGATCGGCAGCTTCGGCACCGTGGCCGCCACCAGCGTCTCACGGCCGAGGAAGTAGCTCGCCTGCATCGGATCGAAATCGATGCCCCGCGCGCGCAGCGCCGAGATGTCGCGCGGCAGGTTGGGACTCTCCATGAAGCCGTAGCGCATGATGACGCGGTGGATGCCGGGCGCCAACTCCGCGACCTCGACGCGCTCCTCCGAGACGGTCTCGGGCTCGTCTACGTTGATGACCGTCACGAACAGGACCTTCTCGTGCAGCACCTTGTTGTGCTTGAGGTTGTGCAGCAGGGCCGCCGGCACGTAATCCGGGTTGCCGGTCATGAAGATCGCCATGCCCGGCACGCGGATGGTGCGCGACTGCGGCAGGCGGGCCAGGAACGAGGCCAGCGGCAGGCTGTCCTGCCTGGAGCGGGCCAACAGCAGGTCTCGCCCGCGCTTCCACGAGGTCATCAGCGCCATCAGCGCGACCCCCAGCACCAGCGGCACCCAGCCGCCCTCCGGCACCTTCAGCGCGTTGGCGGCGAAGAACAGCGTGTCGATGAGGAAGAAGAAGCCGAACACGCCGAGGGCGGCGGCGCGGGACCAGTGGTATTGCCGCCGGAACACGACGGCGGCGAGGATGCAGGTACAGATGAACGTGCCGGTGACCGCGATGCCGTAGGCGGCGGCCAGGTTGTCGCTGGTCTTGAACGCCAGCACCAGCAGCACGACCCCGATCAGCAGCGCCATGTTGATCTGCGGCACGTAGATCTGGCCCTCCTCGGTCGCCGAGGTGTGCAGCACCGTCATGCGCGGCAGATAGCCGAGCTGCATGCACTGCCGTGCCATCGAGAAGGCGCCGGAGATGAGCGCCTGGCTCGCGATCACCGTGGCCGCCGTCGCCAGGAGCACCATCGGCAGGCGAAACCAGCTCGGTGCCAGCAGGAAGAACGGGTTCTCCATCGCGCTCGGGTCGGCCAGCACGAGGGCACCCTGGCCGAAATAGTTCAGCACGAGGCAGGGCAGCACGAAGCCGAGCCAGGCCAGGCGGATCGGCTTGGCGCCGAAATGCCCCATGTCGGCGTAGAGCGCCTCCGCCCCGGTGACCGCGAGCACGATCGAACCGAGCGCCACGAAGGCCAGCACCTTGTAGTGCGTCATCAGCGCAATGCCGTAGGTGGGCGAGAGGGCCGCGAGAATGGCCGGATTGCGGATGACCTGGGTCAGGCCCAGCAGCCCGATCACCAGAAACCAGACGGCCATCACGGGTCCGAACACCCGGCCGACGCCGCCGGTCCCGCAGGACTGCACCATGAACAATACCACGATCACGCCGACCGAGATCGGCAGCACGAACTCCTTCAGGTGAGGCGCCGCGATCTCCAGCCCCTCGACCGCCGACAGGACCGAGATCGCGGGGGTGATCACGCCGTCGCCGAAAAACAGGCAGGCGCCGACCACGCCGACGATGGCGAGCACGCGGCGCAGGGTCTCGTTGGTGGTGACGCGCAGGGCCAGGGCCATGAGCGCCAGGATGCCGCCCTCGCCACGGTTATCGGCCCGCATCACCAGCAGCACGTATTTGACGGTGACGATCAGCACCAGCGACCAGAAGATCAGCGAGAGGATGCCGAGCACGGAGTCCGGCGAGACGCCACCATCCTTGAAATGGTCGAGGCTGGCCTTGAAGGCATAAAGCGGGCTGGTGCCGATATCGCCATACACCACGCCGAGCACGCCGAGCAGGACGCTTGCGCGCAGGCCGGGCCGGCGCATCGCCGCTGGAAGGGCGCGGGCGGTCATGTGCCAGCCCGCGGGCCAGGAGGGAGCCGACCGAGGCTCGGCGCGGCGGCGTCTGGCGGGGCGGCGGCGTCTGGCGGGAGAGATGTCATCGTTGAACCTTGCGGCGCGACGGATGTCCTGGCCGGGATGGCGGGAACGGGCCTCCGAGTGCGAATTGCCGCCCGAATAGGCCGCGCGCCTTGCAACGCGCAAGCACGGGTTTCGGTGCGCCCGCCGCCGGACGCCACGTCAACGCGGCGGCGGGCGGTCGCCGAAGATGGCGTGGCCGACGCGGATGTGACTGGCGCCCTCGGCGATGGCGATCTCGAAATCCGCCGACATGCCCATCGAGACCACCGCAAGGCCGTTGCGGCGGGCGCAGGCGGCGAGCCAGGCGAAATGGGGCGTGGGATCGTGATCCGCCGGGGGAATGGCCATCACGCCGAGCACGGAACGGCCGAATTCGGCGCGGCAGGCGGCGATGAATGCGTCGGCCTCGTCGCGCCCGACACCGGCCTTCTGCGGCTCGGCACCCACATTGACCTGCACCAGGAGGCCGGGGCTGCGTCCCTCCCGCTGAACCGCATCCGCCAGCGCACGCAGGAGCTTCGGCCGATCGAGGCTCTCGATGACGCTGGCTACCCGGACGGCCTCGCGCGCCTTGTTGGACTGGATGGGTCCGATCAGGTGCAGCCGCACGCCGGGCTCAGCCGCCATGATGGCGGCGAACTTGGCGGCGGCCTCCTGCACGCGGTTTTCGCCGAAAATGCGTTGGCCGGCCGCGAGCGCCGCCGATACCCTGTCCGCCCCATGGGTCTTCGAGACGGCCACGAGCGTGATGCCCGCGGGGTCGCGACCGGCCGCCCGTGCCGCGGTCGCGATCCGGGTGCCGATCCGGCGAAGACGTCCGGCGATGTCCGAGGCTATGGTTTCCATGCGGGGAGCTTCGCGGCCTGCCGGTCCGCCCGTCAACCGGGCGCGAGGTTGCCGGGGCGTGTGTGGCAATCCGATCACAGTGTTTCGCAAATGCCATGCTGGGGCGTTCTGGCGGTTGCAGGCGAGGCCCGTGCTCGCCCATAGTGCGGATCAGGTCTGGCTGCTCCCGCCCGTTGGGGGGTGCCGTCCGCAATCCCGAGCGCGGGATGGCGAGGCGGCGCTTCATGGGGAGACGGGGCGGGGCCGATGTCATCCGCCGGGATATCCGGCGATTCGAGGAGGATAATATGCGTAAGCTCCTGCTGGCCACTGTGGCCGTGCTGGGTGGGACTTTGGGAGCGGCGAACGCCCAGAGCCTGACACAAGCGGCTCCCGTGGTGCCTGCGCCCAGCCCGTTCACGCTGATGCCGTCGCCGACCCCCGGACCCGGCACGATCTCGGTGCGGATCAACGCCAAGCTCAACTTCTACATGATGGCTGGCTCCGATAGCGGCCGGAACATCCCAAACGTGACCACGGTCGCCGGTAGCGCGACGTCGCTGGGTTCGCCGACGCCGAACGCCAAGCTGCAGGACTACCAGTTCGCCGAATACGCGCGACTGTATTTCAACCTCGACGGCGTTGCCGGCAACGGCCTGAAATACGGCGCCTTCCTCGAGGTCCGTCAGGACAACGCGGTCGCGGCCGGCGGTTCGGGCGGCACCTTCGGCAGCATCAGCGGGCAGTCGCGTTCGCGCGGCGCCATGTATTTCCGCAACGAAGGCGCCTATCTCGGCACCGACCAGCTGGGCTATTTCCGCTTCGGCTCGACCTATCAGCCGTCGGTCCTGTTCTCGACCGGCACGTTCGAGAACTTCAACGACGGCGGCTGGGACGGCGACTTACCGTCCTTCTTCACCGCCAATACCACGCCCACCTGGCCGTTCCCGGACATCAGCCCGTTCTACGTTCCGGGCGCCATGGTCTATGTTTCGCCGCAGTTCTACGGCGTCGATTTCTCGGCCTCGTTCGCCCCGACCTCGGCCGGCCTCGACAACACCTCCGGCAACTGCCCGTATGGCCTCAGCGTCGCCGGCGGCGCCGGCCTCGGCGGCAACACGCTCGGCGGCAACTCGCCGCTCGGCTGTGACGCCACCTCGGCCACCTCGGGCCCGGAATACAACCGTCCCCGCAACGAGGCGCAGATTTACGCGCGTTATCGTGGCGCGTTCGGTCCGGTCGGCATCGCGCTCCAGGGCGGCGGCATCTTCTCGGGCAAGGTCGCCGACAACGCGACACCGCAGCGGGCCGTGCAGTTCGACGGCTACTCGATCGGCGACGGCGGTGTGGTCCTGACCTATGGCGGCCTTGCCGTCGGCGGCCACGTCACGGCGGGGCGCACCAACGGCCAGTTCAACCTAGCTCCGAAGGGGTCGAAGGACGCCTTCGCGTGGATTGCCGGCGCCTCCTACGCCATCGGCCCGGTCATCGTCGGCGCTTCCTACTTCGACTACATGAGCGCTGGTTCGAAGAACGTGACGTCGTCCGCGTTCGTTGGAAACCGGAACGAGTGGGGCGTAGCGGCCGGCGGCACCTATACCTTCGCGCCGGGCATGAACGTGTTCCTGTCCTACCTCTACGGTCACCGCAAGGAACTCGGCATCGACCTGCTGAGCGGCGCGGCGTCTGGTGCGACCAACGTGGTCACGCACAACAACGTCCAGTCGCAGGGCGTTTCGATCGGCACCCAGTTCCGGTGGTAAGCCGCTTCGGCGACTGAAAGAGGGGCGGTGGGAAACCACCGCCCCTTTTTTTGTGCCTCGCGCCTGGGGGTGGCTGGCGGCGGGGGCTCGGGGACGGCTTGGACTGCGGACGCGCATCGGTGTAGGTTGTGCGAGGCCACCTTGTTGGTGGCGCGTTTCTCATTTGGGTGACCGGTCCATGTTTTCACGCTACCTTCGCGGGGCGGCCGTGCTTTCGGCGTTCGTTTCGCTCGCCGCTTGCTCGACGTCGCGTCCGGTTTCTCAGGCCGAGTATTTCGTGCCCGGACAGAACTCCGGTGGCGGGCAAGGGCGACTGGGGGGAGATCAGGGCTTCAACATCTTTGGCGGCGGCGATCGAAAGGCCGCGGCCGATCAAGGGGCCGGTCTCGGGGTCAATGCCTATCTCTGGCGCGGCGCGCTCGACACGCTGTCGTTCATGCCGCTCGCTTCGGCCGATCCATTCGGAGGAGTCATTATCACGGACTGGTATCAGCCTCCCACAACCAGCGGCGAGCGCTTCAAGGCGACGGCCTATATCCTCGGCCGCCAGTTGCGCGCCGACGGAGTTCGGCTGTCGGTGTTCCGCCAGGTTCAGCAGGGCGGCCAGTGGGTGGACGCGCCGGTCGCTGCCAGCACGACGGGCGAGATCGAGAACAAAGTGCTTGCCCGGGCGCGTGAGTTGCGGTCGCAATCGGCGTCGTGATGGGCGGCGGCCTCTCGCGGCGGAGGTTTCTGGGAAGCGGCTCCACGGGATTGCTGCTGAGCGGCTGTGGATTCCGCCCGCTTTACGGGCCGGCGGAAGACGGCTCCGACGGGCCGGCGGCGCGCGGCTTGTCGGAGATATCCGTGGCGCTCATTCCAGAACGCTCCGGGCAGCTACTTCGCCAGGCACTCCAGGCGCGGTTTTACGGGTCCGGCGCCAGCCGGGCGCGGTTGTTCGAGCTGCGCACGAGCTTCGCCGTGTCGAGCGAGGTGTTGGCGATCCATCACGATAACTCGGCGACCCGCGCGCGCCTGGTCGGCGTCGCTTCCTGGAACCTCGCAGCCTCGGACCCCCATCTCGGGACGATTGCGAGTGGCGTTGCGCGGGTGGTGGATGGCTACAACGTCTTCGACCAGCAGTATTTTGCCGCCGATCTGTCGAGCGAGGCGGTGCAGCGGAGGATCGCCGAAGCCGTGGCCGACAAGATCACGTTGCAGATCGCGACCCACTTCAAGAAGTCCCCAGTCTTCACGAAGTCCCCCGTCGGCTGACGTGAAACTCGAGGCGCGGCGCATTGAAGCCTATCTGGCCGATCCGGGCGCCTCCCGCGCAGCCCTGGTATTTGGTGAGGATGCGGGGCTGGTGCGGAGCAGGGTTCGCAGGCTGATCGTGTCGATCGCCGGCAATGTCGAAGATCCGTTCCGCACCGTTTCATTGTCGCGAGACAGCTTGGCGTCCCTTTCCGCTGAGTTGTCGTCCCGGTCGTTAATCGGAGGCCGTCGCGTCGTCCATGTGTCCGACGCGACGGATGCCGCGTGTGCCTTCGTGGAACGGGCATTTTCGCAGCCCAGCGAGGGGTTCCTGGTTGTCGAGGCGGGCGTGCTTGCCGCCAAATCCAAGCTTCGGGTTTTATTCGAGAAACTGTCCGATGCCGCGAGCATCCCTTGCTATCCGCTGGAACGTGTCGAGGCAGGGGCATTATTCGCGCGGACCATGGCCGATTTCGCGGTGCGTCTCGACAAGGATGCCCAAGGATGGGTGGAGCAACGCCTGAGCCTCGATCGGGACAGGGTCATGGGAGATGCGCGGCTTCTGGCGCTTTACCTGCACCCGCGAAAGGTGGCGTCCCTGGCGGATGTGCAGTCCTGCCTGGGCGACGGGGCGGGCAGCACAGCGGAAGATATCGCCTATGCCGCGATGGGTGGCTTGGTGAGGGATGCGGATCGCGTCCTGGACGCGGCCCTGGGCGATGGGGCTGCTCCGGTGGCTGTCATCGTTGCGGTCCTGGCCCACGTGACGCGGCTGCATCGCTGCGTCTCGATGATGGCGGGCGGCATGTCGGCGACGGATGCGGTAGGCAGCCTGCGACCCCCGGTATTCTACAAGCGCCAGGGGGGCTTCGTGCGCAGCCTGACGGTGTGGTCGGTCACGGGGCTCGCCGACGCCGCGAGGATGCTGGGCGCGACCGAGTTGGGGTGTAAACAGACCGGGGCGCCGGCGGAAATGTTGGTGCGCAACGTTGTGGCGCGCCTCGCACTCAACGCTGCAGCCCGCATCGAACGCCGTTCCAGGGGATAGAATCTGACGTAACCATCCGTCTAACCAGCTTTGACTTTAGGGACCAAATTCCCAGACGCTCGCATAGTGAGCGTCTGGTCTGGACCACTAGCCGTTGAGAAGCGTGATCAGGCTGTCAAGTTGATCGAGCGTGGCAAAATTGAGCCTGACGCTTCCATTGCTGCCGTTAAACGCGATTTCGACGCGCAAGCCGAGACGTTCGGTCAGGTCGCGGGCCAACGCGGCGGTCTCGGGGTCTACCGGGGCTTGCTGCCGCGGCTCCTTTTGTCCGCTTCGCGTGAGCAGATTCTCGGTCTGGCGGACGTTCAGTCCTCCCGCGATGACGGCGGTCGCGGCGGCCTCGGGATCGTGGTGGCTGAGCAGCGCCCGCGCATGTCCGGCGGACAGCTGGCCACTGGCCACGCTGGCGCGAACGCTGCTCGGCAGGTTCAGCAGCCGCAGGGTGTTTGCGACATGGCTGCGCGATTTGCCGACGATGGTCCCCAACTGCTCCTGCGTCATGGCGAATTCATCCATGAGGCGGCGGTAGCCCTCGGCCTCCTCGATCGCATTCAGATCCTGCCGCTGAAGGTTTTCCACCAACGCGGCCGCCATGGTCTCACGGTCGTCGAGCGCCCGAAGCAGGACCGGAACCTCATGGAGGCCGGCCGCCTGGGCCGCGCGCCATCGCCGTTCACCGGCGATGATTTGAAAGCGGCCCGATTGCTCGGGATGTGGGCGAACCAACAAGGGCTGCAGCACGCCGCTCGCCGTGATGGATGCGGTTAGTTCGGCCAGCGCGACGGGGTCGATATGGAGCCTGGGCTGGAACGGGTTGACCTCCAGGAGATCGATGGCGATGTCCGTCGCCCGGGGGGCGGCGGCGACATCGCCCATCAAAGCGGCCAGGCCGCGGCCAAGGGGACGGGAGCGTTCGTTTGGCTTCATGCGATGGCCTTGGCGGTTGCGCGCGAGCGTTTGAGGAATTCCTGCGCCAATTTCAGGTAGGCCTGCGCGCCGGGTGAGCGGTAATCGTAGAGCAGCACGGGTTTGCCATGGCTCGGTGCCTCGGACACCCGGACGTTGCGTGGGATCACCGTGTCATAGACCAGGTGTTTGAAAAAGGCTCGGGCGTCGGCCGCGACCAAATCCGACAGATTGTTGCGGCGGTCGTACATGGTCAGCACGATGCCGTTGATCGTCAGGCCCTGGTTTAGACGCGCTTTTACGCGGTCGACGGTGCGGAGCAGCTGGCTCAATCCCTCCAGGGCGAAGAATTCGCATTGTAGCGGCACGAAAACCTCGTCGGCGGCGACCAGGCTGTTCAGCGTCAGCAGATTGAGGCTGGGCGGGCAATCCACCAGGATGACGTCGTAGGCGTCGTTCACGCCCAGCGCTTGCAATCCGTCGCGCAAGCGGAATTCCCGCCGGTTTTCGGTGACCAACTCGATTTCGGCGCCGGCGAGCTCGCTGTCCGCGGGAAGGATCGAGAGATCGGGCACCATGGTCGTTCGTGGGCGAGGCAACGTCCCCTGTGCGAGCAGCAACGCATATGTTCCGTCCGACCGCTGGGTGTAGTCGATGCCGAAACTGGTCGAGGCATTGCCCTGCGGGTCGCTGTCGATAATCAGCACGCGGCGACCGGCAGCCGCGAGAGCCGTACCGAGGTTGACGGTGGTGGTGGTCTTCCCCACGCCGCCCTTCTGGTTGACGACGGCGACTATCCTGGCGCGGCTCATGCGCGATGCTCGACGACACCGCTAATCGCGACAATACAGCCGGGTTGCGGGCGGGGCTCGGGCATGATGGCGGCGGTAAAGGCGAACAATTCTCGGGCGGCCGAGAGCTCCTCGTGGATCGTCGGGCCTTTCAACAACAGATACCGTCCTTCCGGAGCGAGGAGATGCCGAGATGTGGCGAGCAGACGCGGAAGCGGCGCGAATCCCCGCGCGGTTATAAGGTCAAATTCCAAGACGCCAAGTCCTTCCACCCGTCCGACGTGTAATGTCACGGGGGCTTTCGTCAGCCGGACGGCCTCACGCAGAAAACTGGCTTTTCGTTGATCCGATTCGACGAGCGTATATTCGATCGCTGTCGCGATCGCCAGGACCAGACCCGGAAATCCCGCGCCAGACCCAAGGTCCACGGGTCTTTTCGCATCTAAGACGAAGGGCAACAGGCGGAGACTGTCCAACACATGCCGCTGCCAGGCATCGGACATGCTGTCGGGCGAGACGAGGTTGACCGTCGGATTCCATTGCTTCAGGAGCCGGACGAGGATTTCGAGCCGCTCGACTGTTTCACGTGAAACACCAACCTCGATCTCTGGTGGGTTGCCCTCCACCGCCACCGGCTTGCTCTCCAGCAGCCCGCTTTCTACCGGATCGCCCGCTACCGGGGGCATGACGATACTGCGTGCATCAGACCGGCAACCGCCGCGGGTGTCATTCCTTCCAAACGGGCGGCTGCGCCGATGGAGTGCGGCCGGTACGCCATGAGGATGCGGCGGGTGTTGGATGAGAAGCTGCCAGGCAATGCCGCATAGAAATGCTCGGGGATGGCGGTTTCATGCTCCAGTTCGGCCGCGCGAATTTCGGATGACTGGCGCACCGCCACTCGATGATAAACCGCGTCGTGGCAGAGGGCGCGGATCGTTCGGTCATCGGTTACGAGCAAGGCGCAGGCGCGTTCCTTGTCATCTGGCGCGAGGGAGCCGTTGGACAGCACGTCGAACAGGGTCGTTACCCGCCCATCATCCCGTGTCCGGATGCCCAGTCGCCGCCACGCGGTCGGCGAGTGGCGGATCGTTTCCGCAGCTAGTCGGGCGGCCGCCAGGGCCTCGGACTCCGATGCGGCGAACCGGAGCCGCTCCTCGCCGATCACATTCCAACGTTGGCCGAGTGCCGTCAAACGCGACGGCGCATTGTCCGCGCGCAGGCTGAGCCTGAATTCCGACCGCGACGTGAACATACGATAAGGCTCCGTGACGCCGGCCGTGGTGAGGTCGTCGATCATGACGCCGATATAAGCTGTGGCCCGGCTGATCGAGGCGGTAGCCTGCCGGCCGGCCAGTCGCGCCGCGTTGATTCCGGCCAGGATGCCCTGCGCCGCAGCCTCCTCGTATCCTGTGGTGCCGTTGATCTGACCGGCGAGGAACAAAGCGCGGACGGTGCGGGCCTCCAGGCTTGCATGCAATCCTCTGGGATCGCAAAAACCGTATTCGACCGCGTATCCGGCTTGCACGATTTCGGCATGGCGCAAGCCCGGGATGGAACGCACGAGCGCCAGCTGAACATTGGCGGGCAGGCTCGTGGAGATCCCATTGGGATACACCAGGTCGCTCTCCAGCCCCTCCGGCTCGAGAAACACCTGGTGCGAAGCACGGCCAGGAAACCTCGTCACCTTGTCCTCGATGGAGGGGCAATAACGTGGTCCCGCAGAGGTGATCTGGCCGTTGCGAATCGCGGACAGATGCATGGAAGCATTGACGATGTCGTGCGTGGCCTTGCCGGTTGCTGTCACCCGACAGGCAAGTTGTGGTCGCGAAATCGCGGATGTCAAAACGCTCATGGGCTCGGGTTCCGCGTCGCCCCAATCCGCCTCCAAGCCATCCCAGTCGATGCTGCTCCGCCGGATACGCGGCGGCGTGCCGGTTTTCAGCCGGCCCATGGGAAGACCCAGCCGCGTCAGGCGATCGCCCAGCCCGATTGCGGCCGGTTCTCCAATGCGGCCACCGGGGCGCTGCTCGCCGCCGGTATGCAGCGTGCCATGTAGAAAAGTGCCCGTCGTGATGACGACAGCGCCGGCATGTATCTGTGTCCCGTCTTCGCATACCACGCCGTTCACGCGCCTTGTGGCATCGACCAGGAGGTCCTCAATGGCGGCCTCGTGGAGCGTGAGGTTGACGCACGCGGCGAGCAGGTCGCGGATCGCGGCGGCATAGAGCGCGCGGTCCATCTGCGCCCGGGGGCCATGGACGGCTGGACCTTTGCGCCGGTTGAGAACCTTGAAATGAATCCCGGCCCGGTCGGCGGCGCGCGCCATCAACCCGTCGAGCGCGTCGATTTCCCGGACGAGATGCCCCTTCCCGATCCCGCCGATCGCCGGGTTGCACGACAGCGCGCCGATGGTGGCGAGGCGGTGCGTCACCAGAATAACCTGCGCCCCGCAGCGTGACGCGGCCGCCGCCGCCTCGCACCCGGCGTGTCCGCCGCCAACAACCACAACGTCGGTGTGAACAATCCCCATGAACCTACTTTCCGATGCAAAATTGGCGAAAGACCAGGTCGAGCACGTCTTCCGTCTCGATGCCCTCACCGATGCGGGCCAGGCATCGTATCCCAAGACGCAATTCCTCGGCCGCGAATTCCGCGTCATGGAGCGCGGCGGCGGCACGCAGATGCCCAGCCGCGTCGGTCACCGCGGCCCGGTGTCGCGGGCGGGTCAAGGCCGGCACATGGCGGGATCCCGCAAGCGCCCGCGCGCGCGCCGCCAGAGCCGCACGAAGATCGCTCACGCCATCGCCGCGCGCGGCGCTGACATTGTGCCACCCGTCCGCAGCCGCGCCGATGTCAATCTTATTACGAACCAGCAAGATAGAATCCGGGCGAAACGCGAGGGCTTTTTCGCCAGGGCGTTCCTGCCCATCGGTCACAAGTACCACCAGGTCGGCCGCACGCGCCCGCTCCCGCGCCCGGCGCATGCCCTCCTGCTCGATCTCGTCCCCCGTCTCCCGCAAGCCGGCGGTATCGACGAACGTAACAGGAACACCGCCGATGATTGTGCGGGCTTCCACGACATCGCGGGTGGTGCCGGGAATCGCGGAAACGATGGAAACATCGCGCGCGCACAGCACGTTGACCAAGGTGGACTTGCCGACATTGGGTGCGCCGACCACGGCGAAGACCAGGCCGTCCCGCAGCCGTTCGGATACTCTGTCGCGATCCAGGTGATCCTCCAACTCGCGCGCCAGGGTCGCCAAATCCTCCGATACCGCCCGGTTGGGGCCAGCTTCCGCGAACTCGTCCGGGAAGTCGATCTGGGCCTCCAGCACCGCCATCAGCCGCATCAGGCGCAGACGCCATCCGGCATGAATGTCGCTCACCTTTCCCCGCATCTGCAGCAAAGCCTGGTCGCGTTGGGCGTCGGTCTCGGCGGCCACCAAATCCGCCACCGCCTCGGCCTGGAGCAGGTCGACGCGCCCGTTGAGAAAGGCGCGGCGGGTGAATTCGCCGGCTTCGGCTGGGCGCGCGCCGAGCCGGGACAATGCGTGCGCCACGCCTTCCAACACCGCGCCGCCGCCATGCAGATGCAGTTCGGCGCAGTCCTCTCCGGTGTAGCTGCGCGGCCCGGGAAACCACAGCACCAATGCCCGATCGAGCAGGCGCCCGGCATCATCGCGCAACGAACGAAGGACCGCCATGCGGGGCGCCGAGCCAGGTGCGCCGAGAGATGTCAGGATATCGGCGCAGCGCGCCCCGCTCAGGCGGATCACCGTCAGGGCCGCATGGCGCCCCCCGGCTGCCACCGCGAAGACCGTGTCCGCCAAGGGCGGCGCCATCATGGCGCGCGCATCCGGCCGGGCTTGGCCCTGTCGATCCCCGCCGTGTCGATCCCGGTCCTGGTCATTCGGACGCCGCTGCGGCGCTCAGGCGTTGGGCAGACGCAGATCGTCCGCGGTCCCGCCAAACTGCGTTGCGACAACACGCTCGACATCGGCCGGCGTCGTGATCCGATACCAGTCGCCTTGCGGATAGATCACCAGGCACGGTCCCAGTTCGCACCGATCCAGGCATCCGGCCGAGTTGATGCGGGCGCGGGCGATCCCCAATTCCTTGGCGCGGACCTTCATGTAATCCCGCAGCTTCTCGGAGCCTTTTGCGGCGCAGGAGCCGCGGGCATGGCCATCGGGCCGCCGGTTGCAGCACACAAACGCATGAAACTCGAAGAAATGCGGTGGCGCGGATAGCTGTTCGCTCATGATCGACTCCTTAATTCGCGGCTGCTTCAGGCAATGGCATCACGGCGGGATCGCTGAAATATCGAGCGATGGTGCAAGCCGCAGCATGGGGACGCCACGTCGAAGCTATCTCTCACCTGAAGCTGGAACACAAGCGATCCGTCGCCGGGATGGCCCCATGAACGCTCACCATGGCTCACCAGGGGGGCCGCCGCTTGACACGAGGCGCGCCGAGGGGTGGCATCGCTGCCGCAACAGGCCTGGACCGCGCAACACTTGCCCCAACTTTCGCTGCACACCCCGGTCGGTGACCTGACCATCTCGGAGGAGCATGGCCAGATCGTGGCACTCGATTGGGGGTGGGGCCGGGATCAGATGCTGACGCACGTGCTGGTGGAGGCCCGCGACCAGTTAAACGCCTATTTCGATGGCGTCCGCACCAGCTTCGATCTGCCGCTCGCGCCGGCCGGCACACCCTACCAGTGTCGTGTGTGGGCGGCCTTGCGCGCGGTGCCGGCGGGCGAAACCAGAAGCTACGCGGCGATCGCCCGCGTGGCCGGCGGCTCGGCCCGATCGGTCGGCATGGCGAACGCCGCCAATCCCATCCCGCTTCTCATTCCGTGCCACCGCGTGGTTGGCGCCACCGGCCCTGGCGGCTATTCGGGCGGCGAGGGGCTTGCCACGAAATTGTTTCTGCTCAGCCTGGAAGGGGTGCCTGCCCCGCCGCCAAAGCAGCCCCCGCTGCCCTCGCTCGCGTGATACACGCCGCCCTCCCACTCTCAGCACGGGTAACCTGCTCATGACCAAAGCCATCCGCATCCACCACAATGGCGGCCCCGAGGTGATGCAGTGGGAGGATGTGCCCACCCCCGTGCCAGGGCCGGGCGAGGCGCTCATCCGCCACGAGGCGGTTGGCCTCAACTATATCGACGTCTATTTCCGCACCGGCCTGTACAAAAGCCCGCTGCCGGCCACGCTCGGCATGGAGGCGGCCGGCGTGGTCACCGCCATCGGCGAGGGCGTCGAACTGGTCGCGGTCGGCGATCGCGTGGCCTATGCCGGCGGCGCGCTCGGCGCCTATGCCACCGAGCGCACCATTGCGGTCGACCGGCTGGTGAAGCTGCCGGACGCGATCGACTTCACTACCGCCGCGGCGATGATGCTGCAGGGAATGACCGCGCAGTATCTGCTGCGCCGTACCTTTGTGGTGCGCCCTGGCGACACCATCCTGGTGCACGCGGCGGCGGGCGGCGTCGGCCTCATCCTCTGTCAGTGGGCCAAGCACCTCGGCGCCACCGTGATCGGCGTGGTCTCCACCCCGGAGAAGGCGGCGCTGGCGGCGGCGCATGGCGCGGCCCATGTCGTCGTCGGCCACGCCAATCTGTCCGCCGAGGTCAAGCGCATTACGGGCGGGGCGATGGTGCCGGTGTCGTACGACAGCGTGGGCCGCGACACCTTCATGCCGAGCATCGACAGCTTGGCGCCGCTCGGCATGATGGTCAGCTTCGGCAGCGCCTCGGGCCCGGTTCCGCCGGTCGATATCGGCATGCTGAGCGCCAAGGGCAGCCTGTTCCTCACCCGCCCCACGCTCGCCACCTACACCTCCAAGCGGGCCGACCTGGAGCGCGTGACCAAGGACCTGTTCGAGGTCGTGCAGAGCGGTGCGGTCGCGATCCGGGTCAACCAGACCTTCAAGCTGTCCGACGCCGCCGCCGCCCACGAGGCCCTGGAGGCGCGCCGCACGACCGGCAGCACCGTGCTGCTGCCCTAACGCGGGACGCCTTCGGCTTGGCCGCCGCCCCCGTCGACGCCCGCCCCGACACCCGCCCCGCCACCCCGCCGGCGGGGCGCCGCGCGCGCACCACGGCGCTGATCGTCGCCTGCGCCCTGTTCATGCAGAATCTCGACAGCACGGTCATCTCGACCGCGCTGCCGACCATGGCGCTTGCGTTCGGCGAGTCGCCGGTGCGGATGAACGTCGCACTCACCTCCTACCTGCTCAGCCTCGCGGTTTTCATTCCGATGAGCGGCTGGATGGCCGACCGCTTCGGCGCGCGCACCGTGTTCCGCGCCGCGATCCTGGTGTTCACCGTGGGCTCGGTGCTGTGCGGGCGGGCGGACACGCTGTCGTTCCTGGTCGGCGCCCGCATCCTGCAGGGCATCGGCGGCGCCATGATGGTGCCGGTGGGGCGGCTGCTGCTGTTGCGCACGGTCGCGAAAGGCGAGTTGGTGGCGGCGATGGCATGGCTGTCGATGCCGGCGCTGATCGGCCCGGTGCTGGGACCGCCGCTCGGCGGGTTTCTGGTGGATCATTTCTCCTGGCGCTGGATTTTCGACATCAACGTGCCGATCGGCCTGGCGGGCTTCGTGCTGGTCACGTTGTACATCCCCGATGTGCGGGAGGCCGGGCGCGTGCGGCTCGATTTCGTGGGGCTCGTGCTGTCGGGCGTGTCGCTCGCCTGCCTGATGGTCGGCTTCGAGACGGCGGGGCGGGGCATGATGGATGCCCGGCTGACCGCCTGGATGCTGGGCACCGGCACCTTGGCGGGCCTCGCCTATGCCTGGCATGCGCGGCGCGTGGCGGCCCCGCTGCTGGATTTCACGCTGCTGCGCATCCCCACCTTCATGGTGTCGGTGGTGGCGGGCACGCTGTTTCGCATCGGCGTTGGCGCGGTGCCGTTCCTGCTGCCGCTGATGCTGCAGCTGGGGTTCGGCTACACCGCCACCGAGAGCGGGCTGGTGACGCTGGCGAGCTCGGCCGGCGCCATGGCCATGAAGCCCGCCGCCATGAGCGCGCTGCGCCGCTTCGGCTTCCGCCGCACGCTGGTGTGGAACGGGATGCTGTCCGCGTGCTTCCTGCTGGTGACTTCGTGTTTCCGCCCGGCCTGGCCGATGGCCGCGATCTACGCGACCCTGCTGGTGGGCGGGTTTTTCCGCTCGCTGCAATTCACCTCGTTCAACACGCTGGCCTATGCCGACATCCCGCGCGCGCGGATGAGTGCGGCGACCAGCCTTTACAGCACCATCCAGCAGGTGTCGCTCAGCCTGGGGGTGACGGTGGGGGCGGCCACGCTGGAGATCGCCATGCGGGTGGGGGGCGACGCGCTGCCGTCGCTGCTGGATTTTTCCGTGGGGTTTGTCGTGGTGGCGGCGTGCCTGCTGGCGGCGACGCCGGTGGCGATGCTGATGCCGCGCGACGCGGGGGCGGAGATGAGCGGGCAGCGGGGTGGGTAGCGGGGGCGGGCTTGTTGTGGAGCGGGACGTCCCGGCCGCTTGAAGAAGCGACGCCGTGTCCTGGCTCGGTCCGCCGCTTGACCGGCTTGCCTTTCCTCTTGATCGTGCGCCCATGCTTGATTCACAGAACGCCTTCGTAACGCCGACCTTCCTGCGGTCGGTGTGGACAGCCGACTACGAGGCATTCAAGGACAGCCCGGCTGAGGCGGCATTGCAAGAAAGGTTGCATCGGTGGGCGGCGCGGGCCGACTTGCGTGAAACCAGCGCGAAGCCCGCCTTCATCGAGTCAGTTCTTCCGCGACACCTGGGGCTATAAGCAGACTGGGCAGGTCGCGCAGGGACAGGGCTACGCGTTGTGGCCGAAGTTCAGCGTACCCGGCGCGGGCGCCTGTGGCGGCACGGGTGCCGCTGATCTGGCGCTCGGGTATTTTGGCGCCGGGCGGCCAGCCGTGGCGCAGGTGCTTTGCGAACATAAGTGTCCGTCCCGAGACTCCTTGAGTCATACGAATCGGATGTGATTCAAGGAAGGCCGCTCCGTTTGAGAGGCTGTCATGTGGACCGTTGAAAACCGCCCTCGCTACAACCGCGACCGTCTGCGCTACCCGAGCGACCTCTTGGACGATGAATGGGCGTTGATCGCGCCGCTGATCCCGCC
>JANXTF010000134.1 GCA_025352565.1 Rhodospirillales bacterium | reverse complement strand
AGTGCGTTCTTGAATACATATTCGCAGCGGTAGTGCTTCGCGAGCAAATCATACACATGCTCAAAAATGTTGGACAGCTTCAACCGAAGCAGGCTTATCAATCCGCAAGATGCCAGTCGCTCGGAAAGCTCCCGGTAATATGTTCCCGATGCCACCTTGCGAAGGAATGGGCCTCGGAACAACTGCGGCAGTTGAGACAGATTCTGCTCCATCATGCGATAAGTTCCTTGTAAGTTAGGCGTCCCTCAACCTGGCCCAGCAGCGAATTTACGCGCGAGCCTTCGCCCATCGTGCGCCGATTGTGGCGGAACGTGAACTCCGAAAGGTAGCGGTCGAGGTGCTGACCGCTGACGAAATGGTGGATGCCGTACACCTTCCGCTTGAACAGGCTCCATGCGTTTTCCAGGCCGTTCGTGTGGATGAAGTAGTGCTTCACGTACTCGCCGATGGAGTGGTTGACCGTGTGATGGTTGAACCGCTCGCCAATGCCCTTGTAGCCCTTGTGCTCATCGGTCATCACGTTAGCGCCGGGAGCAACGTTGGCGGCCAATTCAGCATGCAGGGTCTTCGCCGTTGTGTCCGGCACAGCCTTCGCGCGCAACTCGCCATCGCGCTCCATGATGCCCATGACGGCCACCTTGTTTGCGCCACCCTGGCTGCCGGGCGTCTTCTTGTCGGCGTGCTTGTTCTTCTCTTTTCCGCCGATATAGGTCTCGTCAGCCTCAACCATTCCCTCCAATGGGCGATTGAAGGACTTGGTTTGAGCGGCATGGCGGAGGCGATGCAACACGAACCAGGCCGACTTTTGAGTGATGGCGAGGTCCTTGGCGAGCTGCGTGGACGCAATGCCTTTCGTGTGGCTGGTCACCATCCAGATCGCCATGAACCACTTGCGAAGCGGGAGCTTCGTGTCTTCGAAGATCGTGCCGACCTTGATGGAGAACCGCTGGCGGCAGTCGCCGCACTTGTGCGTGCGATTGTCGCTGAAATGGTAGACCTTCGTGCTGCCGCAATGGGGGCAGTAAGCGCCGTTTTTCCAGCGGATGGCCCGAAGATGATCAATGCAGACCTGTTCGTCGCTGAACACTTCCATCATCTGCACCAGGCTGTCGAACTGCTGGATCATCGCCGCACCCTCTCAGTGAGGATGTTCTACCCCGTAAAACGGTTTGGGTCAAGCACGTATATAACTGCCATGTTTTTTCCCATCATCCACCGCATCTGGCACCGCGCCAGTTGCGATATCGACCATGAGCTTGCCGAGCTGGATGGGATCGCGGGGGCGGGGGGGTGCGTTTCATTGTCATGCCCAGAGTATGCCACCAGGCCAAGCGCCTTGCATCCAGGAACGGCTAGGACTTTATTCTATGGGGTTCAAACTGACCCACTACCCGCGAAATACACCACGACGCTGGTGCCGGCGCGCGATCCGTCGCGCTCGCAGATGCGTATCGTGCTCGACAGCCAGGTCCATCGCGCCGACCGCGAGGTGTTGAAGGACTACCATCCCGGCGCGCTGCTCGCCGGACCGATCGCCCAGGCGGGCGCCGGCTCCACGCGGATCGTCGTGAACCTGTTCGATGGCGGCCCGCGCTCGATGTTGTCGATGACGATCGGCCGCGCCGGCAAACCGATCCCGCTGGTCCGCACGGAGCGCCGCGACCCGTTTGTGGACGAGGTCTACGCCCGTAACATGGACACCAAGAAGCCGTGGGTGAACTCCGGCCTCTCGACCCACGTCTGGCAGGCCACGCTCCCCGCCGACCTTCCCGCAGGCACCCACCGCGTCACGGTCGCTGGTACAGACGAGCACGGGCGGCCGCACACCGGATGGATGGTGCTGGAGGTGACCGCCTAACGCTTGGTCGCCATTGTGGCGCGCGGCGGCGGGTGTGATCCTGTCGGCGCGCGGCCGCCGGGCCGCTCGGGGATGCAACGGAGAAACGACGATGGCCGAGTGGTTGAAGCGGGGCGGTGACGCGGGCGAGGCCGCGACCGCGGACCGCAAGGTGCGCGAGACGGTGGAGGGCATCCTGGCCGACATCGCGGCGCGCGGGGACGACGCGGTGCGGGAGCTGTCGGTGAAGTTCGACAAGTGGGACCGCGCGGATTACCGGCTGACGGACGCCGAGATCGCCGGTTGCATGGGCGAGCTTTCGGCGCGCGACCTCGACGACATAAGGTTCGCGCAGGCGCAGGTGCGGAACTTCGCCGAGAAGCAGCGGGCCTGCATCACCGACCTCGAGGTGGAGACGCTGCCCGGCGTGATCCTCGGCCATAAGAACGTGCCGATCGGCTCGGTCGGCTGCTACGTGCCGGGAGGCAAGTATCCGCTGTTGGCGTCGGCCCACATGTCGGTCATCACCGCCAAGGTCGCGGGCGTGGACCGGATCGTGACCTGCGCGCCGCCGTTCCATGGCAGGCCGGCGCCCGCGATCGTGGCCGCGCAACACCTGGCCGGAGCGGACGAGATCTACTGCCTCGGCGGCATCCAGGCGGTCGGCGCCATGGCACTGGGCACGGCGAGCATGGCGGCCGTCGACATGCTGGTGGGGCCGGGCAACGCCTTCGTGGCCGAAGCCAAGCGGCAATTGTTCGGGCGCGTCGGCATCGATCTGTTCGCCGGCCCCACCGAGACTCTGGTGATCGCCGACGAGACCGTGGATGCCGAGATGTGCGCGACCGACCTGCTGGGGCAGGCCGAGCACGGGCCGGATTCACCCGCGATATTGCTTACCACCTCGGCCCGGCTGGCGCGCGAGACCATGGCCGAGGTCGAGCGGCTGCTGGAGATCCTGCCGACGGCGCCGGTGGCGCGGCAAAGCTGGGCCAGCCTCGGCGAGGTCATTCTCTGCGCCGACGATGCGGAGATGCTGCGCGAGGCGGACCGCATCGCGTCCGAGCATGTGCAGGTGATGACGCGCGACCCGGATTTCTTCCTGGCCAACATGAAGAACTACGGCGCGCTGTTCCTGGGGCCGCGCACCAACGTGGCGTACGGCGACAAGGTGATCGGCACCAACCACACCCTGCCGACTCGGAAGGCCGCGCGCTACACGGGCGGGCTGTGGGTGGGGAAGTTCCTGAAGACCTGCACCTATCAGAAGGTGACGACCGACGAAGCCTCGGCGATGGTGGGCGAGTATTGCTCGCGGCTATGCGCGCTGGAGGGTTTCACCGGGCATGGCGAGCAGGCCAATGTCCGCGTGCGGCGCTATGGCGGGCGCAACGTGCCATACGGGGCGGCGGCGGAATGACACTCCCGCGCACGCCGTCGTTTCGGCTGGACGGCAAGCGCGCGCTGGTGACCGGCGCGGGGCGCGGAATCGGGGTGGCGGCGGCGGCGGCCTTGGCGCAGGCGGGCGCGCGGGTGACCTTGTGCGCGCGCACGGGCAGCGAAATCAAGGCGGTGGCGCGCGCCATCGAGGCGGAAGGCGGCGCCGCCGAGGCGCTGGTGCTGGATGTGCTGGATTTCGAGATGGTCGCGGCCACGCTGGCGGGGCTGCCGCCGCACGACATTCTGGTGAACAACGCCGGCACCAACCGGCCGAAGCCTTTCACGGAGGTGTCGCTGGCCGATTACGACGCGGTCATGGATTTGAACGTGAAGGCGGCGTTCTTCGTGGCGCGGGGTTTCGCCGTACGGTTGGTGGCGGCGGGACGGCCGGGCTCGATCATCAACATGTCGTCGCAAATGGGCCATGTCGGCGGCTTCGACCGCACCATCTACTGCGCGTCCAAATGGGCGCTGGAGGGGCTGAGCCGCGCGATGGCGCTCGACCTCGCCAAGGCGGGAATCCGGGTGAACACGATCGCGCCGACCTTCATCGAGACGCCGCTCACGGCGCCCTATTTCGAGAACGCCGCGTTTCGCGAAAGCGTGCTGGCCAAGATCAAGCTGGGACGCCTGGGCAAGGTGGAGGATCTGATGGGGGCGGTGGTGTATCTGGCGTCGGATGCCTCGGCGTTGGTAACGGGGACGTCGCTGGTGGTGGATGGGGGGTGGACGGCGGATTAAGCCGCCGCCCGCAGCGCCACCGCCTTCACGTCTTCGCCGACATGGTCCGAGAAAGTGGCGAAGTTCGCGTCGAAGCGGGCCAGCAGCTCCTTCGCCGTCGCCTCATAGGCGGCGGTGTCGGCCCAGGCGCGGCGCGGGTCCAGCACCTCGGAGGGCACGCCGGGCACCGCGTCCGGGATCAGCAGGCCGAAGAACGGGTCCGGATGGAAGGTCGCGTGGGCCAGCGAGCCGTCCAGCGCCGCGCGCAGCAGAGCGCGGGTGTGTTTTATCGACATGCGCGAGCCGGTGCCGTACTTGCCCCCGGTCCAGCCGGTGTTGACCAGCCAGCAATCGGCGCCGTGCTTGCCGATCAGCTCGGCCAGCATGTGGCCATATACCTCGGGGCGGCGGGGCAGGAAGGGAGCGCCGAAGCAGGTGCTGAAGGTGGCCTGCGGTTCCGCGCCCATGCCTTTCTCGGTGCCGGCGACGCGGGCGGTGTAGCCGGACAGGAAATGGTACATGGCCTGCGCCGAGGTCAGCCTGGAGATCGGCGGCAGCACGCCGAACGCGTCGGCCGTGAGCATCACCACGTTGCGCGGCTGGCCGCCCTGGCCCGACAGGTCGGCGTTGGGGATGAACTCGACCGGGTAGCACGAGCGGGTGTTCTCGGTGTGCCGCTTGTCGGCGAGGTCGAGTTTGCCCCGCGCATCGGCCACCACGTTTTCCAGCACCGCGCCGAAGCGGTGGGTGGCGGCCCAGATCTCGGGCTCGGCCTCCTGGCTCAGGTTGATCACCTTGGCGTAGCAGCCGCCCTCGAAGTTGAACACGCCGTCCGGTCCCCAGCCATGCTCGTCATCGCCGATGAGCGGGCGGGCGGGGTCCGAGGAGAGCGTGGTCTTGCCGGTGCCCGACAGGCCGAAGAACAGCGCCACGTCGCCGCCCTTGCCGACATTGGCGCTGCAATGCATCGGCAGCACGCCCTGCGGCGGCAGCAGCCAGTTCATGATGGTGAAGATGGATTTCTTGATCTCGCCCGCGTATTCGGTGCCGGCGATCACGATCAGCTTCTGCGCGAACGACAAGGCGATGGCGGTTGACGTCCGCACGCCATCCACCGCCGGGTCGGCCTTGAAATGCGGCGCGTGCAGGATGACGTAGTCGGGCTCAAACGTGGCGAGGTCGGCCTCGGGCGGGCGGATGAACATGTTGCGGGCGAACAGCGCGTGCCAGGCGCCGGTGGTAACGAGGCGGACGCGGACGCGGCGGGCGGGGTCGGCCCCGGCATATAGATCCTGGGTGAACAGCTCCTGGCCCTGAAGATAGGCCTGCACGCGCGACTTCAGGCCCGCGAAGCGCTCGGGGGCGAGCTTCCGGTTGATCTTGCCCCACCAGATGTCCGCCGTGGTCTCGGGCTCGTCCACCACGAACTTGTCCTGCACCGAGCGGCCGGTATGGATCCCGGTGGTCGCCATGAAGGCGCCATCCGCCGAGAGCCTGCCTTCGCCGCGCCGCAGCGCGTGGGCGACCAAAGACGGCGGGGCGAGGTTGGCGAACACGGACGCACCGGCCAGCACTCCGGTTCCGCGCAGGTAGGTGGCGTGGGAAGCAGACATCGGCAGGCTCCTCGAGGCGTTTCCAGTTGGCTGGATTATGCGGCGTTTGTGCCGCCCCGCAAAGCCTTGCGTGCCTCATCCGCGAGCCTGGCCAGTTCGCGCCGCACCCCGCCGGCATCGGCCACCGGCGCGGACCAGGCGATGCGGGTCGCCCGCTCGCCTTGCACGAGGTCGCAGCCGTCGACATCGGCGGCGACCATTCGCCAGCCCTGGCCACCGCCCGCGAGCAGACCGAGCGCCTCGGCGTGGTCGGCATTGCAATGGGCGAGGATGGACGCCTCGGCGGCGGCGATGCGGGCGACGGCGTCCGGGTCGGGCGCCAGATCGGTCGCGCCCAGCCGCGCCGCCCGGGCAAAGCCGCCGACGAACTGGCCGCCGGCGATCGCGATCCGCCACAGGGAAAAATCCCCGAAACCGGCATACAGCGCCGCGTAGGGATGCACCGCGAGCCAGCGCGCCTTGAGCGCCGGATCGGGCTCCGGCCGCGCGATGCCGGTGACGCCGATGCGGGGTGCGGTCTGCGGATTGGCCTCGGCCGCCGCGCCGGCCACCAGCAGGGCGCAGCGCGGGTCGGCGCGAAGCTGGTGCGTGTGCGGCGACAGCTCCGAAATCAGGATCAGCGGCGAGAGGTCCGGCGCGCAGGCCGGCGTGACCAGGCTGGCGAAGGGCTGGCCCGCATCGGTGGTGGCCAGCGTTGCCGCCCGGCCGGCGCGGAGCAGCCGCCGGGCTTCCCATACCGCCCCGGCGTCGGTCATCCTGTTTGCGCCATAATCGACTCCCATATTCATCCAGGCGCACATCGGAGATCGCCCGCCCATGAAGCAGACCATCGCGCTCGTCGACGACGACCGCAACATCCTGACCAGCGTTGCCATGACGCTGGAGCAGGAGGGCTTCACCGTGCGCACCTACACCGACGGCGAGAGCGCGCTGCAGGGCATCACCGCGCGCCCGGTCGATCTGGCGGTGCTCGACATCAAGATGCCGCGGATGGACGGGATGGAGCTGCTGCAGCGCCTGCGCCAGCGCACCAGCCTGCCGGTCATCTTCCTGACCTCGAAGGACGAGGAGGTGGACGAATTGATGGGGCTGCGGCTGGGGGCGGACGACTACATCACCAAGCCGTTCAGCCAGCGCCTGCTGATCGAGCGCATCCGCGCCCTGCTGCGCCGCAACGAGGCGGGCCGCGCCGAGGGGTCCGGCACGCCGGCGGGCGGGATCATGGCGCGCGGCGACCTGGTGCTGGACGAGACCAAGCACCAATGCACCTGGCGCGGCACCGACATCCAGCTGACGGTGACCGAGTTCCTGCTGGTGAAGGCGCTGGCGACCCGCCCCGGCATGGTGAAGAGCCGCGACCAGCTGATCGACGCGGCGTATGGCGAGAACATCTACGTGGACGACCGCACCATCGACAGCCACATCAAGCGGGTGCGGAAGAAATTCCGCGTGGCCGATGACAGCTTCAACCATATCGAGACGCTGTACGGGATCGGCTACCGCTACAAGGAGGCGTGATGGCAATTTCTTGCCTCACCCACCCCGGCCCTCCCCGCAAGGGGGCCCACAGGCGGGAGGGGGAAGGCGCCGACCATGCCTGACATCGGCATCGCCCCCGCGGCCCTGAAGCCCGCGTCGGAGCGTTTCGCCCGGCAGCGCTGGCTGTCGCCGTTGCTGGTGCGGGTGCTGCTGGTGAACCTTGTGCCGCTGGCGCTGCTGCTGGCGGCGCTGCTGTATCTCGACCAGTACCAGAACGGTCTGCTGCAGGCCGAGGTCAGCACGCTGCGGGAGCAGGCGCGCATCTATGCCGGGGCGCTGTCGGAGAGCGCCGTGTCGGAGACCGACCCGGACCATCCGTCGCTGATCGCCGAACGCGCGCGGCCGCTGCTGCGGCGCCTCACCGAACCGTCGCCCAACGCGCAGGCGAAACTGTTCGCCCCGGACGGGCAGGTGGTGGCCGACAGCCGGGTGCGGGAGGGGACCGCGGGCAACGTGATCAGCGAGCCGCTGCCGCCGGCGCAGGTGCGCGGCGCCGTGCTCGGCGTGATCGGCCGCATCTATGACGGCATCCTGGCCTTCCTGCCGCATGGCGCGCAGGAGCCGGCGCTGGACAGCGGACCCTCGGCGGCGGGGCCGGACTGGACGCCGGACGTGAAGGAGGAGGTGCGGCTCACCGGCTCCAACCAGTCGCGCGAGATGCCGCCCTACATCCGCCGCATCGCCGACAACCGGCTGCTGGTGACGGTGGCCGAGCCGGTGGCGCGCAACCGTCACACGGTGGGCATCGTGCAGCTGACGCGCGAGGCTCGCGAGGTGGATGACAGCATCCTGGCGGTGCGCGTCTCGATCCTCGGGCTGTTCGCACTGGCGCTGTGCCTGACGGTGCTGCTGTCGTGGTACATGTCGCTGACCATCGCCCGGCCGATCTTGCGGTTGGCGCGGGCGGCCGAGAGCATGCGCGAGGGCCAGGGCCGCTCGGGCACGGTGCCGGCCAACCTGCTGGCCCGCACCGACGAGATCGGCGAGCTGGCGGGGGCACTCGCGGAATCCGCCCGCGCGCTGTGGGGCCGGATGGACGCGATCGAACGGTTCGCCGCCGACGTGGCGCACGAGATCAAGAACCCGCTCTCGTCCATCCGCAGCGCCATCGAGACGCTGCGCCGCATCGAGGATCCCGCCAAGCAGCGCCGCCTGACCGCCATCATCGCCGAGGACGTGGGGCGGCTGGACCGCCTCATCAACGATATCAGCGACGCCAGCCGGGTGGATGCCGAATTGTCGCGCGCGGCGGTGCAGCCGATGGACGTGGCGCCGATCCTGGCGCTGCTGGTGGAGATCCATGAGGCGACCAAGGACGACGAGGATGCCAGCATCGACCTCGCCCCCTGCGAGGGCAGTACGGTGGTGCTGGCGGTGGAAGGCCGGCTGGTGCAGGTGCTGCGCAACCTGCTCGCCAACGCGCAAAGCTTCAGCCCGGCCGGCGGACGCATCGGCCTGCGGGCGCGCGAGACGGGGGCGGTGGTGGAGATCAGCGTCGAGGACCAGGGGCCGGGCATCCCCGAGGGGCGGCTGGAGAACATCTTCGACCGCTTCTATTCGGAGCGGCCGAAGGGCGAGCGGTTCGGCCAGCATTCCGGGCTGGGCCTGTCGATCAGCCGGCAGATCGTGGAGGCGCTGAAGGGCCGCATCAGCGCGGAGAACCGGCGGGACGAGGCGGGGCATGTGGTGGGGGCACGGTTCGTGGTGCGGTTGCCGAAGGGGTAGGGTTTCGGCACGGCGGTTTTGAACGGGCGGCTGGCGCGGCGCCTTGCGGGGTGGGCCGGAGCGGGCGCTTTGGCGTATGGGTGCTTCCGGACCCGTAGCGGTCGTTCGCGACCGGGAGCCGATCGGCCAAGACTGCCGGGAGCGGAACTGGCGGCTTTGGAGCTGACCGAGCGGGTAAGCGGACATTTCGCACATTCGACATGGCGGGTCGGTAGTCCGCCATTCTCTCTACCTTTCCAGCCCCGAAGCCACCGCCGTGAGGGACGCGCGCGAAATGAGGCCGTTCACCGTTAAGGCACGTAGGGCCTCGCGATGCCCGAGAGATGCCGGAATCACAGCATTAGGACTTTGGTGATCAAAAATGCCTCTCAAAAATATCGACATTTCTTAGAGTCCGTCCGAAAACCGCACCCGCAACGCACTCGCATTCCTGCAACTCGCGTCAATCAGGTTGATGACGCGAAAGCTCTGCAATCGCTGAATGAGTTTTCGGACAGATGGGGTGATTGGGGTCTCTCCCCGGCAAACCCGGTGGCTGCTCCTCTCAGGATGATCGAACGTGGTCCGGTGTGTGGATCGGCCACAAGCATCGAGGAGGAGCAGCCGTGGGTTACTTTGCCGGGTTGGACGTGTCGTTGGAAGAGACCGCGATCTGCATCGTCGATGATGCCGGTTGCATCGTGCGCGAAGCGCGTGCGGCGAGCGAGCCGGAGACGCTGGCCGCGTTCTTCGCCGCATGCGGGATGCGGATGGAGCGGATCGGCCTGGAAGCGTGTTCGCTGACGGCTTGGCTGCATGGCGGGCTGACCGAGGCTGGCCTGCCGGCGATCTGCATCGAAGCGCGCCAGGCCAAGGCGGCGATGGGTGCGATGCCCAATAAGACCGACCGCAACGACGCGCGCGGAATCGCGCAGATCATGCGCACCGGCTGGTATCGTGCGGTCCACGTCAAGAGTGCGGCCTGCCGTTCCTGGCGCGCCCTGCTGACGGCACGGCGGATGGTGCTCAACAAGCGCCGCGACGTCGAGAACGGCATCCGTGCTCTGCTGCGCGAGGTCGGACTGAAGGTCGGCACGCCGAGCCGCAAGGACTTCCCGGCCCGCGTGCGCGAGTTGGCAGCCGGCGACCTGGTGCTGGCGAGCCTCGCCGAGTCCTTGCTGTCGGTCGTCGCGGTGATGACCCAAGAGACCGACAGGCTCACCAAGCGGGTGCTCGACGAGGTGCGGGTCGAACCGACATGCCGCCGGCTGATGACGGTGCCCGGCGTCGGCCCGCTGACCGCGTTGGCGTTCCGGGCCACGCTCGACCAGCCCAGCCGGTTCCGCAAGTCGCGCGACGTGGGCGCGCATCTCGGCCTCACGCCGCGGCGCTACCAGTCCGGCGAGACCGACGTGCAGGGACGCATCAGCCGGTGCGGCGACGAGCTGGCCCGCACCGCGCTGTACGAGGCGGCGCATTCCCTGCTGATCCGCAGCACCAAGTGGTCGGCGTTGCGGGCGTGGGGCATGGCCGTCGCCAAGCGCCGGGGAATGGCCCGCGCCCGTGTCGCGGTCGCGCGCAAGCTGGCGGTGATCCTGCACCGTATGTGGGCCGACGGCAGCGAGTTCCGCTGGGGCAAGCAGGCCGCGGTACCGGCGGCGGCCGCATGACCGGAGAGTTTCCAGTTTCCGCCTGAAAGGGCGGAGTTCGCGTCGTTCCCGTGGGGACGATGGGCGAGGCGACCTCGTTGAGAGTCCGGAGCCTCGGGTAGCGATGCCCGAAGGTCGCGGGACAGATTGAGGCGCCTCGCTCTCCTGACCCCATCATGCGGCGGCCCTGCGCCGACCGCGAAGAGAAGCGAGTGACCCACGGGCGCGACATGACGGCCGACACCCCTGCAATGCGTTACGTAACGGAGATCGGGACTATGCCGAGAGGCCGCAAGCCGGAAGGAGAGCACACGCTCAGCAACGCCGAGCGGCAGGCGCGATACCGTGCCAGCCGTCAGGCCTCGCCTGCCCCGGTCATCGTGCGAACCCGGCGCCCAACGGATCGACGAAGCCGCCCACAACGATGGAGCGACGCCGTCAACGAACTGCTGACGCTCCAGGCAGGTTATGCCGAATGGCTCGCCCAGCTTCCGGAAAGCTTGCGAGACAGCAGCACAGCCGAGGCGCTCGAAGCTATCGTCGATCTCGACCTCACCAATCTCGCCGAAATCGAACCGCCACGCGGCTACGGGCGCGACTGAACACGATCAACCCACCGGCAAAATCGAAAACTGGAGCAGTGAGCCGCAGATACCGCTTGACCCCAATAACCCCAATCAGAGAGGACTCT
>JANXTF010000002.1 GCA_025352565.1 Rhodospirillales bacterium | reverse complement strand
GCGGAGGGTGGGATGCGCCTGGCCTCCCACCCTCCGCTGCGGCATCCCGGAGCCGTTATACGAATCCGCGTTGACATTGACCCACCGCCCACCCCCACCCCGGCCCTCCCCCTTGTGGGGAGGGCCGGGGTGGGGTGGGGGAGAGTCAATCCCTCCGCGTCGAGGTATTACAGCTGAGCGAATCACGACAGCAGGCTGCCGCATCATCCTGGTGGCGCCGGCCGGCTCCCAACCTGACGCTGCCAGGCCGCTATTGAGTCGCTGGTCTCAGTCGGGAAGCACGATCTGCTGCAAAGGGCCGTATTGCTGGCTGCCGAATATATCGGCGTCGCCCAGGCTGCCGCTCGGCTGGGTGCGAAAGATCGTGAACTTGATCGCCAGCGCGGGATCGAAAGCAACGTGGTCGCTGATCCGGCTGTCCGGGATGCCATACAGCTTCCGCACCGCCTCGCGCGACAGCACGCCGCTGTCCCGCACCCGGTCATAGGCGGCACGATCCTTCATGATCACGTCGAAGGTGATCTTGTCCGGCCCCGCATTCTTGCTGCGAATAGCCTTGGCCAGGTCCACCAGTTTGGTCATGCGCCCACCTCGATCATGTGCAAGGGAAACAGTTCCAGCGGGTCTTTCACGCGCATCGTGTGATTGAGCGTCCAGCGATAGGACGGGGAGGTCTTCATGACCTCGTCGAGCAGGAACGCCACGCCGCCGGCGGTGCCCTTCACGTCCGGCAGCCGCGCGTAGAACATCTGGCGCGAGCCGGTGAGGCAGACCTCCTCGGCCATCTCGGCGGTCGGCGCCACGCCCTGCACCACCACGCATAATTCGTGCGCCGGACGGTCCCGGTTGGGTTCCAGCGGACCCATGATCCCGTCGCGGCCATAGACGGTGTAGCTGAGCTGCCAGCCCTCCGGCCCGAACCGGTCGATCACCGCCTGGCGCGCCCAGGCGATCACCTCGTCGATGCGGGAGATGGTATAGGGATCGCGCACGCCGACGATGCCGACATAGCGTTCGCCGACTTTGCCGGAGCCTTCCAGCTTTACCCGCAAATCCTCGGCCGGCACATAGACCGGGCCGGTGACGCGGGTGGTGCGGTCGGTCAGCTGCTCATAAACGCAATCGCGCATGTCGATATGGCCGCCGAGGAAGTATTCGTAATACGGGTTGCTGCGCTCGTACATCGCATGGCCGGCGACCGAGGCGACGGTGCAGCGCTGCTCCGGAAGCATTGCCGTCACCTTCACATCCTCCATGGTGATTTCGCCCATGATGCTCTCTTTGCCGGCATAGGGCTCGGCGCAGAACGAGGCGCATTCCATGACTTTGCCGTAGTAGTAGGCGAGCGCCTCCGGATACCCCTTGTGCATGGCCGGAGCGGCAAAGATCGCGCAGTCGCTGCTGCGGCCGCCCATGATCACGTCAGCGCCCATTTCGAGCAGGCGAATGTAGGGATGCACGCCGGCGACGGCGACGATGCGGTCGGTCGCGTCGAGTTCCGCTTCGGTGAGGTCGGCGCGCCCGTCCAGTCCGAGAATGGCGCTCTCGACCAGATAGGCGCGCACCGTCTCCCGGGACAGCTCCGAGTAGAAGTAACCGAGCTTGAATGGGGCCAGCCCATGCTTGGCGGCGAGTTCGCGCACGATGGTCACGTAGCGGTCGACCCGGCTGTTGGTGCCGGTGTCGCCGGCCGAGCCGATGATCATCGGCACGCCCAGCTTGCGGGCGGCCACCAGCATCAGTTCGATATCGTGGGTCTGCCACGCCAGCGGGCTCGCCGTGCCGTCGGAACCGAGCGGCACGGGGCCGCAATCGCTGCTGCCGCTGTCGCAGGCGATCAGGTCGGGGTCGGCCTCCAGGCCGAGGGCGAAGCTGCCCTCCTTGGTCGGCGCGAAGCCCAGATGCCCGTTGGGGCACAGAATGCGCAAACCGCGATTGGCCATTTTGTTCATGCTGATCTTTCCTTCATTCGCGCAGCACGCGGCAATCCCCTGCCGCCACGTGCCACATGATCGTGGTTCCTTCCTCCAGGCCCGATTGGGGCCTGGCGTAGGCGATGACATCGACCGGGCCGGCGCGCAGCAGCAACTGCAACTGGTCGCCGGCAAACAGCACGCGCTCGATCGTGGCCGGCGTGCCGCGGCCCAACACCACTGCACCTGGCCGGAACGCGATGGCGGCCGGACCCGGCGGGCCGTCATCCCGCACCGGCAGCAGCAGCCCGTTGGCGAGCGTGGCATGCCCGTGCGCGATGTCCGCGTCGATGATGTTGCGCACGCCCAGGAAGGCGGCGGCAAAGCGGGTGCGCGGCGCCGCGTGCAAATCCGACGGCGTGCCCTGCTGCTCGATGCGTCCGCCGCGCATGAGCACGATGCGATCGCTGAGCGAGAACGCCTCGTCCTGATCGTGCGTGACATAGATGGCGGCGAACCCGAGCCGACGGCGCAAATCGGCGAGCTCCTCGCGCATCTGCAGGCGCAACTGCGCGTCGAGATTGCTCAGCGGTTCATCGAACAACACAAGTCTGGTGCCGAATGCGATCGCGCGCGCGAGCGCCACGCGCTGTTGCTGGCCGCCGGACAGCATCGTTGCGGAACGGTCGGCGTACGCCGCCAGATCCACCAGCGCCAGCGCGCGCGCCACCGCCGGCCGGGCCACGCTGTTGGCCACGCCGCGGGCGCGAAACGGAAACGCGACGTTTTCCGCGACACTCATATGCGGCCATATCGCGTAGGACTGAAACACCATCGACAGGCCGCGCGCTTCCGGCGGCACGTCGATCCGGCGGGCCCCGTCGAACACGCTGGCGCCGCCGATGGCGATGCGGCCGCCGCTCGGTCGCTCCAGGCCGGCCACCGCCCGCAGCGTGGTCGTCTTGCCGCAGCCGGACGGGCCGAGCAGCGTCAGATGTTCGGCCTCGCGCACCTGGAAGCTGACGCGATCCACCGCGGCGACCGGGCCGTAGGTCACGACAAGTTCCTCGACCCGCACGGCGTCGGTCATGCCGCGACCCCGCGTTGGCGGAATCGCGCGAGCAGGGACAGCGCCGCGAAGGTGATCGCCAGCTGCATCACTCCCAAAGCAGCCAGCCCGTTGAGCGTTCCGGCTTCCCACAGGTCGAACATCGCGACCGACAGCACCACGCTGCGGCTGGTGTAGAGCAGGATCGATGCGCTCACCTCCTGCAGCGTCAGCACGAACACCAGCGTCCACACCGCCGCCAGCGTCGGCCGGGTCAACGGCCACACGACGCGGCGCAGTGTGTGCAGCAGCCCGGCGCCGGAGACGCGGGCGGCATCCTCCAGTTCAGGATGCAGTTGCCGCAGCGCGCCCGAGAGGGCCCGCACACCGAATGGCATGAAATGCGCAAGATAGGCCACCAGCAGGATCGCGACGGTGCCGTAGATCGGCAGCAGGTCGAGGCCGGCATAGGTCCACAGCACACCCAGGGCGAGCACGATCGAGGGGATCGCCAGCGGTGCCATGGCGAGGTATTCGACGGCCGTCGCCCCCAGGTTCCGGCGCCGCACCACGACCCAGCCCGCACCCAGCGACAACGCCACGATGAGGCTCGCCGTCACGACTCCCAGCAACAGGCTGTTGCGGGCCGCCATGAGGGCCTTGGGGTAGGTGAACAGGACGTAGGCGAAGTGCCGCAGGTCGAACGCCATCAGCGCGGGATCGATGGTCAGGAAATTGACCAGCGACGCCCAGATCAGCGTCGCCACCGGCAGCGCCACCGCCAGCCCGATATAAAGCCAGACGAAGCCGGCCAGCAGCCACCGCGCACGACCCATCGCAATGAGGCGGGGGCGGAACGCCTTGCCGGTGATGGTCACGAACGAGCGCTTCGCCAACAGCCGGTTCTGCAGCAGCACCGCCAGGAGTGTGATTGCCAGCAGCACCAGTCCCCAAGCGGCGGCCTGTCCCAGACGGGGCGGATAGGTGTTGAGCAGGCGGTAGATTTCGGTGGCGATGACGGTGAACCCGCCCGGTACGCCCAGCACCGCGGGGATGCTGAACAGCCCCATCGTTTGCACGAACACCAGGACCAGCGCACCCAGCGCCGAGGGCAGCATCAGCGGCAACGTCACGTGGGCGAAGGCGAAGCGCAGCGACGCGCCATGCACCCGTGCGCTGTCTTCCAGCGACGGGTCCATGGCCCGCAGCCCGGCGGCGATCAGCAGGAACGGCACCGGCGCATAGGCGAGGGATGCCACGAACACCACGCCGGCCGCGCCGTGCAGGTCGATCAGCGAAAAGCCGGCGAGGCGCTGCGTCACCAGGTTCACCAGCCCGCCGCGCGGCGAGCCGAGCCAGGACCACGCGATCGCCGTCAGCAGCGGCGTCACATACAGCGGCAGGAGCGTCAGCGGCTCCAGCATCCCGCGGCCCGGCAGGTCCGTGCGCGCCATCACCAGGGCCAGGGCGGCGCCGATCGCCACCGCGGACAGGCTGGTCGCGGCGCCCATCAGCAGCGTGTTGGTCAGGATGGCGGTGCCGGACAGCAGCCGCCGCAACGCCGTCACGTCCGCGCCGGACACCAGAACCGATGCCGCCGGCACCATCACGAGCCACCCCAGCAGCAGCAGCAACGCGCCGGTCAGCAGAGTTTCGGCACGAGGTTTCAAGCGTCGCGGCTCAAGCGTGGAACAGATCGTCGAACGTCTCGGGGAATTTCGCCGCCGCGCGCTCGTAGTCCGCGAGGTCGGTGGGTACCAGCGGCCTGGTCTGCTCCAGCGGCAGTTGCCCCACCGGCGCCGGGACGCCGCGGCGCATCGAGTAGACGCCGAAAATAGTGGTGTCGAGCAGGGTCTGGCCCTCGGCGGAGAGCACGAAATCGACGAACAGGCGTGCGGCGTTGGGGTGCGGCGCATCGCGGAAAATGGCGATCGGGGCGGTCGCCAGCGGCATGCCTTCGGTTGGATAGACGCCGACGATGCCGGCCTTGACCGCGTCGGGCTCGAAGGCGCGGTAATGGTCCACCGTGGCGCCGATCATCGCCTCGTTGCGCACCAGCAGGTCGATCAGCTGGGGGGTGGTGGCCACCACGATCGGCTTCTGGTCGGCGAGGCGGCGCAGATAGTCCTGGCCGAGTTTCTGGCCCAGCAGATACATCTGGTTGAAGCAGGTGCCCCCAGCCGAATCCTGGATCACCAGCTTGCGGCCCTTGAATTCCGGGCGCAGCAGATCGGACCAGGATTTCGGAGCCATGGCGACCGGCAGCGTGTTGCGGTTATAGGCCATGATGACGCCGACGATCCGCGCCGTGGTCCATTGACCGCGGTCATGCGCCTCGGCCGGATAGGCGGCGAGTTCGGCGGAGAGGTAATCGGCCAGCAGGCCGTCGCGCGACATGGCCAGATAGGGCGCCAGCGAAGCCACGTGCAGCACGTCGAAGCTCAGCGCGCGCGCTTTCATCTCGGCATCGATTCGGGCCAGAACCCGCCCGGTTGGGGCCGAATACAGCCCGCTGGTCGCGTCGATGAACGGATATTTCGCGCTGAACGCCTGCAGGAACTTCGGAAACCCGGCAACCGAGATCGAGTTCGCGAAGGCCACTTTGCCTTCCTTGCGCGCCCCCTCGATCACCGCCGGCCGCTCCTCCGCGCGCAGGGGTGGGGCAATGCCGGCCGCAACCGCGGCGGCGAGGAGGTGGCGACGCTCGAGCGCGATCATGGCTGTCCCCGGAAAGTCATGCAGCAGCGTGGAAACCGCGGCGGCTCGATGTCAATCGATCCGATCGCCGCCGGGGAAAAATCCGCGCGCGATCGCGTTAAGCTATCGGTCGGTGATACTGGCCGCCGCGAAATAGGCATCCAGGTCCGGCTGCTGGCGGATCATGCACCGCGCCGCATCTGCCACATGCTGCGCGAACGGCGACAGGATGGCGTCGGCGCAGGCCAGCACGTAGTCCAGCCGTGGAGGCGGACGCGACGTTTCGATCACCATCAGCACGCCTCGCCGCACCGGACGCATGGCCGCCGAATGCGCTGCCAGCGCCACGCCCAGGCCAGCCTCGGCCAGATGAAGCCGCGTGGGCAGATGCGAGGCGCTGTGGCAGCGGTGCGGCTCCACCCCCTCGGCGCGGAACCAGGCCAGCATGGCGGCGTGCAGGTTGCTGCCCGGCCGGTCGGAGATGATCGGGTGCTGCGCCAGCACCCGGGTCGGGCACGGCCCGGGCGGCAGCCCCAGGCAGGGGCTTGCCACCCAGAGATTTTCGATCGGCCCAACCGACTCGGTGGACAGACGCGGGCTGGAAACCGGCCCCGCCAGCACCGCGATTTCCAGCCGGCCTTGCTCGATCATCGCCTGCAGGGTCTCGCTGGTGTCGATGGCTAGATCGATCGTGATGCCGGGCGTCTCGACCGCCAGCTTGCGCAGCAGTTCAGGCAGCCAGGTCAGCGCGTGGATGCTGGTGGCGCCGAACCGTACGCGGCCGGACAGGGCATTGGCCGCGCCAACCCGCCGCACCTCGGCCGCGAGGGCGATGAGCTGGGCGGCGTAGGGCAGCAATTCATGTCCTTTCGGCGTCGGCCGCACGCCATCATGCACCCGCTCGAACAGCACGACGCCAAGCTGGCGCTCCAGGTCGCGGACCCGCACCGAGATCGACGCCTGCGAGGTGTGCAGATGGCGGGCGGCGGCATGGAAGCTGCCAAGTCGGCCGATCCAGTAGAGCGCCTCGTAATGTCGAAAATTCATGCGGGATTTAGCCCGGAAGCGTGGAGCCGATCAACGGCAGGTCCGGACCTGCCGCCCGCGACCTCGCGAATGCATCACCAAGTGTAACGCACGCCCCCGGTGACGTTCTGGACGTTGCCGTGCCCGTTCAGCGTGCCGGTGTAGTCCGCGAACACCGCCAGCGGCCCGCCGGTCTGCACCGTGGCCCCAACACCCACCACCGCCGCGTCGCGTCCGATCGGCGCACTCCGCACCACGAATGGCGCACCGCCCGGGAAGGCGGCGCTGACCGAGGCCCGCGTGTCCGCATATTCATGCAGCCACCCCAACCGCAGCGCCGGCACCAACGCGGTCGTCGCACTCAGCGCGAAGCTGCGCTCCACCCGGCCGCCGACCACGCTCTGCACGCTGCTCAGCGACGAACGCCCGATCGCCAGCCCGCCGCCGCCGGCCAACGTCTCCGTCGTGCCGCCCTGGCGCAATCCCACGCCCGCGAGACTCACGCTGGGCTCGAACCGCCAGCCATCCGACTCCAGATGCACCCCCGCCCGCACCGATCCGCCGCCGAAAGTGCCGTTCGTCTGGCCCTGGCCGATCAGGCCGTTATAGCCTGTCGGGCGATAGGCGGTGCCCTCCAGCACGCCACCGCCCATCTGCGCCTCGATGAAGCCGATGCCGCGCCGGGCGCTCGCATAGGCCTGCACCTGCACCCCGTCTCCCGACACATGGGCACCCGTGCGGTCATGCGTGTCCGAGCTTGTATAGCCGAGGGCGAGGCCCGCCGTCAGCCAGGGCAGCAGCGGCGCGTCCAGCCCCACGGCGGCGCCGGCATTGGAGCCGCTGTAGCCGGGGGCGCCTTGCGCGTGGACCGTCTCGAACTGCCCGAGTCCGCTCATCCAGAACGTGCCGTCGAAGGGTCCGGCCGCGATCTGCGCCTGCCGGTGCGGCTGCCCGCCGCCGCGCCGCGCTTCCAA
Organism: Rhodospirillales bacterium; assembly: GCA_025352565.1. Lineage (GTDB taxonomy): Bacteria > Pseudomonadota > Alphaproteobacteria > Acetobacterales > Acetobacteraceae > JANXTF01. The sequence goes on along the minus strand of JANXTF010000002.1, from coordinate 8,580 downwards.
CTCCGTGTCGATGGCGGTGCCGAGCAGGTGGAACGCGTCGCGCGCGCCCATCAGTCGGTCGCCATAGATGGTCGGCGCCAGCTGATCCAACGTGGGCGCCAACGACGACACGCCGAGTGTGTAGAGCGGCGCGTACAGCGCCGCCTGGGCGCCGGTCAGCCGCACGCCCGCGGCCGGGCGGACGGCATCGAGTGCGGAGCCCACCGCGGCCTGGTTCGCTGTCAGCGCGAGGCCCACCGCCGCGAGGTTGCCGTAGCTGGACGGAGTCACGATCAGGCTGATGGCGGTCGGGCCGTACAGCGCGTCGAACCGCGTGCCTTGCGCCATCCCGTCCGGCTGCACCAGCCGGGCGTAGGAGCCGTTCACCCCTCCCTCGGCGGAGACGATCGCGAAGCTCTGGCCGAGCGGCGGCACGTAGGCGTTGCTGGCTGTGCCGGTGATGCCGCGCAGGACCGGGCGCAGCGTGCCGGCGCTGTTGAACACGCCGCTGCGCACCACCACGCGGCTGTAATTGCCGCCGCCCTTGAGCGTGCCGGACCCGTCGATGTCGACCTTCGTGGTCGCGCCGGCGGTCAGGGTGAGGGAGCCCTTGTGGGTCAGCGTCCCCGGACTGTCGCCCGGCGCGTAGGTGCCATAGACGGTCGTGTTGCCGGTGACGGTGCCGGTGCCGCGCAGCGTCGCGGTGGGGCCAACCACAACGTTGGCGGCGCTGAGGTTGCCGTCCGCCGAAAGCTGGCCGTCGCCCAGCGTCAGCGTGCCGGTCACGCTGCTGGAGCCGGAATGCGTGACCGAGCCGATCGAGACCAGGTCGCCCAATGCGGTAAAGGCGCCCGCGAACGAGACTTGATAGCCGTTCGCGTTCACCGTGCCGCCCTGGGCGGTGACCACCACCGGGCGGGTGCTGGCGATGTTGCCGAGCGCGAGCAGAGTGCCGTTGCTGAAGGTCAGCGTGCCCGTGGGCGCACCCAGTGCGGCGTCGGCGTTCACCGCGAGCGTGGCGCCGCCGGTGATGGTGGTGCCGCCGGTATAGGTGTTCGCCCCGGTCAACGTCTGCGTGCCGCCGGCCACCACCAGGCTCGCGCCGGTGCCGCCATACAGCCCGCCATCGGCGATCACGCCGGAGAAGCCCCCCGTGGCGTTGGTCAGCGTGAGCGCCTGGCTGCCCAGATTGACCTGGCCGGAGCCGGCAAGGCCCGTGAGCGCGAGGTTGGTCGGTCCCGGCGCCAGCAACTGCGCCGGCACCACGCCCGAGAGGTCGAGCGTGCCGTTGTTAGTCACCAGGGACGAGGTGGAGATGCTTCCGGGCCCCGCCACCACCAGTTGCGCCCCCGGAGCGATCGTGGTGGCGCCGGTATAGGTGTTGGTGTTGGTCAGCGTGGCTGCGGCGCCGGCGTTGAGTGTGAGCGTGGTGGCCGGCGCGGTGCCGGGGCCGTTCGCGATCGCCCCGGCCAGCCCGAGCGGGCCGTCGCTCGCGTTGACGGTGAATGGCGCGTTGATGGGGGCATCCGTCACGAAGCTCGACGAGTAGCCGGTCGCCTGGTTGGCCAAATCGTACAGCACCGAGTTGGCCAGGAAAAAGGCGATGCCCGGCGTCTGGTTCTGGCCCACCAGGATCGTGTTGGAATTGCTGCCCAGCGACACCTGCAACGTGTCCGGCGCGGTCGCGGCGGATTGCGCCTTGAAGACGGTGGCGGCCGAGCCTGCCACCGTGCTGGTCATGGTGACCGTGGCGCCCGCGTCGAGATAGCCGGCCACCTTGGTCTCCAGCGCCGACACGTTGGCGCCGGTGTGCAGGTTGAGGTTCTGGGTTCCCGCGTCGAGCAATGTCGGGCCATACCAGCTCGTGGTCACGCCGTTCACCGTCGCGGTGTAGAGAAAGCTCACGCCGAACTCGGTCGAGCCGTTGGCCCCCGTCGCGGAGCCGCTGACGCCCGCGTTGGGGAAGCTGGGGCCGATGCCGGTACCGGGGTTCCACGGCGCGAACGAGGTGAACTGCGCGCGCAGCTGGGGCGTGAGGCCGAGCATCACGCAGGGATTGCAGGTGGAAGCCGTCTGCGTCGTGGCGGTCGCGTTGGCCGCGACCACATAGCCGCTGGCGGTGGACTGGCCGAGGATGCTGCCCACCGTCACGGCAGTGAAGGCGGTGCCGCCGGGCACGGTGCCGTTGCCGATGATGGGCGCGAAATTGCCGGCGCCGAACGTGCCATAGATCGTCTTCTCGATCGGCGGGACGCCGGCCACGCCGGTTGGGTAGTTTGGATCGACATAGTATGTCGTTGGATGTTTCGGGTCTTTGGGATCGGTGACGGTGATGGTCGACGTGGCGTTGTTGCCCGCGTTGCTGCCGAGCAGATGGGTCGTCACCTCGTTGACGATGTAGCCGCCCGTGCTGGTCGGCAGGACGACCGACGCGGTGCTGGCCCCCGGCGCGAAAAAGCTGATCGACGGCACCGCGGACAGGTTGCCGTAATAGCCGTTGCCATCGCCATAGACATAGCTGGCGCCGTTCGCGAGCGTGCCGATCGTCGTCGGTATGAAACTCTGCGGCAGATTGAACAGCGCCGATCCGGTGTCGAACAGATAGGGGTGGGATGCGCCGCCCGAGACTCCCACATTGACGACGAGACGCTGATAGGCATTGTTACCGATACCCAACGAGACGACCTGAAGCGGGATGTCGGCGCTCTGCGCGCGGCCTGGCGTGGTGCTCAGGCAGGTGGTCGCCAGCAGGAATGCGGCGAGGGCCGTCGGCTTTGATGGGTTCACGTGTCTGTCCCTGGCGTTGTCCGCGGTCGGTTCGCGCAAATAACAGTATGGCCATGGCCATACGGCGGCGCAACGAGGCGATCGAGACCGGCGCGCAACCAAAGCTCACCAAATGTAACGCATGCCCCGGATAATGCTCCGCGCCTTGGGTGCCGGGGGCGGCCTTGGATGCCGGTGCGGCTGCCCGCCGCCGCGCCTCGCGGCCGCCTCCAGATCCGTGCAACACGGCCGCAACACAGTCGCGACGAAGGCTACCGGCATTCACACAGGGTCATGAACCCATCGCCGACAACACGGCATCCCGCACGGCCCGCAACCCTGACACCATCGCGCCGGACTGCCGCACCGCCGCCTTGTCGCTCTGGTCCACGTCCGCGGCCTGTTCCTCGGCGGATGTGACGCCGGCCGCGATATCGTCCCGCAGAGTCTCCAGCCGCTCGCGGAGGGCGCCGGCGTCGAGATCCGGCTCCGCCCGCCAATCCGCGATGATTTTTTCCGTCTCCCGCACCATGCGGTCCCCAGACGTGCCGGCGCCTACCAGCCTGGAGAGGCGGTCGAGCGCGGCGGGGACGGGCGACGGAGTGGCGCGGGAGCGGGTGGCGCCGGGCCTGCGGGACATGTCGCTAAGTCTCTGGCTTGGTCTTGCCAGCCTGGTCGGACCGGCGCTTCCACAACACCATGTCCGCCGCCTTGCTGAACATGACGCGAACCCCCGTCCCGCCCTTCGCGACGTGAATTTTGCCCCCCTTGCGCGCCTTGTGCTCCAGCAGCCACTCCGCGAATTGCGGGTCATCGACCGTCCGGCCCTCGAATTCCAGGACGCCCGCCATATCGTCGTTCTTGAGCCGTTTGACCATCGGTGTGTGTGTCTCTCTCTCGGAGTATTTGACCCGTAGAACGGCCCCAGGGGAGCTTCTGCCCCGGCCTGGGCCTCCCGCGCAACAGGAAGGCGGGGACTCCGCGAGGAATCGCCGCTGTGTGCCCGCCCAGATTGAGGAACAGTCCATTCCGCAAAGTCGTCGTGTAGAACTGGTGTCCCCGGCGGGATTCGAACCCACGGCCCCAGGATTAGGAATCCTGTGCTCTATCCGGCTGAGCTACGGAGACACGCGCCCGTCCTATAGCAAGGATCGGCCGCGCCGTCAGCGGGGAAGATCGGTCAGGCGCGGCGGACCTCGACCTCGTCCGACAACGGCATGTCGAGGTATTTCACGTATTCCGCCGGCACCACCTGCCAGAAGCGCGGCAGCACGCGCTGCCAGTCGTGCAGGAGCATGCTGGCATAGCGACTGCTGGTCTCGGTGGCGTGGGTTTCCACCATGCGGCGCAGCCTGTCGTCCCAATGCCGCGTGCCGACGCGCTGCCACGTGATCGTGTCGGGGTTGACGCGGAGGTGGAACAGATCGTCGGGATCGTAGACGAACGCCATGCCGCCGGTGAAGCCGGCGCCGAAATTGTCACCGATGTTGCCCAGGATCGCGACCGTGCCGCCCGTCATGTATTCGCAACCATTGGAGCCGCAACCCTCCACCACGGCGTCGGCGCCTGAGTTGCGCACCGCGAAACGCTCCCCCGCCTGCCCCGCCGCGTACAGGAAGCCGGCGGTGGCGCCGTACAACACCGTGTTGCCGACGATGGTGTTGTTCTGGCTGGTCAATGCGGAAGACGGCGCCGGACGCACCACGATGGTGGCGCCCGAAAGGCCCTTGCCGACATAGTCGTTGGCGTCGCCGAACACCTCGAGCTTCAGGCCTTGCACGCCGAAGGCGCCAAGCGACTGGCCGGCCGAGCCGCGCAGGCGCACGGTCAGCTGGTTCGCAGGCAGGCCCTTCATGCCGAACTGGCGCACGATGCGGCCGCTGAACTTGGTGCCGACGGCACGGTGCGTGTTCCGCACCGTGTACTGCAGCTGCATCTTCTCGCCGCGATCCAGCAACGGAGCCGCGTCGATCAGCATCTGCGCGTCCAGCGTCTCGGGCACCTCGTTGCGGCCCTCGGTGGTGCAATAGCGCGCGTGCCCTCCGGGATCGGCCTGCACCAGCAGCGGATTGAGATCGAGGTCGTCGAGGAACTCGGAACCCCGGCTCACCTGATGCAGCAGGTCGGTGCGGCCGATGACCTCGGCCAGGGTCTTTGCACCGAGGGATGCCAGGATGTAGCGCACGTCCTCGGCGATGAACGAAAACAGGTTGATGACCTTTTCGGGCGTGCCCTCAAATTTCGCGCGCAACGCCTCGTCCTGCGAGCAGACGCCCACCGGGCAGGTGTTGCTGTGGCACTGGCGCACCATGATGCAGCCCATGGCGACGAGGCTCGCGGTGCCGATGCCGAATTCCTCGGCGCCCAGCATCGCGGCGATCACCACGTCGCGGCCGGTTTTCAGGCCGCCATCGGTGCGGAGGCGGACGCGGTGGCGCAGGCGGTTGAGCATGAGCACCTGATGCGCCTCCGACAGCCCCATCTCCCACGGCAGGCCGGCGTATTTGACCGATGTTTGCGGGCTGGCACCGGTGCCGCCGGAATGGCCGGAGATCAGGATGGTGTCGGCCTTGGCCTTGGCGACGCCGGCGGCGATGGTGCCAATGCCGGAGCGCGCCACGAGCTTCACGCAGACCGAGGCGTCGGGGTTGATCTGCTTGAGGTCGTAGATGAGCTGGGCCAGGTCTTCGATCGAATAGATGTCGTGATGCGGCGGCGGGCTGATCAACGTGACGCCGGGGGTGGAGTGGCGAAGTTTCGCGATCAGGGCCGTGACCTTGAAGCCGGGCAACTGGCCGCCCTCGCCGGGTTTGGCACCCTGGGCGACCTTGATCTCAATCTCACGGCATGCGTTCAGGTATTCGGCGGTGACGCCGAAACGTCCTGACGAGATCTGCTTGATGGCGGAATTGGCGTTGTCGCCGTTCGGCCGTGGCAAGGCGCGTGACGGGTCTTCACCGCCCTCGCCGCTGTCGGAGCGGGCGCCGATGCGGTTCATCGCGATCGACAGCGTCTCATGCGCTTCGGGGCTAAGTGCTCCGAGCGAGATACCCGGGGAAATCAGGCGCTTTCTGATTTCCGTGATGCTCTCGACTTCCTCGACCGCGATCGGCTTGCGGCCTTCGGTGCGGAAATCCAGCAAATCACGCAATGCGATCGGCGGGCTTTTGCGCACCATCTCGGTGTAGCGGCGATACATCTGGAAGCTGTCGGAGGCGACCGCCTCCTGCAGCATATGGATGGCGTTGCCGTCGAAGGCATGGGTCTCGCCCTTGCGGCGCAGCTTGTAGACGCCGCCGATGGAGAGCGTGGCGAGGTCGCTGTCCCAGGCCGCGTTGTGCAGAGTGAGCACCTTGCGCGCGATGCCCAGCAGGCCAATCCCCGAAATACGGCTTTGCATACCGGGGAAGAATTCGGCCACCAGCGCGCGCGACAGCCCGATCGCCTCGAAGTTGCAGCCGCCACGATACGATGAAATCACGGAAATGCCCATCTTGGACATCACCTTCAGCAGGCCCTTGTCGACGGCCTTCTTGTAGTGCTGCACGGCCTCTTTGAGGGAAATGCCGCCGAAAAGGCCGCGACGGTGACGGTCGGCGATGCTTTCCTGGGCGAGATAGGCGTTCACCGTGGTGGCGCCGACGCCGATGAGCACGGCGAAGTAATGCACGTCGAGGCACTGGGCCGAGCGCACGTTGAGGCTGGTGAAGGTGCGCAGCGACGAGCGCACGAGATGGGTGTGCACGCCGGCGGTGGCGAGGATCATGGGAATGCCGCAACGCTCGGCACTGACCATTTCATCGCTGAGAATCACGTGGGTGGCGCCGGCCCGCACGCCTTCCTCGGCCTCGATGCGGATGCGTTCGAGGGCGGCGCGCAGGCCGGTCTCGCCCTCCTCGACCGGGAAGGTGCAGTCCACCTCACAGGCGGCGGTGCCCATCATCGCGCGCATGGCGGCGAATTCGGCGTTCGACAGCACGGGGCTTTCGAGTTGCAGGAGATCGCACTGGGTGCGGTCCTCGTCGAGCACGTTGCCGAGATTGCCCAGCCGCGTGCGCAAGGTCATCACCCGGCTCTCGCGCAGGCTGTCGATCGGCGGGTTGGTGACCTGGCTGAACGCCTGGCGGAAATAATGGTGCAGGCCACGGAATTTCTCGGAGAGCACGGCGAGCGGCGTGTCGTCGCCCATGGAGCCCACGGCTTCCTGGCTGTCTTCCACCATCGGATGCAGGATCATTTCCAGATCCTCCATCGTGGTGCCGACGGCGAGCTGGCGGCGGCGCAGCGCCTCGCCTTCGATCAGCACCGGCTCGGGGGCGTCGGTGCGCACGATCTTGTCGATTTCGATGATGCCGCGGGCCCATTCACCAAACGGCTGGCGTGCCGACAGAATATCCTTGATGGCTTCGTCGCCATAGAACTGGGCGGCTTCGAGATCGACGCCGATGGTCTGGCCGGGGCCGACGCGCCCCTTTTCGATCACTTCGCTCTCGTCGATCTTGACCATGCCGGTCTCGGAGCCGACCACCAGCATCCCGTTGCGCGAGATCGAGTAGTGCAGGGGGCGCAGGCCGTTACGGTCAAGCCCTGCGATCACCCAGCGACCATCGGTGGCGGCGATGGCCGCCGGGCCATCCCATGGCTCCATCACCGCATTGCAGTATTGGAACAGGTCGCGATGTGCCTTCTTCATCGTGGCATCCTGGCCGGTGCTGGCCGGGATCATAAGGGCCTTGGCCATCGGCGCGTCGCGGCCGGACCGGATCAGGACTTCGAAGACGTTGTCGAGTGTGGCGGTGTCGGAGCCGCCGGCCTGGATGACGGGCTTGATGTCGTCCATGTAAGGGTCGAGCGCGGGGTCGGACAGGCGCGTTTCGTGGCTGCGCATCCAGTTGATGTTGCCCGAGACGGTGTTGATCTCGCCGTTATGGGCCAGCATGCGGAACGGCTGCGCCAGCTTCCAGGTAGGGAAGGTGTTGGTGCTGTAGCGCTGGTGATAGATGGCGAAACGCGAGACGAAACGCGGGTCGAGCAAGTCCGGATAGAAATCGGTCAGGCTCGCGGCCAGGAACATGCCCTTGTAGATGATCGAGCGGCAGGACAGCGAGCAGAAGTAAAGCTCGGCGATCTGGGCTGAAATGGCCTGCTTTTCGATGCGCCGGCGAATGACGAACAGATCGCGCTCGAAATCGGCCTCCGCCACGAAGCGCGGGTTGGCGATCATGATCTGCTCGATCTCGGGCCGGGTCGCGTTGGCCTTCTCGCCGATGCAGGCCACGTTGATCGGCACCTGGCGCCAGCCGTAGATGGCATAGCCCATGGCAAGGATCTCGGTCTCCACGATCTGGCGGCAACGTTCCTGGGCGCCGAGATCGGTCTTGGGCAGGAAGACCTGGCCCACGCCGATCGGGCTGCCGCCGTCCTCGATCTTGCGGACACGGTGGCCGCCGCGCTCCACCGCCTCGATGAAGAAATCCTGCGGGATTTCGACATGGATGCCGGCACCGTCCCCGGTTTTGCCGTCGGCGTCCACCGCGCCGCGATGCCAGACCGCCTTCAGCGCGTTGATGCCGGCTTCCACCACGTCGCGGCGGCGTTTGCCGTCGAGTGCCGCCACCAGGCCCACGCCGCAATTGTCGTGTTCCATCGACGGTTGATAGGTGTCCGCGAGGCGTAGGGCGTTGGCCTGCCACTGCGCCACGAAGTCTTGCCCGGCATCGGTCTGGAACATTTCAGTCATCGACTTGCGTCCTCATGAAGACCCGCCCCCGGGGATGGCCGGGGGCGGAAGGCGGATCAGAACTTCAGGCCCCGGGTGTGGAGCTCTTCGGCGTG
>JANXTF010000136.1 GCA_025352565.1 Rhodospirillales bacterium | reverse complement strand
CCCCGTCTCAATCCAGGTTGCCGCTCCCCCGCCCCACCATCGACAGCAATTCCCGCCGGGTCGCCGCGTCGTGGCGGAACGCGCCGAGCATCCGGCTGGTCACCAGCGAGGTGCCCGGCTTGTGGACGCCGCGCGTGGTCATGCATTGGTGCGATGCCTCGATGATCACCGCCGTGCCGCGCGGCTGCAACACGTCGTTGATGGTGTTGGCGATCTGCGCGGTCAGCTTCTCCTGAATCTGCAGCCGCTTGGCGTAGGCGTCGACCACGCGGGCCAGCTTGCTGATGCCCACCACGCGGCGATGCGGCAGATAGGCCACATGCGCGCGGCCCACGATCGGGACCATGTGATGCTCGCAATAGCTCTCGATGCGGATATCGCGCAGCAGCACGATCTCGTCATAGCCCTCGACCTCGTCGAAGGTCCGCTCCAGCAGTGCCACCGGGTCGATGTGGTAGCCCGCGAAGAAATCGTCATACGATCGCACCACCCGCGCGGGCGTGTCGCGCAGGCCCTCGCGGTTCGGGTCGTCACAGGCCCAGCGCAGCAGCGTGCGAACGGCGGCTTCGGCCTCCTCGCGGGACGGGCGGCCCGCGCGGGTGTCGGCGGGGCTGGAATCCACCGCGACGGCGGGGCGGGGCGGCTGGGGAGATGCGATATTCAAGCGGGCGTTTCCTTCACTCGATGGAAACGATGTAGGGCGTGTCGCCCGCCCCGCAAGTCAGTGCAGCCGGCCGCCCTGGTGCGGGCTGTCCAGGCTGAACGCCGGGATCGCCACGTCGAACTCCTCGCCGCTGCCGGTGGCGACCATGTGGTAGGTGCCCACCATGAACCCGGAAGGCGTCTCCAGCGGCGTGCCGGAGGTGTATTCGAAGCTTTCCCCCGGCTCCAGCGTCGGCTGCTCGCCCACCACGCCCGGCCCGTGCACCTTCTGGGTGAAGCCCCGCGCGTCCGTCACGTCCCAGCTGCGCCGCAGCAGCTGCACCGTCTGGCGGCCGACATTGGCGATGGTGATGCGGTAGGCCCAGACGAAGCGGCTCTCCTCCGCGTCCGACTGGTCGGCCAGGAAGAACGCGCGCACCGTCACGCGCACCCCGCTGGTGATCAGCGTGTATTCGGGAACCTGGGCCATGCTACTCCGCCGCCCGCCGCAACGCCGCGAGTTCGCCCAGGCCGCGCAGCAAATCGTCCTTCAGGTCCTCGACATCCTCGAGCCCCACGGACAGGCGGATCACCCCATCGGTTATGTCCAGCCGCGCGCGCTCCTCGGCCCCGATGCGGTAATGCGTGGTCGTCGCGGGGTGCGTCGCCAGCGACTTGGCATCGCCGAGGTTGTTCGACACCCGCACCAGCCGCATCGCGTTTAGCAGCCTGAACGCCGCCTGCTTGGGCGATAATTCGGCCGTTCCCGCCACCTCGAACGTCACCAGCGTGCCGCCGCCGCTCATCTGTTTCAGCGCCAGCGCCTGCTGCGGATGATCGGCCCGGGTCGGATACCACACGCGGGATATTTCCGGCCGCGCCGCCAGGAACGCCGCGATCGCTTCCGCCGAACGGCATCCGGCCGCCACGCGCAGGGCCAGCGTCTCCATGCCCTTCAGCAGCAGCCAGGCGTTGAAGGCGGACATCGAGGGGCCGGTGTTGCGGATGAAGGGCTGCAACACCTCGTCCACCCATTTCCGCCGCCCCAGCACCGCGCCGCCGAGCACGCGCCCCTGGCCGTCGATGTGCTTGGTGCAGGAATACACCACCACGTCGGCGCCCAGTTCGAACGGCTTCTGCAGCAGCGGTGTCGCGAACACGTTGTCCACCACCACGAGTGCCCCTGCCGCGTGCGCCAGTTCCGCGACCGCCGCCACATCCACCAGTTCGAGCATCGGGTTGGACGGGGTCTCCAGCAGCACCATCGCGGTGGGCGTGGCCAGCGCCGCGCGCCACTGGTCCAGATCGGTCCCGTCAACGAACACGCTCTCGATGCCATAGCGCGGCAGCAGCGTGGACACGATCCAGTGGCACGAGCCGAACAACGCGCGCGAGGCGACCAGCCGGTCGCCGGTCCTGAGGTGCGACAGCAGGGCCGCATGCACCGCCGCCATGCCGGTGGCAGTGGCGCGGCAGGCCTCCGCGCCCTCGACCAACGCGAGGCGCTCCTCGAACATGGCGATGGTCGGGTTGCCGAAGCGGGAATACTGGAAATGCGAGACGGTGCCGGCGAACGTCGCCTCGGCCTGTTCGGCATCGTCATAGACAAAGCCCGAGGTGAGGAACAACGCCTCGCTGGTCTCGCCGAACGGCGTGCGATCGACGCCGCCCTGCACCAGCAGGGTGGCGGGGCGGTAATTGGGAATGGACGACATCTTCAGGGCCCTTTCAAGATGGCCCGACCGTGGATACAGCCAAGGCGCGCGCATCCGTGGCGCGATCCTGGCTGGCCTCTTTAGCGCGCTTGTTTCAACTCGCCGCAATCCGGCCGGACAAATCACGAGGGTGCCTGTGGGCACGATGCCGACATTAGGAAACGCGCATTGCGCCGTCAATTGCCGCTTTCTATAACAGGCCCGCGCCGTGCCTCAGGCTGCGGGTGTAGTTCAATGGTAGAACGGCAGCTTCCCAAGCTGCATACGAGGGTTCGATTCCCTTCACCCGCTCCAGCCCCCCGGCCGCCCCCCGCTAACCTTGCCTTAACGCTTCTGCACGAAAATCGAGACTGGTCTCACGGACAGAACGCCCGTGCCGATTTTCGCCGAAGCCTCGCTCCTTGGGACGCGCGGTTGCCGGTCGCCGAGGAGCCTCCTCCGTGTCCCATCTGCTCGCCGCCCCCCTGCCTCGGCGGGGCGCGCTCGCTGCCGGCGGTGCCTTCGCCCTTGCCTGCGCTCCGCAACCGGCGCGGGCGATGATGTCACCGAGCGACGAACGCAAGGACTGGGAGACCTTCAAGCGCCGCTTCGTCGATCCCACCGGCCGGGTGATCGACACCGGCAACAACGGCTGCTCCCACACCGAGGGGCAGGGGTGGGCCATGCTGTTCGCGGTCGCGTTCGACGACCCCGAGACATTCGACCTCATCCTGACCTGGACCGAACGCCATTTGCGCCGAAGCTACGACTCGCTGCATTCCTGGCGCTATCAGCCGAATGCCCCGGTCCCGGTCGCCGACCCCAATAATGCGACCGATGGGGATGTCTCCATCGCGGCTGCCCTGTGGCGTGCCGCGCGCCGCTGGGGCCGCCCGGACCATGCCCGGCTGGCAACGGCGATCGCCCGGGACATTCTGGCGTCGCTCGTGGTCAAGGCCGGGCCGCGCACCGTTCTGCTGCCCGGAATCGAGGGGTTCACTTTCCGTGACAGCGTCACGGTCAATCCCTCCTATTACGCGTTCCCGATGTTGGACGAACTGGCGGAAGCCGCACCCTCCCCGATCTGGACGAGACTGATCGAGGATGGGCGGGCCTTGATCGACGATGGCCGCTTTGGCCTGTGGCGCCTGCCGCCGGACTGGCTCCGCGTCTCGCGCCTCGATGGCGGCCTGGCGCCGCATCCGCACTGGCCCGCGCGGTTCTCGTGGGACGCGATCCGGGTGCCGCTCTGGCTCGCCTGGGGCCGGCGTGAGGCGCGGGCGAGCGAGGCGTTCACCACGTTCTGGCAAGCCGGGCATCCGGCCCCGCCCGCCTGGGTCGATCTCGCCACCAACGCGACGGCCCCGTACGCCGCGCCGGCCGGGATGCTCGCGATCGGCTGCCTTGCGGTCGCCTGCCGGCGTCCCCCCAGCGGTTCGGCGACCCCGCTGGGTTTTCCGGCCGTGCAGGCTGCATCCGACTACTACTCTTCCGCGTTGATCCTGTTATCACGGCTTGCATGGCGCGAGAGCCAGGTGGCATGAGGGGCAATCCCGGTTTGCGGAAGCCGTCGAAGAGGAGGTTTGCCGTTGACCGAACCGAACGCCAATCCAAACGACGTCGATCGTGCATTGGCGGCCTTTGGCGCGACACCGCTCAAATACCGCAGCTTTGGCAGACATACGCTGCGCCCGTCGGCGGCCTATGCCGTGGCACCGGCCATCGTCGACGACACGGTATTCGACCCGTTCGGCCCCCAGCCGGTCGTACATGCGCTCGACGAGACGCATTTGGGCGTCCTGCTGCCCGCCAACCTGCCGTCGGCGGCATTTGTCGAGCCGGCATTGGCCGGGCCGCCGTTCGCCCAGCCGCCGTTCGCCGAGTCTGTTTTTGACGCGGAATTCACGCACGAGGCGCGCGGCCCGTCGCCGTCCGCGCCATACCAGCCGACGCACGTCACCCCGCCGCCCGAGGTTGCCGCCTATGGCGTGCCGGAATCCAACTCCGACGGCCTCAACCTGCCGCCGCCCATCGAACTCGCCCCCGAACCCTTCGTGCACACCCATGCCGCCCCTCTGCCGGAGCCTTTTCCCGTCGCGGCCGCGCCGCCCGCAATGCGGGAGGCTGCTCGCGAGAAACCGGCGGCTTATTCGGATTTGTCGTTGCCGGAGAATGTCCGGGCAATCCATTCGGACGTGGTCTTCCCGGCCCCCTTGGGCGAGCGTCCGCGGATGCGCCTCGCGCCCGCGATGCCGATGCCGCCGTCGCCGCCGTCCTTTTCACCCTCCGCCTTCCAGGCGCCGCCGTTCGCTGGGCCGATCGTGTCGAGTCCGCCCGTTTTCGCCCCTGCCCCGCCGCCGATCCCCGCACCGACCCAGCGCGGTGCGTTGGGACAGGATCGGACCGCGGCGCCGGCAAAGCCCACCGCGCCAATGCCGCCCGCCCCATCTCCGGCGTTCGCACTGCCCACGCTCGGGAGCCAGATCATGGCGCGTGAAAATGTGCGCATCGACGACGATGCCGAGCAGAATGACGCGCCTCGAACGCTGGCTGAGATGTTCCGCGTTCTGAGCGGACGGCCCGACCGGGCCCGCCGGGGGGGCGACCGCCCTGCGGCGGAAGAAGTCAGCCTCTTTCGGCGCCTGTGATGCCGCCGCCCGATATCGCGATTTGTGTTGTATTTTGGCAACGCGGGGCGCTTTCGCATGGTGTCGCGTCAGCGGATTCCCCGCATAAGACGTTCGTCCAATTGCTACATCGCGAAAAATCCGTGAATGGTCTAAGCGGTACCGAGGCTTCGCGGTGGCCTGATTTTATGTCGCTCGGAACGGCCGCGTGGCACCACCGAGGCGCGATCGACAACACGCGTCGACGCGCAAGGCGTCGGCTGACGGAGAACTGCCGATGAGCACCACCGAGACCGAGCAGCAGGAGGCCCGGCGGAGTGGGCGTCGGTCCCGGTTGAGCGTCGGCAGCCGGATATTCGATGCCCTCATCGCGGTTGCCGGCGTGGCACTCGTGATCGCGGTCGCGACCGTGCCTCTCCGGCCGCGCGAGCAGGTGATCTTCGCCATCGGCACGGCCATCGCGTTCCTCATTATCAACCGCGTCAAGGGCAAGGGCATCACCCTGTTCCTGGTGGCGCTCTCGCTCTCGGTGTCGCTGCGCTACATCTACTGGCGCATGACCGAGACGCTCGACTTCGGCTCGATCACGGAGTTGTTTCTGGGGATCGGCCTGGCTCTGGCCGAGATCTACGCCATCATCGTTCTGGTGCTCGGCTACATCCAGACGGTGTGGCCGCTGGAGCGCAAGCCCATGCCGCTGCCGGAGGATACCGACCTCTGGCCGGTGGTGGACGTATATATCCCCACGTATAACGAACCGATGACCATCGTGCGCGGCACCGTGCTGGCCGCCATGGCGATCGACTGGCCGCCTGAAAAAATGCGCGTCTGGCTGCTCGATGACGGCCGGCGCGAGGAGTTTCGCCAGTTCGCCGAGGATTGCGGCTGCGGCTACATCACGCGGCGCACCAACGAGCACGCCAAGGCCGGCAACCTCAACAACGCCATGTCGGTCACCGACGCGGAATATGTCTGCGTGTTCGACTGCGACCACATCCCGACCCGCGCCTTCCTGCAGATGACGATGGGCTGGCTGGTGGCCGAGCCGAACATGGCCATGGTGCAGACGCCGCACCATTTCTACTCGCTCGACCCGTTCCAGCGGAACCTGACCGGCGGCACCCGCGTGCCGTCCGAAGGCAACATGTTCTATGGCCTGGTGCAGGACGGCAACGATTACTGGAACGCCTGCTTCTTCTGCGGCTCCTGCGCCGTGATCCGCCGTTCGGCGCTCGCCGAGATCGACGGCTTCGCGGTCGAGACCGTGACCGAGGACGCGCACACGATGCTCAAGCTGCATCGCCGCGGCTGGGACAGCGCCTACCTGAAGCTGCCGCTCGCGGCGGGCCTGGCCACCGAGCGACTGATGCTGCATATCGGCCAGCGCGTCCGCTGGGCGCGCGGCATGATCCAGATTTTGCGCATCGACAACCCGTTGTTCGGGCCGGGCCTGACCATCGGCCAGCGCATCTGCTATATCCAGGCGACCGGGCACTTCCTGTTCGCCATCCCGCGCGTGGTGTTCCTGACCGCGCCGCTGGCCTATCTGCTGCTGTTCCAGAACATCATCGCGGCCTCGCCGCTGGCCATCACCGCCTATGCGCTACCGCATCTCTTCCACTCGGTCGCGACCAACTCGCGCGTGCAGCGCCAGTGGCGGCATTCGTTCTGGAGCGAGATCTACGAGACGGTGCTGGCGCTGTTCCTGGTGCGCGTGACGCTGGCCACGCTCGCCAGTCCCCGCCGCGGCAAGTTCAATGTCACGGCGAAGGGCGGTCTGCTCGAGAACGGCTTCTTCGACCTAAGCGCCGTCTATCCCAATTTGATCCTGACCTTCTTCCTGATCGCGGGAGTGTTGCGCGGGCTCATCAGCCTGATCTTCTTCACCAACGACACGCTCGTCTTCCAGGCATTGATGCTCAACACCATCTGGGCTGCGGTCAGCCTGCTGATCGTGATGGCGGCACTCGCGGTGGGCCGCGAGACCCGTCAGATCCGCACCCGTGCCCGCGTGGGCGCGGCCGTGCCGATCGAGATTCACCTGCCGGACGGCCGCATCGCGACCGGGGTGACCCGCGACCTGTCGCAGGGCGGCAGCAGCGTCACCGCGACCCGCCCGGAAGGGCTGGCCGATGGGGCGGACGTGCAGGTGGTGTTCAACCAAGGCGACGAGGCGATCCCGATTCCCGCGCGGGTGCTGCGTTGGGAGGGATCGACGATGCAGGTTCGCTGGCAGCCAACCACCATCGAGGAGGAGGGGCGGGTGGTGCAGGCCGTTTTCGGCCGCGCCGACGCGTGGACGGATTGGTCCGCCTATCCGGCCGACCGTCCGATGGCCAGCATGGTGCGCGTGCTCGTCTCGATCCGCGGCCTGTTCCGACCGCGCGACCGTTCGCCCGCGCGCCCGGTGGCCCCGACCAGTTCGGGGCCGACGAATCCGGGTCCGACGACACCGATTCAGGCCGGCGGCGCTCCGCCGGTCGTGCGTGGCACAAGGACCCGCGAGATGGCGGAATCGGCCCTCGTCATTGCCTTCCTGCTGTTTGGGTCCGTGGCCGCCCTCGCCCAAACCACGCCTTCGGGCCAGACGCCGGCGCGTGGGACCACCATCGTCCGTCCTATCCCGCAGGCCGTGCCGTCGTTGCAGGGCGGCTCGCAATTCGCCGCGCCCGCTGCCGTCGCCCCGGCCCCGCCGAACCCGCCGATGCCGAGTTCGCCCGTCAACCTCTCGGCCTCCCCCTCCCCTGGCGCCGCTCCTGTGGCGCAGCTTCCGGCGGCCGCCGGCACCGCCGGCGGTCCGGTCGATCTCGGCCGCTCCGGCGTGCGCCGCGTGGTGTACAACATGCACCAGCTCGGCGCGCCGGGCGCGCTCGCGCTGCGCGGCACCAGCGAGCTTCAGGGCGTCGAGTTCGGCGTCCGCGGCGATGAAGTGGTGACGGCCGCCCAGCTGAATTTGGTTGGCGCCACCTCCCCCGCGCTGATCCCGGAGTTCAGCAACGTCACCGTGACGCTGAACGAGCAGTATGTCGGCACCATCCCGATGGTTCGCGACCAGCCGAACTTCAATCTCGAAATGGCCGTCAGTCCGGTTTTTTTCCAGGACAACAACCGGCTCAATTTCCGTTTCACCGGCCGCTACACGCCCGATTGCAACGACCCGCTGAGCGGATTGCTGTGGGCCACCATCTACGAGAACTCGACGCTCACGCTGACATTGGAACGGCTGCCGCCAAACCGTGACCTGGCCCGCCTGCCGCTGCCGTTCTTCGACGCGCATGAGAAGCAATTGTTGAATCTCCCGTTCATCCTGAGCGCCGCCCCCGGCAACGACGCGCTGAAAAGCGCGGCGATCGTGTCGTCGTGGTTCGGCCAGCAGGCCGCCTTCCGGGGTGCGACGTTTCCGCTGCTGACCGAACCGCCGCCGCTGGGCAATGCGGTGATGGTCGTGGTCGGCGGCGAGGGCCGTCCGGCCAGCTTCCTGCCGCCGATCAACGGGCCGCTCCTGGCGGTAATTCCGAACCCGAACGACAGCCTCTCCTCGCTGCTGCTGATCGCGGGCCGCACCGGCGACGAGGCGGTGACCGCCGCCACGGCGCTCACGGTGGGAAGCCGCGCGCTGGGCACCGACAGCGCGATCGTGCAGCCGCCCGACGTGCCAGCGCGCGTGGCGTACGACGCGCCGAGCTGGATCCCCACCAACCGCCCGGTGAAGTTCGGCGAGTTGGTCGATGCGGCCGATCTTCAGGTGTACGGCTATGTCGGCCTTTTGCATGTGCCGTTCCGCACCGCGCCGGATTTTTACACGTGGCGCAACCGCGCCTTCCCGATGAACGTGAAGTATCGCGGCCCACCGGGACCGATCATCGACGTGGCGCCGTCGCGCCTCGACGTGGGCATCAACGGCATCTATCTCGATAGCTTTTCGATGGCTCCCACCGAGCGCCGGGAAAGTTGGTTCAGCCGCCTGTTCGATTTCGGCGTGACCCAGCCGGACGCCCATGTCGATATTCCGCAATACGACGTGTTCGGCGCCAACGACTCGCAGTTCTTCTTCGACGCGCGGCCGCTGCATCGTGGCGACTGCGTGGCGATCCCGAACGACCTGCGCATGTCGATCGATCCGGACAGCACGCTCGACCTCAGCCGCGGCTACCGCTTCGCACAGATGCCGAACCTCTCGTTCTTCGTGAACTCGGGCTTCCCCTTCACCCGCATGGCGGACCTCTCGCAGACCGCCGTGGTCCTGCCGGACCGGCCCAGCGGCGTGGAGATCACCGCGTTCCTCAACCTCATGGGCCGCATCGGCTCGATCACCGGATACCCGGTATTGCGGGTCGCGGTGGTTCGGGCGGATGCGGTGAACACGGTCGCCGATCGCGACCTGATTTTGATCGGCACCGTGCAGCGCATGCAGGGAGCGGCCGAGTTGCTGCGCGGTTCGCCGGTGCGCATCAACGGCAACCGGCTCCAGATGGCGCTGCCAAGCACGTTCGACACCACGGTCGCCCGCCTGTTCGGCGACCGCCAGGATGTAGACAAGCAGCGCGCCTCGTCGGGCCTGTCGGCCGGCCTCAACGACAACACCGCCGTGCTGGTGGGGGCCGAAAGCCCGCTCTCCAGCGGCCGGTCGATGGTCGCGATGCTCGCCGGATCGCCGCAGGTGCTCGAGGCCATGGTGGCCACCCTGCGCGACACCGAGCAGGCGCCGCTGATCCAGGGCGACCTTGCCATCATGTCGGCCAACAAGGTGACCAGCTACCGTGTCGGCGAAAGCTACACCACGGGGTCGCTGCCGTTCTGGCTGTACCCGAGCTGGGTGCTGCGCGACCAACCGTATGGCATCGTCGTCATCATGCTGATCGGCTGCGCGCTGCTTGGTTTCGCCCTCTACTGGGCGATGCGGCGCCGGGCCGGTGGCCGCATGACGGCTCGCAGGATGCGCTAGGAACATGGCCATGGAAACAAAGGACACGCCGATCCCGGCCGAGCGGTCGCGCGGGACGCGGCGCCAAAGCACGGCCCGGCAGAACCTGATGATCGCCACGCTGCTGGTGCCGATCGGCGCCACGATGACGCTGGCCGCCGCCAAGGTGGTGCTGCGCCATCGCGCGGCACCGATGGTGGCAACCGCACCCGCCAAGCCGCTGCCCACGATGATCGCCGCCGCGCCGTCGCGGCCCCGCCCCCCCGCCGCGCGGTCTCAGGTGCCGGGCGATTCGGACCGCGTGCTCGCGGTCAACGAGGCCAGGCTGCGGCGTGACCCCGGCGACATCGAGGCACGGGGCGCGCTGGTGGAAGCCGCGATCGCCGCCCGTCAGACCGCACGGGCGGACATGCTCGCGCGTCAGGCGGTGCAACAAAACCCGAGCGAACCGCGCGTCTGGATGGTATCGGCCGAGGTGGCGCGCGCGCAGGGCGCCTCCGGCCGCGCCCGCCAGGAACTCGAGCGCGCCCGCTCGCTGCGCCTCCAGCAGCTCGGCTATTCCGACAACGGCGACGACGACAGCACCCTGCCGGCCGTCACGTTGTCGCCCGGTGGCGCGCCCTATCGCGGCCAGGTCACGACCCAGCCGCGTTGGACCCGGCCCGCGGGCGGCGTTCAATACGCGCAGAACGACCCGAACCTTGCCGCCCCTCCCGGTTTCGGCTCGCCCACCTCGCTGGCGGCCCCCGCGCCGCCGCTGTCCCCGTCCCCAGGGTTCGTGTCCCCGATGCTGGACACGCGGCCCACCGAGCTGGTTCAGCCGGTCGGCTCGGCCCCATTTTCTCCAGCGCCGTTCTCCCCAGCGCCATTCTCCCCCGCGCCGTTCTCGCCCGAGCCGTTCTCGCCCGAGCCGCTGGCCGCTCCGGCGGAAGCGGGCGGTTCCGGGCTGGGCAATTTCAACGCTTCCGGCAATCCGTTCCGGCGCAACAGCGGCGACAGCCTGTCGCCCGCCGGCTCGAGCGGCATCACCGACCCGCTCACCCAGCAGATCGACCGCGAAATCGCGGCGCTCAACGGACAGGTCGATCCGGCGGTGCAGGCGGGGTTCGGCTTCCGGGTGCGTTCGGGCGATGACGGTCTCAGCGGCCTGACCGAGTTCACCGTGCCGCTTCAGGCCGAGTATTCCCCCGGCGGGTACGGCCGCCTCACGGTGGCAGTCACGCCCACCTTCCTGATGGCGGGCAAGGTCGGCGCGGGCATCGCCAACCAGCAGCAATTCGGCACCGGCGCCTTCAACTTCGCGACCGCGGGCAACCAGAGCGCGCAAGGCACCGCGCTGAACGTGCGCTACGCCTACGGCGACCTGTCCGCCGATGTCGGCTCCACCCCGCTTGGCTTCCGCATCCAGAACGTGGTCGGCGGCGCGCAATGGACCCCGAAGCTGACCGACAACGTCTCGTTGCGGATCATCGGCGAGCGGCGCGCGATCACCGACAGCCTGTTGTCCTATGCCGGCGCCGTGGACCCCACCACAGGCGTCACCTGGGGCGGCGTCACGCGGACCCGGGGCCGCGTGAACATCGAGGCCTCGGCCGGGCTGGGCAATTTGTATGCCGGCGCGGGCGGCGGCATCCTGCGGGGCACCCATGTCCAGCGCAACAGCGAGATCGAGGCCGGGGCCGGCGGGTCGTATCCTGTCTGGCGCAACGAGACGCAGGAAATCCGGCTTGGTGTGGATTTCGCGTATCTGAGCTTCGACAAGAACCTCGGCGGCTTCACGCTGGGCCAGGGCGGCTATTTCAGCCCGCAGCAATTCTTCGCCGCCATCGTGCCGGTCAATTTTCGTCACAAGGTCTCGGACGACCTGACCTACGAAGTGGGCGGCGGCGTCGGCGTGCAGAGTTTCCGCAACCGATCCTCAGCGTATTATCCGATCGATCCTGGCCTGCAAGCCGCGCTCGTGACGCGGCAAAGCAACGCCGCCACCGTCATCAACGGCGTCGGCACAATCCATTCCGCCACGCACAACACCGGGATCGCGGGCAACGCGCATGCCATGGTCGACTACCGCATCAACCCGAACCTGCACCTCGTGGCCCGCGTCGCCGTCGAACATGCCGGCGACTACACGGAGGGGAGCGGCCTGATCTATGCCCGCTACGTGTTCAGCGACGCGGGGCGGACGCCGTGAGCGAACAGGCCGAAGCTGTCGTCTGGCGGGCGTTTCTGCGCGCCTTGGCCGATGAAATCGACGGCGTCAGCGGCGGCGCCGCGCGGGACGCGCTGCTGCGCGGCGTGGGTCGGCGGATGGCCAGCACCAATCCGCTGCCGGCCTCGACCGACACCCAGGCGCTGGCACTGGAGATGAACGACCGTCTGGCCGGCTGGGGCTGGGGTTCGACACGCCTGCGGGTGAGCGACACCGAGCGCGTGCTGCTCATCACCCATACCGGCCTGCCAGGCATCGGCGGCGCGGGCGACCCCCCGGGCACGTGGCTCGCGGCGGTGCTCGAGGGGCTGTACGAGGCTTGGCTGAACGCGTTGCCGGGGGCCGACCGGAGCCTCGCCATCCGGCGCTCCCGCGTGTCATCCGGCAGCGTGGTGCTGAAATACGGCCGGGTGTAGCGGACAGAACCTGACGGAAGAGACCGTCAGGTTCGCGCCATCCGGCTACCGCCCCGCGATCACCAGCGCCACGCCCGCAACCACCAGCCCAAGGCCCGCCAAATCCGCGCGGCGCAAGGTCTCGTGCAGGTAGAAGCGGCTGAACAGCAGCGTGAACACCATCTCGATCTGCCCCAGCGCCCGCACCATCGCCACCGGCGCGAGCGCGAACGCGCTGAACCAGCACGCCGAACCGCAGGCCGACAGCGCCCCCACCACGGCCGAACTTCGCCAGGTGACCATCGCCTGACGCAGCTGCGCCGGCTCCCGCCAGGCGATCCAGGCACCCTGCATCAGCGTTTGCAGCACGTTGGTCACCAGCAGCACGAAAATCGCCTGCAGCACGATCGCGTCGCCGCCGAGCGAGCGGTTGGCCTCCTTGACGAAAAGGGCGGTGACCGTGAAGCACAGCCCGGCACCCAACCCGCACAGCGCCGCGGGCTGCACCGTGGCCGCCAGCATCTCGCGTCCCCGCAAGCCCCGTCCGGCCAGCGACAGCACCAGCACGCCGACTACGCCGATGCCGATGCCTGCCAGCGCGAGGGGGCGCAGAGTCTCTCCGAGCACGATCCAGGCGATGATGGCGCCCTGCACCGCCTCGGTCTTGGCATAGGCGGTGCCCACGGCGAAGTTGCGGAACCCGAACGCCATGATGAGCAGCGACGTGCCGAGGATCTGCATCAGGCCGCCCGCGGTGCAGCGCAGCAGGAACGTGAGGTTGGGCGGCGGCGGCAGGGTGCCCTCCACCGCGCACGCGGCCGCCAGCAGCAGCATGCCCATCGGCAAGGCATAGAAATAGCGCACGAAGCCGGCGGCATTCACCGAGAGCAGGCTGCGGAGCTTCTGCTGCTTGGCGGTGCGCCAGGTCTGGATCAAGGCGGCGGCAAGCGTGAGCGGGATCCACAATTCCATCCCGCCGTCCTTTACGGCAGGGCGGCTATTTGCGGTAGGTGACCCGCCAGATCGTGCCGTTGCCGTCCTCGGTCACCAGCAGCGACCCGTCATGCGCCACCGCCACATCGACCGGGCGGCCCCACACGGCGCTGTCGGATTCCACGAAGCCGGTGAGGAAATCCTCGTATTCGCCGGTCGGCACGCCGCCCTGCATCCGCAGCCGGACGACCTTGTAGCCGGTGCGCCGGGCCCGGTTCCACGAGCCGTGCAGCGCCACGAAGGCGTCGCCCCGGTATTCGGGCGGGAACATCGCGGCTTCGTAGAAGGAGATGCCGAGCGGGGCCGAATGCGGCTGGATCAGCACGTCGGGCGTGGCCACATGGCCCGCGAGATCGGGCCGCCGGCCGCGCAGGCGGGGCTCCTCGTGATCGCCGATGTAGTACCAGGGCCATCCATAGAACGCGCCCTGGCGCACCCGCGTCGCGTAATCGGGCGGCAGGTTGTCGCCCAGCCCGTCACGCTCGTTGGTGGCGCACCACAGCGCCCCGGTCGCGGGTTGCACGGTCAGACCCACGCAGTTTCGCAGCCCGGTCGCGAACACCGCGAGATTGCGTCCGTCCGGATCGAACCGCAGCACCGTCGCGCGCCCGGCCTCGTCGCCCCAGGCGGCGCCCAGCCCGTGCGCCGCCTCCCAGCCGGAGGGCGGGCGTTCGGCCATCGAGGTCGCGACGTTGGAGGCGGACCCGACCGAGACGAACAGGGTGCGGCCATCGGGCGACACCGCGAGGTCGCGCGTGGAATGTCCGCCTTCCGGCAGGTGCGCAACGACGATCTCGGCCGGGCCACGCGCCACCAGATCGCCGCGCGTGTAGGCGAAACGCACCACGCGGTTGGTCTCGGCCACGTACACGAAGCGCGGATCGGCGGGGGGCCAGAAGGCGATTCCGAACGGCTCGTTCAGGGCGCGCGCGAAAACCACGTTCTCGGTCGGGCGCGCGGCGCCGTCCGGCGCGCGCAGCACCCGCACCTGGTCGGCTCCAGTTTCGGCCAGGAACACGTCGCCATTGGGCGCCGTGCGAATGACGCGCGGGGTGCGGAGGCCGACCGCCCATAAATCGGCGCTGAACCCAGCCGGAACCCGGGGCGCGGCACCGGCCTGGCGGGCGACCACGCGGGGTCCGTTGCTGTCCGAAGGCGTGGCATACGGGGCGGCCACCGCGCCAGCGTCGATCCTGCGGCGCACGCCGGGCGCATCGGTCCGCCAATCGCCATAGGCGTCCTCGCCGGTGCGGGTCTGCGCCAGCGCCGGCAGGCCAAACGCCGACGCCAGCAGCAGGGACCGGCAGAGTATCAGAAGCCGGTAGGGCATCAGCAGCCGGGCGGCTGCAACTTGAACTCGGTCAGCTTGCCGTCCATCAGGAAATCCCCGAAATCCATCGCGAGGTCGTCGGCGACCCCGTTCGTCCAATAGCGCATCCCCACTTCGTAATCGGGCTGCTGCGAGGTCTCCTTGCGGTCGAAGAAAGCGACATGGACACGCCCGCTGGGCAACTTGCCCAGATCGGGCCACTTGGTGGCGTCCGGCTGCGGGCCACCCCAACTGGTGATCGCGACCGAACTGTTCTGCGCGCCGTCCGGGCTGGTGCCGTCGAACAGCGGCAGCGCCAGGAATTTCTTGCCGCCGGCGGCGGCGGCGATGATCGCCTCGGTGTGCGCCATCGGGAACAGCGTGCCGGCCGGCAATTCCTGCGAGGTGTCCGCCGGCAGCGTGTAGCGCACCGTGCCGGCGCCGCCAGGGGAGGGCAGGGAGGCGTCGCCGGACACCTCGCTGGTTACCGCCGTCTCGGTGGTCTGCTTGGTCTGGAACCGCAGCCGCAGCCCATCCTTGGCCTCCCATGTGGTATAGTCGGACACCATCTTGATGTCCTGCCCGTCGCGGTTGGTGATGGTCATGTCGAGGCGCTGGCGGGTGGCCCAGCCGTCGCAGGCGTCCAACACCTCGTAGGCCATGGTGCCGCTCGCCGAGGCGACGTCGCCCTTCGCCTTGCCCAGCGTCAGCGTGTAGATCGCCCGGTGGGCCGCAGGCTCCGGCGCCGCGGCGGCGGCCACGCCCTGGGGCAGCAGCAAGGCCGCGCAGACGAGCGCGCTCAGTGTAAGGCTTCGGGGTGCGGTCAAGCGCATGCGCGCGGTCTCCTGAACTCGAGACTGGAAGATAGGGACGGCTTGCCGCAGCGCAAAACGAAAAGCCGCGATCAGCGGGTGACCAGCGTTCCGCCGTAGAGCACGGCGCCGGTCGGCTGCCCGGTGGGCGAGCCGCCCCGCGGCTCCAGACTCACCAGCAATTGCGTGCCAGCCTGGAGGTTCGCCAGCCTCAGCCGGCGCCCGCTGGCCGGCAACACGCCGAGCGAGGCGACCTTGGTGGCGCCTTTCGGCAAGACCCACAGCTCCAGGTCGCGGCCCGAGGGCACCGGCGCGGGGCTGACCGCGACCAGGATAACGGAGCCGTCGGAATGCGTCTCGGCCAGGAACGCGGGTGCCGGCGCGCCCAGGGCGCCGATCGCGGCGAGGCGGGTCGGCGCGTCCTCGCGCGGCACGAAGGCGATAGCGGCGAACATGGCGGCGAGTCCCAGCGCGCCCGCCGTGGCCGCGCGCCAGAAGCCCACGCCGCGCGCCCGCCGAAAGCCGCTCGGCGCGGGGGGGAGCGCGGCGGCGGCGAGGGAGTTCTCGATGCGCTGCCACAACGCCGCGGGCGGCGCGACGGGCGGCGCGAGGTCGGCCAGCGGCGCCAGGCGATTTTCCCACAAGGCGATGGCGCGGGCGAGGAGCGGATTGGTCTCGGCCTCGCGCCGCACGGCCGCCGCCTCGGACGTGCCGAGCACGCCCAGCACGTATTCGCCGGCCAGCACCGCGAGATCGTCGGGCGTGTCGCTCATGACGTCTCCAGACAGGTCCGGAGGGCTTGCAGGCTGCGGCGGATCCAGCTTTTCACCGTGCCGAGCGGCATACGGACGCGTTCCGCCACCTCGGAATGCGACAGGCCGTCGACGAACGCCAGAACCACCAGCCGCCGGCGCTCCTCGGTCAGCCCCGCGAGGCAGCCATGGAGCGCCCGCGCCTCGCGGCCCTGCGAAAGCTGGCTCAGCGCATCGGGTTCCGGATCGACCTGCTCCGGCATTCCCTCGTCGGAAACCTCGCGGCCCCGGCGACGGGCGATGTCGAGCGCCCGATAGCGCACCAGACTGACCAGCCACGCCTCGGGGTTGCCCTTCGCGGCATCGAACCGCGCCGCGTTGCGCCAGACCTGAAGGAAAGCGTCATGCACGGCATCGGAGGCCAGGGCCGGCTGGCGGGTGATCCGCATCGCGACCGCATACAGACGGGAGGATTGCCGGTCGTACAACTGGCGGAACGCGACCCGGTCCCCCTGGCCGATCCGGCCGAGAAGCGCGATCGTCAGATGGTTCGCGGCTTCGTCGCGCGGCGGCACGGCGCGGATCGACGGGTTAACCATGCGCCGACGCCGCTCCCCGCCCGGCCGTGAAGCCGAAGGGCCCGGCGAAGTCGAAACGCCCGGCGCCCGGCGCGCATTCGCGGCCGCGCCAGAATGAGGCGAAAGGCGGGACATCATGCACCGTTGTCATATGCGCCGAACCGACTGAACCATGGCGCTTGTGTTGCATGATACGGCTCCTTCGGCCAACCGGATGCACGGCATGGCTTCGAGATGGGTCAGTTCGTATGCGCGGCAACGATCGTGCCGCGACATTCTCCGAAGCCGACCGGAGCGGTGCCGGCGCGAGTGCAGCGGCCGCGCAGAATGATCTCGTCGCCGTCTTCGAGGAAGGTGCGGCTTTCGCCGCTCGGCAGCGCAACCGGCTGTTTCCCCGCGCGGGAAATCTCCAGCAGGCTGCCCCAGCCGGTGTCCTCCGGCGCTGAGATGGTGCCGGTGCCGAACAGGTCGCCAGGACGCAGGTCGCAGCCATTGCTGGTGTGGTGCGCCAGCATCTGCGCCACCGTCCAGTAGAGATGGCGCGCATTGCCGATCGACAATCGGTGGGGCGGCGTATTGGACTCTCGCATGGCGCGTGTGAGCAACAGCGCTTCCAGTTGCACGTCCAGCGCCCCCTCCGCCTGGTCCGTCGCGTCGAACAGATGCGCCAGCGGTGCCGGGTCGCCCGCGGGACGCGGCGTCTGGGCGATGCGGAACGGCGCCAGTGCCTCGGGGGTCACGATCCATGGGGAGACCGTGGTGTGGAAATTCTTGGCCAGGAATGGCCCGAGCGGCTGGTATTCCCACCCCTGGATGTCCCGCGCCGACCAGTCGTTCAGCAGGCAGAAGCCGGAGATGCGGGCGCTGGCGTCGCCGATCGGCACCGGCTCGCCCAGCGCGGTGCCGGGGCCAACCCAGACGCCCATTTCCAGCTCGTAATCGAGGTTGCGGCTGGGTCCGAAGCTGGGTGCGTCTTCGGTGGCACGCTTGCGCTGGCCATTCGGCCGGCGCACCGGCAGGCCCGATGGCCGTACCGAGGAGGCGCGGCCGTGATAGCCGACGGGCAGATATTTGTAGTTCGGCATCAGCGCCGCCCCGTCCGGCCGCATCAGGTGCCCGACGTTCAGCGCGTGCTGGATGCCGGCATAGAAATCCGTGTAGTCGCCGATCGCCGCCGGCAGGTGCATCGCGCAATCGGCGGCCCGGTGCAGGATGTCGGGCGCGAGCGCCTGGATGGCGGCGGGCGCGTTCCCGGCCAGCAGGTCGAACACGGCATGGCGCAGCGCGGTCCGCGCCGGGGCGCCGAGGGCCAGCAGCGCATTCAGCGTGCCGCCCGCCATGGCGTCCGCCGCCGCCTCCGACGCGCCCGCGAGCAGCCCATGGCGCCGGCAGGCCGGCACGTCGAGGATCATGTCGCCGATGGCGATGCCGCCGCGCGGCCCCCCGCGCGGCGGGCTGAACACGCCGAGCGGCAGGTTCTGCAGCGGGAAGTCGGCATGGCCGTTGGCCGAGGCGACCCAGCTTTGGCGAGCGGCGTCGTGCGTGCGATCGAGCGTTGCCATGCGGGTGGTGTCTCCTGTCAGCCCCGGTCCATGCCGCATTCGTGCCGGTCGGACCCCCATGCCCAGGATCGTCCGGCAACCGCCGCGCGCTGTCCATCCCACATCCGCCACGCGGAGCCCTGCAGGCGATTGGCTGTTTCCGGCCGAACTTCAGGCGAATGCCTGCCGCGTGCATCGAACCTTGGTTTTCCGCACCCCTACCGCCGAGTTTGGTGGGGAGCGGACGTCGACGATCTGGCGTTGCGACGGCGGCTTTGCGCCCAAGTCGGTCGTCCGCGCGCTGCATCGGCACAACCCAAAAGCGGACGGCGGCGGCCCGCAATCTGTTACTCCGCAGCTGAAAACAGCCGCTCGGTCTCTTCGAAAATGGCAGTCGCCAGCCTCGCCCCTTCATGGCCCGCCTGCCGCGCAAGCCACAGCACGCGATGCTCTTCCACCATGGTCGCGGCGGCATCCGGCCACGGCAACTGCGATGCCCTCTTCACCTTGTCGAGAAGCGCCCGCAACTCACGCACGGGGTCAGGAAGCGGCAAAGCCGGTTCCGCCACAAGCGGCACGAACAGATCGGGCTGGGCCGGGGCAAAGCAGGGCTGTGCAACGCTAACGCCAATGTGATCAAGATTGTTGCTGCAACATCGGCCGGGGCGTTTCCCGCAGCGCGTTTTGTCTGAATCTATCGCGAGCGACCATCCCGAAGGGTTGCCCCGATGCCAGGCACGCTGCTGTCGCTGTTCAGCCAGGTTGCCGATCCCCGCCGTGGCCAGGGGAAGATGTATCCGCTGGCGCCGATCCTGCTGTTCACGGTGCTGGCGATGCTGGCGGGAGCGCGATCCTATCGTCAGGTTCAGGCCTTCATCCAGGCCC
>JANXTF010000129.1 GCA_025352565.1 Rhodospirillales bacterium | reverse complement strand
CCTTGTGGGGAGGGCCGGGGTGGGGGGTTAATGTAAACGCGAGTTGGTATGACACCGCTCGATTGGACCTTGCTGGCCCATTTTCGGCTCTGCTCCCGCCCCCCGGCCTGACCTTTGGCGGCTTGACCTCACCCGCAAACCCCCGCCACAACGGAATCGCGCGCGCGAGGGGCACAGCATGAGCGACGACATCGACAGTCCAAAGATATCGGCCGACGAGCAGGCCAACATCCTCTCCTACGCCCTGCCGTTCCTCCGCCGCTACGCCGGGGCCACCGTGGTGGTGAAATACGGCGGCCACGCCATGGAGGAAGGCCATCTCGCGGACCAGTTCGGCCGCGATATCGCCATCCTCAAACAGATCGGCATCAACCCCGTCGTGGTCCATGGCGGCGGCCCGCAGATCAACGCCATGTTGAAGCGCCTCGCCATCCAGTCCACCTTCATCGACGGGTTGCGCGTCACCGACGAGGCCATGGTCGAGGTGGTCGAGATGGTGCTGGCCGGCACCGTCAACAAACATGTCGCCGGCCTCATCAACCGCGCCGGCGCGCTCGCGGTCGGCATTTGCGGCAAGGACGGCAACCTGATCCAGGCCCGCAAGCTGCGCCGCACGAAAATCGACCCGGGCAGCCGGATCGAGCAGGTGATCGACCTCGGCTTCGTCGGCGAACCCGAAACCATCGACGTCCGCGTCATCCACGCGCTCACCGGCGCGGGCCTCATCCCGGTCATCGCCCCGGTCGGCGTGGGGTCCGACGGCCAGACCTACAACATCAACGCCGACACCGTGGCCGGCGCCATTGCCGGGGCGCTGGGCGCCCAGCGCCTGCTGATGCTGACCGATGTCGCCGGCGTGCTCGACCGCGACCGCCAGCTGATCCACGAGCTGACGCTGGCCGAGGCGCAGGCCGGTATCGACAATGGCATGATCTCGGGCGGCATGATCCCGAAGGTCGAATGCTGCATGGAGGCGGTGCGCGGCGGCGTGAAATCCGCCGTCATCCTCGATGGCCGCCATCCCCATGCGTGCCTGCTGGAGCTGTTCACCGAAGGCTTCGGCACCCTCATCAAGCCGTGAAGCCTGGCTGCGCAAGTCCGGCCTTGCTTGAAGCCGGACCCCGGCAATGACGCGCACCTGTCAGCCGCGCAGCCCATCGAGGAACGCCCGCACCCGTTCCGTGATGTAGGCGTATTCCGCCGTGCCCGGCGGGGCGCCGCCGCCGGAGTGGCCGCGGATCGTCGGGATCTCGACATACATCGCGTCGCGCAGGCCCTTGTACAGTTCCCGGGTCAGATAGCCGGGCACGGTCCGGTCGGTCATGCTGGGCAACAGCAGCGCCTTCGCCTTCACCTGGCCCAACGCCTTCATCATGTCGCCGCCAAAGGGCTTGGACGCGTCGTGCATCTTGCTCGCATGATAGCGCGAGATCATGCTGTTGGCGTCCCAGACCTGCACCCAGGCGTCGGCGGCGGCCTGCTGCGCCTTGGCCAGCGCGGGGGCGTTCAGCGTGGCCAGGAACTCGTCGCTGGTCGTCCAGGGAAAGTAGATGAGCGCGGCGCCGCGGATGCCCGCCACCGGGTTGGCTGTGTAAGCGCCGCCCTGGTAGTTCGGGTCCAGCGAGATCATCGCCAGGAACGCGTCATAGATGGCGCCGAAATGGTTGTCGCTGCGCGCCGCCGGCACGATCAGGATCAGGCCGCGCATGAAATCCGGGAAGTTGATGCCCCACTCCACGCCTTGGAACGACCCCATCGAGGAGCCGCCGACCGCCAGCAGCCGGGTCAGGCCCAATCCGCGCGTGATAAATTCGTGCTGCACGCGGACCATGTCGCGAATGGTGTATTCGGGAAAGCGCGTCCCCAGGCCATCCTTGGGCGAGGTGGAATTGCCGCCGCCGATCGGGTCCGCGCCGATGACGAAATACTTCTCGGTGTCGTACGCCTTGCCCGGCCCGATATAGGCATCGTACGAGTGCCGGCTGCCGCTGGTGCCGGGCACCAGCAGGATCGCGTTGTCCTTCGCATCGTTCAGCTTGCCCCAGGTGACGTAGCCGACCTTCATCGAGGGAATATCGCCCCCGTTCTCGAAGGAATACCGGCCGATGTCGAACACCGCCTCGGTCTGCGCGTGGGCGCCGATGGGCAGCAAGATGGCGGTCAGAGCCAGCAAATGCACGAAAACGCGCTGAAAGATCGTCATTGTGAGTTCCTCCCCCGAGGGTCGCTGCCCCCTTGCGCGACGAGCCTACGCGGTCCCGCATGGCGGCGCCATCCACGGGTGGCCGGCAAGGCCCGCGGCAACCGCTCCCTTCAAGCCATGCCCACCGCCAGCATCAGATCGGCCAGATTGAGTTGTGTCAGCGACCCGATCCCGATGCCATCGACCAGCATGTCGGACAATGCCTGCTTGCGCGCGATGATGTCGGCGATGCGCTGCTCGATCGTGTTGCCGCAAATATAGGCGAACACCTGGACCGGGCGCGTCTGCCCGATGCGGTGCGCGCGGTCCTCGGCCTGGGTCTCGACGGCCGCCGTCCACCAGCGGTCGAAGTGGAACACCACGGAGGCCGCCGTGAGGTTGAGCCCGACGCCCCCGGCCTTCAGCGACAGCACCAGCACGGAACGGCGCGGATCGTCGGCGAAGCTGGTCAGCAGCGCCGCGCGGGTCGCCGCATCCTGGCCGCCGACCAGCGACAGCGGCGCGAAGCGGCGCAGGCGGTGCGCGATCGCCCGCACGCCGAACGGTTCGGCGACGAACTGGCTGAACACCAGCACCTTGCCGCCCGAGGCGACCACGCTTTCCACCCGGCGCTCCAGATCGTCGAGCTTGGCCGACTGGCCGGTCTCGGGTTCGGCGTTGCAGATCTGCTTGAGGCGAAGCAGCAGTTCCAGGATGTTCGCCACCCCGACCTTCGCGCCGAGCGAACGCAGCCACACGAGCCCCTCGCGGTGGGCGACCTCATAGGCGCCGCGCTGCGCCTGCGTGAGGCCGGGGTCGATGCACAGCACGGTCTTCGGCGGCAGGTCGGCCAGCATGTCGGCCCGGCGGCGGCGCAGTTGCATCTCGTCGAGCAGGCGGCGAAACCCGACCATCATGTGGCGGCGGTCGAAGCGGCCGGGGGCCACGAAATCCAGGATGGAGACGATGTCCTCCGCCCGGTTCTCGAGCGGCGTGCCGGTGAGCGCCCAGGCGCGGCGGGCGGTGAGGCGTTTTACGGTGCGGGCGGATTCCGTGTGCGCGTTCTTGAACCGCTGCGCCTCGTCGGCGATGACCACCGCCCAGCGGCGCCGGCGCGGGCCCGCGGGGTCCGACAGCAGGATGTCGCCGCGCAGGCTTTCATAGCTGGTGAGGTAGATGTCGGCCTCGCGGCGCCAGGCGTGCAGCCGCTCCAAGGCGGTGCCGCGCACGGTCGCCGGGCGCAATTCCGGCGCCCAGTCGCGCAAATGGGCGCGCCATTGCAGCACGAGGCTGGCGGGCGCCACCAACAGCGCGGGCAGGCCCTCGGCGCCCAGGACACGCAAGGCGCCGATGGCCTGGACGGTCTTGCCCAGCCCCATCTCGTCGGCCAGCAGCGCCGAGCCCTGGACCAGCCGCGCGATGCCGGCCTGCTGGTAGGCGAACAAGGGGTGACGCCACGCCAGGCCGAAGGGCGGGTCGATCTGGCTGCCTCCCTCCGGCGAGGGGTGGGAGGCCGGGACGGCGCTCCGCCTATGTGTCGTCATCCTGAGCCGGCTTCGTGACGTCGGCATTTTCCGAGTAGTCGCTGGCCATGGCCGCCATGTCGATCGCCGTGTCCGCGCCGCTCAGACGGAGCATGTCCCATTGGGTGATCCACCCGCGCACATGATGCCGCATGGTGCGGTTGGCACGGCGTTCGGCCAGGATCGGCGCGGGCGCATTCCAGCCATAGGCGGCCGCGTAGCAGTCGCGCAATGTCTGGCCATGGCGCGCCAGATCGGCGGCGGCGGGCGCGTGCAGCAGCTTGGCGTGTTGAATGGCGACGATCGCGGCACTGGCCAGCTCGGCCTGGCGGGGAAGCCCCTTCTGCCGCAGCCGCTCCGGCAGCTTCTCGTCGTCCTGGCGGACGTTGATGACGAGGTCGGCGAAGTCGTCGGTGATGGCGCAGGTGGCGTGCAGGCCGGGCACGCGCAGCTCCGGCGCGAGGCCGAGCCAGCGGGCCAGTTCGGCATAGGCGTTGGCGCGCTGGACCGGGCCGTAACGGCCGATCAGCTCCACCTCGTCGATCAGCAGGCACCAGCCGGAAAAACCGGCGGCCCGGATCAGCTGCGCCATGAAGCGCGGACGTTGCAGCTGCAACGCGGCGGCGTTGACGCCGCCGAGATCGAACATGCCGCGCGCGCCGAGTTCGGCGAGGCGTTTGCGCACATGGGCCGTGGGCGCCTTGCCGCCGCATAGGAACGCCTCGATGCCGTGCATCAAATCCGGCGCGAGCGCGCGGGACAGCAGGTGGGTCACGGCGGCGAACACCTGCGCCACCCCTGCCTCGGGCGTGCTGGCCCATAGCTCCAGCGCCTGCACCGCGCCGGGGCGGCGCTGCAACTCGGCCAGCGCCACCGTCACCGCGTCATCCGGCCGGCCGGGAACGATGGTGTTCCGCATCGCGGCGGCGAAAACCGCGCCAGGGGCCGAGAGCGGCGTCTCCTTGCTGACCGTGACCCAGCTGACCACGAAGTTGCGGCGCAGCGCCTGCTCGCGCAGATAGCCCAGCAGATGGGATTTGCCGGTGCCGAACCCGCCCGCGATGGCGAGACCCGGCTGCGGCTCGGGGTCCCACATCGCGTCCAGCCCGACGGTGAACTGCTCCTCGATCGCGGTCTCGACGCTGCCGAGCATCTGGATGGCGGCGCGGTTGGGAACGCCAGCCCGCAGCGCCTCGATGGCGACGCGCGGGACGTGCCGGTCAGGCCGTGTCATGCGGTCGCTCCATCCGCGATGATCACGAGGGGGGCCAGCGGATTGTCCCGCCCCAATGGGCGCACGTCGTCCCACACGCGCATCTTGAGGGCCGCGTACTGGCTCAACGCGCGCTTGGGCATGTCGTCGTTGATCAGCCGGGCGTCGCCGATCGCCACCAGGAACAGGCCCTCGAAATGCTCGGTATCGTCGATGACCTGGCGGATCACCTCGTAGCAATCCATCACGGCGGCGGGCGAGTAGGCGAGGCCCTCGGATATCTCGCGCCGTTCGCGCAGCAGGCGGTTGATGTCGAGCAGCACCACGAGGCCGCGATGCCCGCAATCGCGCAACCAGTGGCACAGCGACATCAACATGGCGCGCGCGTTGTTGCGGCCGATGCGGGCGCCGATCTGGGCGTCGCTCACGCCGCGCAGGCCGCGCAGATCGCCGCGTAGCCAATCGAGCACCGCGCCGCTGGTGCCGTCCGGATCGTCGGACAGGCGGGCGTCGAGCAGCGCGATCATCGCCTTGCGGAAATCCTGCGCCAAGGCCGCGTCGTCCCACACGGCGCGGGTGATGTGCTGCTGGAGCCGGGTGCGGAGCAGCGGCGGTGCGACGGCGTTGGCCTCCGCCAGGGCGGCAAGCGGGATGCGCCTCCCCGGCTCGGGCCAGCGGAAGCCGGCATCCTCCACCAGGGTTTCGAGTCGGGCCTGAATGAGACTGTCCCAATCCAGCGCGCGGGCGATGGCGAAGACCACGAAGTGCAGCATGTGCAGGCGGGTGGCGGCGGTGTCGATCGGGATCACCGACAGACCGGCATCGATGGCGGCCTCGGTGATGCGGTCGCGCACCGCCGGGATGTCCGTCTCGCTGGCCACCACGATGCGCACCGCGCCGCCGCCGTCGGGGATGAAGCCGCGCAGGTATTCGCGGTCGATCGGGACGAGCCAGCTAGCGAGCGTGATCGGCATGACCGCCTCCGGCCCCGGCGCCGAGCGAGAAGCGGATGCCGACATAGATCCGCTCGGCGCCTGCCTCGTCATAGAACGTGAGCCGGTCGCGGCCCTTGCTGCCGGTGGAGGCCGGCAGGGCGAAACGGTGCCCGGCGCGGGTGGCGGTGTCGGGCGCGCGATCGAGCCGCAGCAGATCGCAGGCGAACGCCTCGCGCGAATACTCGGCGGCGGCGGCGGGATGGACGGTCAGCAGGGCATAGAGGTCGTTCAGCGCCACCACCGGGCCGTGGCCGGGCCTGTCGGCGCGCCATGCGGATTGGGCCAGGGGGGCGAGGTAGGCGTAGCCGGTGAACAGCTGGGCGAGGAAACGCGCGGCGTCGAACTTGCTGGCGGCCTGGGCCTGGCGCAGCGAGCGGATCAGCACGCTCGGCCGCAGCCGCCGGTCCAGCTTGCGGCCGATCCGCACCGCCGGGATTTTCGCTTCCAGCTTCAACAGCAGCGGGAAGGCGGTGAGCCGGCCGTCGCGTTCGGTGAGCACGACATCCTGCGCGGCGGCCTCGGCCTGCAACTCGGCGAGGTAGGAGCCGTCGGCGAGGGACATGGCCGCGTCATAGGTGAGCGAGTCGCGGGCGGCCTGGACGGCGGCGGCGAATTGCTCGGACTGGCGGGGAACCGGGTCGAACAGGCCGGCGAGCGCGGCGACTTCGCCGGCCTGGGCCTTCTTGCGTAGCGCGCGCACGCGGGCGAGGAGCGCCTTGCCCTGCTTCTCGGACTCGGCGAGCAGGGCATCGAGCGTCTCGATTTGTTTTTCGAGCGTTTCTTGTGTCATCGGCGCTTCCTGTGGTTCAGCAAATCCGTCATTGCTCGCATTGACAAATCGAATGCCATCACTCCGCCGCCATTCGCGGCTGGTCGATCATCTCGGCCGCACTTCGCAGATCCACCGACAGCAGCCGCGAGATGCCGCGTTCCTGCATGGTCACGCCGTACAGCCGGTCCATCCGCGCCATGGTGAGGTGGTGATGCGTCACCACCAGGAAGCGCGTGCCAGTGTCGCGCACCATGTCTTCCAGCAGGGTGCAGAAGCGTTCGACGTTGGCGTCGTCGAGCGGCGCGTCCACCTCGTCGAGCACGCAGATCGGAGCGGGATTGCAGCGGAACACGGCGAAGATCAGCGACAGCGCGGTCAGCGCCTGTTCGCCGCCGGACAGCAGCGACAGCGCCGACAGCTTTTTGCCGGGGGGCTGCGCGTAGATTTCGAGGCCGGCGATCAGCGGGTCGTCGGAGCCGACCAGCGCCAGATGCGCGCGGCCGCCGCCGAACATGCGGGAGAACAGGGCCTGGAAATGCGTGTCCACCTGCTCGAACACGGCCGACAGGCGCTCGCGGCCCTCGCGGTTGAGGTGGCCGATGGAGCCGCGCAGCTTGGCGATGGCGGTGGTGAGCTCGTCGCGCTCGCGGATGATGGTTTCCACCTGGACGGCGATCTCGGCCACCTCGATCTCGGCGCGCAGGTTCACCGGCCCCATGTCGTCGCGCTCGCGCTGCAGGCGCTCGAGGCGGCGGCGGGCTTTTTCCTCGTTCTCGGGGCCGATATCGGCCGGGGGCTCGGGCAAGGCGGGGTTCACGCCGAGGCGTTCGAGGATGCGTTCGGCGACCGTGCCCCACGCGTGGTCGGCCTGCACCGCCTCGCCCTCGGCGCGCACCACGGTCTCGCGCGCGGTGGCCAGCGTCGCTTCGGCCGCACGGGCGGCGCGGTCGGCGGCGCGGGCTTCGCCGTCGAGGCCGGCGAGGGCGGCGGCGGCGCGACGATGGCTGGCTTCGGCCGCCTCGCGCTCGTCGATCAGGGCCGCCGAGCGGACGGCGATGCGCGCGGGGGCGCCGGACAATTCCGCGTGCGCCGCGCGGGCCTCGGCGCTGCGGGCGGTGAGATCGGTGAGGCGGCCGGCGGCGTCGTTGCGGCGCAGCGTCCAGTCGGCGTGTTCCTGCGCCAGCGTGCGGCGGCGATGGGCGCGGCCGGAGGCGGCGCGGGCGAGCGCGTCTCGCTCGTTGCGGGCGGTGGTCTCGCGCTGGCGGGCGGCGGCGAGTGCCGCGCGGGCCTGCTCCATGGCGGCGCGGCCGGCGGCGGGGTCGGGCAGAGCCGCGCGGGCTTCGCGGGCGGTGGCCAAAGCGGATTGGGCGTAGGCGTGGTCGGCGTCGAGGCGCGCGGTCTGTTCGTCGAGGCCGGCGAGGCGGGATTGCGCGGTGCTGGCCTGAGCCGCCAGGGCCGAGGCGGCGGCGCGGGCGCGCTCCAGCCGCTGCTCGGCGTCGCGCCGCTCGGCCCGCAGGCGCTGGTCGGCGGCGGTGGCGGCGCGCTCGGCGGCCTCGGCCTCGGCGCGGGCGGCGCCGGCGACGATCGCCGCCTGCTCGGCTTCGGCGAGGCGGGAGCGCAGGCCGCCGAGGCGGTTGCGCTGGGTGAGGCGCACGGCGGCGGCGGTCGGCGTGCCGGCCTTGATGGTATAGCCATCCCACCGCCACACCGCGCCGGTGCGCGAGACGAGCATCTGGCCGGGGAGCAGACGGGGCTGCGCCGTGTGGCCGGTGGCGTCGTCGGGCACGAGGCCGATCTGAGACAGGGCGCGGGCGAGCGCCTCGGGGGCGCGGACCTCGGCCGACAGGGGAAAGATACCGTCGGGCAAGGCGGGCACCGGGTCGAACGGCGGCAGTTCGCGCCAGTGGCGGGCCCGGGAGACGTCGGCGGCCGAGTCGAGTTCCTCGCCCAAGGCGGCGCCGAGGGCGGCTTCGAGGCCGGCCGGCACCGTCAGCTGATCGACCATGCGCGGCCAGCGTTCGCCGTCCTTGACGCCGAGCACCTCGGCCAGCGCCTGCGCCTCGGCGGCCAGCTTCGCCCGCGCGGCATCGGCGGCGGTGGCGCGCTCGCGGGTGGCCGCGAGGTCCTGCTGGGCGGCGGCGCGGGAGCGTTCGGCCTGTTCGAGCCCGGTCCGGGCGGCGGCGATGGCGGCGTCGGCGTCGGCACGTTCGGCCTCGGCGGCGACGATGCGGGCGGGATCGACCAGTTGGGACGCCACGCGGAGGCGTTCGTCGCGCAGCCGCGCGGCCTGCTCGGCCACGCGGCGGGCGCGCTGGTCCGCCTGGGACAAGGCTTCGGTCAATGCCCGGTCGCGCGCCACGAGGTCGGCGGCGATCTCGGTCGCGCGGTTGGCAGCGGCGTCGGACGCACGGACCGCGTCGGCGGCTTCGGCGGCGGCCTCCTCCGCGCGCGCCAAGCGGGGCGGATGGGCCGTCTCCTCGGCGCCAAGCCGGGTATCCTCCTGAGCCAGCCGCGCATGGGCGGCGTCGGCGTCGCGCTGGCCCTGCTCCGCGTGGCCGAGGTCGCGGGCGATCTGCTCGACGCGGCGGATGACATCCTTCAGGGCGTCCCGCGCGCGGGCCTCCTCGGCGGCGATCTGCTCGGCGGCGATGCGGTGGCGTTCGAGCGCGGTGCGGGCGACGGCCTCGCTCTCGCGCAGCGGCGGCAGGCCGGCAGCGGCTTCGGTGGCCAGCGTGGTCGCGGCGGTTGCCTGCGCGGTGGCGGTCGCGACAAGCTGGCGCGCGGCGTGAACCGCCGCATGGCTGGCCGCGCGGGCGCGTTCGACGCGGGCACGCTGCACTGACATCAGGTCCGCATCGGCGGCGCGGATGGTTTCCGAAATGGTGCGGTAGCGGTTGGCCTGGCGGGCCTGCTTCCTCAACCCATCGAGCTGGACTTCCAGCTGCCCGCGCAGATCTTCCGCGCGGGCGAGGTTGGCCTCGGCGGCGCGCAGTTTGAGTTCGGCCTCGTGGCGGCGCGCGTGCAGCCCGGTGATGCCGGCGGCTTCCTCCAGGATCGCGCGCCGCTCGTCGGGC
The DNA here is from genome assembly GCA_025352565.1 of Rhodospirillales bacterium. GTDB lineage: Bacteria > Pseudomonadota > Alphaproteobacteria > Acetobacterales > Acetobacteraceae > JANXTF01. The sequence goes on along the minus strand of JANXTF010000129.1, from coordinate 17,332 downwards.
CGGGCGTTGACGATACTGGCGACGCGGCCCTGGCTGACCATGGCCGACGACCGCGCGCCGCTGGCGAGGTCCGCGAACAGGGTCTGCACATCGCGCGCGCGGGCCTCGCGGCCATTCACGCGGTACACGCTGCCCTGCCCGCGCTCGATGCGGCGGCTGATCTCCAGTTCGGGGTGCTCGTGGAACGGCGGCGGCGCCACGCCCTGCGTGTCATCGAGCGAGAGCGTGACCTCCGCGAGGTTGCGCGACGCCCGGTTGGCGGTGCCGGCGAAGATCACGTCGTCCATCTCGCCGCCGCGCAAGGATCGGGCGGAGTTCTCGCCCATCGCCCAGCGCAGCGCCTCGACCACGTTGGACTTGCCGCAGCCATTGGGGCCGACGATGCCGGTCAGCCCCGGCCGGATTTCCACCACGGCGGGTTCGGCAAAGCTCTTGAACCCGGCGATGCGGAGGCGGGCGAAGCTGACGGGCAAGGGGAGGTGTCCTCTGGTTTCAGCCGGAGACCTTGGCCACCGACGCCTGGAACTGGTCGTAGCTCTTCTCGCCCGATTCGCCGCTGGTTTTGCCGCCCGGCCCGATAAACACGAAATACGGCGTGGCATCGACCTTGTAGTCCTTCACCGCCTGGTCCTGCATTTGCAGAATGGCGGTGCGGAGCGCCGTGTCGGCGACGGCCGCGTCGAAGATGGCGCGCGACAGGCCGGCCAGCGCCGCCATCTTGGCCAGCTCGTCGGTGGAGTTCACGCCGCGCGCGAAGGCCCAGCGATCCTGCGAGGCGAGCAGGGCGGAGGTGAAGGGTTCGTAGCGGGCGGCGGGCAGCGTGCGCGCCACCATGGCGGCGGTCAACGCCACCTGGTCGAGCGGGAAATCGTGGAACACGTAGCGGATCTTGCCGGTGTCGATCAGCTTCGTCTTGATGTCGGGCAGGCTGTCGCGGGCGAACACCGCGCAATGCGGGCAGGTGAGCGAGAAGAATTCATGGACTGTGACCGGAGCGTTCGCCTGGCCAAGCGCGCGTTCGGCGATGCGCGGGTCGGCGGCCGGAAGGGCGTTCGCGGCTCCTGGCGCCGGCGTCGCGGCAACCGGCGTCGCGGCCAGTGGAGTCGGCGCCACTGGGGTCGGGGCCAGTGGAGTCGGGGCGAGCGGAGGCGGGGTGCGGACCATCCACCAGCCGGCCGCGGCGGCGGCCACGACGACCGCGCCACCTACACCTAGTAGTTTTCGACGCGAAGGCTGCATGTTGAACCCCATATGTGGTGTTTAGCGGAGGCTCCGCCGCGAGTCGAGGCGGTGCGGCGTGCCATCGGCCTCATGTTCCGCGCTCCGTCAAGACGACGCGCCCGAGGGCTTCGAGCGCATCCCGCAACGGACCTTCCGGCAAATCCGCCACCGCCCGCCGCGCCGCCAGGGTCGCCGGCTTGCGCTTCGGGGCGGGTGGCGGTGCCATCGCCGATACGTCCTGGATGAAGCGCAGGCGGGTCACGGCGATGCTGCCGAGATGGCCGTTGATGCGGCCCATCAGCGCGGTGGAAAGATGCTGCAATTCAAGCGCCACCGGGCCAGCGCAGGCGATCGACAGCGTGCCGGAGAACAGCTTTCGCGGCGTGGTCAGCGCCGCGATGGCGGGGCCGACGATCGCTTCCCAGTCCGCCAGCACCTGCGCCGTGGCAGGGGCGCGGCGGCGGAAGGCCGGGCGCACCAGGGCTGGCACCAGGGCGCCGACCGGGCGTGGGCCGTAGATGTGACGCTGCTTGTTTGTGTCATCCGGGATTGCCATACCGCGCCCATGTCCTCCGAATTGCTGGCCTGGTACGACCGAAACCGCCGCCGCATGCCGTGGCGCGCGCTGCCCGGCGAGACGCCCGACCCGTATCGCGTCTGGCTCAGCGAGATCATGCTGCAACAGACCACGGTGGCCGCCGTCGCACCTTACTACGAACGCTTCCTGATGCACTTCCCCGATGTGCGGGCGTTGGCGGCGGCCCCGGTCGAGGATGTGATGCGGGCATGGGCGGGGCTCGGCTACTACGCCCGCGCCCGCAACCTGCATGCCTGCGCCCAGGCGGTGGCGGCGCGCGGCGGGCTTTTTCCGGGCGACGTGGCGGGGCTACTGGCATTGCCCGGCATCGGGCCGTACACCGCCGCCGCCGTGGCGGCGATTGCGTTCGGCGTGGCGGTGGTGCCGATCGACGGCAACGTGGAACGCGTGGTGGCACGGCTGTTCGCGATCGGGGCGCCGCTGCCGGGGGCCAAGCCGGCCATCGCGGCGGGTGCCGCGCGGCTGGGCGGGGATGCGGCGGCGCAGGCGCGGCCGTCGGATTTCATCCAGGCATTATTCGACCTGGGCGCCACCATCTGCACGCCGACCAATCCGGCATGCGGGCTGTGTCCGCTGAGGCCAGGGTGCGCCGCGCGGATTCTGGGCATCGCCGCCGCGTTGCCGCGCAAGGCGCCCAAGCCGATCCGGCCGGTGCGTCACGGCGTGCATTTCTGGCTCGAGGATTCGCAAGGGGGCGTGCTGCTGCGCCGCCGTCCGCCGAGCGGGCTGCTGGGCGGCATGACCGAATTGCCGGGCACGCCCTGGGTGTCCACGCCGTGGGACGATGCGGCCGCGCTGGCGCTGGCGCCGATGCCGGCCGCGTGGCGGTGCGTGGGCGAGGTGCGCCATGGGCTGACGCATTTCGAACTGCGACTGAAGGTGTACGCGGCTGTCGTGGACGAGATCGTGGGCACGATATCGGGCGAGGGGTTCGTGCGGCGGAAGGCCGCGCTGGACGCGGAGGCGTTGCCTTCGGCGATGCGGAAATGCGTGCGGTTGGCGAGCGGCGCGCCGCCAGGCGGCGGCGCGCGATGACAAGCTTTCGTTCGGGCGACTACCCTCGCGACAGGAGGATCAGCCTGTCGCCCCCCGCACCACCCTTGCGGCCTGGTCGATCGCGGCGAGGAAGCGGTTGGTGCCACGCATCAACTCCACCAGTGCCACGCGGCGCATGTGGTCATCGGTGAAATCGGGCAGGTCGGCGGCCACCGCGAGGGTCGGCAGCGGCGGCACGGTGTAGGCTGGATCGTGGCGGAAGCGGGGTTCGCGCGTGTAGTTGACCGGGACCAGGATGCGGGCCAGTTCGAACAATGCCACGTTGCGTTTGGCCGTGTCGGCATCGGCGAGTTTCGCAAGGCTCGCTTTCAGCGCGAGGGTGGCGTTCGTGCAGGCGGACAGATCGGCGAGGCCCTTCGAGGCCGCCTGGTACTCGGCGATGGTGGCCAGGAATTCGTCGCAGGTGGCGGACCAGTCGAACGGCAGAACCTCCGCATTGGCGACGCGCAGCGTGGACAGCAGATAGATCTTCATGTCGGTCAGCAGGATGTCGCGGTCGGCGACCTCCAGCGTGTCGTTTTCGGTGTGCCACGCAATGTTGGCGCCGCAGCCGGACACGTCATAGTAGTTCTTTTCGTGACGCAGCGCCTCGGGCATGGTCGAGCTGAGCATGAAGAAACTCGGCAGGCCGATGTTGTTGAAGCTGTAGTCCCCGGCTTGCGGCGGACGGAGCGTGCGGATTTCGGCGCCGGGCACGATGTCGCGGATCGCGTCGGTTGCGATGTGGGCGCTTTCGCTGAAGGCGCGCGTGTCGTGGTAGCTGGTGGCCCAGCGGCAGCCGGGGCTGTCGCAGTCGATCTGCGCCACGCAGTTGCGATCGAGGTCGAGCGCGAAATGATCGGCGAACCAGGTGGAGCCCGCGTAGCGGCCGGTGGAGTGGCCCGGCCACCAAGCGAGCTTCACCGAGCGGCGCAGGCCGTCGCGGTTGGCCCAGAGCACGCGGGCGAGTTCCAGCAAGGTCGCGTCGCCGGTGGCGTTGTCGCCCACGCCGACCTCCCAGCTGTCGTAATGGCCATGCACCAGCACGAATTTCTCGGGCTCGACCGCGCCGGGAATGGTCACCACGGGAATGGACTGGGCGAACCACCCCTCCTGGAGATCGGTGCGGATGGTGGCCTCCCCGCCGGAGGCGGCCAGTGCCATCAGCTTCTGCCCGTCAGGATTGTTGACCGCGACCACCGGGATTTTCGGCTTGCGCGGCAGGTCCGCGAGGTCGGGGCTGCCCCAGATGGTGGTGCAGGTGCCCCAATGGATGTCGGTGCCGGGATTGACCGCGATCAGTCCGATCCCGCCCCATTCCTCGATCAGGCTGGTCAGCGCCGGGTTGCCGAAGCCCTGCATGATCACGATGTTGCCGCCGACGATGCGGCGCACCTCATCGACCGAGGAGATGCTGCCGCCGAACAGCGTCTTGATATCGCGGTTGTAGCTGCGCAGCGCCTTCGGGTTGGCCGCAAGCGTGACGAGTCGTCCGGTGCGGCCGCCCGGCACCGAGAGCGAGGATGAGGGCGGCTTGGCGCGGATGGTGAGGCCGCCGGCCGACACCGACGCCGAGTAGGGAACGGAGAGATAGATTTCCGGCGCGTGCATCTCCACCGGCACGCCGGCCGCGCGCAGTTTCGCGGCCAGCACCTCGGCGCTGCGGTTCACGTCCTCCGGGCGCCAGCGCGGCAGGACCGAGAACGCCTCCACCAGACTCCAGGGCAGGTCGAGGCTGACCGCGTCCAGAAAGCGTTGTTCGGTTTCGCTGATCGCCATTGTCGTGCTCCCGCTGCTGCCGGCCAATGGCATCACCGATGGGCGGGGTGTGCAAGTCCGGGGGTTGAACGCGGCGCCCGGCGCGTGTTGAATGCCTGCCATGCGGAAACAAAGGGCACGAGACATGAAGCGATCGCTGTTGGCCTTCGGATTGGCGGCCGGCTTCGTCACCCATGCACAGTCACAGCCGGCCGGCGACCTGGTTCGGCCGTTGACTATCGTGGCGCAACCGCAGGCGGCCTCGCCGCAGGAGTATCAGGCGGCCGAGATGATCGCGGAAGCGTGGAAATCGCTGGGCCTGGATGTTCGCATCCGCCCCCTCCCCGGCCAGCAATTCACCCAGGTGGTGTGGTACGAGCGCCAGCGCTGGGACGCGACGACGTGGCAGATGGTGGGGCGGCCCGAGCGCAGCGATCCGGACGAGTTGACCTATAATCTGTTCGTCTCGGCCAATGCCGCGAACGGCTATGATTTCGTCGGCTACAACAACCCCGAATACGACCGGCTGGCGCAGGCGCAGCGCGAGGAGCTCGATCTGCCGAAGCGGCAGGCGTTGGTCCGCGAGGCGCAGACGCTCATCAATCGCGACCAGCCCTACGCCTTTCTGGTGCATCCGAAAAACCTTGTCGCGTTCAACAAGACAATCTGGGACGAGACCACGATGGTGACGCAGGCGGGCATCGGCATCCGCAATTTCTGGACCTGGACGACGATGAAGCCAAAGGGCGCGCAGAAAGACGTGATTCTCAACTCGACCGCTCCGCCGACCAATCTGAGCCCGTTCAACATCCCCGGCGCGCAAGGCTCGTGGGCGACCGAACTGGTGTGGGACCGGCTGATGCGGATCGGGCCGGACGGGCTGCCGCGGCCATGGGCGGCGGAGGCTGTCACGCGGCCCACGCCGACCACGGTGGAGGTGACGCTGCGCGCCGGCATGAAATGGCATGACGGCAAGCCGGTGACGATCGAGGACGCGGTGTTCAGCCTGGAGGCGCCGGGCTACGGGGACAAGTCGCCGATGTACCGGCCGTTCGTGGGCAACATCGCAAAGGTCGAAGCGACTGGGCCGATGAGCCTGCGAATTACGCTAAAGCGGCCGGATGCGGCGTTTCTGGTGAGTTCGCTGTCGAAGCTGAATCTGGCGCCCAAGCATATCTGGGCGCCGATCTTCGAGGATCTGAAGACCAAGCCCGAGACCGCCGAAAGCATCATGGAGAAGCTGCCGATCGGGTCCGGACCCTACAAGTTCGTGTCGGTGAAGCTGACGGAGCAGGTGGTGCTGGAGGCGAATACCGAGCATTGGGCGAAGCCCAACGCCAACCGCTGGATCATGCGGATCACGCCCAACGTGGAATCGACCATGGGCGCCATGAAAAGCGGCGAGATGAACTTCCTGACGGACTACACGGGCGATCCGGAGCTGCTCGCCCGGATGGCGAAATCGTCGCCCGACATCAAGCTGTCGGAGTCGCTCGATATCGGGTTCCGGTTCATCGGCTACAATGAACGCCGGCCGCCGTTCAACGATGTGGCGTTCCGCCGCGCGCTCTCGGCCACCGTCGACCGCGAGGCGATCGCGACGGATGCGTGGGGCGGGGCGGCGGTGCCGGCCAACTCATGGATTTCGCCGGCGCTGGCCTACTGGGCCGCACCCGACATCGTGAAGCAGGTGCCGGGCGGGACTGTGGAGGCGGCCAGGAAGATGCTGAAGGATGCGGGGTATGTGCTGGTGGACGGCAAGCTGCACTACCCGGCCGGCGTGAAGGAGACGACGGCGGTGTTCCAGTAGGCACCTCGCTTGATCTCACCTGTCGTTTGTGCCGCGTCGTTCCGCCCCATGCAATGACGTTGCCACGGAGCGCCAGACACACGCTGGAACGGCTGGGCCACCTGCTGCTTGTGCTGTGGGTGGTGGCCAGCCTGACCTTCGTGCTGTTCCGCCTGATGCCGGGCGACCCGACACTCAACTTCCTCTCGCCGAGCTTCTCCGAGGAGACGCGCGCGGCGTTGCTGAAGGGGTTCGGGCTCGACCGGCCGCTATGGGACCAGTATCTGATCTACATGTCGAACCTCCTGCACGGCGAACTCGGCATGTCGTTCCTGCAAGGCAAGCCGGTCGCGGTGCTGCTGGTGGATGCGTTGCCGAACACCGTCATTCTCACGTTGGTCTCGCTGTGTGCCGCCTATGCGTTCGGCATCGTGGCGGGCGCATTCCTGGCTTTCCGGCGTGGCGGTGCCGTGGAGGCCATGGCGATCCCGGCGGCGCTGGCGAGCCGGGCGGCACCGGAGTTCTGGCTGGGAATGCTGCTGTTGGCGGCTCTGTCGTTCGAATTCGGCTGGTTTCCCACCGGCGGCGCGCTGAGCCCCGGGCAGGAATTGGCCGGCGTGGGCGCGCGGCTGGTGTCGGCGGATTACTGGTGGCATCTGGCGCTGCCGGCGCTGACGCTGGTGCTGTATCTGCAAGGCCTGCCGCTGCTGCTGATGCGGGCGACGATGCTGGAGGTGATGAACGACGAGTTCATCGTGATGGCGCGGATGAAGGGCCTGTCGCGCTGGTCGATCGTGATGCGCCATGCCGCGCGCAACGCGCTGCTGCCGGTGGTGACCGCGTTCGCGCTGGGCCTCGGCGCCAGCATCGGCGGCAACGTGGTGGTGGAGACGGTGTTCGCCTGGCCCGGCATCGGGCGCGTCCTGGTGCAGGCGGTGCAGAGCGCGGACTACCCGTTGGCGCAAGGCGCGTTCATTCTGATCGCGGCCGTGCTGGTGACGATGAATTCGCTGGCCGATCTGGTGTATTCGGCGCTCGACCCGAGGGTGTCCGTGCGTGCGCGGCGCTAGGAATTTCCTGAAATTCCTGCGCGGCGAGCCGTTCGCCGCGGTGGGCGCCGCGATCTATTCCGTGATCGTGGTGGTGGCGGTGTTCGCCGACTGGCTGGAGCCGTACGCGCCGCGCGCGATCCTTAAGGTGGGGCCGCGTGTGGCGCGTTATCTGCCGATCTCGGCGGCGCATTGGCTCGGCACCACATCGAGCGGGCGCGATGTGCTCAGCCAGGTGATCCACGGCACACGCTCGGCGTTGGTGGTCGGGCTGACGGCGGCGATCGCGGTTGTGGCGATCGGCACGCTGCTGGGGCTGCTCGCGGGGTATCTCGGCGGCTGGGTGGATCGGGTGGTGAGCTGGCTGGCCGACATCGTGCTGGGGCTGCCGTTCCTGCCCTTCATGCTGATCCTCGCGGCGCTCACCCATCCCGGAACGGGCGTGGTGATCTTCACCGTGGCGGCGCTGCTGTGGCCGAACACGGCACGGGTGATCCGCGCACAGGTGTTGAGCCTGCGGGAGCGCGCCTGGGTGGAGGCGGCACGGGTGACCGGGTGTTCCACGGCGCGGATCATGTTCGTGCATGTGCTGCCGCAGGTGCTGCCGCTGGCCGCGCTGTACGGGTCGGTGGCGATCGGATGGGCAATCCTCGCCGAGGCCTCGGCGAGCTTCCTGGGGTTCGGCGACCCGGAGACGGTCAGCTGGGGCGTGATGTTGCAGGATGCGTACGCCAACCAAGCATTGTCGCGCGGCGCCTGGAACTGGTTCGCGCCGCCTGGGGCCGCCATCATGGCGATGGTGCTGGCGGGATTTTTGATCTCGCGCGGGTCGGAGAAATTGCTGTTCCCGAAATTGGCGGAGCAGTGATGCTGCTCTCGGTGCGCGGGCTGCGGGTGAACTATGCCAGCCGTGCCGGGGTGGTGCGCGCGGTCGACGGCATGGATCTCGATGTGCCGGCGGGCTCGATTACCGGGCTGGTCGGCGAGAGCGGATGCGGCAAGTCCACGCTCGGCCGCTCGCTGATGCGCGTGCTGCCGGAGGCGGGACGGATCGCGGGCGGGCAGGTGATGTTCGAGGGCCGCGATATCGCGGCGTTGGGCGAGGCCGCGATGCGCGCGATCCGCTGGCGGCGGCTCGCGTTCATTCCGCAGACCGCGATGAACGCGCTCGATCCGGTGCAGCGCCTGCGGGCGCAGATGCTGGAGGTTCTGACGGAGCGTGGCGGGCTGCGGCGCACGGCCGCGCTGGCGCGGGCGGTGGAGTTGTTCCGCATGGTCGGGCTCGATCCGGTGCGGCTGGCGGATTTTCCGCATCAGTTCAGCGGGGGAATGCGGCAGCGGGCCTCGATCGCGCTGGCCCTGGCGTTGGCGCCCGTGTTGGTGATCGCCGACGAGCCGGTGACGGCGCTCGATGTGATCGTGCAGCGGCAGGTGCTCGACGTGCTGCGCGACCTGCAGTCGCGGCTGAACCTCGCGATGATATTGGTGACGCACGACATGGCGGTGGTGGCGTACGCGTGCGACCGGGTGGCGGTGATGTATGCCGGGCGCGTGGTGGAGGCCGGGCCGGTGGCCGACGTGCTGGAACGGCCGTTGCATCCCTACACGATGGGGCTGACGCACGCGTTTCCCGACGTGCATGGCGACATGGCCGCGCTGGTGCCGATCGAGGGTTCGCCGCCCTCGCTGATCGACCCGCCGCCGGGCTGCCGCTTCGCGGCGCGCTGCCCGTTCGCCCAGGCGCGGTGCGTGGCGCACGACCCGGCGGCGCTTGCGTATGCGTCCGATCATGTCGCCGCGTGCTGGCGGGCGGATGAGGCGGCGGAACTGCGCGGACTGGCGGCGACGCCTTCGACGTGGATCGCGGCGTGAGCGCGCTTCTCGAAGCAGTCGGCCTGCGAAAGACGTTCCGCGCGCGTGGTCGCCTGGTCCATGCGGTCGAGGGGGTGAGCCTCGCGGTAGCGGCCGGGGAGGCGCTCGGCATCGTCGGGGAGTCAGGCTGCGGCAAGACGACGACGGCGCGGATGCTGTTGCGGCTGGAGGAACCGACCGAGGGCGGCATTCGCTTCGACGGCGCCGATATCACGAAGCTGCATGGCAACGCGTTGCGGCCGTTCCGCGCGCGCGCGCAACTCGTGTTCCAGAACCCGTTCGACGCGCTGAACCCGCGCTTCACCATTCGCCGCTCGCTGACCGAACCGTTGCGGAACTTCGGCGTCGCTGCCAGCGAACATCGCGAACGCATCGACGCGGTGCTGCGCCGGGTGCGGCTCACGCCGCCCGAATCGTGGCTCGATCGGCGGCCGCATGAACTCTCGGGCGGGCAATTGCAGCGCGTGGTGCTGGCGCGCGCGCTGGTGCCGGAACCGCGGCTGATCGTGGCGGACGAGCCGGTGTCGATGCTGGACGTGTCGGTGCGCGCGGGGATCCTGAACCTGCTGCGCGAGGCGCGCGACGCGCTGGGACTGGCCGCGATCTATATCAGCCATGATCTGGCACTGATCCGCTACGTGTGCGAGCGCACGCTGGTGATGTATCTCGGCCAGGTGGTCGAGGAAGGCCCGACGGCGGCGCTGATCGCCGAACCCGCACACCCGTACACCGCGGTACTGGTGGCCGCCGTGCCGGTGGCGCGGGTGGACCAGAACCGCGCGGCGCTGCCGGTTCGCGGCAGCCTTTCGGATGCGCCGCCGACTGCACCGGGCTGCACATTCCGCGACCGTTGCCCGCACGCCATGCCGCGCTGCACGGCCGACACGCCGGCGCTGCGATCCATCTCCGGCGACCGCCGCGTCGCCTGCCATCTGGGAGACTTGCCATGAGCCTGTGCGATCCGGTCACGCTAGAGATCATCCGGGGCGCCATCCGTGCCGCGCAGGCGGAAATGGAGGCGCTGCTGGAGCGCACGGCCATCTCGGCGTTCATTCGCGAGAAGAAGGATTTCTACACCGCCCTGTTCGACGCCCAGGGCGTGATGGCGGTGGGCTCCAACGTGCCGATCTTCGGCGACATCTGCGGGCCGGTGTTCGAGCATTTCCCGATAGGGACGATCCAGCCGGGCGATCTGTTTTGGTACAATGACTGCTACGGCAGCTACGGCGCGGTGTCGCACTCCAACGACCAGGTGTTCCTCGCCCCCGTGTTCCATGACGGCCGCCGCTGCGCGTTCGTCATGGGGTGGGCGCATTTCTCCGACATCGGCGGATTGCGGCCGGGCTCGATCTCGCCGGACGCCACCGATATCTTCCAGGAAGGCATCATTATTCCGCCGACCAGACTGATCGACCGGGGCGTCACCAACACGGCCGCACTGGAGATATTCTATCGCAACTCGCGCTATCCCGCGACCTGCCGGGGCGACACGCGGGCACTGATGGCAAGCGTCGATCTCGGCGTGCGGCGGATGGGCGAGATCGTCGAGCGGTTCTCGGCCGATCTGCTGGCCGACGCGCTGGCGCAGTTGCTCGCGCGCACCGAAACGCTGGTGCGGCGGCGGTTGCGCGAGACCTTCCCGGTCGGCACGCACCGCTTCACCGACGCGGTGGACAGCGACGGGCATGGCACGGGGCCGCTGCATATCCGGTTCGCACTCACCCGCACGGCGGATGACCGTTTCATATTCGACGCGACCGAGACCGACGACCAGGCGCCGGGGCCGGTGAACTACCTGATGAACAAGGACGTGCCCGGAACGGCGTTCGCGCTGTACTTCCTGGGCGGGGACCCGTCGCAGGTGTGCAATGCGGGCGGCGCACGGGCATTCGACGAGGTGATCCTGCGGGAAGGCTCGCTGCTGCGGCCGCGCTTCCCGGCACCGCTCGGGATGCGCGGAATGACGATGATGCGCGTTCTGGCGACGCTGAACGGCCTCATCAACGTGGCCGGCACGCCGGCGCCGGCGGCGCACGCGGCGTACGTGATCCTGCTGATACGCGGGCTCGCGGACGGCCGCCCGTTCCTGCTGTCGGACGGATTGGGGGTGGGCTATGGCGGGCGGCCGGACGCGGACGGGATCGATGCGGTGTATTTCGTGGCGCAGGAGAACTACCCCGTCGAGTTCCTCGAACTCGGCTACCCGGTGCTGCTGACCGCGTATGCGATCAACCGCGACAGCGGCGGACCCGGCGAGTTTCGCGGCGGCTGCGGCATCGTGCGGGAATACGAGATACTGGCCGAGGACTCCGTGCTCGCGATCCGCATCGACAGCGTGGTGAACCCGCCCTGGGGCACCGCCGGCGGCATGGCAGGCGGCACGGCGCGGGCGGTGGTCAATCCCGGTCGGGCGAACGAGCGCGTGCTGGCACCGCTGTCGGACGGCAACCGGCTGGTGCGGGGCGACATATTGCGGATCGAGACCGGCGGCGGCGGCGGGCGCGGGCATCCGTTCGACCGGCCGGCCGCACTCGTGCTGCGCGATGTGCTCGATGGGTATGTCTCGGTGGATGCGGCCCGCCGCCGCTACGGCGTGGCGATCCGGGAGGGCGAACTCGATGCCGCCGCCACGGACGCGGCACGGGTGCATCGTCCCGCCGCATTGGCCTTTCACCGCACAGGATACGTCGATGCCCTCGTCTGACATGCCCTCGTCTAACATGCCCTCGTCTAACATGCGTCCGTCCGACATGCGGCTCTCGGTTGCCATCGACATCGGCGGCACGTTCACCGACGTGACCTTGCAGGATGCGGCCACCGGGCGGGCGTGGCGGGCAAAAACGCCGAGCGTGCCGGCCGATCCGAGCCGCGCGTTCATCACGGGGATGCGTCTGGCGCTGGCGCAGGCCGGTGCCGAGGCGTCCGCGATCGCGCGGGTGCTGCACGGTACCACGGTGGCCACCAACCTGATCCTGGAGGGCAAGGGGGCGGAGACCGCGCTGGTGACGACGGCGGGCTTCCGCCATGTGCTGGATATCGGGCGGCAGGATATCCCGCGCCGGGCCAACCTGTACGCGTGGCGCAAGCCCCGCCGCCCTGTGCCGGCCTCACGGGTGCTGGAGGTGACGGAGCGGATCGGGCCGGGCGGCACGGTGCTCACGCCGCTGGATGAGGCCAGCGTGACGCAGGCGGCCGAGGCGTGCCGCAAGCTGGGCGTGCGTGCGGTGGCGGTGTGCCTGCTGCACGGCTTCGCCAACCCGATGCACGAGCAGCGCGTGGCCGAGATGCTGCGCGCGGCGCTGCCCGGCGTGGCGGTGACGGCCTCGGTCGATGTGCTGCCGGTGGTGCGGGAATACGAGCGCACCCTGGCGACCATATTGAACGCCTCGGTGATGCCCGCCGTGTCCACCTATGTCGGCCGGCTGGCGGAGCGGCTGGCGGCGGAGGGCGTGGCGGCGCCGCTGCTGCTGATGCAGTCCAATGGCGGCGTGGCGGGCGTCGCCACCATCCGGCGCGCGCCGGCGGTGACGGCCTTGTCAGGCCCGGCGGCGGGCGTGGTGGGCGCGCGCGCGGTAGCGGCGGCGGCCGGAATCGGAGACATCATCACGGTCGATATCGGCGGCACGAGTGCCGATATCAGCCTCATCAAGGATGGCCGCATCGGGCTGACCCAGAGCGGGCGCGTGGGCGAATGGCCGCTGCCGCTGCCGATGGTGGACATGGTGACGGTGGGGGCGGGCGGCGGCTCGATCGCGCGGATCGCCGATGGCACGCTCTCGGTGGGGCCGGCGAGTGCCGGCGCCGATCCGGGGCCAGCCTGTTACGGCAATGGCGGCATTGCGGCGACCGTGACCGACGCGCATGTGGTGCTGGGCCATCTGCCTCCCGCGCTGCTGGGCGGGCGGATGCGGCTCGATCCGGCGGCGGCCGAGGCCGCGATCCGACGTGAGGTGGCAGCGCCGCTCGGCCTCGATCTCCACGCGGCGGCGCGGGGCGTTCTCGCGATCGCCGACAGCAACATGGTCGGCGCGATCCGCGTGGTGTCCGTCGAGCGCGGGCACGATCCGCGCGACTTCACGCTGGTGCCGTTCGGGGGCGCCGGCCCGCTGCATGGCACGGCGCTGGCCGAATTGCTTGGCATCAGCACCGTGCTGATCCCGCCCGCACCCGGCGTGCTGTGCGCGGAGGGGCTGCTGGGCGCGGACCTCAAGGCCGAATTCCACCGCACCCTGCCGCGCGCCGGCAAGCCGGACGACGTGGCGGCGAACGCGCTGGTGGCCGTGCTGCGGGCGGAAGCGGAGGCGTGGCTGGCCGAGGAGCAGGTGATGCCGGCGGACCGCGTGTACGAGACGGTGGCGCTGATGCGCTACGAGGGCCAGGGCGGCGAACTGGCGGTGCCGTGGGAGAATGTCGCCGCGACGGCGGTGAGCGCGTTCCGGGCGGCGCACCAAGCACTGTACGGCTTCACCATGGACGTGGCGGTGGAGCTGGTGACGTTGCGGGTGGAGGCCACCGGCCGGATGCCGGCGCCGGTGATGCCCCGCATCGCGGCGGCCGCGATGCCCGCCGCCGACGACATGCGGCAGGTGCATTTCGCGGGCGGCACGATGGCGACACCGGTGTTCGACCGGGAGAAGCTCGGTGCCGGCACGAAATTCGCGGGACCGGCGATCGTGACGCAGCTGGACGCCACCACGCTGGTGCCGCCGGGGTGGCGGGCGGAGGTGCATTCCTCCGGGGCGATGGTGTTGCGGCACGGGTGACTCGGGCCGCTGCCCCCTCCCCTCGCCGTGCGGGGCTACCGGATCGACGCATCGTTTTCTTCCCCCTCCCCCTTTGTGGGGAGGGAGAAGGAAGGCATGTTATGCCGCCATGCGTCTCTGGCCGCGCCCGCCGCCGAAGTCGCGGCGCTGATTGCCATTGGCGCTGTTGTTGCGCTGCTGGCCTCCACCGCGCGGCGGCGGCTTGGTTTCGGTGGGCGGCGTGCCGCTGACGACCGTGAGCTTCACGCCGGTCAGCTTCTCGATGGCGCGGAGATAGGCGCGCTCGCTGCCGTCGCAGAACGAGATGGCGACGCCCGAGGCGCCGGCCCGCGCGGTGCGGCCGATGCGGTGGACGTAGCTTTCCGGCTCGTTGGGCAGCTCGAAATTCACCACATGGGTGATCCCGGCGACATCGATGCCCCGCGCCGCGAGGTCGGTCGCCACCAGGACGCGAGCGCGGCCGGTGCGGAAACGCTCCAACGCGGCCTGACGGGCACCCTGGCTTTTGTTGCCATGCATGGCGTCGGCGCCGATGCCGGCCTGTTCGAGTTGCTCGGACACGCGATCGGCACCGCGCTTGGTGCGGGTGAATACGATCACGCGCTGCATGCCGGGGTCGCCGAGCAGTTCGACCAGCTTGTTGCGCTTGCCGCTGCCTTCCATGAAATGGACATGCTGCTCGATGCGCTCAGGCGTCGGCTCCTCGCCGGCCACCCGCACGCGCTCCGGGTCGCGCAGCAGGGATTCGGCGAGCTTGCCGACTTCCTCGGGCATGGTGGCCGAGAACAGCATGGATTGGCGGCGCGCCGGCAAAGTGGCGACCACCTTGCGGATGTCGCGGATGAAACCGAGGTCGAGCATGCGGTCGGCTTCGTCGAGCACGAACAGTTCGACCTGGCCGAGTTGCAGTTCGCGGGTGTTCATCAGGTCGCAGATACGGCCCGGCGTGCCGACCACGATGTCCGCCCCCCGACTCATGCGCTGGACCTGGGGCGAGCGGCCGACGCCGCCCAGGATCAGCACGCTGCGCAGACCGAGGCCGGCGCCGAAACGCTTGAACTCCTCCTCGATCTGCACCGCAAGCTCACGCGTGGGGGCGAGGATAAGGGTGCGTGTGTGGAACGGCTTGGACCGTACGCGGTTGGCCGCGAGATGGTTCAGGATCGGCAGCGCGAAGGCGGCCGTCTTGCCGGTGCCGGTCTGCGCGGTGCCGAGCAGATCGCGGCCCGCGAGCAGAAAGGGGATGGCGCCGGTCTGGATGGGGGTGGGGGTGGTGAATTTCTGAGCGCGCAGGGCAGCCAGAATGGGTTCGGCGAGGCCGAAACCGTCGAAGGACTCATGTGTCAAGCGGGTATCTCCGGCACGCGCCCGTGGGGCAGCTATGCCTAGTGTCCACGTTCCAGGCGCGATGCCGGAGCGGACAGGTTGCGGAAGACTGCCAGGGGTTGGCCGCCCATCCCAATTCGGCACCCTTCTGAAACGGGGAGCGCGGGAGGGGCAAGCGACAGTCGCGCAATCGCGAGCAATCTGAGGGGTGTGTGCACCGCAACACGAAATTAAGCAAGGCAATTCGCGGTGGGGAGCCATGTGCGGAAAACGAAACCGGCGCCTTCGGGGCGCCGGTCCAAACGTCAATTCTGGTAGTAGCCCCGATTGTAATAGCCCTGCGGCACGTAGGTGACGGGGGGCGGGGCGTAATACGCCGGTGGCGGGTAATAGGCCGGCGGGGGCGGGGCATAGTACACCGGCGGAGGCGCAGCATAATAAGGCGGGGCCAGCACGCCGCCGATCACAGCCGCGGCGCCGAGGCCGAGCAGGGCGCCCGCGACGATCCCGCCCGGCCCGATGCCGCGGCGGTAGCCGCCGCCGTAGCCATTGCCGCCGCGATAGCCGCCGTAACCGCCATGGTAGCCGCCGCCATACCCGCCCCGCCAATCCGCCTTGGCGGCCACCGGGACCATAGCGGAAGCGGCGAGCACGGAGGCCGCAACAAGAAGTCGAAATCTGGAGGTCATCGTCGCCTCGCTTTCAAAGCAAAACTGAAGGGGACATCAGCGCCCGCTCAACAACGCCCTTGTCGTCCGACAGTTTGGCGAAACTACGGCAAGAAGCCGTCAAAGTCCCGCTATCGCGGCCATCACGCTATCGTGTCAGGTCTGTTCGCCCTCCACCTTGCGGACGAGGTCCCGCAGGCGCTCGCCGCCACCTTGTGTTTTGGGATCGAGCTCCAGAGCGCGGCGCCATGCGATCAGCGCGCCCTTGAGGTCGCCGCGCGCCTCGGCGATCCGCGACAGGCCCTGGAAGGCCGCGAAGTTGCGGGGCTCGCGCCGGAGCGTGTTCTCGATGTCGATCAGCGCGCCGGCATAGTCGCCCTGGAGATACCGGGCCACGGCGCGGCGGTCGTACGCTTCGGCCAGCTCCGGCTCCAGGGCCAGCACCGCGTCGAAATCGTCCTGCGCGTCGCGCGCGGCATTGTTGGCGAGGTCGCGCAGGCCGCGCTGCATGAGCAGTGTGGCGGCGGGAGAGCCGGATTCCAGCCAAAGCTGCTTGACGCGGCCTTCGATGGCCGTCGCGACCGCCTCGTTGGGCGCCTGCTTGAGGGCGGTCAGCAGGTTGTCCAGTTCAGCCTTTTTCGCGTCGGGGCGCGGTTGGGCGAAGGCGGCGGGCGCGGCGAGTGAAATGCCCAAAGCCGCCATTGCGAGCCGCGAAACCACGCGGGGCATCCGTCAACCCGCCCGCGCCGCCAGCGGCGAGGGGCCGCCGGCCATCCAGTCAAGCAGCTGGATGCTGTGAACCACCGGAATGGCGGCACCGGCCAACTGGGTGATGCAGCCGATATTCCCGGCCGCGATCACATCCGGCCGCGTGGCCTCGAGGTTGGCCAGTTTACGTTCGCGCAGCTGGGCGGCGATGTCGGGCTGCATGAGGTTGTAGGTGCCGGCCGAGCCGCAGCACAGATGCGGCTCCAGCGGCTCCACCACGGTGAAACCGGCGGTCTTGAGCAATGCCTTGGGCTCGGCCGTCACCTTCTGACCGTGCTGAAGACTGCAGGCGGAATGGTAGGCCACGCGCAGTCCGGGCGGCTCGCGGGTGGCGGCGTAGCCGATGCGGACGAGGTATTCGCTGATGTCCAGCGCGAGGGCCGATACGCGGGCGGCGGCCTCGGCGTCCGGCGCGTCGCGGAACATGAAGCCGTAATCCTTGACGGTCGTGCCGCAGCCGGAGGTGTTGACGATGATGGCGTCGA
>JANXTF010000068.1 GCA_025352565.1 Rhodospirillales bacterium | reverse complement strand
CCGCCGGCGCCGGTGTGTACGATGTCGGCACTGCCGGTTCCGACCGCAATCCGGTTGACACCGATTCCGACAGTGACCGTGTCCCCAGCACCATTCCCCACGATGACGCTGCTGTTGCCATTGCCCGTGGTGACCTGATCGAAGCCGTTGCCAAGAAACACCACGTCGTTCCCGTCGCCCGCGGTGATAGTGTTCAGCCCGTCACCCGCGATGATACGGTCCGGACCGCCACCCACCGTGACCGTGTTGTTGCCACTGCCGGCGGTGATCTGGTCCGCGCCGCCGCCCAGGGTAAGCGTGTTGTTGCCATTGCCCAGCGTCAGCAGATCGGTGCCGTTGCCGAAGGTCAGCGTGTTGTTGCCATCGGCCGCAGTGACGATGTAGTCGTCATCAGCGAACGTCAGGGTGTTGCTGATGCCGCCGAGGTTTAGGATGTGCAATGGCATGGGGTGGTCCTTGGTGGATCGCGGCTGCGAGTCGTCGGTCGCGATCAGGTTTGGCCGCGAATTGCGGCTGATTACGGGATTTAGATGCCAGCCAGGAGCGATGGCAGGTGACGTAGCCGGGAGAATTTCGTGTACGCTTGTCGGGTGATCGACGCTGGCCGCCCTTGGTTACGAAGTATAAGCCGATGGACCACGCATGTTACAAGCCTAAAGGCGATAAATAGTTCCCACTGACGAACAAGTGACTGCGGAAAGTATTTCGTTTGGACCACACCTCCAGAGTTGATGGACTCTATTCGGGCGGCGAGCGCCCCAGGTTCATCGACGACCCCCGAGCCGTGGCTGACCTTCTTTTCCGGGTTCGCGGCGTCCACGAGTAGCTGGACAGAGCATTTCACCAAGGCAGCCTGGCGTTGCGCTTCCTGCCGGTGCGGATTGGCGAATGCCGCCGCTTCGGCTTCCAACAGGGACAGCACGCAAACGGCGCCGGCGAATGCCCGCGTGCGCCGCCGTGTTCCGTTTGGCGGCCATCAAGCCTCGTAGGTTTGATGCGGGATTACGGATCGGCGAGTGTCAGTCGAGCAATTCCTGGTTTAGCCGCCTGCGGAAAGCGGCGGAACGGCGCGGCTGAGCAGGGTTGGCTGCTCGTTCAGCCTGCCAATCGCTGATCGGTTGCGCTCGCGCACGGACGGGCGCCGGACCACTGAGCTGCGCATCGCCGTCCATGCCATCAACAGCCGCGGCATGAACCCCAGACTGATGCTCTCTCAGTAGGCCGTCAGGGTTCTCGCCTTGATGATCAACTGCCAATCGGCCGCTTCGGCCAGCATCACATCGGCGATACGGCGGGCGATGCGTAGAATGGCAGCGCGGTCGGGGGCGGCCTTGTCGAGCGCTGAGACCTGCAGCCGTAATTCGGCGGCGACTCCCTGGTAGCGCATCACCAAGCGGCCGTACTCGCCGAAACCGAGCAGCCCGAGGAACACCGGCGCCAGCGCAGGCAGAACCAAAGCCAGCTCGTTCGACCACACGACCGGACGGCCCTCGACGGGCGCGTATGGCAGCGCGGCGCGCATCATGCTGAAGCCGATCCCGGCGATGACGAGGCCGAGGCCGATCCGCTTGAGCCGCCGCGCCATTGCGGCGAAGTGGGTTGCGCGATCGAGAAGATAATCGATCTGCTCGATCGCCCGCGAGCGCACCGAATCGGCCGCGCGGGCCACCGCGGCGGAATCCAGCCGGCTTGGCAGCAGGCCCATGTCGCGGATCACGGCACGGCCGTACCATGCCGTCCAGTCGCTCGCCCTGGCCTGATGGGCTGCCGCCCCAGGCGCCTGCGCGACCGCGCCGAGCGGAGCGAGCATGCTTGCATTGCGCAGGTATTCGGCGAGCGCGCGATAGGCGACGAAGCGAGCCTGCGACCGCTCCCATCCGCCCCGCGTCGAGAACGCCAGCACGGCGGCGAGGGAGCCGAATTGAACCGCATAGCCGAGCGGTCGGCTCCAGGACGGGCCGAACGCGGCGATGAACGAGCCGGCGGTGGCGGGCAGGATCAGCGCGTAACGCATCAACCCCGCCGTTCGGTACCGGGCGGCATAGTCGCCGGCGAGCCGGTCCGCGGCATCGAAGTAGGGCGCCATCCAGGTGTCGGCAGCACGTTCCGGGAAGGCGGGCGGAATGGGCAGCGGTTCAGGGCGGGGCGCCCCGACCAGGATGACGCGCTCGAACCACCGGACGACGGCCCGGGCCCATCCCGCTCCGCCCGATACCTCCATGAAATATCGGTGCGGGAAGCCCGTTGCATCGGCAGGCGGGAGCAGAGCCGTCTGCAGCAGGGTTGCCACATGGTCCTCCGCGGCACCGCGCCACGCGATCGGCCCCCGGCCAGTAGAGGGCAGGATGGCGACGGGCATGCCGCGGTCGAGGCCTTGCTGCACCACGTCGCCGGTGCCGCCCGGTCCCCGCGGGGGCAGGCCGTCCCACACGACCAGCATCAGGTCGCTCTGTTCCACGATCTGCTGGCCGACCTGGGCATAAGGCTCGCCGCCCCGTTGGCGGGAGCCATCGAGTTCGGACACGATCGAGGCACGGTCCAGCAAATCGTGGAAGCGGTTCACTGCCGGCCCGGCAGTGAAATCGCGCGCGAATTCCGCGCGCGCGAAGGGCAGCACGGCGACCAGGTCCCATCCCTCGGCCAGCGCCGCCTCGGCAAGCACGCCGTCGGCCCCCTCGGCCAGACCGCAGATGCAGCGCAAGCGGGGCGGATCGGCGCGGTAGAGCGGGGTCGGCGAGGCCTGGTCGGTCGCGAGCAGGGCGCTGGCTTCCGTCCGGATGGCGCGGAACAATTTCGCGGCTTCGGCGCCGATCGCGGTGGTATCGGCGCCGGGCAATGCGCGATGCCCGGTCACGCCGACCTGGAACGCCATGACCGGTCGCGGCGGCGGCGGCGTGCCGTGTGATGTCACGCTGCTCTCTCCCATTTTCTCGCGCGAGCCTGCCACTTCCGCCGCCATGCCTCAACGGCTTGCGCCCGTCGCCCGCGCTGGCAGAGTGCCGGGCAACGGTGGGAGGTTGCATGGAGGAACGGGCGTTTGCGCCGCAGCCCGCGATGCGGGTGGGCCTTCTCGGCGGCGCCGACGCCAATGCGGCGGCGGTTGGGGCGGCGCTGGACCGGCTCGCCGCCCAGGCACGCAGCCGCGATCCTGCGGCGGCGCTGCGCCTGCTGTGCCCCGTCGATGCCGGTCCGCCGCCGGGAGACGAGCGGCCGGACGGGCGGCCGGACGGGTGGGCGGGCTGGCAGGTGCATCGGGTGAGCGGGACCGCCGCTGCGGCGTCCGCAACATTGCTCGCGCTGGACCACGACCCGGCGCGCCCCGATGCCGCATGGGCCGCCGCCGCCGCGTGCATCGTCAGGAACTGCGACGTGCTTCTGGCGATCGGCGGCGCGCGCGAGGAGAGGCTGGCAGGCCCGGTGCAACAGGCGACCGAACTCGGCATCCCCGTGCTGTGGATGCCGTCAGGCGCGGCCCCGCGCGTGCTGTTGGACCGGGACTGGCAATGGTCGCGTGAAGCCGCGCCCGAAGGCGAGGCCGCGTGGGAAAGTCTGGCCGCCGGCATCTCGGCCATGCTCGGACCGCCTGCTGGGAGCCCGCCTGCTGGGAGCCCGCCTGCGGAAAAAGCGGACGCCGGGGCAGCCCTTCTCGATGCGACGCTGCCGCCGCGACCGATCTGGAACGCCCATCGCTGGGCAATGAACGCCTTGTGGCGGATGCCGGCCCGAGCGGAAGAGACCGCGTCTCCTCCCGCATACTGGGCTGCGCTGTACGGCGCGGCGGACCGGCTCGCGTCCGGCTACGCCGATCGCTACCGCTCGTCCTACACGCTTGTCCTGGCCCTCGCGGCCATGGCGCTGGCGGCGGCCGTCCTCGGCCTTGGGCTGCCGAAGGACGAGCTGGGACATGCCTCGATCAACCCCTATTGGACGGCACTTCCCGAGGCGGCGTTCCTGGGCGGCATCATCGTGCTGGTGCGTGCGAGTGCACGCCACGGCTGGCAGTCGCGCATGATCGCGTGCCGCCTGTTGGCGGAGCTGTGCCGCAAGCAGGCCGCGCTGTCGCGCCTGGCCCGCAGCCTGCCGGCATCGCGCATCGCGCCGCTCACGCAGGATGGCGATCTGGGCTGGGTCGGCCGGCTGTTCGCCGCGTTCGTCCGCGCGGCACCCTTGCCTTCGGGCGTGCTCGCCGGCACGCTTCTGGCAGCGGCACGCGATGAAGCGGCCGCCATCCTGCTCCGGGGACAGCGCGCCTATCACGCCGCGCGCGCCGAGGCCTGCCGCCGGCGCGAGGACCGCTTGGTCCGGCTCGGCGGGGGCGCGTTCGTCGTGACCGTGGCCTGTGTCGCGATCAAGCTCGGGCTGCTGGTGGCCGGGTCCGAGTGGGCCGAGATATCCGGCCTGGTCGCGGCCCTGCTGCCAGCCTTCGCCGCGGCGTTCTTCGGGGTACGCGCCTATGCCGAATTGGAGTTGCTGGGGCGGCACTCCGAACGGATGATGGCCGTGCTGGACGAAGCTGCCCGTAGCCTCGGCCGCACCGATACGGCGCTGCCCGGCGCCAGCCAGCATATCGGCGACGTGCTGGAGGAAGCGGCAACGGCCATGCTGGCCGACATCGAGGGCTGGATTCAGATTTCCCGCGTGAAGGCTGTCGAGGCAGGCTGAACCCGCAAATGGCACCCCAACATTTCCGCATCTTCATCTCCTCGCCCTCGGACGTGTTCGCCGAACGCGAACGGGTCGAGCGCGTCATCACCCGGCTGAACGGCGAGTTCGGCGGCGGGCTGCTGGAGGCGATCCGGTGGGAGCGGTCGTATTACACGGCAGCCAAGACCTTCCAGGACCAGATCGCGCTGCCGTCCGAGACCGACCTCGTCATCTGCATCCTGTGGAAGCGCCTGGGCTTCGAGCTGCCGCCCGAATATGTCCGCCCCGACGGCACCACGCCGACCGGCACCGAGTACGAGTTCGAGGACGCCATGGCCGCCGCGCGGGCCAAGGGGACACCGGACGTGCTGGTGTACCGCAAGGCCGCCCCCGTGTTGCTGAACGCCGAGCAGGTCGAGCTGGAGCGGGCGCAGTTCGAGGCGCTCAAGACCTTCTGGGCCCGCTGGTTCCGCACCGAGAGCGGCCACTTCACCGCCGCCTATCAGAGCTTCGATACCACCGACCAGTTCGAGACCGAGGTCGAGGATCACATCCGCCAATGGCTGGCCCGGCACAAGGTGGCGTCGGCCGGCGTGACGTGGCCGATCGAGCAGCGCGGCTCGCCTTTCCGCGGCCTGCAGGCGTTCGATGCCGCGCATGCCGACGTATTCTTCGGCCGCCGCCGGGTGGTGGAGCGGGCGCGCGAGCGGCTGACGGATGCCGCCAGACGGGGGACGCCGTTCCTGCTGGTGCTCGGCACCAGCGGTTCCGGCAAGTCCTCGGTCGCGCGGGCCGGCCTGCTGCCGCGGCTGACGCAGCCGGGGGCCGTGCCCGGCGTGGATGTGTGGCGCTGCTGCGTGATGCGCCCCAGCGAAGGCGACAGCCCGCCCCACGCGCTGGCCCGCGCGCTGTACCGGCCGGAGTCGCTGCCCGAGCTGGCCGAGGGCGACAACCCCTCGCCGGCCGATTTCGCGCAGCTTCTGTCCAGTGCCCCCGATGCCGCGGCCCGCGCCGTGCGCCTGGCGCTCTCGCGGGGGACCGCGGCGATCGCGGCGCGCGAGGGGTTCGACCGCGCGGTGGAGGCGCGGCTGCTGCTCGTGGTGGACCAGTTCGAGGAAGCTTTGGCGCCGCCCGAGGCGCGCGAGGTGTTCGCGCGTGCGCTCGCCGCGCTGGCCGCATCGGGCGTGACCTGGGTCGTCGCCACCCTGCGGAGCGACCTCTATGCGCTCTTCCAGGCGTCCGCCGCCCTGATGGCGCTGCGCGACGGCGGCGCGCAGCTGGATCTGGTGCCGCCTTCCGCGACCGAGCTGGCCGAGATCGTCACTGGCCCGGCGGCGGTGGCGGGCCTGAAGTTCGACACGCGGCCGGACGGGACCGGGCTCGACGAGGTGCTTACGGGGGCGGCGGACCAGCCGGGCGCGCTTCCCCTGCTGCAACTGGCGCTGGATGCGTTGTTCGAGGCGCGCGATCCCCAGGGCCTGCTGACCTTCGCCGCCTTCGACGCGCTCGGTGGCCTGTCCGGGGTGGTGGAAAGACGGGCGGAAGCCACGCTGGCCGCACTCGACGCCGACGCGGCGGCAGCCCTGCCGGCCGTGCTTCGCGCCGTGGTGGACGTGACGGATGACGGCGTGGTGACCAGCCGTGCGGCCTTGGCCGACGCGTTCGCGCAGCCCTCCGCCGCACGGCGCCTGATCGACGGGTTCGTCGCGGCCCGGCTGCTGCTGCTGGACACGCAAGGGGCGCTCACGCGCGTGCGCGTGGCGCATGACGCGCTGCTGTCCGGCTGGCCGCGGGCCGCGGCGCTGATCGAACGGGACCGCGAGATGCTGCGCACGCGCGGCCGGGTCGAGGCAGCTACAAGACGTTGGCTTGGCGAGGACCGGCAGGCCGACTTCCTGCTGCCGCCTGGGCGCCCGCTGGCCGAAGCCGTCGAACTCGCGACGCACGAGCCGGACAGCCTGGATGCCGCGAGCGCCGCCTTCGTCGCCGCCTCGCGTGAGGCGGATGCCGCGCGGGCGGCGGCGGCGGCGGCTCTCGCCGAACGGGATCTGCGGCTGGAAGCGGAGGCGCAGCAGGCGCGCGCCGATGCCGCGACCCGGGTGGTGCGGCGCACCCGGCTTGCCGCTGTCGTCGTCTCCGCCCTGCTGATAGTGGCCGTTGGAGCCGCAATGTTCGCCAGCCAGCAGCGCAATGAGGCCCGACGCCAGGCCGTGCGGGCGGAACAGCAGACCGCCGTGGCCGAGCGGCAGACGATGGAGGCGGAGACCCAGACCGCCAAGGCGCAGCAGAATTTCCAGGCCGCCCTCGACAGCGGCGCCAGCCTGATTGCCGCCGTGAACGCTCACCTCGCCGATGGCGGGATGACCCGGCGGGTGGCGCGCGAATTGCTGGACACGGCCAATGCCGGCATGGGGCCCCTGCTGCCGCGGAACCCTCAGGTCGCCATGCCACCGGCCTTGCTCGACACCCAAAGCCGTCTGGAGGTGAGCTTCTCCCGCGTTCTCGCCGCCGTGTGCGGCGGAGGCGAGGCGCGCGCCCGCGCCATGCAGGCGCTGGCGACGGCTGAGACAGTCGCGCGGCAGGCGCCCAGCGACGAGCGCGAGCGCGCCGTGGTGACCGCGATGCACGCGGTGGGCCTCGCCGCCGAGTCCGAGTCCGACTGGACGGGCGCGCAGGCCATTTTCGAGCAGGCGGAGGCGCGTGCCCTCCCGCACGCCGGCGATGCCTGGAAGGACGTGCTGCAAACTGTGCGGCAAGACCTTGCCTATACCATCTCCGACGGGCCGCAACGCGACCACGCGGTCGCGTTGCTGCGCGAGGACCTCGCCTGGGAGCAGGAGCAGGAGAAGCTCCGCCCCAATGATCTCTCGATCCAGGCTCGCGCGGCCAAGGACGAGCGTTTCCTCGGCTACGCCGCGCGGATGCACCGGGAATTCCCCGCCGCCCTGGCGGACATGGACCGCGAGGCCGGGCTGCTCCATTACCTCGCCGACAAGGAGCCGGCCAATTTTCAGTGGCAGCGCCTGCTTTCCAACAACGCCTTGCAGCGCTCGCTCGTGCTCAAGGCGCAGGGCGACATGACCGGCTCTCTGGCCCTGGTTCGCGAGGCCGCCGCCGGGGCGGCGACCCTGGTCGCGCGCGATCCCGCAAATGCGTTGTGGCTGATCGGCAAGCTCTCGATCGATATCAATCTCGGCGGCCTGTTGCGCGAGGGCGGCGACCTCCCCGGTGCCAAGGCCGTGCTGCGGTCCGACCTTGAGGCGGTGAAGGCTCTCAGCGCGGAAGGTGGCGGCAGCCGCATGTGCCGGAAAGAGACGGCATTGCTGCAGACCTACATCGGTAACGCCATGGCTGTGATGGGCAGCAGCGAGGAAGCCGTGGCCGCCCTGGAGGCCAGCCTGGCCCTCACGCGCTCGCTGGCCGCCGGCGCGCCGGACGACACGGTGCTGCGGCATGACGTGGCCGACGCCGAGCTGTCGCTGGCCCGGGCGATGGTGGTCGCGGAGAAGCCTCAAGGCGCCGCTGCCCACGCCCGCGCCGGTATCGCCGCCCTGCAATCCATGATGGCCCGCACCCCCGCGACACCCGAGTGGCAGGCCGAACTGTCGCAGTTGCGCGAATACCTCGGCGATGCGCTGGTCAAGGCCGGCGACACCGGCGGCGCGCTCGTCGCCTTCGAGCAGGACCGACGTGCGGGCGATGCGCTCGCAGCCGCGGCGCCCGGCAACGGACAGTGGCGCAACCAGGTCGCCGTCAGCCTGCTGCGTATCGCGACCGTGCAAGGCCTGAGGGGCAGCCCTGACGCCCAGTGGAACGCATTGCAGGCCGCCACCTCCGCGGTCGCCCCATTGGCGGGCCGTCCCGACCTGCCGCTATCCTGGCAGCGGACGATCATCGACGTGCGCCAGGCTGTCGCCACCACCGAGTTCATCCGACACGACCACGCGGCAGGGCTCGCCCACTACCAGGAGGCCCTCGTCCTGGCCGAAGTCGCGGCGAAGCAGTTCCCGGACGATCCGGCGGCTCGGGCGGCCCCGATCCATGCGCTGATGTATCTCGGAATGGCATACCGGATCGATGGCCAGGCCGAGCAGGCGAAGGCCGCCGACGAACGGAGGGAGGCGCTGACGGCCGCCCCCGAGCGGACACGACAGTGAGGAGACGCCTCATTCCCGCGTAACACACGCGGCTTCAGCCGCCTGAACCTCTGATCGGATACGCCAAAAGCACGCCGCCGGCCGCCAGCCCGCTCACGAAACCGCCCAAATGGGCCAGCCAGTCCACGTCGGGGGCCAGGCTGTACAATGCGTTGATCCCGACCGTCTGCGCGATCCAGGCGCCGCGGATGCCGGGGAACCGGCTGCTCGCGTAGAACACGACGATAATCCCGACCAGCCCGGCAATCGCGCCCGAGGCACCGACACCGACCACGCCGGGATGGCCCCACGCACTGAGCAGGCTCGCCAGCAGGCCGCACGCGACATAGGCACTCAGCGCGCGGACCGGGCCGATCCGCGGCTCCACCCAGGCACCCGCGATGGCGAGGAGCGCCATGTTGCCGAAGATGTGTTGCGGGCTGGCATGGAGGAACAGCGCGGTCGCCAGCCGCCACGGTTCCCCATGCAGGCTGAGCTCGCCGAGATTGCCGCCCCAATGCAGCAATTCGTCCCCGGACCAGGACAATTTGCCGGAACCGGCCGCCATCGCGCCGTAGATCAGCACGTTGACGACGATGACGAGGATCAGCACCCGTGCCTGCCCGGTTCCGCGGCGGCCATCGAAGGGAGCACGGGAAGCCTCGCCGCCATCCTCGTCTCCGCTCGGCCGGTTGCGTTGGGCAGGGTTTCGGTGTGATCCTCGATCGAACGATACACACACATGGTCGGCTGGCGAGGTAACGATGTCATTTTCGCGTCGAATTTCGGGATTGGCATGCGCGGCCATGCTCGCGCTGATTCCGCTTCAGGGCGGTCGAGCCCAGGGGGGCGACCCCGCCGACCTCGCGTTCTGGCAATCGATCAGCAACAGCACCAACGTCGAGGAATACAAGGCGTATCTGCAGGCATTCCCCAACGGCCGCTTCGCCACCGTCGCACGCCTGCGGATTGCTCCCGTGGGTCCGGCCCGGCCACTGCCGACGCCCGCGCCGGGTCCCGCGCCGGGTCCCGCTCCGGTGACCGACAATAACGTCGCCGACACCGATCCCGATCCGAGCCTGACCATCACGCCAGCGAGCGGTCGGGTCGGACAGAAATTCGTCATCGCGCTGCTGAATTTCCCCGAGGCAGACAACAGGGACATGATCGTGGTCGTCCCGGCCGGCTCGCCGGTGATGCGGCCCTCGGCGAACCCGGACCAGACCAGGATCGTCTGGAGCGGGTATGCGGCGAACGCCAAGTTGTACAACAACACGCTGCGCGACGTCGGCCCGTTCGCGCCGGGCAAGTACGAGGCCCGCTGGATGTCCGTGCTGTACAACAACGCGCATGAATACGAGAGCAAGGCGACCGTCGCATTCACGGTCCGCTGACCGTCATGCGGCAGCACCTCGCCCTCGCGGCCCTCGCCCTCGCGGCCCTGGGCCTCCTGACGTTGTTGAACGCGGCGCCCGCCCGCGCGCAGGCCGATGACGGGTCGGCCGAAATATCGCTCTGGAAGGCGATTCAGAACAGCAAGAATCCGTCCGATTACCGCGGATATTTGCTGCTGTTCCCCAACGGCCGCTTCGCCCCGCTCGCGCGGTTGCGCGCCGGCGGCACGTTGCAGAACACCGGCCCGGACGCGATCTACCGCCTGGAGGCCACCCCTGGAACGACGCTGCCGGGCTATCCGGTGCAATTGAAGTGCATCGGCTTCCTGGCCCCGGCCCTGTTCGACTGGATCGTGGTGGTGCAGGCCGGCACGCCGGACTTCGACCCCGGCAGCCGCGCGCCCGGTCAGCCCCAGGCGCTGTTCGCGCGCCTCGCCCCCACGGTGGACTGCGCCGGCGCGGGCCTGTCGCTGCCGCCCCAGGGGTCCGGCGCTTACGAGGCCCGCTACGTCTCCCGCGCCTACAACCCCGAGGGGCGGTCGGAGGTGGTGGCCAGGGTGAGCTACTTCGTCCGGTGATCCGCCGCGCGCTCATCATGCTGCTCGGCGTGGCCCTCGCGGGCCCTGCTCCGGCGCAGACCACCGGGCCGGAAGAGTTGGCGTTCTGGGATGCCGTCTCCCAGGGCAACCGGCCCGAGGAATACCAGGCCTACCTCGACACCTATCCCAATGGCCGCTTCGCTTCCCTCGCGCGCATCCGCGCGCACGGCTCGGTCGTGCTGCCCCAGCCGGCTCCCACAAGGTCCGCCGATGCGGTCGTGCGGCCGACGCAGGCCAGCGTGCGCCTGGTGAACGGAGTCACGCTCGACCTGGACGCGACCAAACTGCGCACCAGCAGCAATCTGCGGGTCGTCGTCGTGGCGGCCGACTCGCCGGATGCTGTCGCCGACCCGCAACGCTTCGTGGAGGACAGCACGCCGGTCCATGCCGCGCGGCAACGCCTGACCGTCCCCGCTGGCCCACCCGGGCGGGACGAGGTGCGCCTGTATCACATCCCGCCCTTCGCTGACTCCTACGTGGTCGGCGGCCGCGCGCCGGTCGTGGTCCAACCGGGGTTCGCGGGCGCCACGCTCGGGCGCGACCTGGCCCGCGAGGCGGTCCGTCTCGGCCCGTTGCGTTTCGAGGCTACCCACCGCGACCGCCCGATGCTGGTGCAGGCCGCCTTCCTGCGGGTGCGGCCGCGCACGGACTGGAACGTGGAATGGTTCGGCGGGCGGCCGGTGGACGAGGTGCCGCGCCAAGTGGCGGTGCTCAGCATCGGGCAGCCCGGCGTGGTGCCGGACATCTCCGGCTCGCTGGGCGAAATCGTGTGCCTGCTGTCGGTGGGCAACCAGGGCGCCCTCGACCGGCTTGCCGGCTTGCAGCTCGGCGATCCCGTGCTGGTGTCGGGGGTGCCGACCTCCTGGAGCAACGCCAGCCCGTCCGACCCGGTGCTGCTGGATCGCTGCGTCCTGCGGTCATAGGCTCGGTATGCGCGGTCGCGGATTCCATGTTGCCGCCGGGGCCCCGCGACGAGCTTGAAGCCGTCCGGGCGGCTGACGTTGTGGCGGGGCCGGTAGGAACCGTCGGGCATCGCCGCAGCCTGAACGCATCTTTGCCATGCCGGCAATATGTTGCAGCATCGAGCGCGCATGACCGTCGATACCCTCCAGACACGGATCGACCGCCCAGGGCCGAAGCGTATGCTGGCGCTCGACGGCGGCGGCATACGCGGCATTATCAGCATCGAGATTCTGGACCGGATCGAAGCGACATTGCGGGACGAACTCGGCGCCGGACCCGGCTGGGTCCTGGCCGACTACTTCGACTACATCGGCGGCACCAGCACCGGCGCCATCATCGCCGTGTGCCTGGCGCTCGGCATGCCCGTGGCCGACATACGCCGTTTCTACATCGAACAGGGACGGACCATGTTCGGACCCGCCCGGCTCGTCCACCGGCTCCGCTACCGCTTCGAGAGCGAGCCGCTGGCGCAGGCGTTGCGTGACACGTTCGGCGCGTCGCGCACGCTGGGGAGCCCGGACCTGCGCGCCCTGCTGATGGTGACGTTGCGCAACGCCACCACCGACAGCCCGTGGCCGCTCAGCAACAATCCGCGCGCCCGCTACAACGACCGCGCCCTGGCGGATTGCAACCTCGACCTGCCGCTGTGGCAGATCGTGCGCGCCAGCACCGCGGCCCCCACGTTTTTCCCGCCGGAGGTGGTGCGGGTCGGCCCCCGTCGCTTCGTGTTCGAGGATGGCGGCGTCACGCCCTACAACAACCCGGCCTTCCTGCTGTTCCTGATGGCGACCAGCGCGCCCTACCGCCTGGGCTGGCCGACGGGCGCGGACCAGCTCCTGCTTGTGTCGGTGGGGACCGGAACGGTGCCCCAGGACAGTCCGACGCTCGCTCCGCGGAGCATGAACCTGCTCTACGAAATCGGCGCGGTTCCCAAGGCTCTCATGTTCGCCGCACTCAACCAGCAGGACTTGGCGTGCCGCATGTTCGCGGACACGCTGTGCGGACCGCCGCTCGACGGCGAGGTGGGCGACCTCGTGGCGGACGGCCGCAGCGGCCTGCCCGCCCTGTTCACCTACGTTCGTTACAATGTAGATCTGACACGCCGCGGCTTGGACGCGCTCGGACTGCCACGCGTGCAACCCGGCGACGTCCAGCGATTGGACGGGGTGCGACACCTCGAAAGCCTGACTGCGCTCGGCCGCGCGGCGGCCGCGGCGCAGGTGCGCCCGGATCATTTTCGGCGTTTTAGTGTCCGATGGTAAATAACTGAATCAGTTGGAATCGCGTACGAACACCTCCACGTCATGGTCCGCGAATGCGGACCATCCACGACTTGCAGTGCGGGTCTCGGAAAATCGAGTAGGGAGGCGCCTCACGGCGCCCCCCTCTCACACCGCCGGGCGTACGGGCCACGTAGCAAGGCGGTTTCCGACGCGGTTCAACGCTGCATGGTGGTCGGCCAGCCGGACCAGTCCGAGAGTGTCGAACCCGTCATTGGGCATGGCCGTTTTCGCCTGCTCGGTGTTCGCGAGGCGCCACCAGCCTTTTCCCGAGGATGCCAGCTGCCGTGCCGGCCGCTCCGCCACGCCGCCTTCACGGAGGAAGCCGGCGATGGTGGACGGGCTCTTGCAGTGTTTGAGCCGCACGCAGCGGAGTTTTCGACGCAACCAGCCGTCGAGGTTCAGCAGCGTGCTCCGGCATTGCGCATGGCGGAAGTAGGTCAACCAGCCCACGGCGAAGCGGTTCGCTTCGGCCACCATCCGCGCCAGGGGGATACCCCGGTTGCGGCGGATCGCCTCGCGCAGCCGATCCTTGGCCCGGGTCAGGCTCTTGCCTCCGATGCCCAGGTTCCCCCGCCTGCCCAGCCGATGGCCGAGGAACTGACGTTCCCCAACCGGGGCGACCGCGCTCTTGCCCTGGTTGACCTGGAGCCGAAGCCGACCCTCCAAGAAGGCCGTCACCGACGCCATCACCCGTTCACCGGCGGCATGGGACCGAACATGGATGTTGCAGTCATCCGCATAACGGCAGAACCGGTGGCCGCGCTTTTCCAGCTCCTTGTCGAGGTCATCCAGCAACAGATTGGCCAGCAACAGATTGGCCAGCAACAGATTGGCCAGCAGCGGAGACAGCGGCTTGCCGAAGCAGGCAGAGCTGCTCGGCGGCTATCGACGCCAGGGCAGTACGCTCGAACGATCTGAACGCCTCTACAGCGTGCCGAGCAGCGCCCTGGAGATGTCGCCGATGATCCGCTCTCCGTCATTCGGGTCCTGCAAATTCCCGCAGAACACGGCCATCAGGACGGGACCACGGTCTGTCATAACGAAACCGACGTCGTTCGCGACTCCCGGCAGGCTGCCGGTCTTGGAGCCCCAGCGCGGGCGGTTCACGCGGGGGAGGTGCCGTGCGATCCGGCGATCATTCTGCTGCCCCTCCAGCAGGGCCAGCATCCGTGCACAGGACATGGCCGATGCGGCGCTGCCGTCGAACAAGCTGCCGATGGCCCGCGTGTAATCGTCCGGGACGGCCCAGTTCTCCTGCTCCCCCGGGTCCACGTGACTGCCGCGCATCCTGCGGCCGAGCGTCGAGCCGGCCATCCCAAGATCGCGCATCGTCGCGTTCACACGCTCCTGCCCGACCTGATCGATCAGGATGTTCGTGGAGGAGTTGTCGCTGATGCTCATCATCAGATAGGCCAAATCGTCCAGCGTGAGCTCGATCCCGTCATGGAGCCGCGACACCACACCGCTTCCCATCGCCTTGTCCGCCGGACGCAGCCGGTAGCCCGTGTCCAATGACAGATGGCCGGCGTCGACCTGCCGGAACAGCTCGATCATGATCGCGATCTTGACCGTGCTCGCGGCGACGAAGCGGCGGCCGGCATTGTGCGAGAACCGTTTGCCCGCGGGGAACGCGGCGGAGACGCCGATGACGGCGCCGTCCCCTTCTGCCTGTGCGATGACCCAAGCGACGCCGGCCCAGTCGGAGGACGCGTCCATGCCCGGCGACTCCTACTTGTCCAGGTTCCAATACAGCATCACCGGCGATTCGAGGAACCCCGTCACCGCGGTGCGCAAGGCCACGGGCTGCTGATACTGACCCATGACGATGTAGGGCTGCACCGTCGCCAGGTGGGTATGCAGCGCGTCCAGCGCCGCTGGACGACGGGCGTCATCGGCATCCAGGAAGACCTGGCGCAGCCGCTCCGCCTCCTCATCGCAGGGCCAGCCAGGGAAGTTGCGACCGTTACAGGCCATGTTGGTGCCGATATTGGTCAGAGGCGAGTGCATCGTAGGGCCACTCGCTCCGGTCGCGAACAGGTTCCAACCGCCCTTGTCGGGTGCTCCGCGGTTGGATTGCCGCCCGGCCGTGGTGCCCCAATCGCCCCAGGCGATCTCCACGTTTATGCCCGCCCGCTTCATCTCGTCCGCCACCACCTCGGCCATCTGACCGATCCAGGCAATCTCGTGCGTGGAGGGGAAGACCAGCATCTCGCCCTTGTAGCCCGCCTCTTTCAGGAGGGCCTTGGCGCGCTCGAGGTCAGGCTTGATGCCCTTCACCCCCGCCAGCGTGTCGTAGGGACCACCGCAGATGAAGTAGGACCTGCACTCCGTCCAGTTCTCCTTGTCGCCGAACCCAGCCGCCATGATGTCCGCCTGGTCGACGATGTAGGCCAGGGCCAGCCGGGCGCGCGCGTCGTTGAACGGCGGATACAGCGAATTGGGCCGCAGCATCGTCTGATTGCTGAGATCGGTGAGCTTCTGCACCCGGATGTTCGGATTGCGACGGATCAGCGGCAGCAGTTCCAGCGCCGGCTGCTCGATCACGTCGACCTCGCCGGCCTGCAGCGCCGCCACGGCGGTGGACGCATCCGGGATCACCCGCCATTCAACCCGGTCCACCTTCACCCGGCGCCCTCCCGCTAGCCCATCTGGCGGCTCGTCCCGCGGTACGTAGTCCGGATTACGGTCGAACACCGTCAGCGCTCCACTCACCCGCAGCGCCGTGTTGAACCGGAAGGGGCCGGAGCCGATGGCGGTGGTGATGGGCTTTGTCGGATCGCCGGCCAGATCCTGCGCCCGCATGATGATCGGCACCTGCCCGATGCCGGAACCCAGCGAGAACAGCATCGCCGGGTACGGTTTGGACAACCTGATCTCGAACGTGTCGGGATCCACCGCGTCCATTCGGGTCACCGAGGAGCCGAGTTTCTGCCCCACAACGTCCCGCACCATCCACCGTTGCAGGGAGGGGATGACGTCGGCCGTGGTCACGCGCTGGCCGTCATGGAACTTCAGGCCGGGACGCAGGGAAAACCGCCAGACCAGCCCATCGTCCGAGGTGCCCCAGTCCTTCACCATCTGTGGCTTTGGTTGCAGCTTGCTGTCCCAGGCGAACAGGGTCTCGTACACCATCAGTCCATAGATGCGGGTGATGACGATGCTGGCGAAGCCGGGATCGAGCTGCGTCAGGTCGGCGCTGGGCACCACCCGAAGAACCTTCTGCGCCGCAGGTTGGGCCTGGGCTGCCGTGGACAGCAGTAGCGTCGCCAGGGCCCATCGAGCGAACCGCATCACGTCATCCTCCAGCTGATGGAAACTACTTCATCATGGTCGATCCGGCTCGGCAAGCCGGACACGGCACTATCGCGCCTGATCCAGGCAGGCTTCCATGACTCGCTCGATTGCAATAACCGATTGCATTAACTCGATTGCAATAACTCGATTGCGATAACTTGATTGCGATAACTCGATTGCAATAATAAGACCGCCGTCGCGCCGTCGCGGTCCACTCGCTCCCGCGCCGCGCGGAATTGCTCCGCGTCGTCCATAATGCGGCCGCGCCCGACCGGGACGTTCCCCGAATTCGGAAATCCTCTTTCTCGTCAGCCGCTTCGCTTACTCCGCCTGTGTTTGGAGCACAGACTCTGTTCGGAATATCCGGGTGCGTCGAACAGCTTGGTCAATTCGGTGCGGCCAACAGCATAGCCGATGCTGCTGGTCGATACGGGCCAAATCTCCGCCGCCGCGGGCTTGACACCCGGGTGGCCCGGGTGCGGTCATTTCGAGGCAGCCGTCCGGAGGAGTTTGCGATGCGTCTGTTCGCGGCCACCATCGCCACCGAAACAAACACGTTTTCGCCGCTGCCCACCTCGATGGCGGCATACCGGGAAGGCGTGTTCCTGCGGCCAGGCGAGCATCCGGATGAGACGCCGCTGACTTGCACCGCCCCGTTGTGGGTGGCCCGCCGGCGGGCGGCCGCGGAAGGTTTCACGCTGGTGGAGGGGAGCTGTTTCGCGGCCAGCCCGGCGGGACTGACGAACCGGGCGGATTACGAGACCATGCGGGACGAGATCCTGGAGCAGCTGCGCGCGGCGCTGCCGCTCGACGGGGTGCTGCTTGGCCTGCACGGCGCGATGGTGGCACATGGCTACGACGACGTGGAAGGCGACGTGATCGAGCGTGTCCGGGCCATCGTCGGGCCGGATTGCGTGATCGGGGTGGAGCTGGACCCGCATTGCCACCTGACCCTCAAACGGGTGCGGCTGGCTGATATTATAGTATTATACAAGGAGTTCCCGCACACCGACGTGGTGGAGCGCGCGGAGGACGTTTTGCGGCTGGTGATTGCGACCATAAAAGGCGAAATCCGACCGAAAATGGCGCTTTTCGACGCGAGGCAGGTGGGCTCCTACCCCACCACGTTGCCCCTGATGCGCGCATTCGTCGACCGCGTTTCCGCCATGGAGGGCCATGGCGGCGTGCTCTCGGTGTCCATCGGGCATTGCTTCCCGTACGCCGACGTGCCGGAAATGGGCGGGCGGGTGCTGGTGGTGACGGATGGCGACAAGCCGCTGGCGGACCGGCTGGCGACCGAGATCGGGCTCGAATTCGTGGCCATGCGCGGCCGGACCGCGCCGGAATATCTCAGCGTGGAGGCCGCCATCGCCACCGCGCTGCAGGTGAATGGCGCTCCGGTGGTGATCGCTGATCCGGCGGACAACGCCGGCGGCGGCGCGCCAAGCGACAACACGACGGTGCTGCGCCACATGATCGCGCGCGGCGTGGAAAACGCGGCATTGGGGCCGATCTGGGACCCGGTCGCCGTCAGGCTGTGTTTCGACGCGGGCCTGGGCGCGGTGTTCCCGTTGCGGTTCGGTGGCAAGATCGGCCCGGCCTCGGCCCAGCCGGTCGACGCCGAGGTGACGGTGATGGGGCTGGCGCGCGATTGCCAGCAGAGTTTCGGGCCGACTCAGGTCAAGCTCGGCGATTGCGCCTGCGTGCGGGTGGGCGGGATCGACGTGGTGCTGATCGCCAACCGCACCCAGGCGCTCGGCCTGGAGCTGTTCCGCAACGTCGGCGTGGAGCCGACCCAGCGCAAAATTCTGGTGGTGAAATCGACCAACCATTTCCACGCGGCGTTCGGCCCGATCGCGGAAAAGGTCCTGTACGTCGACAGCGACGGCCCGTTGCCGCGCGACTACAGCCGCATCCCCTACACCCGGGTTCAGCGGCCGATCTGGCCGCTCGATGCGGATACCTCGCCCGTGCTGATCTTCTGACGTGTTGCGCGGCGCTGCGGAAACCACGTAGCGTCCCGCAAAACAAGGGAGAAGCAGATGCGCCGCCGCACATTGCTCGGAACCGCCGCCGCCTCCCTCCTCGCGGCACCATCCATCGCGCAGCCATCGCGCGCCACCACGCTGCGGTTCATCCCGCAATCCAACCTGGTTTCGCTGGACCCGATCTGGACCACCGCGACGGTCACCGCGAACCACGGCTATTACGTTTACGACACTCTGTATGCCGTTACCGGCAAGATGGTGCCGAAGCCGCAGATGGCGGAGGGGCACGAAACCTCGGCCGACGGGCTGGTGTGGCGCATCAAGCTGCGCGACGGACTGAAATTCCACGACGGCACGCCGGTGCGGTCGGTGGATTGCATCGCCAGCCTGCAACGGTTCTGCGCGGCGGACGAGTTCGGCAAGCTGCTCGGCCGCGTGGTCGACCGCTGGGTCGCGGTGGATGACCGCACGATGGAGATCCGTCTGTCCAAGCCGTTCCCGCTGCTGCTGGACGTGCTGGCCAAGCCCGATTCCCGGGTGCCGTTCATCATGCCCGAACGCCTGGCCCGCATTTCGCCGACCACCGCTATCACCGAAGTGATCGGCTCGGGGCCGTACCGCTTCCTGCCGGGCGAGTTCAACCCCGGCAGCCGGGTGGCCTACGCCAAGAACACCGACTACGTGCCGCGCCCGGAAGCGCCGGATTGGGCGACCGGGGCCAAGGTCGCGTATTACGACCGCGTCGAGTGGAACATCATCCCCGATGCCGCCACCGCGGCGGCGGCGTTGCGCAACGGGGAGGTGGATTGGTGGGAGAATCCCACCTCGGACCTGGTCCCGATGCTGAAGCGCGATGCCAACATCAAGATGATGATCCAGAACCCGGCGGGCAACTGCGCGGTGATGCGGCTTAACAACCTGCAGGCGCCGTTCGACAACGAGGCCATCCGCCGCGCGGTGATGATGGCGGTCGAGCAGGAAGACTACATGGGCGCCGTCTATGGCAGCGAGGACAAGAGCGTCTGGCGCACCTGCTACAGCCTGTTTCCGTGCGGCACGCCGTACGAATCCGAGGATGGCGCCGCGTTGCTCAAGGGGCCGCACGACCCGGACCGGGTCAAGGCGGCGTTGAAGGCGGCCGGCTATAAGGGCGAGCGCGTGGTCATCCTCAATCCCACCGATTTCCCGACCATCGGCCCGCTCGGGCAGGTCACGTTCGACGCTTTGAAGCGGGCCGGCATGAACGTGGATCTGATGGAGAGCGACTGGGGAACCGTGATCCAGCGCCGCACCTCGCGCGAGCCGGTGGACAAGGGCGGCTGGAGCATTTTCCATACCTGGGGCTCCGGCACCGCCTGGGCCACACCGGCCACATCCAGCACCGTGCGCGGCTTGGGCAAGGACGGTTGGTTCGGCTGGTGGGAAAGCCCGCAGGTCGAGGAAATGGTCGCCAACTGGCTCACCGCGCCCGACGAGGCCGGGCGCGTGCGGCTGGCCAGGGCGATCAACAAGGCGGCGTTGGAGGGGGTCGGCTCCATCCCGCTCGGCCAGGCCTTCGTGCGCACGATGTACCGCGGCAACCTCACCGGCATGCGCGAGGGCAGCGCGCCATACCCGTGGGGCCTGAAGCCGGCCTGACTCATGGTCCAAACCTGACGCTCATTCCCCGAGCGTCATGGGCCTCGCGGGCGACCCGGTCGACCAGCCCGAGACCGGAAATCGACCCGCAAGGACGGCCCGGCCTCATGGGTGACAACGCCCGCTCGGCAGCGCCGACATCATTCGCGGTGGCGCGGGCGCCGGCTACATCGTCACATCGGGTGCAGGTCGGGTATTCCGGCACAAATCCGCTGAGTATTTTCCGATGCTGCGTCCGCGGACCCGCGCCTTGTATCGTCCAGTTTGGCAACATGGAACGATTGTGCTGCTGGCTGATGGAATGCACTGGCCTCCTGGCCGCCTGTTGAGGCCGGCCAGGATCACCCGCCCGAGGAGAACCAAACATGACCTACACGACGATACTCGTGAACCTGGAAGCGGGCCGTTCGAACGCGCACCTGCTGCAAGCGGCAAGCGTCGTGGCTGAGCGGTTCCAGGCCAGGGTGATCGGGAGCACCGCCTGCACTCCGCTCCAGCTCGTGTACGGGGATGGCTACGCCTACGGCGATATCCTCGAACAGGACAGCCAGGAGATCGCGAAGGAAATCGCGGAGGCCGAGGCGGAGTTCCGAGACGCGTTTGGAAAGGAATCGCGGGTTCTGGACTGGCGCTCGGCGGTTCTGATCACGCCGCTTGCCGATCATCTTGCAAACGAGGCGCGCCGGGCCGACCTCGTCTTAACTAATGCCACGCCCGAGGGGTCGTTCAACGCAGCGCGGCAAATCCGCACCGGCGATCTCGTCATGCAGGTCGGGCGGCCGGTACTCCTCGTGGCGCCCGCACCGGCGCCGCTCCGGATGGAGCGGGTGGTCGTCGGCTGGAAGGACACGCGCGAGGCGCGCCGTGCCGTAGCGGACGCTCTCCCGCTGCTGAAAAGGGCCAGTCACGTCAGTGTCGTCGCGATCGCGCCCGAAGACGATCTGAGCGCGGCCCGATCGCACCTCGAAGATGTTGCCGGCTGGCTCGGACGACATGGCATCGCAGCGGACACGCACGCAAGCCTGGCTACTGGCGACGACGCAACGGGGTTGGCCGACATGGCAGAAGAGCGGAGCGCGGATATCGTCGTCGCGGGCGCGTACGGACATAGTCGGCTCCGGGAATGGGCGCTTGGGGGCGTCACCCGTAACATGCTGCGCCATGCTGCCCGGTCCGCGCTCCTCTCGCACTGACCCGATTTCCCCCATGCTGGCGATGGTGCTGAAATCCCTGCGGACGGCGCTGGAACCCACCGAACTCCAAGACCGGCTGCCTGGGCCGGGCGAGATCAGGGTTAAGGTCGGCGCCTGCGGTGTCTGCCGCACCGATCTGCATGTCGTGGACGGTGACTTGCCTGGCCCGAAACTGCCGATCATACCCGGGCACGAGATCGTTGGGCGGATCGACAGGATCGGACCCGGCGTCGATGGTTCGCAGGCCGGGGGGTTGCGGTTGGGTGAACGCGTCGGCGTTCCCTGGCTTGGCCACACCACATGAGCGACATACCGAGTTTTGCATACCGACTTCTCTGGGAGGAACGGGAACTTCTCTCGGTTGCAAACCTCACTCGGCAGGACGGGATCGACTTCCTGCGCCTCGCGCCCGCGATCGGCATCGTCACCAGGATCACCCGCTATGGGCTCCTTCAGGCGAACGAGGCCCTTGCCGACCTCCGTGCCGGCCGGTTCGCGGGCGCCGCCGTGCTGGTCCCGTCATTGGGCCGGGCTGAGTAGTTTCCGAGGCTCCCCACGCGGGATCGCCGCACCATACCGTGCAAACGATACTTCGGCCACCGAGCCGCTCCCCCGGATATGGAAGGTAGAACGATGATCAAACATGACACGGTGGTCGCCGTGGTCGCGGATCACGCCGCCGCGGAAGCCGCGGTTAAGAAGCTCACTGCCGGCGGTCTTGCGATGAAGAGTCTCAGCATCGTCGGCAAGGGCTACCACACCGAGGAGCAGGTGGTCGGCTTCTACAATACCGGCGACCGGATCAGGTTCTGGGGCACCCGTGGTGCCTTCTGGGGTGGGCTTTGGGGCTTGTTCTTCGGCGGCGTGTTTCTGACGACGCCGCTGGTCGGGCCGGTGATCGTGCTCGGCTTCCTCACGGCAGCCCTGATCTCCGCACTTGAAGGCGCCATCGTCGTGGGTGGCCTGGGCGCACTCGGTGCGGCGCTCTCCAGCATCGGCGTGCCCAGGGACAGCGTGATCGAGTATGAGACGGCCATCGCCGCGGACAACTTTCTTGTCATGGCGCATGGCCCGTCAGAGGAGGTGGTTCACGCCAAGGCCATCCTGAGCGGCGCAGGCCATACGCGACTGGACGTGCATGGTGCCGCGACGACCCCGCCAGCGGCGAACCTCTTCGCGGCGGGCGCATGAACCGCCGGATGCGGGGCTCGCCGTGCCCGCCGTCATGGGCATGATGGCGGCAGGCGCCGCATCGCCCGCAACGTGGGAAAAAGGCCTCTGAGGTCGCCTCGCATTCCAAGGCTGCTCGTGCTTTTTGGACATCGGAGTTTCATCCCATCGCCCAGGCAGACACCGCCGATCCGTATACGACGCTCGGCGTGGCCCGAGACGCCACTCCGGCCGCCATCAGCCGCGCCTATCGCAAGTTGGCGAAACGTCACCATCCCGATCTGAATCCGGGCAACGCCGAGGCCGAGAGCCGCTTCAAGGTGATCGCCGCCGCCAACCAACTGCTGTCGGACCCCGAGAAACGCACCCGTTTCGACAACGGCGAGATCGACGCCGAAGGTCAGGAGCGGGCCCGGCCGCCTCCCTACAGAGACTATGCCGCAGGCGAACCCGGTCGTCGGTATGGCCGCGCTGCCCCGCAGGCGGAGGGGTGGAGCGCAGACGAGTTCGGCGACATCTTCGGCACGATGTTCCGCGGAGACCGCCGCCCGTCTGGCCCACAGCGCGGCGCCGACCAGCATTACACGCTCGTCGCCGATTTCCTCGATGCGGTGAACGGCGCGACCCGGCGCCTCACGCTGCCCGACGGCCGCACGCTCGACGTGAAAATTCCGGTAGGCACGTCGGAAGGACACATCTTGCGCTTGCGCGGCCAAGGCGGCGGGGGCGCCCAGGGCGGCAGCCACGGGGACGCCCTGATCGAGATTCACGTCACGGCCCATCGGTTCTACCAGCGCGACGGCTCCGACATCCGGCTCGTCTTGCCGGTCTCCCTGCCGGAAGCAGCACTGGGTGGATTGGTCGAGGTGCCAACGCCAGGCGGTCCGGTGCGCATGCGCATCCCGGCGGGTTCCGACAGCGGCACGGAGTTGCGGCTGCGGGGACGCGGCGTGCCAGCGCACGGCGGAAAGGCCCCAGGCGACCTTTATGCCACCCTGCGCGTGACGCTTGGAAAGCCGGACCCGGGGCTGATGGAGTTCCTGCGGCATTGGAAGCCGGAGCATCCGGCCGACCCGCGGCAAGCGATGGAGACGGACGTGATCGAGGCGGGCGCATGATCGGCATCGAGCTTCTGACCGCGGAGATTCCGGGCCTGCGACTTCCCGACCTCGAAC
Organism: Rhodospirillales bacterium; assembly: GCA_025352565.1. Classification (GTDB taxonomy): domain Bacteria; phylum Pseudomonadota; class Alphaproteobacteria; order Acetobacterales; family Acetobacteraceae; genus JANXTF01. Next base: position 92,947 of record JANXTF010000068.1, on the reverse strand, counting down.
GATGGATCGGCAATGACTGGGTGCGGCCGGGCCATGACGGCAATGCCTACGTCTTTGTCGAGGTCGACGTGGCGCGCATCCGGCTGATCCAGGAATTGCGGGACGAGTTGCAGATCGACGAGGACGCTCTGCCTGTCGTGCTCATGTTGCTCGACCAATTGTACGACCTGCGCCGCCGCATGCGGGAACTTGGAACGGCGATCGAACGGACGGTGCCGGACGAAATCCGTCAGGCATTGGCGCGGGATCTCGCGAAATCAGGCTCAGGATAGTTTCCAAACCTGCTCCCGGCGGGTTCGTCTCCGCCAGGCATCGGGTTCGTTGCCATCCCGACGCCCGAGCCGAACCACCTTCTCGAACCCGCAAAGGCGACCGGACCGCGCCATGAACATCGAAATCAAAGCCGCCCCCTCCAGCGACCGCCCTGGCAAGGCGACGCCGGAGGCGAGCATTCCCGCAGCGCAGCTGCCGGTCGTGCCGTCAAACGATGCGCGTTGCGCCGACCTGGAGTTGGAACTCAGCCAAATGCGCGACCGCTGGATGCGCTCGGAGGCGGAAGTCGCCAATGTGCGCGCACGAGCCCGACGCGACATCGACGAGACCCGGCGGTTCGCGGTCCAGAAATTCGCGGCCGATGTCGCGGAGGCGGCCGAAAACCTTCAGCGCGGGGTGGCCAGCCTGCCTCCCCGATCCGAGCGGGAGCCGGAGATCGTCACCCGACTGCGCGGCGGATTCAGCAGCATCGAGCGCAGCTTCGTCGACTTGTTGGAGCGAAACGGCATCATGCGGCACGACCCGGTGGGGTCGACCTTCGACCCTGACCTTCATCAGGCGATGGATCAGCATGTTTCGGCGGACCATCCACCCGGCACCGTGCTGCAGGCCTGGACGCCGGCCTGGACGCTCAACGGGCGCCTGCTGCGCCCGGCAATGGTCGTGGTGGCGACAGCGCCACCTACTTCGCGCGGCCCGCGCGCATGACGGGTATATTACGGCGAGAATGGTAAGTACCGGAGCCCTTCCCCGAAAATTTCGCACAATGCTCGGGCCGTTTCAGCTCAAATTTCAAGAGCTGAGTGCGGTGCCGTCGCTCTCACCCTTGACGCACGGATATGTGTTAGACCTGACGACGAGGCAGCATGGGCTTCCAACTGTCCAGGGATTTGGTCATGCCAGACGGTCGCAAGCACCTGGCCAAGCCAGTCCGGCCGAGACAGGGGCCGCGGGCGGGGCCCGTGGGCGATCCGGCGCATGGTGATCCGCCGCGGGTGGCGGCGAGCGTGGCCCGAACCGCCCCTCCGTCACGCCAGGCCGCGCTCGCCGACCTTTGCCAGCGACATACGCTTGCGACCCATGCCCCGGCCACCGTCCTGACGACCCTGAAGCACGAGTATCTCTTTTCCCTGGGTCCGACGGAACGCTACCTGCGGGTTGCCCCCGGGCACGCGACGCTGGACGTGCTGGCGATGGTCGGCGGGAATCTCCGAACGCCGCTGCGCTCGGCGATCCTGCGGGCGATACGCGACAATGCGCCCGTGATCGTCAGCGGGGGCCGCACGATCCACGAGGGCCGAAAACTCGCGTTCAACATCGAAGTGCGTCCCGTCCTCAACGACGACGAGGAACTGCTGCTCATTCACTTCGTCGACCAACCGGAGCCAGAGGCGCGGCAGGCGGCGTCTCCGGCCGATGCCCCCCGCGTGACCGAACTCGAACGCGAGTTGAGGACCACACGGGCAGAGCTGCAAGGCGCCGTTTGCCGCCTGGAATTCTTGGGCGACGAACAGAAGGCGATCAACGAGACAGCGTTGTCGGCGAACGAGGCGCTGACGGCGCTGAACAGCCACCTGCGGGAGGCGCTGGAGGCCGCCAGGCGAACCGCCGAACTGGCCAACGCCGCCAAGTCGCGCTTCCTGGCCGCAGCCAGCCACGATCTTCGTCAGCCCCTGCAGACGTTGGCGCTGCTGCAAGGGCTGCTCGCGAGGCGGGTCGAGGGCACCGTCTCGGCAAAGCTTGTCGACCGGCTCGACGATATCGTCAGCGCGATGTCCGCCATGCTGAGCACGCTGCTCGACAACAACCAGATCGAGGCTGGCGCCGTGCGTGCCGAGACGGTCGATTTCAGCGCCGAGGTGCCGGTTCCTTTCGGTGACCCGATGGCCGCGCCCCGGCAGCGGGGACCGTCCATCCGCGGCCACACAGTCCACGACGGACCGATCAAATCGGCTCGTCTCGCAGGAACCGTTCTTGTCGTGGCGGATGACCCACCGGCGCGCGAGCCTGCGGAGTTGGCGCAGGCGACCCAGGAACTCATTGCGCCGTTGTGGCCAACGAACGAGGCGCGTCCCACACGCCCGCCTGGCCCCGCCCGAGGCACCTTCACGCCGACTGACGCCCACGTCATCTTCATCGTGGACGACGACCCCAACATCCGCGAAACCATCCGCATGCTGCTCGAGGATTGCGGGCGAACCGTCCGGAGCTTCGCGACCGGCGAGGCATTCCTGGCGGCCTATGAACCCGGGTCCGATGGGTGTCTTCTGATCGACGCCTATCTTCCCGGGATGGGCGGTCTGGAACTGCTGCAACGGCTGCGCGCCGACGGCGACGCGTTGCCCGCCATCATGATCACCGGCAGCAGCGACGTCCCGATGGCCGTCCAGGCGATGAAGGCGGGTGCCGCGGACTTCATCGAGAAGCCAATCGGCGCAGCCGGCCTCCTCGCCAGCATCGACCGTGCGCTGGAAGGATCGCGGGACTCGTCCAAGCTGATGGCGTGGCAGGTGAGCGCCGCTGAGCACATCGCCAGCCTCACGCCGCGGCAGCACCAGATCATGGACCTCGTCCTCGCGGGCCATCCGAGCAAGAACATCGCAGCCGACCTCGGCATCAGCCAGCGCACCGTGGAGAACCATCGGGCCTCGATCATGAGGATCACGGGCACGAAGTCGCTCCCGGCCTTGGCCCGATTGGCGCTGGCGGCCGTTGTCGTGCACGGCGACGGGATCACGAACACCGGAACAGCTGCCGAGGGTCGCGAAACTCCCCGGGCCGCTGAGTAGTTTCCGACCCTTCCGCCGCGCAGGCGGTCGTCAATAACGTCCCCCTCGCCCGGCGCCGAACCGAAGAGCATCCGTTCGGCCCGGCCTTCGGCGATACCCCGGCCTTTGGCGATACCCCGGCCTTCGGCGATACCCCGGCCTTCGGCGATACAGGAAAATTACATCATGGCCACAGCAGCCCGCACCCCGGCGTCATCCCCGGCCATATCGGCACACACGCGTGATCCCGCCCCCCAGGTGTATCTGGTCGGAGGTGGCATCGCCTCCCTGGCGGCGGCGGCCTTCATGATCCGCGACGGCGACGTCTTCGGGCAGAACATCACGATCCTGGAGGAATCCGGCAAGATCGGCGGCAGCCTGGACGGTGCCGGCTCGCCGGAACAGGGCTACGTGCTGCGGGGCGGCCGGATGCTGGAAAGCAAGTATCTCTGCACCTTCGGGCTGTTCGGCTCGATCCCCACCGTCGACGAGAGCCAGACGGTCACGCAGGAAACCCTTCGCTGGAACGAGACCATGAAGACGTCGTCCAAGTCGCGCCTGTTCCGCGATGGCCAACGGCAGACGGCGCCCAGGTTCGGACTGAGCGAGAAGCACATTTTGACCATCGAGCGGCTGGTGGTCGAACCCGAGGCCCTGCTCGGACGCACCGACATCGCCGAACAGTTCGACGGCGCCTTTTTCCATACCGACTTCTGGTTCATGTGGTGCACGACCTTCGCGTTCCAGCCATGGCACAGCGCGGTCGAGTTCAAGCGCTATTTGGCGCGGTTCGTCCACATGGTCGACGGATTCGACCGCCTGCGCGGCATTATGCGGACCGCCTACAACCAATACGATTCCCTGGTGCGTCCGCTGCGCAAGTGGCTGGATGAGCGTGGCGTCCGCTTCGAGCTGAATACACGCGTGACCGATCTTGGCTTCAAGGCCCACGATGGGAAGAAATGCGTGGAGCGCATCGCGGTGCTCCGGGCCGGCATCGCGGGCGAGATCGCCGTCAGCCCCCGGGACTACGTGCTGGTCACGCTTGGTTCGATGACCGAAGCCTCGAGCCTCGGCACCATGGAGAAGGCGCCGGTGCCGGGCACGAAGCAGGAGGGCGGCGCCTGGACGCTATGGGAGACGATCGCATCGGGCCGCCCGGAGTTCGGCCGCCCCGCGGTCTTCGCCGACCATGCCGATAAATCCAGGTGGGTGTCGTTCACCACGACCCTGCATCAGCCCACTTTCCTACGCCTCGTCCGTAACCTGACCGGCAACGTACCCGGCGAGGGCGGCCTGATCACCTTCCCGGACTCCGCCTGGCTCGCGTCCATCGTCATCCCGCACCAGCCGCATTTCATCGGCCAGCCGGAGAGCGTCGACGTGCTTTGGGGCTACGGCCTGGCCGTCGACCGGCCGGGGGACTTCGTCAGGAAACCAATGGCTGAATGCTCGGGCCGCGAGATCATGACGGAGGTGCTGGGCCATCTGCGCATTGAGGCCGAAGCGGCCACGATCCTCGAAACTTGCACCTGCATTCCCTGCATGATGCCGTTCATCACGAGCCAGTTCCTTCCGCGCGCGAAGGGTGACCGGCCGGCTGTGCTGCCCGACGGAACGCACAACCTGGCCTTCATGGGCCAGTTCTGCGAAGTGCCGGACGATGTGGTGTTCACCGTCGAATACTCGATCCGTACGGCGCAGCTCGCGGTGTATGGCCTGCTCGACCTGCAGCTGAAGCCGCCCAGCGTCTACAAGGGCAAGTTCGACCCGCGCGTGTTGCTGAAGGCGTTCCGCGCCTTGCACGACTTCGCGAAATGATGCGACCGCTATCCGTGGCCGATGGCGCGGATGCAACGGATGGCGTGAGATCATCCAGCCCGGACAGCGGACGCGCCGGCACGCCGAGACGTTGTTCAACGCAAGCCCTTGACGTCGATGATGCCGGCAAGCCGGTTCAACACGTCCGTCTCCATGGCCACGACGCCCTGGTCGGTTCCGATCGGGCCCGTGACGCTCACACGGGTGCGGTCGCGCAGCGTGGCGACGGCGGGGTCTCGCGGAACGATCAGCCAGTCTGCCTCCAGCGTCGCCCGCCCGTTTGTCGCCCCGCCTTCGATCGCCACATCGAGCCGGCTGATATTGATCAGGAGCCGGTAAGATGGGGCGGTGGTTTGCGGCTGGTCCGTCACGAGCGCGTCGGGGCGGCTCTGGGCCAGGCGTCCGGTCAGCAATTCGGTGGCGCCGAGGGAAAGGCGGCTTGCCCAGCGGCCCCGGTGGCTACTCTCCAGCGCGTTGCCACGGCGGACCAGGATGTCCTGCGTGTCGAGGTAGTCCGGCAGCGTGACGCGGGCGACCGCGATCACGGTCGCTTTCTGCCCCAGCGGGGCCGCCGCCCCAGTCAGCTCCGGTGCGCCCAGCGTGTAGAGCGTGAGCGATGGTGCCGCACAGGAGGCGGGCGCCAGACCGGCCAGAACCGCGGCGAGGGCCTGCCAGAGTCTCCGCCGTGACCCGCTCGCCAGGCCGGTCATGGGCGACGCCCCGTCAGCAGGAGTTGCGGATTATGCTCCACGTCTCGGGCCAAACCACGCAGGGCGGCCGCGGCCGTTGCAAGGTCGCGCAGGGCAGAGTCGATGTTGGCCCGATCGGCGCCGCGTTCGGATGTCAGGCTTTTCAGGTCGGCCAGCAGATCGCGGGCCTGTACCACCGTCTGATTGGACGAGACCAGAACGGTGTGCAGCTCCGCGCCACGTTGGGTCAACACAAGATTGCCGGCATTGGCCATCCGGCTGATGTCGCCGAGCGTGCCGCCCAGCCGCCCCTGCAGCTCCGACAATGCCTGGCTCGCGATACCCACGACCCCGGCAGATCGGTCCGAGGTCGCCTTCAGGCTATCGATGAGAGGCGGCAGGCTCCGGTCGAGCTTCTCCGATAGGGCACGAAGACTCTGCAACGTCGCGTTCGCGTTGTCGGCCAGCTCGCGGAGCGGTAGCTGACTGAGCTGCTCCTTCACCCGCTGTATCGTGGACTGCCGGGTCGGGATTTCCGGCAAGGGCGTGATGTCCGCGTGCAGCACAGCAACCGATGCGGTATCGAAATCGAGGTTGATCTCCGATTGTCCCGTAACGAAGCTCTGCGTGTTGAGTTCGGCCCTCAGACCCTGCGCGATCAGTTGCGACAGATCGACAGCGTCACCTTTGTTCTCGTTCGTGAGGATGACCCGCTTCGATTCGAGCTGAATCGTGACCGGGATGTACGCGGTCTGGGTCTTTGGATCGAACTCGACCGCGATGCTGTCCACCGCGCCGACACGGACGCCCCGAAAGGTGACGGGTGCGCCGACGGTCAGCCCGCTGATCGAATCCTGGAACACGATCGCGGCCAGAAGGGTCGGGCTGAAGACATGGAGCTTGCCGAACAGGACGATCGCACCCAGCCCCAGCACGGCACCACCCAGAACGAAGGCGCCGATCGCCGTGTGCCTGCCCGCAATCGCGGTTTCATCGCTCATTGCATCCGGTCCTTGCCCTCGGTGTCGAGACGCTCTCGCCGCATGAATGCCCGCACATGGGGGTGCGCGCAGGATTCGCGCAACGCCGTGGGCGCACCATGGGCGATCGCCGTCTTGCTCTGCCCATCCAGGAACACGCCGTCATCGGCGATGGCGAACAGGCTCGGCAGCTCATGGCTCACGATGATGATCGTCGCGCCCAGGCCATCGCGCAGATTGAGGATCAGATCATCCAGGCGGCGTGACGTGATTGGGTCGAGCCCGGCGGAGGGCTCGTCGAAGAACAGGATATCGGGGTCGAGTGACAAGGCGCGCGCGAGCCCCGCCCGCTTGCGCATGCCGCCGCTCAACGCCGAGGGCGCCATGTCGATCGCCTCCGCCAGGTCAACCAAGCCGAGTTTCACCTTCACGAGGCGACGAATGGTCGCCTCGTCCAGTTTGGTGAACATCTGCATTGGCAGCGCGACGTTCTGGCCGACGGTCAGCCCACTCCATAGCGCCGCACTCTGAAACAGCACCCCGAAGCGCCGCCCCGTCTCGGCCCGACGCGTCTCGCTGCCGGACCAGTAATCGTCGCCTTCGACGACGATCTTGCCAGCGCGGGGGCGCAGCAAACCGACCATGGACTTGAGCACCGTGCTCTTGCCGCAGCCGCTGCCGCCCATCAAAGCGAAGATGCTGCCGCGCCGCACGTCGAACGACAGGTCGCGCTGGATGACTTTCGGCCCGAAGGCCAACGTCACCCCACGAACGGACAACAGCGGGGCCGAACCGGCCACGGTCGAACCGGGCACAGCGTGGGGCGCGTCGCTCATGGCACTAAATTCCGAGCACGTCGGCGATGACGGCGAAGATCGCGTCCATCGCGATGACGCCGACGATGCCGACGACCACCGCGCGCGTGGCGGCCACGCCCACATCGGCCGCACTGCGGCCCGCCTTCAGCCCGATGCGGCAGCTTGTCACCCCGATCATGAGTGCAAAGGCGATGCTCTTGACGAAGCCGAAGACGAACTGGCCAAACGGCACCGCGTCGAGCGTCTGGTGCAGGTAGCCGGACCCGGTAATGTTCAGCATGGAAATGGACACCACAAAACCGCCGAGCATGCCGACCAGGCATCCGTAAAGGTAGAGGAACGGCATTGTGAAGACGAGCGCCAGCACCGCCGGCAGCACGATGTAGTCCGACACCGGGACGCCGATGACGGTCAGCGCATCGATCTCCTCGTTGCCCTTCATGGTCGCGATCCGTGCCGCATAGGCGCCCCCGGTCCGCCCCGCCATGACGATCGCCGTCATGACCGCCGCCATCTCGCGGACCAAAGCGAGGCCGACGAGGTTCGCGACATACATGTCCGCGGCAAATTTGCGCAGCTGCACGGCGCCGACGAAGGCGAGGATGGCGCCGATCAGGAAGTTCACCACGCTGACGATGATCAGCGCCGATGGCCCGGCGTCGCGGATGTTCGCGTACAGATCGACCCTCCGCATGCGCGCGCGACCAAGCGCGGCAAAGGCGCCCCCCCTCAGGGTCGTGATCAGCAATCCGGTGACCACCCCCAACTCGTTCAGAAGCACCGCCGTTTGGCCGCCGATCCAGTTCACGGGCCAGTTCACAGGTCGGAAACCGTGGCGGACCCTGGCGGCAGGATTGGACAAGCTGTCCGGCAAAAGACCCAGCAGTTTGCTTGCCGCAACCGGAAGCGCGCTCACGTCGAAGACAGCCCCGGCCGTCGCGGCGGCGCGCTTGGCGTCCCAAAGAAAGGCGATCAAGCCGGTGTCCCAACGGCCGAGGCCAGCCGTGTCGAAGCTCAGGTGCTGGCCGGTTGTGAGGCCGCCGATCTCCGAAGGCGGAAACTCGGCGATAGTGCCCGCCTGTGCCAGCCAGTCGCCACCAAGGACAATCCTGCTGCCCCCGTCGATGTGATCCAGCTGCCAATGCGGTTGCCGTCCTTCATGGACCACGGAAAGACCTGTCGGGCCCCGGACGTCTGCCTCATTGGTCATGCCCAGAGGATGCGCGTTGACCGACGCATTCGACAGGGTCGGAAATCACTCAGGCGACGCCGAACGATTATCGGATCGCCGGGCACATGCGGAGTGATCCAAGACGGCGGGGCGTTCGTGTCCGTTGATAAATAACTGAATCAGTTGGAATCGCCTACGAACGCCTCCACGTCATGGTCCGCGAAGGCGGACCATCCACGACTTGCAGCACGGGTCTCGGAAAGTCGTGGATAGTCGGCCTCCGCCGACCAGGACGGGATGATACGACTGTGCGAAATCTTGAAGCGATTGATTGCCTTCAAACCGTTAGTGCAAATAGCCGGCACCAACACACATTTTCTGGCGCGCTCACAGATTCGTGTCGCGAGGCAGCGAGCCGGCGCTTTCAGCCCACGCGATGCGCTGGCAAGACGAGCATTTCGACTGCGAATGTGCCGGCCTATTCCCCTTTCGCCGGTCTCGGTAACGTGTCTGGACGACGACTAAGGCGTGTCGTCATCTGACCTAGAGGACTGCTGTGGCAAGAGGAATGGCCCCGAGGAAATCATGATGGCGAAAGACCTTGCGCGAGATCGATGTTTGCGGCCGGTTACCGCCCCATCTCGGCGCCCATGACCGAATTCAAACCCATCTTCAGCGATCGCGCCGACGCAGGGCGACAATTGGCGTCACGTCTGCAGACGCTCGAACTGCCCAATCCTGTTGTTTACGCTCTTCCGCGCGGCGGCGTGCCATTGGCGGTGGAGGTTGCCAAGTTGCTGAAAGCGCCAGTCGAACTTGTTCTGGTGCGAAAGATCGGCGCGCCGGGTCATCCCGAGGTCGCTTTGGCCGCCGTGGTGGACGGCGAGAACGCCCAGACGGTCGTCAACGAGGAGATCGGGGCGATGACCGGCGGCGACACTGCCTACCTGGAGAAGGTCCGCATCCGGGAGCTCGCCGAAATCGAGCGCCGGCGCGCGCTCTATCTCGGCGGGCGACCACGCATCAGCCCGGCCGGCCGCACCGCGATCGTGGTTGACGACGGGCTCGCGACGGGAGCCACCGCCAAGGCGGCGTTGCGCGCGCTGAAGCGTCAGGGTGCGGCGAAGCTTGTTCTCGCCGTGGCTGTCGCGCCGGCAGACACGCTTGAGGAGATGCGCGCCGAGGCCGACGAAATCGTCTGCCTCCATACGCCGAGCAGGTTCCATGGCGTGGGTGCTTTCTATGGCGACTTTCATCAACTCACCGACGACGAAACCCTGGGTCTGCTGCGCCAGGTCTGGGACGACGGAGCGCGTGCCGTTGAGCGGCGCGAGGTCCGACTGCCGCCGCTCGCCCTGCAAGGTGACCTGCGGGTTCCGGCCAACGCCCGGGGCATCATCGTTTTCGCTCACGGCAGCGGCTCCAGTCGCCTCAGTCCGCGCAACCTTGTCGTCGCCGACGAGCTGAATGTCCGAGGCTTCGCCACCCTGCTCTTCGATCTGCTCGACGCGAACGAGGCCAGGGACCGCGGCAAGGTCTTCGACATTCCTCTGCTTGCGGACCGGCTGTTGCAGGCCCTGACGTGGATTGAGGGGCAGCCCAAGATCGCTGGTCTGCCGCTTGGCCTGTTTGGCGCCAGCACCGGCGGCGCCGCTGCCCTGGTGGCGGCGGCCAAACTGGGCTCGCGGGTCCGCGCGGTGGTTTCGCGCGGTGGCCGGCCCGATCTGGCCGGCACGGCGCTCCGTCTGGTGACGGCACCCACCCTGCTCATCGTCGGCGCCAACGACGATGGCGTCATCGGGCTGAATCGACAGGCCATGGTGCAACTGTCCTGCGAAAAAGCCCTGAAGCTGGTCCCCGGCGCGGGACACACCTTCGAGGAGCCGGGAACGCTGGAACACGTCATGGTGCTGGCTGCGGAGTGGTTCCAGACCAAGCTCGCCGCTCGCTCCCAGCCTGCGGAACATGTGTCCCGGGAGCATGTATCCGGGGAGCATGTGTCCGGCTCGCGCGCGCTGGCGGTGACGGCCGCGGGTCGCCTTGCCGCGGCCGCCGAGCCCCTGCCCGACATCGACGACCCAGCCTTCGCCGCCGCCTTCGATCGCTATGCTGACGCGCGTGTGGTTCTGCTCGGCGAAGCCAGCCACGGCACCAGCGAGTTCTATCGCGCGCGCGCCGCAATCACGCGGCATCTCATCGAACAGCACGGATTTGACTTCGTGGCGGTCGAGGCGGACTGGCCCGACGCGGCCGCCATCGACCGGCACGTGAGGCTGAAGCCACACACGGCGATGGCGCCTCCGCCGTTCAGCCGGTTCCCGACCTGGATGTGGCGGAACACCGACGTCGAGGCATTCGTCCGTTGGCTGCGTGAACACAACTCCGCCCGCCCAACACAGGACCGCGCTGCCTTCTACGGTCTCGACCTTTACAACATGCGCGCCTCGATGGCGGCCGTTCTAGAGTATCTCGACAAGGTTGATCCGACCGCCGCAGCGGAGGCGCGCGAGCTCTATGCCTGTTTGACGCCCTGGAACGCGGAGCCGGCAGCCTATGGTCGGGCGGCACTCAGCGAGGGTTACGCCATTTGCGAAAGGCCGGTGCTGAGCATTCTGAGTGGCCTGGCCCGCCATGCCATCGACTATGCCGCAAACGACGGCGAAACCTTCTTCGACGCGACGGAGAACGCGCGCCTCGTGGCCGATGCCGAACGCTACTACCGGGTCATGTACTACGGCGCGCGCGAGTCTTGGAATTTGCGCGACCGACACATGTTTGAAACACTCGAGCGGATTCTGGCCATGCGCGGCCCCACGTCGAAGGCAGTGGTCTGGGCGCACAACTCCCACATCGGCGACGCGCGCTATACGGACATGGGCGCCAAGCAAGGCGAACTGAACATCGGCCAACTCTGTCGTGAACGCTTTAAGCGCAGCGCCGCCATGATCGGTTTCGGCACCCATACCGGCACCGTGATGGCGGCTTCGAACTGGGACAGTCCGGCAGAGGTGAAGACGGTACGGCCATCACGCTCCGACAGCTATGAAGCCCTCTGCCATGACACCGGGATCAGCCGCTTCCTGGTAGATTTGCGCCCTGGCCGCAATGAGTCGGTGCGCTCGGACCTGCATTCGCCTCGGCTGGAACGCTATATCGGCGTGATCTATCGGCCGGACACCGAGCGAATGAGTCACTACACGCATGCCTGCCTGCCCGAGCAATACGACGGTTTTGTCTGGTTCGACGAGACACGCGCGGTGACGCCCCTCCCCACGCAAATCCAATCCGGCGAGGACGAAACCTATCCGTTCGGTCTCTGACGGGCTCGTGTTCTTAGGCTCGGTGATCCCGTCCGGCAGCATGGCGGAAGCCTGGGCTTATCGCCGTGGCAAATTCCATGGGAGCACGACCAGCGGCGTCTCGCCCGCTGTCTGGGGCGGGAGGTGTATGCCTGTGGGCGCGAGCGCCGCCGCTGGCGGAAATTGGGCCGCCTTGGCTCGGCGCGAACGAGCCCACGTCGCCAAATAGAAGACGAGGGCCGCAAGCACTGCCAGCCCCAAAAGCGCCCCGATGAGCAACACTATAGGCGAGCCGATCCAAGTCATTTCGCTTCACTCCAGGACATAACCTCGCTATGCTCGACGGACCTCCCAGCCGCCTGTCAGATGACCATGAGCGCAACGGTCAACGCGGCAATCGCAATGGCGACGATCGCAAGGCGGATGACAAGGGTCTTTTCGCTGACTGACTTGGAGCCAACTGCAAACTGCTGAATATTGCTGGTGCTGAAGCTCATGACCAAATCCTCCTGTGGAATGTAGCCTGAACGCAATAGAGACCGGGGGGTTCACTACAGCATTCATCACGAATTCGCGCGTTTGATTTCATCCCCAATCAGCGTGACGACGCCGTCTTTGGCTGTCACGCCAATATCTGCTGCGTTGACACTCGGCCCGTAGCTGAACTCTCTGCAAGCACACGTCGCTCCGTGGGCTGGCTGTGCCGCCCCGGTAGCCTCGGAAACTACTCAGATGGGCGGTCGATGAGACGCATCTGCATCGGCGATACGCCGTCCCGATGCACGATTGATCAAACTCCGAGGTTCGAATCGGCCGGCACGCGGCTAGGTATTTTCCGAATCTGATACACTCGCGAGGTTAGACGTAGAGTCCCCGGATTAAATCGGGGAGCACCGCAGTGAGCGACACAACTTACAATCTGAGTTCTGAGGAATGCGCTCCCTCGAACGGGGCTGATTGCCGACACGACATCAGTGCTGCCAACAGCGGGAATGCTGACCGCGAGACGCCGAGCTTCAGCGACGGTGCGGCCCGGAGCGGTCAGTCACTGCTATGCAGGCTTCACCCAGCAGAACCAGGAATTCGGAGAAGCCTTTTCCGCCGCTGACCCTGCTTGGCTGACGTCTGGTCCAGTTGAGTTATGATGATCGGCCGCCTGTTCGCATCCTCACCGCTGCCGTCGTGCTGGGATGACCGAACGCCCGTTCGCGGAGAGCTGTTCAGCATCGAGCGCCTTGAGGCGCACGCCAAGAGCCTTGCAGCCGCACAGCCCGTTCTGGCGGGTAAAATCAGGGGCCATGCGTTGGCCAGGAGACTGGCGGACAATGCGGCTTTCCTCCTCAAAGCCAATTTGGCAATCGAGACATTGGCTGAAATACGCGGGCAGGTCACCCCGGCGGCGGAATGGCTCATCGACAACTACCATCTCGTAGACATGCAAATACGGGAGATCGGCACGGATCTCCCGCCCGGCTATTATTCGCAACTGCCCAAGCTTGCCGATGGGCCATTTGCCGGGCTTCCCCGCGTATTCGGCGCGACATGGTCCCTTGTGGCCCATACCGACAGCCATTTTGAACCCGAGACACTTCGCCGCTACCTGCTTGCCTACCAAGAGGTTCAGCCGCTGACTATCGGCGAGGTGTGGGCGGTGCCGATCACGCTGCGTATCGTTCTGATCGAGAATCTGAGACGAGTGGCGGAGATCATCGCCGAGAATGGTGCCGCACGCCATGCGGCAGACATCTTGGCGAATCGCCTGGTCGGCGCCAGCGGACAGGAGCATGAACCAGCATCCGAAGTGCTGGCGCCCATCGGCGCGGTCCCCTTGAACGACGCGTTCGCGGTCCAGCTCGAGCACAGGTTGCGCGGCCAGGATCCGAAGGAGGATCCGGCGCTGGCCTGGCTGGACCGGGGCCTCGCTGCGCGGGGCACCACGATCGACATCGTAGTGCGCGACGAGCTTGCCCAGCAGAGTGCGTTTACCGCCACTATCCGCAACATCATCAACAGCCTGCGGCTGATCGCCGGTATCGATTGGACCGAGGCCTTCGAGCGTGTGTGCATCATCGACGGCGTGCTTGCGGGCCAAGGCTGCTTCCTGGAGATGGATTTCCCCACCCGCAACCTGTACCGCACGGCCATCGAGGAACTGGGCCGCGGTTCTGCCCACACGGAACTCGACATTGCCCGGTTGGCCATAGCCGCCGCCAAGAAAAACGCTGCCGGCGCCGCGCCGGAGAACCGCGGCAGCGACCCTGGCTACCACCTGCTGGCCGGTGGCCGGCCCGCGTTGGAAAGGGCAACAGGCTTCCGCCCATCGATGCGCGCCCGGTTGAAAAGAGCATGCCGAATGCTCGGCATCGGCGGCTACGGCACCGCGATCGTGGCACTCGCCAGCCTCTTTCTGGCACCGCCGATCTGGCTGTGCGCGCACGCGGGCATCGGCGCCTTGTGGCTGGTGTTGCTGGGCGTGCCGGGCTTCGTAATGGCCTCCGATGCAGCAGTCGCCTGCATCAATCGACTGGCGATGTGGGTGTTCGGCGCCACCTACCTTCCTGGCCTGGAATTGCGGGCCGGCATTCCTGCAGCCCTGCGCACGCTCGTCGCGGTGCCCACGCTGCTCACGACGCCGAAATCGATCGCCGAGCAGGTTGCGCGACTGGAGCTCCACTTCCTGGCCAGCCAGGACGGCGCGCTGCATTTCGCCTTGCTCTCCGATTGGACCGACAGCGCCACGGAGCACGCGGCCGGCGACGAGGCGCTCCTGGCGGCCGCCTCGGATGGTATCGCGCGGCTCAACCGCCTGCATGGCCCGGCAACAGGCGGGGACCGCTTTCTCCTGCTGCATCGCCGCCGCATGTGGAATTCAGGCGAGGGCAGCTGGATCGGCTGGGAACGCAAGCGTGGCAAGCTGCATGAGATGAACCGGCTGTTGCGCGGGGCCACCGACACGAGCTTCCTTGAGCGGCCGGACCTCGCCGCGCTGCCCGCGGATGTCCGGTTTGTCATCACCCTGGATTCCGATACGCGGCTGCCGCACGACTCCGTGCGCCGGTTGGTTGGCAAGATGGCGCACCCGCTCAACGCGCCGCGCTTCGATCCCGTGTCGGGTCGCGTTCTGGAAGGCTATTCGGTTCTGCAGCCGCGGGTTACACCCTCGCTGCCCATTGGGCACAACAGCTCGCTTTTCCAGCGGGTCTTTTCCAGCATGGACGGCATCGACCCTTACGCGGGCGCGGTCTCCGACGTGTATCAGGACATGTTCGGCGAGGGCTCCTACGCCGGAAAGGGCATCTACGACCTGGACGGGTTCGAGGCGGCACTTGCCGGCCGCGTCCCGGAGTCGACGCTGCTGAGCCACGATCTGTTCGAAAGTCTGTTCGCCCGCGCCGGCCTGGCCTCGGACGTCGAGGTGATGGAGGAGTTCCCTGCCGACTACACCGTCTCGGCGCTGCGCCAGCACCGCTGGGCGCGTGGGGATTGGCAGTTGCTGCCGTGGATCATGCCGTGGACGGCGAGGCGCACGGGGGCGGCGGGGCCGCGCGCCGCGATCCCGTCGATCGGCCGGTGGAAGATGCTGGACAATCTGCGGCGCACGTTGTCGGCACCGGGTGCGGTGCTCGCACTGATGGCCGGATGGACACTGCCGTTCCACGCGGCGCTCGGCTGGACCGTTTTCATACTTTCGGCGATCGCCTTGCCCACCCTGCTGCCTGTCTTCGGTGACATCGTGCCGCGCCGCCAATGGATCACCCTGGGCAGCTACCTGGCTGTGCTCCTTCGCGGACTGCAACATGCAGCGGCTCTGACAGGGCTGATCGTCGTCCTCCTGGCCCACCAGGCCTACATGATGGGTGATGCGATCGTGCGGACCCTGATCCGGGTTTTCCTGACGCGCCGCCATCTGCTGCAATGGGTGACGGCGGCGCAGGAGGCTGACAACCCCCGTTTGGACATGGCCCAGTGCTACCGCTGGATGGCGGGCGGGCCTGCGATCGGGGTTATCGCGCTGGGCCTGGCCGCATGGTCGGCGCCCGGAGTATGGCTGCTTGCATTGCCGTTCGCGGTCGTCTGGACGGCGTCGCCGGCCGTGGCCCGGTGGGCAAGCCGGTCGTCGGTCGGTCCCCGCCACTCGAGGGCGTCGAAATCCGACATCGCGGTGCTGCGGACCACGGCGCGGCGCACTTGGCGCTTCTTCGAAACATTCGTGACCCCGGCGGAAAACATGCTGCCGCCGGACAATTTCCAGGAAGACCCGGTACCCGTGCTGGCCCATCGGACGTCACCGACCAATCTCGGCCTCTATCTTTTGTCGGTAGTGAGCGCACACGATTTCGGCTGGGTCGGGCTGGCCGACACGATCGACCGGCTCGAGGCGACGCTCGCCACGATGGCGCGCATGACAAGCTTCCGTGGCCATTTCTACAACTGGTACGATACGACGGATCTGCGCCGGCTGGAGCCGGCCTATGTTTCGACGGTGGACAGCGGCAATCTGGCCGGCCATCTGATCGCGCTGGCCAGCGCGTGCCGCGGCTGGCGTGACCCCGCCGGTCCCGAGACTGGCGCGTGGCGCGAGGGCGTGGGCGATGCGCTGTACCTCGCGGCCGACGCGCTCGCCCGGCACACCGACGCAGGCAAGGCGCCAGCTTCGGATGTCGCGGCGCTTGACGCTGCGGGTCTGGCCGGCGCGCTCGATGCGCTGGCCGCCCGCGTGCAGGCCGCCCCTGACGCGGAAACCGGCCTTGCCGCGGTCCTGGCAGGTCTATGTGCAGAGGCGCGCGCAGCGGCGGATCTGGCCCGAGACCGGACGGTGGCACTCGGCGACCGGGGTGCGGAGCTGGTGTTCTGGACTCAGGCCGCCCAGCGCACCCTCGAGAGCCACAGCCGGGATTTCGACCACACAACCCCGGACGCCGTGCAGGCCCGGCTCTCGGCCATTGAAGACGCCGCGCGACGAATGGCGATGGCGATGGAGTTCGGCTTCCTGCGCAACGATGCCCGCAAGCTGCTGTCGATCGGATTCCTGGTGGCCGAGGACCGGCTCGACGAGAATTGCTACGATCTGCTCGCGTCCGAGGCACGCCTCGCTGTCTTTGTGGCGATCGCCAAAGGGGATGTGCCGGCGCGTGAATGGTTCAGGCTCGGCCGCGCCGTGACGCCAGTCGGCAATGCCGCGGCACTGGTGTCCTGGTCGGGGTCGATGTTCGAATACCTGATGCCGTCCCTGGTGATGCGCGCGCCGGGCGGCAGCCTGCTGGAGGAGACGAGCAGGATGATCGTGCGGCGCCAGATCGAATTCGGGACGTGGCGCGGCATTCCATGGGGTCTCTCGGAATCTGCCTACAACGTGCGCGATCTCGAATACACCTACCAGTATTCCAATTTCGGCGTGCCGGGCCTGGGACTGAAGCGCGGCCTGGGTCAGGACATCGTCGTTGCACCGTACGCCACTATGCTGGCAGCCATGGTCGATCCGCGTTCGGCTGTGCGCAACCTTGCCCGGCTCGCTGCCACGGGGGCGTGCGGCCGTTACGGGTTCTACGAGGCGCTCGACTATACGCCGGACCGCATACCCAGCGGCCAGTCGGTCGCCTTGGTGCGGGCCTTCATGGCGCACCATCAGGGCATGTCCATCCTGGCGGTCGCCGATGCCGTGCTGGACGGGATCATGCGGTCACGCTTCCACGCCGAGCCGATGATCGAGGCCACCGAGCTACTGTTGCAGGAGCGTGCGTCGCGCAGGGGCGCGGTCGCGCGGCCGTTGCCGGCCGACGAGAAGGGTCCCACCGAAACCCGCGCCTTCGAGCAGCCGGCCGGACGGCGGTTTGTAACCGCCCACCAGCAGGCGCCGGCCACCCATCTGCTCTCCAACGGCCGCTACAGCGTCATGCTCACCACCGCCGGATCCGGATACAGCCGCTGGCAGGATTTTGCGGTCACGCGCTGGCGCGAGGACCCGACGCGCGATGACTGGGGATCGTACATCTACCTTCGGGATGTGCGCGGCGGAGGTGTCTGGTCCGCGGGACTGCAGCCCAGCGGCGCCGAACCGGATCAATACGAAGTCATCTTCAGCGAGGACCGCGCCGAGTTCGCCCGCCGGGACGGCACCCTGACCACCACGCTCGAGATACTTGTTTCGGCGGAGGAGGACGCGGAGGTGCGCCGCGTCTCGATATCCAATGCCGGCACAGAGACGCGCGAGATCGAGCTCACCTCCTATGCCGAACTTGCTTTGGTGCCGCAGGCCACCGACATCGCACACCCGGCATTCGCCAAGCTGTTCGTGCAGACCGAATATTTTGCCGAGGCCGGCGCCATTGTGGCCACGCGCCGGAAGCGCACGCCGGCAGAGCCCGAGATATGGGCTGCCCATCTGGTGGTGGCCGAAGGCGCCATCGGCGTGGAGACCGACCGTGCCCGCTTCCTCGGCCGAGGCCATGGCGTTCGCGATCCGGCGGCGATGACCGGCGGCGCAGCACTCTCTGGCACTGTCGGCACAGTGCTGGACCCGGTTTTTTCGGTGCGGTGCCGGGTCGCCATCGCACCCGGTGCCGCGGTGCGGGTCGCGTTCTGGACCATGGTTGCGCCCTCGCGCGCGGCGCTGATCGATTGCATCGACAAGCACCGGGACCCCGCCGCATTCGACCGGGCATCGACGCTGGCCTGGACGCTGGCGCAGGTCCAGATGCGCCATCTCGGCATTAGCCCCGAGGAGGCCGAGTTGTTCCAACAATTGGCTGGCCACCTGCTGTTCGCCGGCGACGCTCTGCGCCCTGGCTCCGACATCATCCGCCAGGGTGGCGGTACGCAGGCTGGGCTTTGGGGGCAGGGCATCTCCGGCGACCTGCCAATTCTGCTCCTTCGCATAAACGACGGGGTCGATCTCGACATCGCCCGGCAAGTGCTCCTCGCTCACGAGTATTTCCGGTTGAAACAGCTCGCCGTCGACCTTGTGATCCTGAACGATCATGCCGCGTCCTACGTGCAGGACCTGCAAATCTCGCTTGAGACGCTGATCCGCGCCGGATCGCGAACACGCGGCGGACAGGGTTCGGCCTTCCTGCTGCGAGCCGATTTGGTGCCGGCACCGATCCTTGCCCTGCTGAACTCGGTCGCCCGCGTCGTGCTGAGAGGCGATCGCGGGCGTCTGGCGGACCAGCTCGATCGTGCCCAGATGGCCAGGGCCCGCATTCCGGCGGCCCCATTTTTCGACCGGGCTGCCATCAAGCAGGCACTCGGCAAGCTGCGGCCCGTCGAACCTGCGTACGGCGTCCCACCCATGACAACCCTTGAGTTTTTCAACGGCCACGGCGGTTTCGCAGAGGATGGACGGGAATACGTGGTCGTTCTCGGCCCAGGTCAGACGAATCCGGCGCCCTGGATCAACGTCATCGCGAATCCCGATTTCGGGTTCCAGGCGGGAGCCGAGGGGGGCGGCTACACCTGGACGGGCAACAGCCGCGAAAACCAGCTGACCCCATGGTCGAACGACCCGGTCACCGACCGTCCAGGAGAAGCCTTCTTCCTGCGGGACGAGGAGACGCGCGATATTTGGTGCCCAACAGCCGCGTTGCGGCGCGATCCGGCGGCGACCTACGTGGCTTGCCATGGCAGGGGTTACACCAAGTACGACTGCGTGGCCCGTGGCATCCGCAGCAGCCTGCTGCAGTACGTGCCGCTTGCCGATCCGGTCAAGATATCGCGGCTGAAGCTGCACAACGTATCGCGCCATGCGCGGTCCATTTCGATCACCGCCTATGTGGAGTGGATCCTCGGCTCTTCGCGCTCGGCCACAGCACCGTTCGTGACGACAGAGATGGATTCCGAGACCGGCGCGATGTTCGCGCGCAACCCGTGGAATCAAACGTTCGGATCGCGCGTGGCGTTTGCCGATCTCGGCGGGCGGCAGACCGAGTGGACGGGCGACCGACGCCAGTTCATCGGCCGCAACGGCACGCTGGCCCACCCCGTCGCGCTCAATGGCCGCAGCGGGCTGTCTGGTACCGTGGGCGCCGGCCTTGACCCCTGCGGTGCGCTGCGGACCACCATCGCGCTGCCACCCGACGGCCACGCCGAGATCGTGTTCTTCCTGGGCGAGGCCCTGACCGCCGAGGACGCACGCCGGCTGATCATGCAGTACCGCGGCGCGGACCTGGACGTGGTTCTGGCGACCGTCCATCGCCACTGGGACGGCATACTTGGCGCGGTGCAAGTAAGAACGCCTGACCGTAGCATGGACATCATGCTGAACGGCTGGCTGTTGTATCAAACGCTCGCCTGCCGGGTGTGGGCCCGCGCCGGGTTCTATCAGGCCAGCGGCGCGTTCGGCTTTCGTGACCAGCTCCAGGACGGCATGGCGCTGACCGCGTCCTGCCCGGCGATCGTGCGGGAGCATCTTCTTCGGGCGGCATCCCGGCAATTCACCGAGGGTGACGTGCAGCATTGGTGGCTGCCGCAAACCGGCACGGGCGTGCGGACCCATATCTCGGACGACTGTGCCTGGCTCGCGTACACGGTTGCTCAGTATGTCGCGGCCACCGGCGACACGGCGGTGCTCGACGAACCGGTGGGATATCTGGCAGCGCCCGTTCTGGCCGCCGATGAACACGACCGGTTCTTCCTGCCGCGCTCCGACGACAGCGCGGATGGGACCGCATCCCTGTTCGACCACTGTGCCCGCGCGCTCGATCACAGCTTGGCGCTCGGCAGTCACGGCCTGCCGCTGATGGGGACCGGCGACTGGAACGACGGCATGAGCCGCGTCGGCGAGGCTGGAAAGGGGGAGAGCGTCTGGCTCGGGTGGTTCCTGCATGCAACCCTGTCGGCGTTTGCTCCGCTGGCGGATGGGCGGCAGGACGGCGCCCACGCCGCAACCTGGCGCGCGCACGCAGCGGCGTTGGCACCAGCGCTGGAACGCGCCTGGGATGGGGATTGGTATCTGCGCGCCTACTTCGATGACGGCACGCCGCTCGGCTCGCACACGGACGAGGAATGTCGGATCGATTCCATCGCGCAGTCCTGGGCGGTGATATCGGGCGCGGCCATGCCGCAGCGCGCGGCGCGGGCGATGCTGTCGGTGGAACGCGAGCTCGTGACTGCCACCGATGGCCTTGTGCTGGTCCTGGCGCCGCCGTTCGACAAGACGCCGTCCGACCCCGGCTATATCAAGGGTTATCCGCCGGGTATCCGGGAGAACGGCGGTCAGTACACCCATGCGGCCTTGTGGGCGGTGATGGCCACGGCGATGCTGGGCGACGGCGATCAGGCCGCCCGGTTGTTCGGTCGGATCAACCCGATAAACCACGCGCTGACGCCCGCCGATGTGGCCCGTTACAAGTTGGAACCCTATGCGGTGGCGGCAGATGTCTACGCCAAACCACCCCATGTCGGGCGCGGCGGCTGGTCCTGGTACACCGGCTCGGCGGGCTGGATGCAGCGGGTCGGGATCGAGAGCATCCTGGGCGTTCGCGTATGCGGCGGGAACCTGCTGGTGGACCCCTGCATCCCAAAGACCTGGCCACATTTCGAGGCAACGATCGCTTGGCGATCGGCGAAGTATGTGATCACCGTGCAGAACCCGGCCCGTGTCAGCCGGGGAGTGGTATCGATCAGGCTGGACGGCAAGGAGCTTGCGTTGAACCAGGCAATAACGATGGTGGCTGATGGCGGTACCCATGCCGTCCAGGTGGTGCTCGGGTGATCGCGATCGAAGCCTGATAACGTTTACCAGCGCTGATCCGGGGGTATTGCTTGACGCTGGGCAGTCGACGATGTCTTCTCGAGGCGCGGTTGAAAAATTCCAGAGGAAAACGGCGCGCGCTATTCCTCAAGCAAAAAGAATGGAGCGGGCGTATGAAATTTTTCGCTGTGCGATGCTTTTTTGTGGCGGGTGCTACGGTGCTGTTTCCCTTTGGGCACGCGCTCGCCCAATCCGGCGTCGCCGCGCCAGGAGAGCAGATCGCGCTGACTTGGTGCAGCAACTGTCACTTGGTCGGGCGTGATGCAAACTCGGCGCGCGACTCGGTGCCTGCGTTTGCCGCTATTGCGAAGATGACGTCGACGACCAGCATGTCGCTGCACTCGTTTCTCCAGACGTCGCACGGACCGATGCCCGACTTCGCGTTAACGCAGCCACAAATCGACGACATCGTCGCCTATATTTTAAGTCTGCGGCCCCAAAATGGATGAAAAGCGAATGTCGATCGCGCGACAAAGCCAGTGGATGGAATCTGGGGCGAGCCCTTCTCCCCAGCGGCCGAGACCAGGGCTTGCTTACTGAAAAGGTTCGATTCCGCATCCGACGGCGCGGCGCGCGGGGTACTAAATCCGGCATGCCGGTCTGCTGGCGTTTGCGGCTCGTCGATGCTTGCTGGCCTTTGATCTCGAAACGGCGCCTATTGACCTTGGCTACAGCATCCCGCCCGGCTGACGAAGCGGATAACGGCCAGCGCAAATGCCGGGCAGGCCAGAGCTGCCGGGCAGGCCAGAGCTGACGCCAGGAGCAAGCTCATGCAGAACGACACCTTCGCTCTCAATGCCGGACCAGAAACCGGACATCTATCTCTGCGAGCCGGCGAGGGGCTGTTCCGACAGGTGGTTGAACGCGCGCCGAACGCGATGGTGATCGTCGACCAGTTCGGGCAGATCGAGATGGTCAACATTGAGACGCAGCGGCTGTTCGGCTACGGCCTGGCCGAACTTCTCCACCATCCCGTGGAGATGTTGATCCCCGTCCGCTACAGGGGAAACCATGCGGGACTTCGTAGCTCGTTCTTCACCGCACCGTTGGCGAGGCCCATGGGCAACGGACGCGAGCTCTTCGCCCTTCGGAACGACGGGAGCGAGTTTCCCGTTGAAATCGGACTGAGCCCGATCCAGACCGACGCAGGCACGATGACCCTCTCGATCATCGTCGACATCACCGAACGCAAGAGGCTCGAAGGGCAGCTTCGCCAGGCCCTGGATGCCTTGCACCAGGCGCAGAAAATGGAATCGTTGGGTCTTCTCACTGGCGGGATCGCGCACGACTTCAACAACGCGCTGACGATTATCATCGGAAACATCGACACGGTACAGCGAAGCGGCGAGGTCGTCTCTCCTCGTCTGCAACGCGCGCTGGACTATGCGGCACGCGGCTCAGCGCGGGCTGTGAAGCTGACCAGCCGCCTGCTGGCGTTCGCAAGGCAGCAGATCCTCGATCCAAAGCCGGTCGACCTGAACGTGCTCGTGGGACGCATGCACGGGATGCTGGCCAATTCGTTGGGCGAAACGATATCGGTTCGGCTCGAGCTTGCAAAGGAGTCGCGGCTCGTATCGATCGACGCGAGTCAGCTTGAAGATGCCTTGTTGAACATTGCCTTGAATGCCCGCGACGCAATGGCCGGCGGCGGAACGCTGACCATCGAGACGGCAGAAATCCACCTCGACGCGTCTATGCTAAAGAATGAGAGTGTCCAACCCGGCTCCTACAGCTTCATTGCTGTCAGGGACACTGGTCACGGGATGGCGAAAGAGGTTCGCGACAGGGTCTTCGAACCGTTCTTCACAACCAAGGAGGTCGGCAAGGGAACGGGTCTCGGCCTAGCGCAGGTTTACGGCTTCGTCCGGCAGTCGGGAGGATTCGTCGAGATCGAAAGCTCGCCGGGTTGCGGGACGGTTTTCAGGCTTCTTTTCCCCACGATACCAGCACAACGTGTTCCAGACGGCATCCCGCTCCCGGTGGGGCTGGTTGGCCTCGCCACCCGGGGCGAGGCCATCATGGTCGTCGAATACGACGCGGAGGTGCGGGCCCACAGCGTCGGCATCTTGCATGAACTCGGCTACCGCGTCGTTGAGGCGTCTGACGGTCGCGCCGCATTGCTGGCGATGGACGCGGAGCCGGCAATAGACCTCCTGTTCACCGACATCGAGTTGCGGGGCGGAATGACTGGATGGCAGTTGGCCAGAGAGGCGAAACGACGACACCCCTCTCTCCAGGTTCTGTTCACGTCCAGTTCGGCGCGCGCGGTCGTGCCCGACCCAGCCAGGGGTAATCAGGACGCCGACTTGTTGGCCAAGCCGTTCGCCTATGCTGGACTCGGCAGGAAGGTTCGGGAGATTTTGGATAGGCCTGACGCGGCGATGACGACCTGAGCTCCAGATGGGAGGTTCGGGCTTCACGGAAGCGATGTCCTGAGTATTTTCCGAGTGTGCTACAAGTATCCCGTGCCAGGCGATGTTGCCTTGGCAATGCGAGTATCCCAGAAACCCAGCGACCTCGTGGCGTCGCCAACCAAGGCGCTTGCACGCATGGACGCCGGAACACCCCCAGCACTTGTTGCGGTCCCACCTGTCCGCCGCGGCGGGCTGGCGCGCGTCGGGGCGGCGCTGTGGACGCACCGATGGATCGTCTTGGCGGCGATGTTTGTGGTCGGCGTCGGCGGGTGGCAAGGCGCGCGGGTTCTGATCGGCACGGCCATCGTCATAGACCAGGTCAAGCGCGGCGCGCTGATTGAGACCGTGGTCGCCAGCGGACACGTGGAGACCCCGTTCCGGGTCGAGATCGGCAGCCAGATCACCGGCACGGTGACGGACGTTCCCGTCCAGGAAGGCCAGCGTGTGACCGCAGGGCAACCGCTCGTGTTGCTGCGGTCCAGCGAGTTGCAGGCAGCCGTGGCCCAGGCCCAGGGCGCCGCGGCGCAGGCTGCGGCCCATATGCGCCAGATCGAGGAGCTGACGCTGCCGATGGCGCGCGCCACGCTCCGGGAGGCGCAGGCCACGCTGCTCAACACGCAGCAGACGTTCGGCCGGGCGTCGGAGCTGGCGCGGAACGGCTATGCCACCCGCGCCGCTCTCGATGAGGCGCAGAAGAACCTCGACGTGGCGCGCACCCAAGTGCGGACAGCGGAGCTGCAAATCTATACGGCCAGCCCCGGCGGCAGCGACTACGTGACTGGGCAGACGCAACTGAACCAGGCCCGCGCGAACGTGGACACGGCCACCTCCCGCCTCGGCTACGCGACCATTCCGGCACCCCGCGACGGCATTCTGATCATCCGAAACGTCGAGCAAGGCAGCGTCGTGCAGCCTGGCAAGGCGCTGTTGGTGCTGGCGCCGGCCGGGGCGACGCAGCTTGTCCTGCAGATCGACGAGCGCAACCTGGGCAAGCTGGCGCTGGGCCAGCCAGCCGTGGCCTCCGCCGACGCCTATCCCGACCAGCGCATGGCGGCCGTCGTCTCCTACATCAACCCAGGCGTGGACATCGCGCGGGCCTCGGTACAGGTGAAGCTGACCGTCCCCGACCCGCCGGTCACGCTGCGGCAGGACATGACCGTATCCGTCGACATCGAGGTTGCCAGGCGTGACTCCACGCTCGTGCTGCCGGGCCGGTCGGTGCACGATGCCCTGTCGGGAAAGCCCTGGGTTATGGGTGTGCGCGGCGGACGGGCCTATCAGCAGCCGGTCCGAATGGGGCTGCAGGGCAGCGCCCTGGTCGAGGTCCTGGAGGGGCTTGCGGAAGGCGATGCCGCGGTTCCCGCGAACTCCGGCGTGCTCACCGGGCAGCGGATCAGGCCGATATCGCCATGAACCGCTGGCTTCCGTTCGAGTGGATCGCTGCCGTGCGGTTCCTGCGGGAAGGCCGGGCGCAGACACTGTTCATTATCAGCGGCATCGCCATCGGCGTCGGCGTCATCGTCTTCATGTCGGCATTGCTGACCGGCTTGCAGGCGAATTTCCTGAAGCGCGTGCTGACATCGCAGGCCCAAATCCAGTTGCTGCCGCCGGACCAGGTCGCCCGGCCCCTCCGCAACGGCCCCGGCGAGTTCGAGAGCGCGACCATCCAGCGCCCCAGCCAGCGTACTATCTCGATCGACCAGTGGCCGAAGATACGCGACCGGATGCTGGCCATCCCCGAGATCACGGCAGTCTCGCCCACCATGTCCGGCTCGGCCCTGGCGGTCCGCGGCGACGCCAGCCGCGCGATCTCGATTTCCGGCATCGAGCCTGCCTCATACTTCCGGATCGTCCGTGTGCCCGACTACATCGTCGCCGGAGAGGCGCGGCTGACCAGCGACGACATCATCGTCGGCACCGAGCTTGCAAAGGATCTTGGCGCAAGCCTTGGCGACAAGCTGCGCGTCCAGGCGGCGTCCGGCACGGCGGTCGTGTTGAAGATCACCGGCGTCATCGACCTCGGCAACAAGGCCGCCAACGAGCGCAGCAGCTACGTGGCGCTGCGCACGGCGCAGTCGCTGCTCGGCACCATCGGCGGCGTCACGACGATCGACCTTACGGTGCGCGACATCTACGCCGCCGAGACCGTCGCGAGGCGCATCCAGGCGTCCAACGCCGTGCAGGCCGATAGCTGGATCCGGACGAACGCGCAGTTTTTCACTGCCATCAACGCACAGCAGACCTCCAACAACCTGATCCGCGTCTTCGTGGCGCTGTCCGTCGCGTTCGGGATCGCGGCCGTGTTGGTCGTTTCCGTCATTCAGCGGTCGAAGGACATCGGTATCCTGCGGGCCATGGGGGGGTCGCGCGGGCAGGTGCTGCGGATCTTTTTGATCCAGGGCGGGCTGCTGGGCTTCGTCGGGGCGCTGCTCGGCTCGGCGGTCGGGGTGGGAGGGTTGGTGTACTGGCATTCCACCGTGAAGCAAGCCGACGGGTCGGAGATGTTCCCGCTGGTGTTCGAGCGCAGCCTGTTCGTCATTACCGCCGTTCTTGCGACAATCACCGGCCTGCTGGCTGCGATGTTCCCGGCCCTGCGTGCCGCCAGACTCGACCCGGTGGAGGCGATCCGTGGGTGAGGAAGTGCTGCGGCTCGAAGGGGTCAGGAAGTCCTACAACATTGGCCAGCCCTCCGAGACGGAGGTGCTGCACGGCATAGATCTGCGGCTGGAGCGTGGGCAGTTCCTGGCACTGACGGGGCCGTCCGGCTCGGGCAAGAGCACGCTGCTCAACATCATCGGCCTGCTGGACCGGCCCACGTCAGGGCGTCTGTTCATCAAGGGGCAGGACACCGGAATGCTGGGGGATGCTGCGATCACCCGCCTGCGGGGGCATACCATCGGCTTCGTGTTCCAGGACCACCACCTGATCTCGGCCTTCACCGCGCAGGAGAATGTGATGATGCCGATGCTGGTGGATCGGGGCTTCCCCGGCGCCGACATCGCCGCCCGGGCAGGCGACCTGATGGAGCGCGTGGGCCTGGCGAGGGTCGCGGGCAACCTGGCCGCCAACATGTCCGGCGGGCAGCAGCAGCGGGTGGCCATCGCGCGGGCGCTCGCCATGAACCCCGACCTCGTGCTGGCCGACGAGCCGACCGGCAACCTCGACACCAAATCGGCCAACAGCGTGTTCGAGCTGATGCGCCAGGTGAACCGCGACAGCGGCACCAGCTTCCTGATGGTGACCCACAACCTCGATCTGGCCCGGCGCTGCGACCGCATCGTCGATGTCGTGGATGGGCGGATCGCGGGGGAGTAGGGAACCCACGGGAGGGCCCAACCGCCGCTGACCCGTCTACGGATTATCCGGTGAAGGCGTTGAACGTAATCAAGGTGTAGGTATCTTTTACACCCGGAAGCGTCTGGATCTTCTCCGTCACGAATAGGCCGGTGTCCTGCGACGCCTCCAGGTAGAACTTGCCGAGCAAATCGTATTGCCCCGACGTGGAGTGCAGTTCGGACAATTCGGCGATTTCGTCGGCCGCCTGCCGGGCCACCGCGTAGGCGCGGCCCATCTCACACTTGATCATGACAAAGATGGGTCGCATGGGCGCCTCCTGAACACGGCCGACGATGCCACTTCTGCCGGCGGCGCGCCAACCGGGCTGGCGCCGTCGCCGGAACCGACTGTACTCTCTTGGCTGGATGCGAGGGAATACGGCAATGAGCGGCACATCACGCAGCGGCGGACGGGTTCTGGCGGACGCGCTGGTGGCGCAGGGCATCGGGCATGTGTTTGCGGTGCCGGGCGAGAGCTACCTCGACGTGCTCGACGGGCTGTATGCCGTCCAGGACCGTATCGAGTTGGTGACGTGCCGGTTCGAAGCCGGGTGCGTGAACATGGCGGAAGCCTGCGGCAAACTGACCGGGCGGCCGGCGGCGGCGTTCGTGACGCGCGGGCCGGGCGCCTGCCACGGCGCCATCGGCGTGCATATCGCCCAGCAGGACAGCACCCCGCTGTTGCTGTTCGTGGGGCAGATCCCGTTCGAGGAAACCGACCGCGAAAGCTTCCAGGAAGTCGATTACCGGCGGATGTTCCAGCCGCTGGCCAAATGGGTGACGCAGATCGACGACGCGGCGCGCATCCCCGAACTGGTGGCACATGCGGTGGACGTGGCGACCACCGGCCGGCCGGGGCCGGTGGTGATCGCGCTGTCGGAGGAGATGCAGAAGCGGATGGTGGACGTGCCCGATATCGGGCGTGCGCCGGTGTCGCGGGCGTTTCCCGATCCAGCCGCGATCGCGGCACTTTCCGGAATGCTGGCACGCGCCGAGCGCCCGCTCGCGATCCTTGGCGGGTCGTGCTGGAGCGAGCAGGGCCGTGCCGACATCCGCCATTTCCTGGTGGCGCACGGAATTCCCGCCGCCGTCGGCTTCCGCCGCCAGTCGATCTATGACGGCACGCTGGACAATTTCGTCGGCGATCTGGGCGTGGGCTCCGACCCCGCTCTGGTCGCGCGCGCGAAGGAAGCCGACCTGATCCTGGCGATCGGCACGCGCCTGGGCGAGGCGGTGACGCAGGGCTACACTCTGTTTCCCGCCACCGGCGGCGTGCCCATCATCCACATCCATCCCGAGGCATCCGAGATCGGCCGGGTGTTCCGCCCGGCGCTCGGAATCGTGGCCGATGTGAACGTGGCGGCGGCAACGCTGGTCGCCCTGCCCGCGCCCCAGGCCCCCGCATGGTCGGCGTGGACAAGGGCACTTCGCGCCCTGCGCCTCGCCGGCATGGAGCCGCCCGGCCAGGCGGGCGCACTCGATCTCGGCCGGGTGATGCACGAGCTGGCGGGGCTGCTGGCGCCGGACGCCATCGTCACCTGCGACGCGGGCAATTTCGCCACCTGGCCGCCGCGCTTCATCAACTTCACCGACGGCCAGCGCTTCATCGGCCCGACCAACGGCGCCATGGGCTATGCCGTCCCGGCCGCGATCGGGGCGGCGATCTCGCATCGCGGCCGGCAGGTGGTGGCCTGCGTCGGCGATGGCGGGTTCCTGATGACCGGCCAGGAGATCGCGACCGCGTTCCACCATGGCGTGGCGCCGATCGTGCTGGTGTTCAACAACGCGATGTACGGGACGATCCGCATGTACCAGGAGCGCGCCTATCCGGGCCGGGTGTCCGGCACCTCGCTCACCAATCCGGATTTCGCACGCTTCATCGAGGCGTTCGGCGGCCATGGCGAGACGGTTTCGGCCACCGCCGCGTTCGCGCCCGCGTTCCGTCGCGCGGCGGCGAGCGGCAAGCCGGCGGTGATCGAGTTACGGGTCGACCCGGAGCAGATCACCACGCGGGCGACGATCGCGCAGTTGCGGGCGGCGGCGGCAAAATAGACAGCCGAGGTTTGGTTCGGCCAAGGCCGGGGAACGCGGCGGAAAGGCTACCCCTCCAGCATCCGCCGCAGCAGTTCCACATCCTCGGCAAAGCCCACATCGCTCGCCATCAGGCTGCCGATGCGCTGGACGGCGTGCATGACGGTGGTGTGGTCGCGGTTGCCGAATTTGCGGCCGATCTCCGGCAGCGAGCGGCTGGTGAGCTGTTTGGCGAGATACATCGCCACCTGACGCGGCCGCGCGACGTTGCGGGCGCGGCGCTCCGACGACATGTCGGTCATGCGGATGTTCCAGTGCTCGCAGACTTTGCGCTGGATTTCCTCGATCGTCACGCGGCGGTCATGCGCCTTGAGAATGTCGTGCAGCACCTCCTGCGTGGTCTCGAGGGTGATCGCACGGCCGAACAGATTGGCGTGGGCCACCAATCGGTTGAGCGATCCTTCGAGTTCGCGCACGTTGGAGGTGATCTTGTGGGCCAGGTATTCGATCACCTTGGAGGAAATCGACACGCCGGTGCGGGCGACCTTGGCTTCCAGGATGGAGATGCGCAACTCGAACGTGGTCGCGTGCAGATCCGCCACCATGCCGCAGCCCAGCCGGGTGCGGACACGGTCCTCGAGGCCGGAAAGGTCCGACGGCGACTTGTCGGCCGATACCACGATCTGCTTGCCGGCATCGACCAGCGCGTTGAAGGTGTGGAAGAACTCCTCCTGCGTCGCGTCCTTGCCGATCAGGAACTGCAGGTCGTCGATCATCAGCACATCGACGCTGCGATGCTGCTCCTTGAACTCCATCGTCGATTGCGAGCGGATCGCCGCGATGAACTTGTACATGAACTTCTCGGCCGACATGTAGGCGACCGAGACCGGCGCGCCGACCCGCGCGGGCGACGTCAGTTCCCATGCGATGGCGTGCATCAGGTGCGTCTTGCCGAGGCCGACCCCGCCATAGAGGAAAAGCGGATTGAAGCCTTGGGACGCCGGGTTCTCGGCCACGCGGCGGGCGCAGGCATGGGCGAACTCGTTCGGCTTGCCGACCACGAAGCTGTCGAAGGTGAAGCGCTGGTCAAGCGACGCATCGCCGCGGATTTCCGGGCGATCCTCACCCCGCGGCACAGCGGCCGCGCGCGCGGGGATTTCCCGCGCCGGAAGCTCGGCCGGCGGCAGTTCCGGCGAAATCGCACTGGCGGCGGTCGGCGCCTTGGCGGAAGCCGGCGGCGCACCCGCGCCGACGCGGATATCGACGCGGCGGATGCGGTCATCCTCGGCGCGCCAGAGATCGTTCAGGCGCTCGCCGTAATGGCTTCGCACCCAGTCGCGCAGAAAGCGCGTGGGCAGGCGCATGGTGACCTCGTCGCCATCGACGCCCACGAGCGCCACATGGCGCAGCCATGAGCGGTACTCGGCATCGCCCACCTCGGTCTGCAACCGGCCGCGCACACGCGCCCACTGGGCCGAAAGCCTGTGTTCGTCGGCTGGCTGCGGTTCTGCCGCGTAGACCGCCCGCTGATTGATGCTACCGCTCGACACCGCCACCCCGCCCCGCATGCCGTAAAACACGCCATAACAACAACGCTCCCCCGAACGGAGAGTCGATAGAATTCATGTTTAAAGCGGTCGCCACGCGGCGCGGCCGGCTACAAAAACCTAGGCCTGAACGGCCGCGGACGCAATCCAAAACATCCGGGATGAAATGGATTCGCAGATACAAACATTTAAGTATTGTATTCGCAGGAACATACGCCAGACATTACATGTCGGGTTTCGGTTCAACGCGCCCGCGAACTGCGCGTCGCCGCGCAGAAAAATAAGCCCCCGACACATATTGTCGGGGGCTTGGTCCGAATGGCTACGTCAGGCGGCCGGCAGCGACTTGATCCGTGCGGACAGCCGGGAAATCTTTCGGGCAATGGTGTTGAGATGCATCACACCCTTGGTGACGGCGCGCTGCATTTCGGGCTGGGCGCTGCGGAGCGCATCGACGGCGGCGGATTTGTCCCCGCCGGCGATCGCCTGCTCGACCTTCTTGACGAAGGTGCGCATACGCGACATGCGCGCCTGGTTGCGCGCGGTGCGGGTCGCGGTCTGGCGGATGCGCTTGCGCGCGGAGGCGGTGTTGGCCATGGGCTCTCTTCGCAGGCTGTGGTGGCGTTGAATTCAATCGTGGCGCCGGGCGGCGCGGCAAGAGGCGGTTTTTAGGCAGCGCGGCGGCGGGAGTCAAGAAAGCGTCCCATAGCTCCAGCCGCCCGCGCCGCATGTCAGCCCAGGTTGAACTTCGCTTTGCGCTTCTCGGCGAAGGCCGCCATGCCCTCGCGCTGGTCGGGGGTGCCGAACAGCGACAGGAACAGCCGGCGCTCGAAGCGGACGCCCTCGCGCAGCGTGCTTTCGTAGGCGCGATCCACCGCCTCCTTGGCCATCACGGCGGCGACGGGAGACATCGACGCGATCTTCTCGCCGATCTTGAGCGCCTCGGCGACTAGGTCGGCCGCCGGGAACACGCGGGCGACCAGGTTGCAACGCTCGGCCTCGGCGGCATCCATCATGCGGCCCGTCAGGATCATGTCCATGGCCTTGGACTTGCCCACCGAGCGGGTGAGGCGTTGGGAGCCACCGGCGCCGGGGATGACGCCGAGGTTGATCTCGGGCTGGCCGAAGCGCGCGGTGTCGGCGGCCACGATCATGTCGCACATCATGGCGAGTTCGCACCCGCCGCCAAGCGCGAAGCCTGCGACGGCGGCGATCACCGGCTTGCGGACGCGCAGCACGGTCTCCCAGGTGTTGCCGATGAAATCGTCCATGAACACGGCGGGGTAGGCCCGCTCCTTCATCTCCTTGATGTCGGCGCCGGCGGCGAAGGCCTTCTCCGAGCCGGTCAGCACGATCGCGCCGATCGCGGGATCGGCGTCGAACGCCAGCAGCTGGGCGCCGAGCTCGGTCATCAGCAGATCGCACAGCGCATTCAGCGCCTGCGGCCGGTTGAGCCGGATCAGGCCGACGCGGCCATGGGTTTCGACCAGGATCGTCTCGGGCATCGGGGCAAGCTCCGCGTGAAAGGGGATGGCGTATCTAGGAGATCGCGGCCAGGACCGCCAGCCTACTTGCCGGCTCGGGCGTCACAGCGATTTAGGCTTCCGGCACGGGGGCTGGCCGGCGCGTGGCCGCGGCTACGCCGCCACCTCCAGATCTTCCAGGCTGAATTCGGCGGCCTCCTCGTCATAGGCGTACAACTCGGCGTAGCGCCCCCACGACACCGCCGTCCGCAGCGTGTCCGCCGCGTAGGCAGGCGACATGTGGTCCTCCAACTCCTCGCGGAACCGCACGGCGCTGGCCCGGTGGTTCCAGCGCTCGTCGAGCGTGCGGCGGATGGACGCGACCAGCGGGACATGCGTCCGCAGCGAGGCGCCGAACAGCTTCTTGCGGTCGTCGGTGTCGGCATCGACGAAGGCGCGGCCATGCGCGGTCACGTGCAGGTCGCCTTCCGCGAGATCGGCGAAACGAAGCAATTGCAGCGCCTCGCCCATCGGCAGCAATTCGTCCGCCTCCAGTTGCAACGACTGCGCCAGCGCCGGCAGGTCGGCGTGGCCTTCGTACGGCGAGGCGGTCAGCGCTTCCAGCAGCCCGGCGAGCAAATTGGTCGAGACGGGATGCAGCGCGGTCGCGAAGCCCGCCTCCACCGTGGGCGCGTGCGCGGGGGCGGCGGGCTTGGCGGTGCGCCGCGTCATCACCGAATAGATGTCGTCCACCAACTCGCGGAACGCCGCATCCTGGCGGTTGCGCGGATGCGGGAACGGCACCTGCAACTCATGCGCGACACGGCCGGGGTTGGAGCTGAACACCAGGATGCGGTCGCACATCAGCACCGCCTCCTCGATGTTGTGCGTCACCATCAGCACCGATTTCACTGGCAGCTTGCCCTCGGACCACAGATCGATGAGGTCCGTCCGAAGCGTCTCGGCGGTCAGCACATCGAGCGCGCTGAACGGCTCGTCCATCAGCAGCAGGTCGGGATGCACCACCAATGCCCGCGCCAGACCCACGCGCTGGCGCATGCCGCCGGACAATTCCTTGGGGTAGGCGCTCTCGTAGCCGCCGAGGCCGATCAGGTCGATCGCAGCCTCGGTGCGGCTCTCGCGCTCGGCCTTGGGCACCCCCAGCGCCTCCAGGCCGAGTTCCACGTTCTCCTCGACGGTCAGCCACGGGAACAGCGCGAAGCTCTGAAACACCATCGCGACGCCATCGGCCGGGCCGGTCACGGGCTTGCCCCGCCAGCGCACATCGCCCGCTGTCGGCAGCAGCAGGCCCGAGACGATCCGGAGCAATGTCGATTTGCCGGAGCCCGAACGGCCGAGCAGCCCCACGATCTCGCCCGATTGCAGGACGAGGTTCACGTCGTCCAGGACCAACAGGTCGGCACTGCTTTCCTTGTGGTAGGATTGCCGGCAGTTGGCGACTTCGAGCAGCGGGGTCTTGACTTCGGGCAGCGGGGCGGTGGCGCTCATGTTCGAGGCTCCAGGTAGGTTTCGAGGCACGCGGAAAAAGCCGTCATTGCGAGCCGCCTCCGTTGCCCGCCCTTTACGATATATCAGAGACTGACCGCGCCTCGCTCAATCCGGCTCGGTGCGTTGCCGCAGCCTGCGCCAGGCCGATCCGCTCCGTTCGGTCCTGCCATGCGACGGCCGGGCGGAAAGCTCGTCCACCAAGCGGCGGGCGATGAGGCCGCGATGGCCGCGCTCCCAGTGGTCCGAGGCGCCGGCGTCGGGGACGATCTTGGGGACCGGGAGCAGAAGGTGGCGGGCCAGGGCATCGAGCAGGGGCTCGTAGGTGGCGCGAAGGGTAGCCATGGTGGTTTGCGCGTCCGGGCCGCCGGCCCAGTCGAGCCCCGCCTCCACGAAGCTTGCCTCCATGCGCCCGAACTCGTCAGGCGGCAGGCGGTCGCCATCGTAGCGGGAGGGCTCAACCTCGAACCAGCGGGCCATCTCCACGACGACAAGGCGGCCCATCATGAAGGTCATGCGCGCCTGCAACGGCGGCAGGCCCTCGACACCGACCAGGACCAGGGCCGAGGTGTCCATCACGGAGGTCAGCGCGGCCAGCCAGGACTGGTTGTCATGCTGGGAGCGGTAATAAGCCAGCATCGGGTAGGACAGATGGCTTTCCAGCAGTTCGGAGGCCCACACCTCCCATTCGCGCAGCAGCTCGTCCAGCTTGGCCAAGGCACCCGCCTCGGCGTGGCGGCACAGCATGGTGGTGGCCGTGGGCGGGGAGCCGGCGCGGGCGTCGAGCTGGATGACATGCGCCTCGCGCCGCGAGAACAGCTGATACAGCACCGGCAGATAGCCGATGACGAGGGCGATAAGGCCGATCCCGGTGCCGGCTTCGAGCACGCTCAGGCCGCGCGCCAGGCCGCTATGCGGCACCACGTCGCCATAGCCGAGCGTGAAGAAGGTCACGCCGCTCATGTAGATCTGCTCGGTCAGCGGCGAGGACGCGGCGGGTTCCTGCGCCGCCCATTCCAGCATGCCGAACGCGACGATGAGGCTGCCGGCCCAGATGGCGAAGAGCAGCACCATCGAGAGCGGGCCATACAGGCTGATGACGTGCTCGCGCCGCGACTTCCGGCCGATCCGCTGCGCGACGCTCGACCAGGCCCGCCACGTCCATCGGTAGTAGATGCGCATGAGCCGCCACCGCCGGGTGACGCGGCGAGGCAGCAGGATCACCTCGAACGCATCCTGCAGGATGACAACGAGCACGATGGCGGCGAGCGCGGCAATAAGGAATGTCATGGTGCATCAACCCGCGAGCGGCGTGATCGTGCCATGCTCAACAGAGCGCGCCGCTCGCCTTCAGCGTGGCGATGGTGGCTTCGTCGTAGCCGAGTTCGCGGGCGATCTCGGCGCCGTGCTCGCCCGGCCCCGGCAGATCGCGCCGCAAGGGCAGCCGCGCCCCGTCGAGCGAGAGCGGCAGGGCCGGCAGCCGCGTGACCCGCCCATCCGGCAGCGTGACGGGAACGAGGCCGCCCGAGGCGTTCAGATGCGGGTCGTCGAACATCTCGATAGGGCGGGCGATGGGCGCGTAGGGCAGGCCGAGCGCCTCGCATTTCTCGATCAGCGCCGCGCGGGTGTAGGTGGCCAGCGACGCGGCGATGACGGGGATGGTGCGGGCACGGCCCTCGGTGCGTTGGCGCTGCGTGGCGAGGCCCGGGTCTGCCAGGAAAGCGGTGAGGCCGAACGCCTCGCAGAAGATGCGCCACTGGCCATCGGTGACCACGCCCACGAAAAGCTGGCCGTCGCTGGTTTCGAAGATGTCGTAAACCGGCCAAGCCGGCATCCGCTCGGTCATCGGCCGCGCCTCCACCCCGGTGACGGCGTATTGCGCCATGTGCTGACCCACCAGCATGGTGTTGTTCTCGAACAACCCCGATTGCACCAGCCGGCCGCGTCCGCTGGCGTGCCGTTCGTGCAGGGCCGCCAGGATGCCGATGGCGCCGAACATGCCGCCCATGATGTCGTTGACCGAGGAGCCGGCGCGGGACGGCTTGCCGACGGCGCCGGTCATGTAGGCGAGGCCCCCCATCATCTGCACCACCTCGTCCAGTGCCGGGCGGTGCTCGTACGGCCCGGGCAGGAAGCCCTTGCACGAGCAGTAGATGAGACGGGGGTTGCGCGCGGCGAGGTCGGCCCAGCCGAGGCCGAGCTTGTCCATGGCGCCGGGGCGGAAATTCTCGATCACCACGTCGGCATCGGCGAGCAGGCGCATCACCATGGCCATGCCGTCAGGCGTTTTGAGATCGACCATCAGGCTGCGCTTGTTGCGGTTGGCCATGGCGAAGAAGCCCGCGCCCGCGCCACTCAGGCGCCGCGTGTTGTCGCCCTCCGGCGGGGGTTCGACCTTCACCACGTCGGCCCCCAGATCGGCCAGCACGAGCCCGCAGGTCGGGCCCATGACCATGTGGACGAATTCGACGACCTTGATGCCGTCGAGCGGCAAGCCCACCGCTCA
This sequence comes from Rhodospirillales bacterium, assembly GCA_025352565.1. GTDB lineage: Bacteria > Pseudomonadota > Alphaproteobacteria > Acetobacterales > Acetobacteraceae > JANXTF01. The sequence continues at coordinate 56,578 of JANXTF010000068.1, read as the reverse complement.
GGCCGCCATGCGGAAGGTTCGCGGCAGCCCGGCGCGCGAGACGGCGCCGTGGACCGGCTCGTTCGGCAGGCCCTCGGCCAGGATGGCACGGGCGGCGACCAGTCGTTCGATGTCGATGCCGGTGTCGAACCCCATGCTTTCCAGCATGAACACGAGGTCTTCGGTGACGATGTTGCCGGACGCGCCGGGAGCGAAGGGGCAGCCGCCGAGGCCCGCCAGCGAGGCGTCGAAGTTGCGGATGCCTTCCTCCAGCCCGGCCAGCGCGTTGGCGAGGCCGAGGCCCATCGTGTCGTGCAGATGCAGGCCCTCCAGCTTGTCGCCGATGGCCGCGCGCACCGCGCGGACCACGGAGCGGATCTGCGCCGGATGGCCGTAGCCCACGGTGTCGGCAAGACCGATGCCGTCCACCCCGGCCGCCACCAGCCCCTCGGCCACGCGGACCACGTTGGCTTCGGGCACCGCGCCGTCGATCGAGCAGCCGAACGACGTCGAGCAGGCGCCCTCGACCTCGACGCGCCGCGGCTGGGTGCCGAGCCAGGCGACGATGCGGCCGACCTCGGCCACCTGCTCCATCGGGCTGCGGTTGGTGTTGGCGCGGCTGTGGCCCTCGCTGACCGAGACGGGGACGCTGACGCGGTGCGCGCCGGCGGCGTAGGCGTCCTGCGCGCCGCGCAAATTTGGCGCCAGGGCGACCACGACCACGCGGGGCAGCAGCACGGCGCGGCGCACGATCTCGGCGGTGTCGGCCATTTGCGGGATCAAACGCGCGGGGACGAAGCTGCCGACCTCGATCTCGGGGACGCCGGCGGCGGCGATAGCGGCGATCCAGCGGGTTTTCGTGGCGGTCGGCATGATGGTCTTTGCCATCTGCAGGCCGTCACGCGGGCCGACCTCGCAGACGATGACGTGTTCCTTTGCCATAGCGGGCTTCCCTGTCGTGTGGGCGTGCAGCATACCCCGCCTTATCGCAGCCGTCATGGCCGGGCTTGTGCTCCCCCCGTGTGGGGAAGCAGGTCAACCACCGGCCGAATGCGTCCTCCCCTCGCATTTGGCGTCAACACGGCTATTTCTACGCTCCACCTTCCTGCCCGCGAGGTTCGCGATGCGATTGCGCCGCTTGTTCATGCTGCTGTCCGCCCTGTCGGTGGCGTCACCCGCCGTGGCCCAGCCGGGGCCACCGGGGCCGCCGGCCGTGGGGGTGGTGAAGGCCAGGCGGCAAGCGGTGACGGAGACCAGCGAGTTCGTGGGCCGGGTCCAGGCGATCGACCGGGTGGATATCGTGGCGCGGGTGACGGCGTTCATCCTGGAGCGGCTGTTCGTGGAGGGCAACGAGGTGAGCAAGGGGGATTTGCTGTACCGGCTGGACCGCGCGCCGTTCGAGGCCGATCTCCAGGCCAAGCAGGCTGCGGCACAGCAATTCGGGGCATTGCTGCGCAACGCGACGCTCGGGGTGGGGCGGCAGCAATCGCTCATCAACACCCCGGCGGGGCAGCGTTCGACGCTGGACGACGCGCTGGCGCAGCAGGCCAGCCAGGCGGCACAGCTTCTGGGCGCGCAGGCGCAGTTGAAGAGTTCGCAGATCAACCTCGATTACACCGAGATCAAGGCGCCGGTCGCGGGCAAGATCGGCCGCACCGCACTCAGCGTCGGCAACGTGGTGACGCCCGGCAGCGGCCCGCTGGTGAGCATCGTGAGCCAGGACCCGATGTATGTGCTGTTCCCGGTGGCGGTGCGCGCCGCCATCGACCTGCGGAACCGCTATGCCGACAAGGGCGGGCTGGGCGCCGTGGTCGTCAAGGTGAAGCTGCCGGACGGCACGATGTATGGCCAGACGGGGCATCTGGACTATGTCGATCCCAGTGTCGCGGCCAACACCGACACGCTGACGTTGCGGGCCAAAATCCCGAATCCGCTCCGCGCCGGCGCCAAGATCGGCGATGTCGGCAACCGCGACCTCGCCGATGGCGAATTCGTGACGGTCACGGTGGAGGGGGTGGAGCCGGTGCAGGCGCTCGCCGTGCCGCGCACCGCCGTGCTGTCGGACCAGCAGGGCAGCTACGTCTATGTGCTGGACGACACGAACACCGCGACGCAGCGGCGCATCCAACTGGGCCAGTCGACGCCCACGGTCGCGGTGGTGGCGGGCGGGCTTGCCGAAGGCGACATTGTGGTGGTGGACGGGCTGCAGCGGGTTCGTCCGGGTGCCAAGGTGAACCCAGGGCCGCCGGCCGGCGGCCCGCCGGGCGCCGCGCCGGCCGGGAAATAGCCCGTGATCTCCGCCGTCTTCGTCGATCGCCCGCGACTCGCGGTGGTGATCGCCATCGTGATGACGATCGCGGGGTTGATCTCGCTGACCCGCCTGCCGGTGGCGCAATTCCCCGACATCGTGCCGCCGCAGGTACAGGTGACCGCGCGCTATCCTGGCGCCTCGGCGGCCGTCGTGGAGGCCACCGTGGCACAGCCGCTGGAAGCCGCCATCAACGGTGCGGACCGCATGTTGTACATGAAGTCCAACAGCGCCAATGACGGCAGCTACTCGCTGACGGTCAGCTTCCAACTGGGCACCGACGCCGACATCGACACGGTCAACGTCAACAACCGCGTGCAGGCGGCCCTGTCCAAGCTGCCGCCGGAGGTGCAGCGCCAGGGCGTGACCGCGCAAAAGCGCAGTGCGGCGATCCTGGAGTTCCTCGGCTTCTACAGCGAGGGCGGCAAGCAGGCCCCGTTGTTCATCAGCAACTACGTGACCATCAACATCCTGGACCGCCTCGCCCGCGTGCAGGGCGTGGGCCAGGCCTTCGTGTTCGGCGCGCTCGACTACTCGATGCGCATCTGGTTCTACACCGACCGGCTGATCAGCCTGAACCTGGCACCCAGCGACATCGTGAGCGCGATCCAGGCGCAGAACACGCAGGCGGCGGTGGGCCGTGTCGGCGCGCGGCCGACCAGTGCGGACACGCAGTTCCAAATCAATCTGCAAACCAAGGGACGGCTCACCTCGCCCGAGGAGTTCGGCAACATCGTGGTGCGCGCCAACCCCGATGGCTCGGTGCTGCGGGTGCGCGACGTGGCGCGGGTGGAGCTGGGCGCCGCGAGCCAGGACACCGAGAGCCGGTTCAACGGCAACCCCGCGGTCACCATCGGCATCTATCTGGCGCCCGGGGCCAACGCGGTTTCCACCTCGGCGCGCGTGCGCCAGACGCTCGACGACCTCGGCAAACGCTTCCCCGAGGGCATGAAGACCATCGTGTTCTATGACAGCTCCACCTTCGTCAGCGACACGATCGGCGAGGTCATCAAGACTCTGGCCGAGGCGTTCGTGCTCGTGGTGATCGTGGTGTTTCTGTTCCTCGGGAATTTCCGCGCGACGATCATCCCCACCATCGCGGTGCCGGTGAGCCTGGTCACGACGTTCGCGGTGCTGCTGGCGGTGGGGTATTCGGCCAACACGGTGTCGCTGCTGGCGATGGTGCTGGCCATCGGCATCGTGGTCGATGACGCGATCGTGGTGGTCGAGAACGTCGAGCGCGTGATGCAGGAGGAGCCGGACCTGTCGCCCAGGGAGGCCACCAAGAAGGCGATGGCCCAGATCACCGGGCCGATCGTGGCGATCACGCTGGTGCTGCTGTCGGTGTTCGTGCCGATCGCGTTCATCCCCGGGATATCGGGGCAGCTGTTCCGCCAGTTCGCGGTGACGATCAGCGTGGCCATGCTGATTTCCGCCATCAACGCGCTGACATTGTCGCCCGCGCTGTGCGGAGTGTTCCTGCGCCACACCGGCGCCAGGCGCGGCATCATGGGTCGCGTGATGCGCGGGATCGACCATGTCCGCGACGGGTATGCCGCCCTGGTGCGGCGGTTCATCCGCCTCGCGATCGTCGCCGTGCTGCTGGTTGGGGTGTTTGCGGCCGGCACGTTCGGGCTATCGCTGCGAACGCCGACCGGGTTCCTGCCGGAAGAAGACCAGGGCGCGTTCTTCATGGCGGTGCAGTTGCCGGATGGCGCGTCGGTCGCCCGCACGCGCGCCGTGGTGGAGCGCGTGGAGGGCGTGCTCAAGGGGCTGCCGCAGATCGAGAACACGCTGGCCGTCGTGGGCTTCTCGCTGCTCGACGGCGGCGCGCAGAGCAATGCCGCATTCATGGTCGCGCGCCTCAAGCCGTTCGCCGACCGGACGGCGGTGGCCGACAAGGTGCAGGCGGTGATCGGCCGCGTGTTCGGCGCCACCTCGCAGATCCGCGACGCGATCGTGCTGGCGTTCAACCTGCCGCCGATCATTGGGCTCTCGACCAGCGGCGGCTTCGAGTACCAGTTGCAGAACCTCGAGGGCCGCGAGCCGGTCGAGATGGGCAGCGTGGTGCAGGGTCTGGTGGGGGCGGCCAACCAGGACCCGCGCATGAGCCGCGTGTTCTCGACCTTCAGTCCGACCACGCCGAGCCTGTACCTGGACATCGACCGCGACAAGGCGCAGGCGCTCGGGGTCAACATCAGCGACGTGTTCGCCGCGTTGCAGGCGACCCTGGGCGGAATTTACGTCAACGACTTCAATCTGTTCGGACGCACCTGGCAGGTCAACCTCCAGGGCGAGGCGGTGGATCGCACCGACATCCCGGCGATCTGGCGCATTTTCGTGCGCAACAAAACCGGCACGATGGTGCCGCTGCGCGCCATCGCCGATGCGCGGGTGGTGCTCGGGCCGCAGACGATCAGCCGCTACAACAACTACCGTTCCGTGACGGTGAACGGCGCGCCCGGGGCCGGCGTGTCGTCGGGGGCCGCGTTGCAGGCAATGGCGGAGGTGTCCCGCCGTACGCTGCCGCCGGGGTATGATTTCGAGTGGACCGGGACGGCGTACCAGGAGGTGCAGGCCTCGGGGCAGACCGGCCAGATTTTGGCGCTGGCGGTGCTGTTCGCCTACCTGTTCCTGGTGGCGCTGTACGAAAGCTGGATGATCCCGATCCCGGTGCTGCTGTCGGTGACCGTGGGTGTGCTGGGCTCGTTCATCGGCATGATCCTGACCGGCATGTCATTGGATCTGTACGCGCAGATCGGGCTGGTGGTGCTGATCGCGCTGGCGGCCAAGAACGGGATTCTGATCATCGCCTTCGCCAAGGAACAGCGTGAGGCTGGCAAGTCGATCATGGAGGCCGCGGCGCTGGGCGCCCAGATGCGGTTCCGCGCCGTGATGATGACCTCGATCGCGTTCATCCTGGGGCTGATCCCGCTGGTGACGGCCCAGGGAGCCGCCATGCTGAGCCGGCGGGCGGTGGGAACGCCGGTGTTCGCGGGAATGCTGGCGGCAAGCTCGATCGGGATATTCCTGATCCCGATGCTGTATGTCGTGTTTCAGACCATCCGCGAGCGGACCAAAGCGCGGTTCGGACGCAAGGCGCCCCTGCCTCATTGAGGGGGGCCTCATTGAGGGGGGCCTCATTGAGGGGGGCCTCATCGAGGGGGCGCATTGAGCGGCGAGAGACGATCGCTGGCCGGCTTTTGCGACCGCCATCACGCCCGCAGGGATGCCAGCCGGTCGAGACCTCTCCGGTCCGCCAGAACCGCGGCCAGTTCGGATTTTGCGAGATGGGTACTGGCGCCTTGCAACGTCTCCACCTCGTCGAGCTTGGCGAGGCCCATGACGAGATGCGGGTCGATCGGACCCTCGCGCGGACGGCGCGGGGGTGCCAGCATGGCGCGGTGGGCGCCGAGCAGGGCCGGGTCTGAGAGCAGGCGCTGGAGCGAGGGCGGCGTTGGCGCGGTGGCGAGGTCGCGTTGCAGCGCCAGCGCATGCTCCAGCACGGAGGGCGGCGCGCGTTCCTCGGGGATCAGGAGCAGGCCCGCGCGGCGGAGTGCCAGGCCCGCTTTGCGCGAGCCGGTCAGCGCCACCAACGGGATGGCCAACGCCAAACCGATCACGACCGGAGACATCCACAGCGCCAGCGCGAACGACACGAAGAACGCGAGCACGCCGAGGAGGAGGCCGAACACGGTGTAGCGCCAATAGGCACGGGCCACGTCGCGGAACGCGATGCCGCCGTCGTCGCGCTTCTGCGGCTGCCAGCCGCCGTCGCGGCCGCCGAGGATCGAGACGACGTGCATGGACTGGATCAGCATCGCGACGGGCGCGATCAGGCCCGCGATCAAGGTTTCCAGCAGCAGACTGACGAACGCGCGGATCGCGCCGCCGCAGCCCCGGCGTTCCTCGGCGTTGAAAAGCAGCACGACATAGGCGAGCATTTTGGGGGCGAGCAGCACGGCCATCGTGCCGACGAAGACCCACATGGAGCGAACCGGGTCGACCGATGGCCACAGCGGAAACAGCGAGCGCCCGGCCGGGAAATAGTTCGGCGGCACGAAGCGGGCCTGGAGCGAGATCAGGATGCCGGTGACGAGGAACAACAGCCACAACGGTGCGGTGATGTACGAGCCGATGCCCATCAGCAGATGCAGCCGGCTGACCCAGTGCAGGCCGCGCGCGGACAGCACGGCCGCGTGCTGCAGATTGCCCTGGCACCAGCGGCGGTCGCGCACGGCGAGTTCGGTGAGCGAGGGCGGGCTTTCCTCGTAACTGCCTTGCAGCGACGGGATCATGTGGACCGCCCAGCCGCCGCGCCGCATGAGGGCGGCCTCCACGAAATCATGGCTGAGGATATGGCCGCCGAACGGCTTGCGGCCGCGGAGTTCCGGCAGGCCGGCCTGCTCGGCGAAGGCCTGGGTGCGGATGACGGCGTTGTGCCCCCAGTAATTGCCCTCCGAGCCGTGCCACCAGGCAATGCCGTGGGCGATCAGGGGACCGTACACGCGGCCGGCGAATTGCTGCATCCGGGCAAAGAGGGTGCTGCCGTTGACGATGATCGGCAGCGTCTGGATCAGGCCGACATCGGGGTTGCGCTCCATGGCGGCGGCCATGCGAACAATGACCTCGCCGGTCATCACGCTGTCGGCGTCCAGCACCAGCATCTGGGGATAGCTTGCGCCGAAGCGCCGCACCCATTCGCCGATGTTGCCGGCCTTGCGCTGGATGTTCTTCGGACGGCGCCGATAGAAGATGCGGCCGTCATCCCCGGTGCGGCCGCGCAACGCGAGGAAGGCGGCTTCCTCCGCGATCCAGACATCCGGGTCGGTGGTGTCGCTGAGGATGAAGATGTCGAAATGGGCCACGGCGTCGCACCCGCGGAGTGCCCCGTGGATCGCTTCGAGTGCCGCCATGACGCGGGTGGGCGCCTCGTTGTAGGTGGGCATCAACAGGGCTGTGCGCGAGGCGAGGCTGGGGAGCGGGCCCGTGACGGAGATGCCGAGACCGCTTCCGCCGCCGGCGATGAGCGAGAAAAACCCGCACACGGCGCTGGTGAAGGCGAGCGCGATCCAGGCGAACAACACGACGAACACCGCAAGGATGCCGAGTTGCAGAATGGTGAGGCCGCTGCCGCCGAGCACGAGATACATCTCGTGGGCGCCTTCGGCGGTGAACAGGATGGCACCGCCGATGACCAGCATTCGCCGCGCCAGCATCATTCGCGGGGTGGTGGTGGGCATGCGGTTCGAGGCGGAGGCGGTACGCAAGCATTGCGTCGGCATCGCCAACGGTGCCTCGTCAGGGAGCGCCCGGAAATGTGCGGTCAGGCCGTCCATCGGTAGGTCCAGGTTTCCGAAAGCGGACCCTGGTCGCCCATGAGGCGGGCGCGGAGTTCGACCAGCTTGGCGCCCTCCGGCAATAGTTCGAAACTCATGCGCCAGGTGCCGAGCTTGGGGTTCGCCATGGCCACGGCGTTGGCGATCTTGCCGTGATCGGCTGAGACCTCCACGCGCAACCCGGCATTCGCCGGGATTTTGCCGAGTGCCGGGCCGGCGGCTTCCAGGATGAACAAGCGGCTGGCGGCATCGGTTCCAGTGCCGGTTCGGGTATCGGCCACGCGCGCGATCTCGTTCGGGATGGGTGCCTGCACGCACCAGTGCAGGCGGTAGGTGAAGATATGTTCCATGCGGGCCTTGAGCACCTGCCTGGGACGCCAGAAGGCGACGATGTTGTCGTGGATCTCCTGCTTGGTGGGGATTTCGATGAGTTCGATGGCCCCCTCCCCCGCATCGCCAATCGGCTCCACCCACAGGCTCGGGCGCTGCTCGTAATGGGCCTCCAGGTCGTCATAGGCGCGGAAATCGCGCTTGCGCTGCATCAACCCGAAGCCGCGCGGGCTCGGGTCGGCGAAGGCGCTGATCTGCAGCGTGGTGGGGTTGGCCAGCGGGCGCCACAGATCCTCGTTGCGCGAGGTGAGCATCTGCAGCCCGTCGCTGTCATGCACGCCGGGGCGATAATCGTCGACGCCGGCGTGGCTGTTGGCATCGAAGTAGAACATGCTGGTCATGGTCGCGAAGCCGGCCGCCGTGATGTCGGTGCGGGGGTAGAGCGTCATCTCCACATCGAACACCGTGTCTTCGCCGGGGCGCACGGTGAAGCGGAACGCGGCGGCGGCACTCTCGCTGTCGAGCAGGGCGTGGATCACCACCGAGGCGGCGCCTTGGGCCGGGCGCTCGATCCAGAAGGTCTTGAAGAACGGGAATTCCTCGCCCGCCGGGTCGCCGGTCTTGATCGAAAGGCCACGGGCGGAGAGGCCGTAGGTCTGGCCTTTGCCGACGGCGCGGAAATAGCTGGCGCCCAGGAACACGCAGAACTCGTCGTAGAATTCTCCCCTGTTGATGGGGGCGTGCAGGCGGAAGCCGGCAAAACCGATATCCTCGGCGGGGGGGCGGGCGTTGGTGCCGAAGTCGAACAGGTCTGGCGCGTAGGGAAACGGGATGGCCTGGCCGTTGGCGACCTCGAAGATGTCCACCCGGTTGGAGTAGAGAAAGCCGCGATGGAAGAACTGCGCCTCGAACGGCAGCTTCTGGCCGCGCCAGAGGGATTTGGACGCGTCGAAGCGGATCGTGCGGTACTGGTCGTAGGTGAGTTTGGACAGCGCGTCCGGCAGCTTGGTGTCGGGCGGCTGGAAGGGCTTGGCGGCGAGGTCCGCGGCAAGACGGCGGATGGTGGCGCGGTCGAACGGGACGGCGCCGGGGGACTTCGTGGGCGAGTCCGCTGGCGCGAGCGTGGTGGTGAGCAGCAATGCCGAGAACGACATGCTGCCTTGCAGAAGCTGGCGGCGAAGCATGGCGCGGGTCCTCGGGGCTCGATGGTGCTGGAGGCTTTATCGTGCCGGGGGGGCAAGGGTTTCGTCGGGGATTGTGCGGTGCGGGATGTGACAAGTCGTTGCGAAAAACTGGTGCGGCACGGGCGGACCACCCGGTAGTCTGCCGCAACACCGCCCATGACCGCCGACCGAGGAACGCCCCATCATGCTTTGCCGCCGCAGCTTCGTTGGCCTGCTCGCCAGCCTTCCCGCCACCGCCCTCGCCGCGCCATGCTGCGGCGTGGTGGGCGCACAGGGGACCGGGCTCGCATCGTTCCTCGACCGCAGCGGCGTGGAGCGGCTGTGGCTGCCGGGCTTCAAGGTGGAGTGGAACACGGGGGCGGCGATCCATCCGTTCGCCACCATCAAGGGGCATACGCATTGCTCGGCCTTCGTCGCCAGCATTGCGATGCGCCTCGGCGTGTATCTGCTGCGCCCGCCCGAACACAGCCCGACCCTGCTGGCCAACGCCCAGATGGCCTGGCTGCGGACGCCGGTGGCGGTGGCGCAGGGGTGGGACACGATGGCGGATGTTCAGGCGGCGCAGGCGCGGGCCAATGCCGGGGCGCTGACGGTGGCGGTTTACGAGAACCCCGACCCGCACAAGCCGGGCCACATCGCCATCCTGCGCCCCAGCGACATCGATGCGGCGACGCTGCTGGCGCAGGGCCCGTTCGTGACCCAGGCAGGCGGGCAGAACTGGATTTCCGCGCCGATGGAAGTAGGGTTCAGGGCGCACCGCAAGGCGTGGCTGCCGGGAGGCACGGGGGGTGCGGGGTTTTTCGCGCATTCGGTGGAGGCGGGGCGGTTGGTGGGGTAGGTCGGCTTGTGCTCCAAGCCAGTAGAACCATCGCCAGCCGGAAAGGTTGGCGCCGAAATAGTGTCAATAAGGAGCTCGCTTCGGTGCTGGCTACCATGCAGGGCATGACGGTCTCGTTCGCCGGTATTCAGTCGGTATCGCCCCACGCTGGACCACCGTCGTGTCCAAAGCTCTCGGCGGCTCTTGCTGAGAATTTTGGCTTGCGCGACGGCCGCAACAGTCCTGGCTGCGGCGCCTGTCTCGATCTGCTTTCAGGGCCAGGGCTTCGGCAAGCCGGCGGTGGCGGCGGGAATGGCGGTGGCGAAGGGGGGGGACGCGACTCCGGCGGGCACGAGACCGTCGGCGGGTCAAATGCCTCGAGTTGACGCGGAGGCGACTTCAGCAGCGCCGGGCGGAAGCATGATTCCAGATCCAGGGGCGCGGCAAACGCGGGAACCCGCGGCACCGCTGGTCTGGCGAGTGGATCAGCTCGAAGTTCAGCACGGGGCACGGCGCGATCCGGAAACGTGGCCAGCCACGGGGCACTCGCCAATGCGTTGGGCGCCCTCAATGCCGCACACGCGTCGCCGCGCGCACTCTCCCGCGCGGCGCGGAACTCCGAGGTGGGCAGGATCGCGGCCTATGACCGCGCGATGCTGACGGCCCTGAGCATGCCGTCTTCCACGTTGGCCGAAATTGCCGCCCGCAACGCGGCGATGAGTTCGGCGCGCGCTGCCGAACTCGTGGCCGCCTCAAACAAGGGCCTGTCACCGTCAATGGTCGCTCGGGTGGACGCACTTTTGGGGTTACCGAGTAGCGATCCGAGGTTGGGCTTACTGCCATAAGGCAGGAGCTACATTTTAGCCGCCGCCGCGCCAAGGGCCAATCTTCGCCTTAATGTGGCCCGACTCGACCAGAGAATGCGTCTCGCCGCAATAAAACCCTGCGGCGCTTAAATCCATATGGAGAAATGCCGTGTTCCATCGTCGCGCCATGTTGGGCTTGCTTGCATCTGCTGGGGCTGTCGCCGCTGCCGGTGCGTCCTTTGCAAAAAACCCTGCTCATCATCTCAACGGGCATAATTTGCTTGGCGAAAAGCTGAAGCAGAATGGGAAGCACCAAGTCGGCAAGATTGGAAAGGAGACCGTGCTGGCAGAAGTTAGCAACGGCAAAGTTACCGGAATGAGTGCGGGCGCGCTAGTCGTCACAAAAGTCAAAACCAACAAGAAAATGGCCAGTTCAAATTCGACGAATTTCCGCCTCGTTGGATACGGCGATCTGCAATTTGCCCAAATCTCTGATGTTTACTACGGATACTGCTTTGACGACGGTGTGGACATATATTACTACTGGTACCCGGCGTCAGATGTCGTCGTGACGGATACGTGGGTCGAATACGTTGCAGTGTAGGCCTTAACATTGCCCGCTCGCTGGGGCTGAGACCTCACCGGGCTTTGCTTCAAAAACCGGAGTGGGCAATTACCCTGTGTTCGGCGCTGTGCCGAAGCGGGAGTGATTGTCCACCCGGTTCACAGCGTCATTGCCTGAACCTCCTAAGATTCGCCCGCGCGCGCTCCCTCACCCCCGCCTGACGTTCCAGAACAGCGGCAGCCCGTCGAGCACGCCGGTCAAATCCGCGCGATAGGCCGTCGGCGGCAGCGTCTGGCCGAGCGGGATGTACGGCACGTCCTGGAACGCCTGGAGCTGGATCTTCTCGCAGACGGCCTTCTGCGCGTCGAGGTCGGTGGCGGCGAACCACTCCGCGCGGAGGGCCTCGAGCTTGTCGCTGCTGGGCCAGCCGGGGGCGGCGTTGCGGCCGTTGGCCCGCAGGAAGATGTGGCCGGCGGGATTGAATTGATCGAGGCCCGCCCACGAGGTCTGGAAAATGCTCCAACCGCCCTGATCGGCCGGGCCGGCATTGGCGCGGCGCTGCACGGCGGTCGCCCAGTCCATGGCCTGGGCATCGACATTCAGGCCGATCTTTTTCAGCATGTCGGCGGTGACTTCGGCGAGCGACTTCACGCTGGCGATGTCCTGCGGCGACAGCAGCACGACGCGCTCGCCCTTGTAGCCGGCCGCGGCGATGTCGCGCCTGGCGCGTTCGAGGTCGCGCGGGCCGGTGAGCGCATCCATCCCGGCCTTGCTGGCCATCGGCGTGTTGGGGCAGAAATAGCCCACTTGGTCGCGCCACAATTTGTGGTCCTCGCCCATCACCGCCGTCATGTAGTCGGATTGCTGAACGGCGCCCAGGATCGCGCGCCGGATGGCGGGATTGTCGAACGGGGCCTGGGTCTGGTTGAAGCGCATGGTGGCGATGACCCCGGTGGGCACGATGGTCTCGACGCGGATGTCCTTGTTTTTCCGCAGGTTCGGCAGCAGATCGGCGACCGGGGCGTACCACCAGTCGATCTCGCCGCGTTGCAGGGCGGAGGATGCGGTGGAGGGGTCCGGCAGGATGACCCATTCGATGCGGTCGAAATTGGCGATTTTCGGGCCGGAGGTGCGCTCGGATTTGCCGTTGTCGCGCGGCGCGTAGTCGGCGAATTTCTCGTAGGCGACGCGGGCGCCCGGAACGCGTTCGTCAGCCTTGTAGCGGTACGGGCCGCTGCCGATGGCCTCCTTCACCTGGGTGAATCCGTCCGTGAGCGCCAGGCGCTCGGGCATGATCGGGCACATGTTGGGGGATGTCTTGCCGAGCGCGTCGGGCAATAGCGGGAACGGCGCCTTGAGGCGGAACAGGATGGTGCGGTCGTCGGGCGCGGAGAGTTCATCGACGGCGGCCATCAGCGCCTGGCCGAATGCGTCGCGCTTGCCCCAGCGCGCGATGGAGGCGACGCAATCGCGCGCGAGCACCGGCGTGCCGTCGTGGAATTTCAGGTTGCGGCGCAGGGCCATCTTGTAACTGCGGCCGTCGTCCTCGACGACGAAGCCTTCCAGCATCTGCACCGTGGCCTTGAAGCTGGCGTCCTGGCCGAACAGGGTGTCGTAGACGAGGAAGCCATGGTCGCGGCTCTGGTAGCTGGTGGTCCAGACCGGGTCGAGCGTCGCCAGATCGGCGTCCGGCACGAAGCGCAGCGTGCTGGCGCTGGCCGCGCGGCCGATGGATGGCATGGCGAGCGCCGCCGTGGTGGCGGCGATCAATTGGCGGCGGTGCATGTCTCGCTCCTGCGTGCGTGCCGGGGCAGTATCGGCGGCGGAGGGTCGCGATGGAAGATGTCGATTGCGTGGTGGTGGGTGCCGGGGTGGTGGGACTGGCCGTGGCCCGCGCGCTGGCCGCGATGGGGCGCGAGGTGATCGTGCTGGAGGCGGCCGAAGCGATCGGGACCGCGACCTCGTCGCGCAACAGCGAGGTGATCCATGCCGGGATCTACTATCCGCAAGGCAGCCTGATGGCCCGGCTCTGCGTGGAGGGGAAAGATATGTTGTATAACTATTGCGCGGAGAGAGGGGTGGATTTCCGGGCCTGCGGCAAGCTGATCGTGGCCGTTTCAGAGGCGGAAAATCACCGATTAGGCGGAATCCGTGACCGGGCGGAGGCGAATCGTGTCGCTGGAATGCGGCTTTTGAGCGCCGCGGAGGCCCGCGCGATGGAGCCGAGCCTGGTTTGCACGGCGGCCCTGCTGTCCGAGACAACCGGCATCATCGACAGCCACGGGCTGATGCTGGCGTTCCAGGGCGACGCCGAAAGCGATGGCGCGATCTTCGTGTTCCACAGCCCCGTCCTGGGCGGCAGGGTGGCCGGCGCGCGGATCGAACTGGAGGTGGGGGGCGCGGAAACGACCACGCTGCGGTGCCGCATGGTGGTGAATGCGGCGGGACTGCACGCCCCGGGATTGGCGGGCGATATCAAGGGGATGCCAAGCCAGATGGTGCCGCGCGCCTATTATGCGAAGGGGAGTTACTTCTCGCTGGCCGGCCGCTCGCCGTTCTCGCGGCTGATCTATCCGGTGCCGGTGCCCGGCGGTTTGGGGGTGCATCTGACCATCGATCTCGGTGGCCAGGCCCGATTCGGACCCGATGTGGAGTGGGTGGATACGCTGGATTACCGCGTCGATCCGTCGCGCGCCGATGGATTCTATGCGGCGGTACGACGGTACTGGCCGGATCTGCGCGATGGTGCCCTACTGCCCGGCTATGCCGGCATCCGGCCGAAAATCGTGCCGCCGGGTGCGCCGGGCCAGGATTTCGTGATCCAGGGCGAGGCCAAGCACGGATTGCCGTGCCTTATCAACCTGTTCGGCATCGAAAGCCCTGGCCTCACGGCGTCCATGGCGATCGCCGCCCAGGTCGCCGGCCTGGCCCGCGCGGCGTGACACAACCGACTTCTTGGCCTACTGCACCGCCCATGAAGCCCACCCGCATCTTCGTCGATGGCTATAATCTCACGCTCGAACAAGGCACTGGGGTCGCCACCTACGCGCGAAACCTGAGCCGTGCGCTGCGCGGCATGGGCCATGACGTCGGCATCCTGTACGGCCGCCGCGCCGGCGCCTCGAAAGACCTCCTGGCCCGCGAGATCGCCTTCTTCGACCCGGCCAGCAAGCGGGTGCCCAAGTGGTTGCAAACATTGAGAGGATATCGCCGCCTGGCAGGCCACCCGTTCGGCCAGAAGGCATGGCGCGTGCCGGTCACGGGGGCGGTGATCTCCCAAAGCCTGCCGGTCGCGGACGAGATCTGGAACGTGCGCGACCTGTTCCCCCTGGCCGACACCGCGTTCGACGCCACCGGCCACCGCCTGCCGGTGAAATTCCCCGAGCCACCCCCCGACATCATGCACTGGACCTACCCGGTGCCCGTCAGCGTCAAGGGTGCCCGTAACATCTACACCTTGCACGATCTGGTGCCCCTGCGCCTGCCGTTCACCACGCTGGACAACAAACGCCGCTACCTGCGCCTAAGCCGCGAGATCGCCGCCACGGCGGACCTCATCGTCACGGTTTCCGAGTGCTCCAAGCGCGACATCGTGGAACTTCTGGGCATTGCGGAAGACCGCGTGGTGAACACCTACCAGTCAGTGGAAATTCCCGAGACCTACCGCACCATGTCCGATGCGGAAGTGAGCGGCGATATTCTCGGCAGCTTCGGGCTTGCTTCCAAAGGCTATTACCTCTTCTTCGGCGCCATCGAGCCGAAGAAGAACGTGGGGCGGCTGATCGAGGCGTATCTTGCCAGTGGCGTCTCGGCGCCGCTCGTGATCGTCGGCAAGAAGGCCTGGAAATCCGAGGGCGAACTCCGCCTGATGTTCGACGACAACATCCGCTATCTGGTCAGCGACGGCCCGCGCACCTTCACCCGCAACCGGATCATGCTGCTCGACTACGCGCCGTTCTCGCTGCTGATGAGCCTGGTGCGGGGCGCCAAGGCGGTGCTGTTCCCCTCGCTGTACGAGGGTTTCGGCCTGCCGGTGCTGGAAGCCATGCATCTCGGCACCCCAGTGATGACCTCCACCGCGGCCTCGCTTCCCGAATTGGTGGGCGATGCAGCCCTCACGATCGATCCCTACGACGTGCGTGGCATGGTCGAGGCGATCCGTGCGCTCGATTCGGACGCGGCCTTGCGGCAACGCCTGTCGCAGGCCGGCCCGGTGCGCGCCGAGATGTTCAGCCCGGAACGCTACCGCGAGCGCCTGGCCGCGATGTATGCCAGGCTTGGTGTGACCCAAATCTCCCCGAACGAGGATTCCCCCACCGGGGCATCTTCGTAATGGTTGGCGGCAAGCCATGGGCGCGGTATGGCTGGCGGTGATCGGTTCGGGAGTGCCTCATGATTAAATCGCGTCTTGCGTGGTCCGTGCTGCTGTTGGTTCCGGGTCTTGCCGCCTGCACCCTGCCCTCCTCGGGGCCGACGCTTTCCGAGATCCGCAAGCAGAGCGTGACCGAGAACGGCGCGACTCTGGTCTCCAACTACGACGTGGTCGATATCGATAGCCGGGTCGTCGGCATCCTCAATCAGGAAATCCGCGACACGCCGCTGCAACGCTTCGGCGACATCCGCCCGCCCCCGAGCCCGGTCATCGGCGTCGGCGACGTCATCAACGTGACCATCTGGGAGGCGGCCTCCGGCGGCCTGTTCAGCAGCCTGCCGACCGCGCAATCGCTCAGTACCGGATCGCGCGGCGTGCCGCTACCCGAGCAGATGGTGGGCCCCAACGGCACCATCACCGTGCCGTTCGCGGGCCAGATCCGCGCCGCCGGTTCCACCCCCACCGCCGTCCAGCAGAAGATCGTCGCTGCGCTGAGCGGCAAGACCGATGACCCGCAGGTGGTCGTCACCATCGCCAAGAACGTCAGCCGCACCGTGACCGTGGCCGGCGAGGTGATCTCCGGCTCGCGCGTGTCCCTCTCGCCCCAGGGCGACCGCATCCTCGACGTGATCGCCCAGGCCGGCGGCATCCGCGCGCCGGTGTTCGAGATGTATGTCCAACTCACCCGCGGCGGCAGCACGGTGCGCTTTCCCCTGTCCACGATCGTGACCAACCCGCGCGAGAACATCTATGTCTGGCCCGGTGACACCCTCACCCTCACCCGCACGCCGCGCGCCTTCACCGCTTTCGGCGCGGTCGGCAACAATTCGCTGTTCTCGATCGACCAGGACGACCTCACGCTCGAGATCGCCATGGCAAAGGCCGGCGGCTTGCAGGATTACCGCTCCGACCCGCGCGGCGTGTTCCTGATGCGAATGGAGCCGTCCGAGATCGTGACCCAGCTTTCGCCGCAATACCGCATTCCGGCCGCCCAGCGCCTGGTGCCGGTGATCTTCCGGCTCGACATGCAAAATGCCGCCTCGTTCTTCGCGGCCAAGCAATTCCCGATGCGCGACAAGGATATTCTCTACGTGTCGAACGCGCCGCTCACGAACGTGCAGAAATTCCTCTCGATCATCGGCTCCATCACCGGGCCGATCATTGGCGGCGCAAGCCTGTACAGCGCGGCGAAATAGGAAGCCGGCCGATGATGGTCCTGTCCATCGGTCTGCCGGGCTTGTTCACCGATTGGGGAGAGGCCGTCATCGCCGCCCTGATCGGCCGCACCTACGGGCCTCCGCAATTCATCCTGGCGAACACGCTCGACGCCATCGCCGAGACCGTGATCGTGTCGGAAGCGGATGACATCGTGGTTGCTGTCCGCCAGCCGGATGCGCGGCTGCGCAAGGCGCTGCTGGCCTCGGTCAAGCCGATGGTCGTGTTCCTCGACGACCCGACGCGCAGCGCGCTCTATCTGGTCGCCACCCACGCGCACTCGGTGGTGGCCGCCGTCCGCATCATCTCCGGATGCTGCGTCACGCTGATGGCTTTCGGGCGTGCCGAAAATGCCCTGGTGCTGAATCCGGGCCGCGATGGCGCTGACCTGCCTGGCACCGTGCGCGCATTGGCCAGCCATCTCGGCCTTGCGATCACGGAGCCGGGCATTGCCGACATCGTCGCGGAATGCGCGTCCGCATGCCCGGAGCCGTTCCTCGCCGCCGCCGGGCAAGCGAGCGACGACGCGATCACGGGCAGCCTGCGCGCGACGTTCGAGGGCCTGACGGAACGTGATCGTGCCATTCTCGATGAGACTCTCGGCACCTACACCGAGGCCTTCGCGGGCCGCCCGTTCGGCAAGCTGGTCTGGCCGCGCGATCTGTTCGGGATTGCCGATGCGCCGGCCGAAGCCGCGATGCGCGACATCGACATCGCCGGGCGCGCGCGGTGCCTCGTGTTCGGCCCCTATATGCAGGTGTTCGCGGGCAACTGGAAGGCCCGCATGGTGCTCGGTTTCTCCACCGAAACCGTGGGCGTGCCGTTCACAGTGGATGTGGCGACCAACGAGCGCATCGCGCATACCACTATCACGCCCGACTCGGCCGGCGTCTACGAGGTGAACCTCGATTTCACCATCGAAGACCCGGATCGCGCCGTGGAGATCCGCGTCTGGATCGAGCGCCCCGCCTTCGAGGGCCATATCGCGGTGGGTTTCGTTTCACTGACGCCGGGACCCGCTTTGGTGCCGCAGGCCGCCTCGGTGGACGAATATCTCGGCGGCCGCTTGTCGGCCTGACCGGGCCGCCTCCGGCTCCCTCGCACGAGGGACGCGGGATTATGTCGCCATCACGACGGCAACGCCTGCCGCGCCAGCCAGGTGAGCAGCCGATATCCCTCTGGGGTGAAGTGAATATGGTCGGCCATGTAGTAGGGGTTGTCGGCCGCCTCTGGCGCGATCAGTTCGGCATCCACGTTCAGCGTGCGCACGAATCCCGCCTCGCGGAGCAGCCGGTTCGCGGCAATGCGATCATCCTCGCGAAAATCGAAATTCGGACCGCAGGGCGGCATCTCGATCGCGAGGATCGTGGCGTCCGGCACCAGCATCCCGACACGCCTCACCACCTGCTCGATCCCGGCAACGATGCCTTCCGGCGTGTCCCCCGCGCCAAGGTTGTTGGTGCCGACGATCACGACAACGCGGGCGGCGACGATCCGCCGCGTGAGTTCGCCGAGGCGCCACACCACGTGCTGCGTCTTGTCGGCCGCCACGCCATAGTTGAACACGCGCCACTGCGGCCACTCGGTCGCGGGCCAGTATTCCGCGAGCGAGTCGCCCACCAGAATCAGATCGACCGGCAGGCGCGGCAGGTGGCGTATCAGCCAATCGTGGCGTTGCCATGAGGTGACGAATGGCGGTGGGGACGGGAATGTCGTGACCCGCGTCTCGACCGCCATGCTTGCCATGCCCAATCGGCGGGTCCGGTCCAGCGCGTTGGCCCGCATCAGCCAGCCGGCCGCGTGTTCCAGCCGTCGGCGCGCCTGGGCGACGATGCCCTTGGGCGGCGCCACGTCGTGCCACGACGCGACCGCGCTCGGCGGCGGCGGCACGGGCACGCCCTCGTTCGCCGACATCGTGCGGTTCGCCTCCGCCGCCCGCGCGCGCAGCATCTCGAGACGGTATTCGTGCGCGCCGGTCCTGACGAACTCGGGAGGCACGTCTTCCAGCGCCGCGACAGCGCCTGCCAGATCACCGGCCTTTTCCAGCACCTCGCTGCGGTGATAGCGCACCACCGGGTGCGCCGGCGCGATCTCGTCGCAGCGTTCGAGCGCCTCCATGGCGGCCGCGAAATGGCCGGCCCCGGCCGCCATGCTGGCGAGGTTGGCAAGATAGGCGATGTTGCTCGTGCCGCGCAGAACCGCTTGCTCGGCGAGCGCCAGTCGGCGGGTGGAATTGCGCGATTTGCGGCTCAGCGTGAAATAGTACTGGCCCGATTCCCGGCGTCGGCGCCGTGCCTCCTGCTCGAAGGCCGCCGCGTCGAAGGTGCCCTGCGCCAAATCCAGCACAGCCCTCTGCAAGAGGTTAAGTTCCGCCAGGAACCCTGAACAGGGATGCCCGCAATCCAGCAATCCGATATCGACCACATGCGTGTGCGGCCGGTACAGCGCGACCTGACGGGCGTCGAGGTCTTCCTTGTCGTAGGCGATGATCGCGGTCTCGACGAAAGACGCGGGATCGTCTTCGTAGAGGTAGCCAATGCGCGCGGCGTCGCACCACCGATGCTCGAAGGGCACGCGCCTGGGGTCGATCGAGAATTGCGGCGAGAGCGCGAACGCCAATTTGGCCCCGACAAGGCTCCCGAACCGGATTGCCGCATAACCGCCCATGCTGGAGCCGTAGGCGATCACACGGTCGTATCCGGCGGTCAATTCGCGGATACGCGCGCAGATCTCCAGGATTTCAGCATGCTGATACCAGTCGTTCTCTCGGGTGAGGACGTGGATGGCGTCGATCTGGTGCTCGCCCAGGAATTGTTCGCCGAACCCCGCGCGATCCAGTCCGCGATGATCGGAATACGAGTCGAACGTGACGTAGCAGCAGGCATTCGAGAAGCCGCGCCACTCGCGCACCGCAACATCGGCCGTCCTCAAAAGCTCGACGGCGCTCAAAAGAGGTGCGTCGCCAGAAAGGTCGGTGCCGCGCTTCCTCCGTTCCTCCCCACAGCGGCCAAGGACGGCAGAATCAATTCAGCAATGGCGGATGTCATGGAACCTTAAACGACCAGCGAATGATAGACTTCGACCGCGACTTGCACGTCGGTAAACACGCGGGCACGGCCTTTGTAGAGCACGACCGCCTTGGTGCAGTGCTCCGCCAGAAAATTCGGGTCGTGGGAGGCGATCAGGAAGGCGCGCGCGCTCAGTTTGCTGAACAGGCGTTCGTTGCACTTCTCGCGAAACCTGTGGTCACCCACCATGATGACCTCGTCGATCAGGTAGCAATCGAAGTCGATCGCGAGCGACAATCCGAACATCAGCCGCGCGCGCATGCCCGACGAATAGGTTTTCACCGGCATCGCGAGATACGCGCCAAGCTCCGAAAACTCCGCGACATACTCGCGGACCTCGTCGGGGGACTTGCCGTAGATGCGCGCGATGAAGCGGATGTTGTCATTGCCGGTCAGGCTGCCCTGGAACCCGCCGCCCAGCGCCAGCGGCCAGGAGGTGGACATCGTGTTGAGGATCTTGCCCGACGTCGGCATCTCCAGCCCACCCACCAGCTTCATCAATGTGGATTTGCCGGCACCGTTTTGCCCGAGCACGGCCACGGTATCGCCGGGGCCGAACTCGAAGGAAACCCGATCCAGAATCCGCCGCACACCACGTTCCGTGTGGTAGTCCTTGACCAACTCCTCGACCTTAATCATCCGGCCACATGCCGGAATTTCGCCAGACCAGACATGGCGCGACGATCAGGCTGCGGTGTGTTCGCGCACGCCGGCAAGGAGGAGCCAGCCGATCCCGTAGATGAGCAGTGCCGCGAGCAGCACGGTCGCGATCGAGACGATCCGCCGCGGATACAGCGAGTCGTCGGCCAGATTCGGCTGGACGACTCGCTCCAGGTAAAGCTGCTGGCGTTGCGCTTCCACACGCGCGGTTTCGAGCGAGCCGATCGAGGACGACAGCGACTTGTCGGCGAATTCGCGGCTGAGCAACAGCCGTTCGTAGTCGCCGATGCTGCTCGCGATCGAGCTGTCGCCGCCGACGATCTTGCGCTGCTCCTCGGCGATCTGCCGGTCGAGCGCGCCGATGCGATTGCGCAGGCCAGGCAGTTGCGGGCTCTGCGGCGAGGTGCGGAGCAGTTCTGAAAGCTGCGCCTTGCTCGACGCCGATTCCTGCGACAATCGGCCGATAAGGTCGAGCAGGCCCGAGCCCGCTTTCGACGGGTCCAGCGTGTTCTGCTTCAGGCGAAACTGGGTCAACGCCGCCTGGACGTCGGACACGCGCTTTTCGGCGCGCTCCACCTCGGATTGCGCGACGGTGACCGCGTCATGCCGCGCCCGGTCGTTCATGCGATTGACCAGCCCCTCCGCGTCACCAAGCAACGCCACCGCGACCTTCTGGGCGTCGCCCGCGCGGAAGGCCCGCACCGTCAGCGTGCTGATGCCCGACGATGTATCGAGATTGACGGCGACGAAATCCTTATAGCGCTTGTACAGGCTCTCGAACGTGTCATTACCGTAGAAATTCGGGTAACGCGTCAGGATGTCAGCCTCCGGACGGCCCATGATCGCGCGCAAATCCTGCTTTTCCAGCAGCAGCTTGACCGCGTCGCGCGAGACGATGAAATCGTTCACCGGGTACGTGTCGTCCTGCGCGCGCGAGATGCCGACATTGGTCAGGAACGAGCCGAGCCCGGTGGTCGATTGCCGGTTCGAGCTGCGGACCACGAACTTGGCCTCGCTGATATATTGATCGGCGGCGAAACCCTCATAGTAGATGCCCGTGGCCAGCACGGGCAGCACGACGAACAGCAGGAAGCCAAGGCGGGGAAACAACCGCCGGCGCGGCTTGGCGTGCCGCTGCGGGCCGGACACGGGCAGGCGCTGGAACTTCGCCAGGCCCTCCAAGGCTTCGAGCTTCGACATGCCAGACCCTACTCCGCTCCGTGAAAACGGCGCCCGCGAGATGCGTGGCAGCGCCGTGTCCAGGTGACACCCACCGCCGCTATAGCCCCTCGTGCCGGAAAAGTCTCTATTGCCGTTATTGGCGCCGAGGGGTCCGCCATGCAGGCAGCGGCTTGCG
The DNA here is from genome assembly GCA_025352565.1 of Rhodospirillales bacterium. Taxonomy (GTDB): domain Bacteria; phylum Pseudomonadota; class Alphaproteobacteria; order Acetobacterales; family Acetobacteraceae; genus JANXTF01. Next base: position 34,578 of record JANXTF010000068.1, on the reverse strand, counting down.
TCCGGTTCGGGCTTGGGCCAGCCTCGCGGTTAATTGACGTTCAAGAAACCGCCGGGAGCCGCCATGAAGACACTGAAAGCCATCCCGCGCGCCCTCCTCGGCATGGCCGCGGCCGCTTTGTTCACGGGCGCGGCCGCGGGCGCCGCCGTGGCGCAGGATAAGCCGGTCCAGCTCAAGCTGTCCCACTGGGTGCCGCCCTCGCACCCGTTGCAGGCCGCCATCCAGGACTGGGCCGACGATCTGAAAAAGGCCAGCGGCGGGACCATCTCGTCCGTCATCTTCCCCGCCGAGCAGCTCGGCAAGGCGTTCGACCATTACGACATGGCCCGCGACGGCATTGCCGACCTCGCCTATATCAACCCCGGCTACCAGCCCGGCCGCTTCCCCGCCATCGCGGCCGGCGAGTTGCCCTTCCTGTTCGGCGACGCCAAGGGCGGCAGCGGCGCGCTCGATGCCTGGTATCGCAAATACGCCGCCGCCGAGATGAAGGACGTCCATTATTGCTTCGCCTTCGTCAACGACGGCAGCACCATCCACTCCCGCCGCCAGATCACCACGCCCGCCGACGTGAAGGGCCTGAAGCTGCGTCCCGCCGACGCCACCATGGGCGCCTACACCACGCTGATGGGCGGCTCGAACGTCCAGGCCTCCGCCCCCGGCTCGCGCGATCTGCTGGAGCGGGGCGTGGCCGACGGCATCTACTTCCCGTGGGGCTCGCTGGTGCTGTTCGGCATCGACAAGGTCACCAAGTTCCACATCGACAGCCCGATCTATGTCACCACGTTCGTATGGGTGATGAACAAGGCCAAATACGAGGCCATGTCGCCTGGCCAGAAAAAGGCCGTGGACGACCATTGCACCACCGAATGGGCGGTCCGCTTCGCCTCCCCCTGGGTCGATTTCGAACATGCCGGCATCGCCAAGGTGCGCGCCGAGCCGGGCCATGTGCTCACCGAGCTCACCCCCGCCCAGCTCGCCGAGTGGAAGAAGGCCGCCGAGCCGCTGAAGGCCTCCTGGGCCGACGGCGCCCGCAAGGCCGGGCTCGATCCCGACGCGGCGTTCAAGGAACTGCAGGACCAACTGGCCAAGTACAAGGCCGCCTACTGAGCATGAAGCCAGGGGCGATCAACCGTCTGATCGGCGGCGCGGAGCGGCTGGCGGGTGGGTTCCTGGCGTTCGTCACCGCCCTCACCTTCGTGTCGGTCGTGCTGCGCTACGTGTTCGCCTGGTCGATCCCCGACGCGTACGACCTGTCCCGCAACTTCCTCGGCATCCTGATCTTCTGGGGCATCGCGGTCACCGGCTACCGGGGCGACCACATCACGGTCGAACTGTTCTGGAACGCCCTGCCGCCGCGCGGCCGCTGGGCGCTCGACATCCTGGACAGCCTGTTCACCATCGTCTGCATGGCGGCCTTCGCCTGGGCGATGGCCGACAAGGTGATGGATATCTACGCCTCCCACGAATCGACCTACGATCTGCGGATGCCGGTCTGGCCGTTCTACGCGCTCGCGTGGGCCGGCCTCGGCGGCTCGGTTCTGCTGCTCCTGGTGCGCTTCGCCCGCCAGCTCCGGGCACCCCTTCCGGTCGGTCCTGCCCCCATCGGCATGAGCCACTAGGATGGACCCGACCAGCATCGCGCTGCTGGGCTTCGTCGCCCTGTTCGCGCTCATGCTGTTGCGTTTCCCGATCGGCCTCGCCATGGGAGCGGTCGGCGTGCTCGGCTTCGCGTCGATGTCGGGCATCGACCCGGCGCTGAAGCTGCTGGCGCAGTCGCCCATCCGCACCGCCACCGACGCGGGCTTCGCGGTCATTCCGATGTTCCTGCTGATGGGAACCATCGCGTCCGCCTCAGGCATGAGCAGCGAGCTGTTCCACGCCGCCAACAGCTTCCTCGGCCACAAGAAGGGCGGCCTCGGCATGGCGACCATCGCCGCCTGTGCCGGCTTCGCCGCCATCTCCGGCTCCTCGGTCGCCACGGCGGCCACGTTCTCGGCCGTCGCCTATCCCGAGATGCGGAAATTCGGCTACCCGCAGAGCTTCTCCACCGGGGTGATCGCCGCCGGCGGCACGCTCGGCGCCATCCTGCCGCCCTCGCTGGTGCTGGCGGTGTACAGCCTCATCACCCAGCAGGACGTGGGCCGCCTGTATATCGCCGGCATCGTGCCGGGCCTTCTGGCGGTGTTCATGTACATCGCCACCATCGCCATCCTGGGCATCGTCCGCCCGAACTTCCTGCCCGCCGGCCCGCGCAGCTCCTGGGGCGCGCGTTTCGCGGCCGTCAAGGGCGTCTGGGCCATCACCCTGCTGTTCCTGTTCGTCATCGGCGGCATGTACGGCGGCGCCTTCACCCCGTCCGAAGCCGCCGCCATGGGGGCGGGCGGCGCGTTCCTGATCGCGGTGGCCCGCGGGCGCCTGTCGATGGCGAGCTTCATGGGGTGCCTGCTCCGCGCCGTCCGCACCAGTGCCGCGATCTTCACCATCCTGATCGGCGCACTCCTGTTCGGCTACTTCCTCACCATCACCCAGACCCCCCAGCACGTCACCGAGTTCCTCACCGGCCTCGGCCTCGGCCGCTACGGCGTGCTCATGGTCATCATGGCGATGTACCTCATTCTGGGCTGCGTGATGGACGCCATGGCCATGGTGATCCTCACCATCCCGATCGTCTTCCCCGTCATCACCGCCCTCGGCTTCGACCCGATCTGGTTCGGCATCATCATCGTCATGACGGTCGAACTCGGCCTCATCCACCCGCCCGTCGGCATGAACGTGTTCGTCATCAAAAGCGTGGTGCGCGACGTCAGGATCGGGACCATCTTCGTGGGCGTGATCCCCTTCGTCATCACCGACATCATCCGCCTCGCCATCCTCATCGCCTTCCCCATCCTCTCGACCTGGCTCCCGGAACACATGTGATGGAACTGCTCGAAGCCCTCCGCGCCGCATTGGGCGACACCGCCGTCATGTCCGGCAACGAGATCGAGCCCCGGCACCTGGGCGACTGGAACGTGAAGGTCTCGCCGGCTGACGGCCCGATCGCGGTGGCCTATCCCCGCACCACCGAACAGGTCGCGGCGGTGATGCGGGAATGCCACGCGCGCGGCGTCGGCGTCGTGCCCCAAGGCGGCCTCACCGGGTTGGCCGGCGGCGCCACCCCCAATCCCGGCTGCATCGCCCTCTCGCTGAGCCGGATGCGCGTCATCGAGGAGATCGACCCGGCCGCCTCCACCATCACGGTCCAGGCCGGCGTCACCATGCAGGCCATCCAGGAGGCCGCCGACGCAGCCGGGCTGCTGTTCCCGCTCGACATCGGCAGCCGCGGCAGCTGCGTCATCGGCGGCAACGTCTCCACCAACGCGGGCGGCGTGCGCGTCCTGCGCTACGGCATGACGCGCGAACTGGTGCGCGGGCTCGAGGTGGTGCTCGCCGACGGCACCGTGTTGACCATGCTCAACAAGATGCAGAAGAACAACGCCGGCTACGACCTCAAGCACCTGTTCATCGGCGCCGAGGGCACGCTCGGCGTCATCACCCGCGTGGTGCTCCGCCTGTTCCCCAAGCCCGCCAACGTCTGCACCGCGTTCCTCGAACTGCCGAACTATGCCGCCGTGCTCGACTTCCTTGGCCGTGTCCGCGCCAACCTCGGCGGCACGCTGTCCGCGTTCGAGGTGCTGTGGCCGGAATTCTACCCCTACGCCACGACCGCCCTCGGCAAGCCAGGCCCGCTGCCCGCCACGCGCGCCATGAACGTGCTGATCGAGGCCATGGGCACCGACCAGTCCCGCGACGAGGCGCAGTTCACCGCCCTGATCGAGACCGCCATGGACGCGGGCCTCGTGTCCGACGCCGTGATCGCCCAATCCGGCCGCCAGACCCAGGAGATATGGGACATTCGCGACTCGGTCGCCGAATTCGCCCGCGTCTTCGGCCCCGCCGCCAGCTTCGACATCAGCGTGCCCACCAGCCGGATGCAGGAATTCGTGGGCATCGCCCGCGCGGGGCTGGACCGTATCGATCCGGGCGTGCCCGCCATGTGGTTCGGCCACATCGCCGACAGCAACATGCACGTCAACGTCTCCTTGCGCGACGGCGGCCCCGGCCTCGCCGCGATCAACGCGGTGGTCTACGGGGTGGTGCGCGACTTCGGCGGCTCGGTGTCGGCCGAACACGGGATCGGGCTGCTGAAGAAGGCGTATCTCGGCTATTCGCGCACACCCGAGGAGATGGTGGTGATGCGGGGGCTGAAGGCGATGTTCGACCCCAAGGGGATACTGAATGCGGGGAAGATTTACTGACGGCCCGGCAAAGCCGGACGTCTGGTTGCGGCCCCGCCGCGAGGCGCTACCGCAGCACCTCGTACTCCCCGCCCCGCTCCAACGCCCGCTGATATGCCGGGCGCGCGTGCAGCCGTGCCAGATACGCCGTCACCGCCGGATAACGCGCATCGAGCCCGCCCCGTGCCGCCGCCGCCTCCAGGGGGTAGCTCATCTGCACGTCGGCGATGCTGAGCGCGCCGCCCACCAGGAACGCACCGCCGCCCAGTTCGGCCTCGATATACCCCAGCAGCGCCGCGATCTGCGCCTGGACGCGGACCAGCAGCGGCGCCCCGGCCTCGCCCAACCGGCTCAGATAAAGCTTCAGCAACAGCGGCGTCATGGCGCTGCCCTCGGCGAAATGCATCCAGTAGTTCACCTTGAGCGCCGCATCGGTACCGGCCGGCGGCGTGAGCGCGCCGTCGCCGTATCTGGCCGCCAAATACTCCACGATGGCGCCCGATTCCGCGACCACCCGCCCGGCATCCTCGATCACCGGCGACTTGCCGAGCGGATGCACCGCGCGCAATTCCGGCGGCGCCAGCATGGTCGCGCGGTCGCGCTCGTAGCGTTTCACCTCGTAGGGAACGCCCAGTTCCTCCAGCAGCCACAGGATACGCTGGGAGCGGGAGTTGTTCAGATGGTGGACGACGATCATGGTACGCCTCCTATGCCGGCAGCAGCTTGATCCGCTTGCCGTCCACGCCCAGCGCGATGCGCCCCGCCTTCAACGCCTCGGCGTCCGCCCCGAACACCTCGTGCCGCCAGCCATGGCTGGCGGCGATATCGGGCGCGTCCTCGGTCGCCAGCCGGTCGATGTCATCGGAGTTGGCGACCAGCTTCGGCGCCACATGGTGCTGCTCGCACTTGGCCGCCAGCAGCACCTTCAGCAGCGACACCAAAGCAGGCGACGGCCGTGGCCCATCCCGCCCGCCCGGCGCGGCCGGCAGCGCGTCGTCCGGCAGCGCCTTGGCGGCGGCGATCGCCGCGATCAGCGACGCCCCCATCCGGCCCTCGGCGAAACCCCGCGTGATGCCCCGCGCGCGGGCCAGCGCCTCGGCGTTATCCGCCCCGATCGCCGCGATCTCCAGCAGCGCCTCGTCCTTCAGCATCCGCTGGCGGGGAATGTTGGAGTTCTGCGCCTCCCGCTCGCGCCACGCCGCCACCGCGCGCAGCACGCCGAGCAGCCGCCGGTTGGTGGTCTTGGGCCGCAGCCTCTCCCACATCGTCTCGGGGTTGGCGCGGTAGGTCGCGGGGTCCGCCAGCGTGGCCATGTCCTCGGCCACCCACTCGAAGCGGCCATCCTGCTTCAGCCGCGCCGTCAGCTTCTCGTAGACGCGCCGCAGATGCGTCACGTCGGCCGCCGCATACACGATCTGCGCGTCCGACAGCGGCCGCGCGGACCAGTCGCTGAAGCGGTGGGCCTTGTCGATATGCCCGCCGGTCAAAGACGAGACCAGCGCGTCGTAGCCGATCTGGTCGCCGAAGCCGGCCACCATGGCGGCGATCTGGGTGTCGAACAGCGGCCGCGGCACGTCGCCGTAGCGCAGCACGAATATCTCGATGTCCTGCCGGGCGGCATGGAACACCTTCATCACCCTCTGGTCCGCCAGCAATTCGCCCAGGGGGCTCAGGTCGAGCCCCGGCGCCTGGGCGTCCACCACCGCCACCTCGTGCTCGCCCGCGAGCTGGACCACGCAAAGCTCGGGCCAGTAGGTGCGCTCGCGCATGAACTCGGTATCGACCGTCACGAAGGTTTCGCGCCGCAGACGCCCGCACAGGGCGGCGAGATCGGCCGAGGTGGTGACAAGGGCGGGGGGCGGGAATTCGTCGCGGGACTGGCGGGGCATGGCGCTTCTCTACACGGTGACGCGGCTGGCGCAAAAATCACCTGCGCCTCCCCCTCCCCCTGGTGAGGCCCCCTTGTGGCCCCCACCAGGGGGAGGGGGAAGCCGTCCTTACGCTTTGACCGCGCCGCAAACTCGTGGATAACCGCGAAACTCGTGGATAACCGCGCTCACCCAAACGCCGCCGCACAGGACACCCCGCCATGCACGCCTACCGAACCCATACCTGCGGTGCCCTTCGCGCCGCCGATGCGGGCCACCCTGCCCGCCTCTCCGGCTGGGTCCACAGCAAGCGCGACCATGGCGGCCTGCTGTTCATCGACCTGCGCGACCATTACGGCCTCACCCAATGCGTGTTCGCCGCCGGCACCGAGGCGTTCGCGCTGGCCGACAAATTGCGGCTCGAAAGCGTCATCACCGTCACCGGCCGCGTGGTCGAGCGCCTCGGCAACACCGTCAACCTCAAGCTGCCCACCGGCGAGATCGAGCTGGCAGCGGAGCATCTCGCCATCCAGTCCGCTGCCGACGTACTGCCCATGCAGGTGGCGGGCGACGAGAAATACCCCGACGAGATCCGCCTGAAATACCGCTTCATCGACCTGCGCCGCGACAAGGTGCACCGCAACATCATGCTGCGCGCGGGCGTCATCTCCAGCATCCGCCAACGCATGATCGCGGCCGGCTTCACCGAGTTCCAGACCCCGATCCTGACCGCGTCATCGCCGGAAGGGGCGCGCGACTTCCTGGTCCCGGCGCGGCTGCATCCCGGCAAGTTCTACGCGCTGCCCCAGGCGCCGCAGCAATTCAAGCAGCTCGCCATGGTCGCCGGCTTCGACCGCTATTTCCAGATCGCCCCCTGCTTCCGCGACGAGGCGAGCCGGGCGGACCGCTCGCCCGGCGAGTTCTACCAGCTCGATTTCGAGATGAGCTTCGTCACGCAGGAAGACGTCTTCAACACGATCGAGCCGGTGATCGCCGGCGTGTTCGAGGAATTCGCCGAGGGCCGCGGCGTCACCAGGCCGCCGTTCGTCCGCATCCCCTACGACCAGGCGCTGCTGGAGTTCGGCAGCGACAAGCCCGACCTCCGCAACCCGCTCCGCGTCACCGACGTGACCGCGCATTTCGCCGGCTCCGGCTTCGGCCTGTTCGCGAAGATCGCCGCGTCGGGCGGCATCGTGCGCGCCATCCCGGCTCCCGGCACCGCCGCCAACCCGCGCAGCTTCTTCGACAAGATGAACGATTTCGCCAAGGCCGAGGGTGCCGCCGGGCTGGGCTACATCACCTTCGATGCCGATGGCGCGAAAGGCCCCATCGCCCGCAACCTCGAGCCGAACCGCGCCGAGGCCATCCGCCTCGCCTGCGGCCTGGCGCCGGGAGACAGCGTGTTCTTCGCCGCCGGCAAGAAGGACACCGCCTGGAAGCTGGCGGGCACCGTGCGGACCAGGCTCGGGCACGACCTCGGGCTGATCGCCCAGGGCGAGTTCCGCTTCTGCTGGGTGGTCGATTTCCCGATGTTCGAGATGAACGAGGAATCCGGCCAGATCGACTTCAGCCACAACCCGTTCTCCATGCCCCAGGGCGGCATGGCGGCGCTGACCGACATGGACCCGCTGGATATCAAGGCGTTCCAGTACGACATCGTGTGCAACGGCATCGAGCTGTCGTCGGGCGCCATCCGAAACCACCGCGCCGACATCATGATCCGCGCCTTCGAGATCGCCGGCTACACGGCGGCGGACGTCGAGGCCCGCTTTGGCGGCATGCTGAACGCCTTCCGCTACGGCGCCCCCCCGCATGGCGGCTCGGCGCCGGGCATCGACCGCATCGTGATGCTGCTGGCCGACGAGCCCAACATCCGCGAGGTGATCCTGTTCCCGCTCAACCAACAGGGCGAGGACCTGATGATGGGCGCCCCCGCCGAGGTGCCGTCGCCCCGGCTGAAGGAGCTGTCGCTGCGGCTCGACCTGCCGCCCAAGGTCGTCGGCTGATGCTTCTCCTTCCCCCTTGCGCGGGAAGCCAGCAGCGCCCGCCATGACCACCCAGCCGGCCCGCTTCGTCACCGGCTCGCTGCTGCGCCATGTCGTCGTCATGGCCGGCACCGGCGCGATCGGGCTGGTCGCCGTTTTCGCGGTCGATCTGCTCAACCTGTTCTACATCTCGCTCCTGGGCGAACAGGCGATCGCCGCCTCGATCGGCTTCGCGGGGCTCGTGGGCTTCTTCCAGATATCTCTCGCGATCGGCATGACGATCGGCGTCGGCGCCGTCGTCTCGCGCGCGATCGGCGCCGGCGACAAGGCCCGGGCGCGGCGGATCGCCACATCGAGCCTCATCGTCATGGGCGCGATCACGCTGGTGGTGGGCGTCGGTACCGTGCTTCTGCTCGGCCCGATACTGTCCGCCGCCGGCGCCACCGGCGCCACCCGCGACTACGCCGCCACGTTCCTGGCCATCTCCTCGCCGTCGCTGCCGCTGATGGCCGCTGGCATGTGTTGCTCGGCGCTGCTGCGCTCGGTGGGCGACGCGCGGCGGGCGATGAATATCACCCTGTTCGCCGCCATCACCACGGCGGTGGTCGATCCCATCCTGATCTTCGGGCTGCATCTCGGGCTTGAAGGCGCCGCCATCAGCACGGTCATCTCCCGCGTTGTCCTGCTCACGATCGGCTGGAGGGGCGCGCTGTTCCACGACATGCTCTCGCCCATCGTGTGGCGCGCCATCCCCGGCGACGCCGCGACCGTGATGGCGGTGGCGGGGCCGGCCATCGTGACCAACCTCGCGACCCCCGTCGGCGCCGCCTACCTCACCCACACCATCGCGCAGTTCGGCTCGGGCGCCGTGGCCGGCCAGGCGGTGGCCGACCGGATCAGCCCAGTCGCGTTCGGCATGATCTACGCGCTGAGCGGGGCGGTCGGGCCGATTCTGGCGCAGAATCTGGGCGCGGGATTGCCCGCCCGCGTGCACGAGACGATGCGCGACAGCCTGCTGTTCGTGGTCGTCGCCGCCAGCATCGCCTGGGCCATCCTTGCCGCCGGACAGAATTACATCGCCGCCGCCTTCTCGGCCACCGGCACCACGGCGGAGCTGGTGCATCTGTTCTGCACCTGGACCGCCGGCAGCTTCCTGTTCGTGGGCGCGCTGTTCGTCGCCAACGCCGCGTTCAACAACCTGGGCTTCCCGCTGCTCTCGACCGCGTTCAACTGGGGGCGCGCGACATTGGGCACCATCCCTCTGGTGTATTTCGGCGCGCATTACGGGCCGAAGGGCGCGCTGATCGGCCAGGCGCTGGGCTCGGTCATCTTCGGCTTCGCGGCAGCCGTGGTGGCGTTCCGCGTGGTCGGGCGGCTGGGGACGGAGCGGCCGACGAACGTGCCAGCGCCGGTTCCGGCCGGCACCGGTGCCGCGGCACTGGCGTCGATCACCACGCGGCCGCGTCAATAGTCACCGAAAATCCCGCGTTGGCACCCTGATCCCGCGTTCCGCGTCGCGCGGATCGCCGCCGCCGCCTCGCCTCGCCTCGTCGCCGCGCCCATGCGGCAGCGGAAATTCCTCGTCCCGCGCGCCCACGCTGCGGAGCAGGGCCGACAGGTCGAGCAATTCGTCGGCGATCACATGGATCACCTCGCCTTCGCGCTGCACCCGGCCGCGCACGCCGAGCATGGCGGCGGCGAACACCAGGGTGCGCTGGCGCTCGAACAGGCTGGGCCAGACGATGATGTTGGCATGGCCCGTCTCGTCCTCGATGGTGATGAACATCACCCCCTTGGCGCTGCCCGGCTTCTGCCGCACCAGCACGATGCCGGGCACCACCACACGCTTGCCGTCGCGGGTGCGAAGCAGGTCGCCGCACGCGATCATGCCCTGCCGGCGCAGGTCGGCGCGCAGGAAGCTGACGGGATGGCTCCGCAAGGTGAGGCCGACGCTGCGGTAATCCTCCACCACCTCGCGCCCCCCGGTCATGGCCACCAGCGCCACCGCTGGCTCGGGGGTCTCCCGCTGGGCGGCGAACAGCGGCAGCTCGGTGTCGGCAAGCCCTCGGATCTTCCACTGCGCCTGCCGCCGGTCGAGCCCGAGCGCAGCGAACGCATCGGTCTCCGCAAGACGTTCGAGGCCTCCCACGCCGAGGCCGCTTCGCCGCCAAAGCTGCTCGACGCTCTCATACGGCGTGTCGCGCGCCGCGATCAGGGCGGCGGCATCGGCGTTGGACAGCCCCTTGGCCATGCGCAGGCCAAGCCGAACAGCCGCTTTCTTCCCCCTCCCCCCTGTGGGGCCCCCTGTGGCCCCCCCTGTGGCCCCCCCTGGGGAGAGGGCCGGGGTGGGGGGAAAGTCCACGTCCTCCAACGTGCAGTCCCACCGGCTCGCGTTCACGCATACCGGCCGCGCCTCCACCCCATGCGCCACCGCATCGCGCACGATCTGGGCCGGCGCGTAGAAGCCCATCGGCTGCGCGTTCAGCAACGCGGCACAGAACACGTCCGGGTGGTGGCACTTCATCCACGAGCTGGCGTAGGCGATCAGCGCGAAGCTCGCCGCGTGGCTCTCGGGGAAGCCGTACGAGCCGAAGCCCTCGATCTGCTTGAACGTCTTGGCCGCGAATGCCTCGCTGTAGCCCCGCGCCACCATCCCCGCGATCAGCTTGTCGTGGAAATGGCTGACGCCGCCGGTGATCTTGAACGTGGCCATGGCGCGCCGCAGCTGGTCCGCCTCGCCCGGCGTGAACCCGGCACAGGTGATCGCCACCTGCATCGCCTGCTCCTGGAATAGCGGCACGCCCAGCGTGCGGCCGAGCACCTTCTCCAGTTCCGGCGTCGGATAGTCGGGCTTTTCCAGCCCCTCCCGCCGCCGCAGATATGGATGCACCATGTCGCCCTGGATCGGTCCCGGCCGCACGATCGCCACCTGGATCACCAGGTCGTACAACGTCGTCGGCTTCATGCGCGGCAGCATCGACATCTGCGCCCGGCTCTCGATCTGGAACGTGCCCAGGGTGTCGGCGCGGCGGATCATGGCGTAGGTGTCGGGGTCCTCCTGCGGAATGCTGGCCAGGTCGTGACGGACATGGCGGTGCTCGTCCAGCAGGTCGAACGCGCGGCGCATGCAGCCGAGCATGCCCAGGCCCAGCACATCGACCTTCATGAAGCGCAGAATGTCGATGTCGTCCTTGTCCCACTCGATCACCTGCCGGTCCTTCATCGCGGCGGGCTCGATCGGCACCAGATCGTCCAGCCGATCCGCCGTCAGCACGAAGCCGCCGGGGTGCTGGCTGAGATGGCGCGGGAAGCCGATCAACTGGCGCGCGAGGTCGAGCGTGAGGCGCAGGCGCGGGTCTTCGAGGTTGAGGTTCAGCTCGGCGGCGTGTTTTTCCTCGACCCCCTCCTCGCTCCAGCCCCAGACCTGCGAGGCCAGTGCCGCTGTGGTGTCCTCGCTCAGCCCCATCACCTTCCCCACCTCTCGCACGGCGCCGCGCGCGCGGTAGCGGATGACGGTGGCGCACAGGGCCGCGTGCCGCAGGCCGTAGCGTTGGTAGATCCACTGGATCACCTCCTCGCGCCGCTCATGCTCGAAATCCACGTCGATATCCGGCGGCTCCTTCCGTTCGGCCGACACGAACCGCTCGAACAGCATGGAATCCGACACCACGGGGTCGATCGAGGTGATGCCGAGCACGTAGCAGACCGCCGAGTTGGCGGCGCTCCCGCGCCCCTGGCACAGAATGTCGAGCGAGCGGGCGTGGCGCACGATGCTGTTCACCGTCAGGAAATACGGCGCGTAATCCAGCTGCTTGATGAGGCTGAGTTCGTGGTGCAGCTGCTTGGCCACGCGCGGTGAAAGGCGGCCCGGATAGCGCCACTCCACCCCCTCCCAGGTCAGCCGTTCGAGCGTGGCCTGCGGGGTCTCGCCGGGTCGCTCGGTCTCATCGGGATACTGGTAGCGCAATTCCGACAGCGAAAAGGTGCAGCGCGCCACGATCTCCCCGGTGCGCGCCACGGCCTCGGGGAAGTGGCGGAACAGCCGCGCCATTTCCTCGGGCGGGCGCAGATGGCGGTCGGCGAAGCGTTCGCGCCGGAATCCCGCATCGTCGATGCGGCAACCCTCCCGGATGCACGTCACCACGTCCTGCAGCACACGGCGCTGGGCCGCGTGGTACAGCACATCCCCGGTGGCGAGCGTGGCCACCCCCGCCGCCTCCGCGAGATCGGCCAGGCGGCGCAGGCGCACCATGTCGCCGGGTCGGCGGCGATGGGTCAGCGCAAGATAGGCGCGCCCAGGGAAATCCGCCGCCAGCCGCGCGAGGCCGCTGGCCAGGCTGTCATCCGGCCGATCCGGTAGCAGCACGACCAGCAGCCTTGCACCATGCTCCACGAGGTCGGCCCATTCCAGGTGGCACGCGCCCTTCCCCGCCCGCCGCTTGCCGATGGTCAGCAGGCGGCACAGTTGCGAATAGGCCGGGCGGTCGATGGGATAGACCAGCACCGGCAAGCCGTCCGCCAAATCGAGCCGGCAGCCGATGACGAGACGGATGCCGATTTCCGAGGCGCGCTGATGCGCCCGCACGATGCCGGCCAGCGAGTTGCGGTCGGCCAGACCGATCGCGGCATGACCGAGCGCCCTGGCCTCCAACAGCAGTTCCTCGACATGCGAGGCGCCCCGCAGAAAGGAGTAGTTGCTGGTGACATGGAGTTCGACATAGGCCATTGCGAACAAATAGCGAACAATAGGGAACAGGCAAGTCTTTGTGTGCCGGGTTGCAAACCGGGTCGGGCGGACAAATGTTCACTGTCACACCATGCCCGGAGAGCTCCATGCCGCAGTCTCGCCGCAAGCCCCGCGCCATCGCCGTCGCGCGCCCGGTCGAGCGGCCGTCGATGCTGCCATGGGTTCTGCTGGCGTTGGCCCTATCCGCCGTGGCCGCGAACGCGCAAGCGATCGACCCGCCCGCCGCGCGTGACGCTCCCGCACCGGGAACCCCAGGCCTGAGCGCCGAGGGCAGCGGTCCCCAGATGGCGGTCCCGGCACCCGGTTCCAACTCGGGCAACGGCGTCATAACGCCGCCGAACGTGGACCCTGGCATCAGCAAGGGGCATGCCACGCCGGGCTTGTATCCGATGCCGGTCATCCCCCCGCCAGGCACAACCGGCGGTAATCCAACGGTGCAGCCGAAATAGCGGCGGGCGGCAACCTTTACGCCGGTTGCATGGACAGCATACCAAGCGTCAAACGATGCTGACCCTGTGCTCCACGCCCTCCAGCCGGAAGGCGATCACGCCGCCAGGCCCGGCGTCGCTCGGCAGCTCCACCACGTGCATCCCCGCCCCCATGGCGGCGGTGACATTCACCCGCGTCGTCGTCCATCCGTCATCGGTCCAACTGACCGCGTTGGGCTGAGTGAGGTCGAGCCGAAGCGTGCGGTGGGCATTCACCCGCCCGGACCGCCAGTTGGGCCGCCACGGCTGCACACGGGGCTTGGTCCGCGCGGCCACATAGCGCGCCACGGTTTGCGGCGGCATGTCGAACACCGCGCCATCGGCCAGCGACCGGCAGAGCTTCACATGCTCGGCATGCGCCCAGACCAGCGGCATGGCCGATCCGCTCGGGCGGCCGCGCGCCAGTTCGCGGGCCGGAATGTCGTCGGTGTCCCACACCTGCTCGGGCAACATGCCGCCCCGGCTGCCGCAGGCTTCCAGCGTGCCCAGCAGGCGCCGCGCTTCCTCGGGCCGGCCGGCCGCGAGTTCGTAATGCGCCCGCTCCCCGGTCATCAGCGGCCACAGGCGGCCGATCCCCGTGCCATCGAAGCCGCTGCCATCCACATGCTCGCCGTAGCCATCGTGATTGTAGCGATACCAGCACGGCCCGGCCGGCAGCTCGACCCGCAGCGCGTGATCGATCGCGCGCACCGTGGCCAGAATGCGCGGATCGTCCGCGGCCCGCAGGCCGAACCGCACCAGCGCGAGCGCGTCAGGGCTTATGATGTCGCCGGCCGGCATGACGGTCTGGTCCAGCGGGCGGTTCTTGATCGCGATGCCGCCGGCGGGGTCGGCATCGGCGGTGCCCTCCACGGGAGGCGTGATGCGGGCGTAATAGCCCTCCACGCCCGCCGCCCGCGCGAGGTCGGTGCCGCGCACATAGGTCCAGTCCTCCACGGAGTCGTTCCAGGCATCCGCCGTGTCGCGCAGCAACGCCGCCAGGGCGGGACGGCCGGCGATGGCGGCGAGATCGGCGCCGGCGAGCAACGCCGCGATCTCCACCGCCAGCGTGAAGGTCGAGTAGCCGCCATCCTCCTCCCAGCGGTCCTGGCCGGTGGCGGGGCCATTGCGGAGCACGAAGCCGCAGGCGCGTTCCACCATCGGCCAGTAGGCCGGGAGCGCGCCTGCCTCCAGCGCCCCCGCCCGGCGCATCATGTCGATCAGCAGAATCGGGAAGGCGCATTCGTCCATCTGAACGCCCTGCCAGTAGGGCAAGCCGTTGAGCCAGCAATTCTGCGGCCAGTGACCATCCGCCTCCTGGGTCGCGCGCAGGTATTGCGCCACCCGCCGCGCATCGTCGAACGCCCCGCACGCCAGCAGGCCGCCGGCCGTCTCCACCAGGTCGCGCGGCCACACCAGATGGTAGCCGCCAAGGTCGTCGTCGCCCTTGCTGGCCCCCCACGGGATCGACAGGCTCGCGATGATGCCGCCCGGAAAGTTCGGGCTGTCATGCGCCCGCAGGACGGCGGTGCTGATGCGGTAGGTGTTGCGCTCGGTGCTGGCGCCGCGCAACGCAAGCAAGGGGCGCTGCCAGTCGCGCCAGGCGGCGATGTATTCATCCGCCATCGCGTCGAACCTGCGGTCGAGCGACGCGCGCACCCGGAACGCCGCCTCCGCCCAACCGCTTCCGAAGCCGAGGGCCAGCACGACCGGCTCCGCGCCGGTCACATCGATCTCGGCGCACATGGCGACGTTGCCGGCGGGTGCCTGCTCCCACTGATTGGGCAGATACCCGTGACGCGAAAGCTCCTGCCAGCCGTCGCTGGCACCGACATAGCCGACCGAGCGGGCCAGGAACGGCTTCGAGCAGCCGAGCGCCATGAACGTGCCCCGTCCCTCGGCGAACAGCATCGTGGTGCCCTTGTAGTCGCCGAGCCACGCCGAGTTGTCGGCGCCGCCATTCACCAGGTGCGGCGCGAGAAGGCCGAACAGGCGCAGGCCGGGCCGGGTGGTGTCGAAGCGGATTTGCTGGAGCACGACGTCGTGGAACGGGTCGGTCACGATGCGCTTGGTGATGGTGTAATGTCGGTCGCGGCAGGTGTTGACCAGTTGGTAGGCCGGCACGCCGTCCTCGATGTTGGTGATGCCGCTTTCGGTGGCGCGCTTCTCCTCGGCGAAGAAGCCGCCCGCCTGCCCGTCGGTCACGATCAGGCCGAAATCGCGCACACAGGCTTGATCGACGCGCGGGTAGTAGATCTCGTTCAATATGCCGTGGCTGGTGGTGAACCACACGCGGCTGAGCGCGGACAATGCGGTGCCGACGCCGCTTTTGTCGCTCGACGTCCAGTGCGGCGAGATGCCGGGAGCGCCGGGAGCGGTGGATTTTTCCGACATGGCTGGCTCCGGGAAGGGAGGAGAGAGGTAGGATAGCAGGGCCTTGGCGGCGGCGAGTCAAACGACACGCCCTGTCATGGCGATCTGTTCGAAGCAGCGTCAAAACGACAACTCACGGAAATTACGCGATATCTCCCGCACGCGGTCACGCATGTTTCATTCCCGGTTGCGCCGGCTCGGCCAGTTTTCCGATACGGTCTTTTCCGGGAACCCTCATGCAACGCTCGCTCGAACGATTTCAGCTCGCCCCTGACGATTTCTTCACCGGCGTCGATCGCGGCTTTGCCGATCTGCGGGCGGCGGTGGGGGAGATCGCGGGCCATGTCGACGCCCAGGCGGAGCTGATCGCCGACCTCACCCGCATCCGCATGATGCCGGCCCAGGCCGCGCAAATGTCGCGTTGGTCGTACGACGCCCGGCTGCCCAACCAGCTGTTCGCCGACGTGTTCGAGCCGGAAGGCGTGCCGGATGGGGCTAAGCGATGGGTCGGCCTCACCGCGCGCATCGCCGGACGGCTTCGCTTGCCGCGCAACGCGCAGTACGACCTGGTGATCGACATCGACGCCTTCGTCTCTCCGGAGGCGGCACGCTCGTTCTATCTAAGGATCGACGGCGTGCAGTATCCGTGGCTGTCCCAGCACGACCGGCGCTATGCGAGCCTGGTGCTGGAGGATGACGGCGCGGCCGACCTCGCCTTCGAGATCGGCGTCGATCCCGCCACCATCCCGCCCGGCCGGGACGTGTCGTTCGCGTTCCGCGCCATCGACGTGAAGCAGCGCAAATGACGGCGCACGTCGGGACCCCGCGCCTTACGGTCGCGATCTGCACCCATAACCGCTACAAGGCGTTGCGCGACACCGTGCAGACGCTGCTGGCATCGCGCGGCTTCGCGCGGGCCGACTGTGAGTTGCTCGTGATCGAGAACACGCCGCCCGCGCTGCGCCGGCCGATCCCGCTGCCGGACGACCCGAACGTGCGCGCCATCGTGTGCGACACCCAAGGCCTGTCCCACGCGCGCAACCACGCCGTGCGGCACGCGCGCGGCGAGATCATCGCGTTCCTCGACGACGATGCGCTGGTCTGCGACGATTGGTGCGACAACATCCTGGCCCGCATGGCTGGCGGCGACCTGCTGGCCGTGGGCGGCAAGGTCGCGCCGCACTACGGCGGCGAGGCGATGCCGGTGTGGTACGACGACAGCCTCGCGGGCCACTTGTCGTGCATCGATTGGAGCCCCACGCCGCGCTTTCTGCGGGCGGGCGAGTGGGTGGTGGGCGCCAACCTCACCCTGCATCGCGGCGTGTTCGACACATACGGCCTGTTCGACACCGATCTCGGCCGGCGCGGCACGCATTCGCTGCTGAGCAACGAGGAAAGCGCCCTGCTCGGCCGCGTGGGTCTGAACCGCGTGTTCTACGATCCCGCCATCGCGGTGCAACACGTGATTCCGACCGAGCGGCTCACCACGCGCTGGTTCCGCCGCCGGGTGTACTGGCAGGCTGTGTCCGACCTTGTCGCCGGCACGGTGGAACCCGACGATCCCGCGCATCGGGTGGAATACGGCGCCGCCATCGCGCGGCTGGAGGGCCACCGGCGCAACCTCAACGCGCTGCTCGCCGAGCCCGCCGACGCCGCCGAGTTCAAGCTGCAGCTTCGCGCGATCTACCTCGCGGCCATCGTGTTCGGCGGCGGGGGACCGGCTTGAAGACCGCGCTCGTCATCTCGCCCTTTGCCAGCCTGCCGCGCGACGCGGGACACCGCCGGCGCGTGTACCAGATGACCCGGCTGCTCGCCGATGCCGGCTACCGCACGACTTTTCTGCTGCTGGCCTTCGAGGACGATTGGGCATGGAGCCACGATACCGCGGTCGCGGACGGGATGCGCCGGCAATGGGACGAACTGATCGTGGTCCATGCCGGCCCTCAGGTCGGCCGGCCCCCCGCGCATGGCGCGCGACACGGACTCGACGAGTGGTGGGATGCGGGACTGGAGGCGACGCTCGCCAACCTGTTCGCACGCCGCTTCTTCGATGTGGCCGTGGTGCATAATGTCTGGCTGAGCAAGGCGTTCGACTTCGTGCATCCGGCGACCACCAAGGTGCTGGAGACCCATGATCTGTTCTGGCTGCGGCCGGACGCGTTCGCGCGCATCGGGCAATCGCCGGATTTCTTTGTGCCGGATCGCGAGGCCGAGTTGTTCGGTATCGGCCGTGCCGATATCGCGGTGACCATCCAGGAGACCGAGGCGCGCGCACTGCTCGACCTCACGCCGCGCCGGGTGGTGAACGTGCCTTACTACGAGCCGACGTTGGACGACGCGCCGTTGCCCCGGCGCGCCCGCCCGCTGCGCGCGGACCGCGTCAGCTTCGGCGTGCTTGCCTCGGGCAATCCGTTCAACGTCCATGGCCTGAACGCGCTGTGCGCGGCGCTGGAGCAAGAGATCGCCGCCAGCTTCGCACCTGTCGAGCTTGTGGTCGGCGGCGCTGTGGGCCGGCATCTTCGCACTGGCCTGAACGTGATCTGCCTCGGGCAGGTGGCCGATGAGCGGGAGTTCTACCAGCAGGTCGACTACGCCGTGATGCCGGTGTGGGAAGGCACCGGTTTCAAGATCAAGACCGCCGACGCGCTGGCGCTCGGACTGCCGGTGCTGGCCGCCACCCACGCCGCGTCCGGCACACGGCTCGACGGCTCTCTGATCTGCGCCACGCCGCATGAAATGGCCGCGCGCATGGCCGAGATCGCGCTGCGCCGGCCTGGCCTGGGGCCCGCGCTCGATGCGACCGAAGCCGCCCGCGACGAACTTCGCGCGCGGGCCGCCCAGGGCGAAGGCCATCTGCTGCGCGTCATCGAACGTTACAAGCCCGCCATCGAGATCGACCTGCGGCGCGCTGGCCCGCTACACCTGCAGGCCTCGATCGGCGCCGCCCGCGCCTTGGCCGCGCGCCATCGTGTCCGATTGGTGATGGATGCGGAAACCCACGCTCTGATCGGGACCGTTCTGCCGCCCGCCGTCGATCCGGTGCTGGCCGCCGCGTCCGACACGGCGCCGGTCCCGCCCATGGCGACCCCGACGCTTCACCCGGACCTGACCTGGGACCCTGCCGCGATCCGCCTGCGTGCCGCCTGGTCGGGCGGGCGGGAGACGCCTGCCCCCGGAATGTTCGTGCTCGGAGACATCGCGCGCGAGCCACGCGCCCTTTCGCGCCGCCGTCGCATCACCTGTCTCGACGTGGCGGACCCGGCCGGCGTCGAGGCCGTGTTGATGCGGCTGCTGCACGCGCCCTCCGAACACGACGAGATCATCTGGGCCACGAACGGCCATGGCGCGTTTCGAACCCTCGTGATGTCGCTCTGCGTGGTGCGGAACATCCCCTTCCGGGGGACCGCCGACGGCGTCGCTGAGCTGCCGGAGCTTCTGCCGGCCACCCTGGCCCGCGAGTTGGTGCCCTCATGACCCTCCCTTTCGTCGCCATGCTGCCGCTCAAGATCACCGGCGCGCATTACGAGGAGAACATTCCCCGTCTTCGATTGCTGCTCGACAGCTTCGCCGTCTTCCTCGACATGCCGGAGCGGCTGCGCCTCCATCTCGTGTGCGTGGCGAGCGAGATGGCCGAGATCCGCGCGGCATTGCCTGACACCGCCGGCGTCGAACTCATTTTGATCGGCGAGGACGAACTGATCCCAGGCATCGCCGCGCACCGCGCCATCGGCTGGTACAAGCAGCAGGCGCTGAAGCTCGCTTTCGCCGCCATCTGCCCTACCCCGTTCTATCTCACGCTCGACCCCGATGTGCTGCTGTGCCGGCGCCTGGCGCCTGGGCATTTGGTACGCGACGGAAGATGCTTCACCTCGTGGATGACCAAGGCCGAACACCCGCATTGGTGGCTGGCCTCGTCCGGCCTGCTGCGAATGCCGCTCGACATCGGCATGCAAGGTCTCAACGTCACGCCGCAGATGCTGGCGCGAGACGTGGCCCTCCGCCTGGCGGACCATCTCGCGGCCCGCGCGGACCCATGGCTGACCCTGCTGGACAGCGACCGTTCCTGGACCGAGTACACGCTGTATTCGATCTTTGCCGAGCAGAGCGGCGTGATGGAACGGTGGCATCGCACCGACCTGCCTGACGGACGCCGCCTGCTGGGCCGCAGTGTCTGGACACCCGCGAATTTCGCCAACTACTCGCTCCGCGCCATCCATGACGACCCGGCGGGCGCGTTCTTCACCGTCTGTGCCAGCCACGCCAATGTGTCGGCCGCGACGATGCGGGACCTGTTCGAGGAGATGCTGTTCCACGCGGACGAGCTGGCGACAACCTGAACCACGGCGCGCCCTGGTCGCTCGCGCCGACAAAGGCTTGACCCGGACCGCCCCCGCCTCGACTCTACGGCCCCATGGAAACGCCCGAAACGCTTGCCGCCTCGATTCCGGATGGTGCCCTCCTGGCGCTGCCGCCGGACAACTCGCTTGCCCCTTGCGAACTGGCCCGCGCCCTCGTCCGGCGCGGCGCGCGCGGATTGCGCCTGCTGGGCGTCCCGGTCTCGGGCTTCGCGACCGACCTGCTGATCGGCGCGGGCTGTGTCGCCTCGGTGCAGACCAGCGCCGTCACGCTCGGCGAGGCAGGCACCGCGCCCCGCTTCGCCGACGCCGTGCGGCGCGGCGCGATCGCGGTGATCGACGCCACCTGCCCCGCCATCCACACCATGTTGCAGGCGGCCGAGAAGGGCGTGCCGTTCATGCCGCTGCGGGGCGTGCTGGGCAGCGATGTCCTGGCGCACCGGGCGGACTGGAAAGTGATCGACAACCCGTTTGCCCAAGGGGGCGCCGATGGCGGCGACCCGATCCTGCTGCTGCCGGCGCTGTCGCCCGATGTCGCTGCGTTTCACGCGGTATGCGCGGACGCGGACGGCAATGTGTGGGTCGGGCGGCGGCGGGAGCTGGCGACGCTGGCCCACGCCGCGCGGCGTGCGGTGGTAACGGTGGAGCGCATGGTCGCGGGCAGCCTGCTCGACGACGAGCGCATGGCCGCCGGCACCATCAGCGGCACCTACATCGACGCGGTCGCGGTGGCGGCGCGCGGCGCCTGGCCGCTCGGTTTGCTGGACGAATACGCAGCCGACGCGGCGCACATCTCCGACTACGCCAAGGCCGCCCGCACCGATGCGGGGTTCGCCTGCTATCTCGAACGCCATGTGTTGCCTTCGCGCTCCCAGGCCGCCGAATGATCGCTTCCCATGAGGAACGCCTGATCGGCGCCGTGGCACGCCTGATCCTGGACCCGGCGGCGCCCCCGGCCCGCCATATCGCGGTGGGCGCAGCGAGCCCTATCCCCGCCGCGGCGTGCTGGCTGGTCAGGAAGCTCGGACACAAGGTCCGCCTGTCGCTGTTGCACCGCCCGCGCGGCAACCCTTTCACCGAGGGCTCGCGCGAATTGTTCGACCTCGCGGGCCAGGGCCGTATCGACCTGTTTTTCCTCGGCGGCGGGCAGATCGACGGTCAGGCCAACCTCAACCTCATCGGCACCGGCGACTGGCCCGGACGCGACGCGCGCTTCCCCGGCAGCTTCGGCTCTGCGTTCATGTATTTCATGACCCCCCGCACCATCCTGTTCCGCGAGGAGCACTCGCCCCGCGTGCTGGTCGAGCGCGTCGACATCGTCTCCGCCCCCGGCATCTCGCCCCCCGGGGTTTTCCGTCGCGGCACGGCGCAGGCGCTGGTCACCGGGCGCTGTGTGTTCGGCTTCGATGGCGCGGGCTTTTCCCTCGTCTCCCTCCACCCAGGCGAGACCGCCGCTGGCGTGCGGGACAACACCGGCTTCGACTATGCCGGCGACGACGCACCCATCACCCCCGACCCGACGCCAGGAGAGCTTGCAGTGCTGCGTGGACCCGTATGCGACGAGATGCGCGAGACCTACCCGGATTTCTGCCGCCGCGTCTGGAACGCCCCATGACCGAGGGCAAGGGCCTCGCCCGCTCGGCCGGCGCGTTGGCCGGGTTGAAGGTGGTCGATCTCACCCGCGTGCTCGGCGGGCCGTACGGCACCATGATCCTGTCCGATCACGGCGCCGAGGTCATCAAGGTCGAACCGCCCCAGGGCGACGAGGTGCGGGACTGGGGGCCACCGTTCCTGGACGGCACTGCCAGCTATTTCATCGGCGTGAACCGCAACAAGCGCTCCATCGCGCTCGATATCGGCAAGCCCGAAGGCCGCGCGGTGATTCTGCGGATGCTGCGGGAGGCGGACATTCTCGTGGAGAACTTCAAGCCCGGCTCCATGGAGAAATGGGGCATGGGCTACGAGGCCGACCTGGCACCCCGCTTCCCCCGCCTGATCCATTGCCGGGTTTCTGGCTTCGGCGCCGACGGGCCGCTGGGCGGATTGCCGGGTTACGATGCGATCGTGCAGGCGATGACCGGGCTCATGAGCATCAACGGCGACGCGGATCGCGGGCCGACCCGGCTGGGCTGCGCCATCGTGGACATGGGCACCGGGCTGTATTCCGCCGTGGCCATCCTGATGGCGCTGCACGAGCGCAGCAACTCCGGCCTCGGCCAATTCCTCGACATGACGCTGCACGATTGCGGCATGGCGCTGCTGCACCCCCAGGCGGCCAACTACTTCCTGAACGGAAAACGCCCGGTCGCCACCGGCAACCCGCACCCCAACCTCGCTCCCTACGAGAAGCTCCGCACCGCGACCTGCGAGATTTTCGTGGCTTCCGGCAACGACGGTCAGTTCCGCAAGCTGTGCGGCGCCATCGGCAAGCCCGCGCTGGCGGACGACCCCCGCTTCGCCCGCAACGGCGACCGTCTGACCCATCGCGCCGCCTTGCGCGCCGAGTTGGAGGACGCCTTCCTCCATGAAGACGGCCACGCCTTGTGCGACCGCCTGCTGCGTATGGGCCTGCCCGCCGGCCCGGTGCTGCATGTGGACGAGGCGCTAGGCAGCGCCCACGCGGCGGCGCGCGAGATGGTGACCGAACTGGGCGACTACCGGGGCCTCGGCACGCCGATCAAGATGTCGCGCACGCCCGGCGGCACGCGCCGCAAGCCGCCGAAATTCTCAGAGCACAGCGCCGAGGTGCTGGCCGAACATGGCTACAGCCCGGCTGACATCGCCAAGCTCGAAGCCGACGGCGTGCTGCACACGCGCCGGCCCCGGTAGCCTTGTTCCGCCGCTATACCAGCGCGCCCGGCAGCGGCAAATTGCCACGCAGGGCGATGGTGGCGGCCAGGGGCCACAGCACGAAGCCCTTCTGCGGCAGGGTCGGCAGCCAGGCTTCGAGCGCTGCCACCGTCAGCGGGCGGGGATGGCCGATGGCAATGACGTTGCCCCGCGTGCGGGCGGAGTGCTCGATGGCGGCAAGCTGCGTCTGGATGAGATGCGCGTTGTTCTTGTCGTCGATGAAGATGTCGCGCGACGCGGCCGGCACGCCGGCGGCCTCCGCTTGGCGGAAACCCTGGCTGCCGCCGATGGTCAGGCTGTCGAGGAACAGCATGCTGTGCTCGCGCGTCTCGCCGGCGACCAAAGCCATCAGCGCGGCGTCATGCGTGGCGACCGAGCCCATGTGGTTGTTCAGACCCACCACGTTCGGCACGGCGGCGATGGCGGCGCGCAGGCGGGCCAGATTCTCGGCGGGCGGGAGGTCGATACGCAGCGGGTCCGGCCCGGTCTGGTAGGTGGAGTTGCTGAACGATTGCATCGGCATGTGCAGAGTCGCCTCGTGCCCGCGCGCGGCCCCGCCGGCAACCTGTTCGGGCAGGCTTGGCGCGAATGGGAACCACGAGAGCGTGAGCGGACCGGGCATGGCCACGATGCGCTCGGTTCCGCGATGCATCACGCCCAGGTCGTCGATGACGATGCAGATGATCGGGCGGCCATTGGCCGGCTGTGGGATGACCGCGTGGCGGCGCCAAGTGGGCAGCGCGCCCGTGGCGGCCGGCAGGATCGGCGAGATCAGGGAGCGGCCCTCGGATGGGGTGGCGCGGAACGGCTCGGGCATAAGCGGCAGCGGCACCGCATAGCCCATGGTGGCCGCGAGCGAGGTCGCCGCCAGTACTCCGCCGGCCATCGCCCGGCGCCGCCCGATCATTCCGATAGACATACGAAGTCCCCATTGCGCGAATCAGCCACGTCACACTCTATACCGCACTGCAAGATTTAGCGTAACTATAACATACTCACGCCATGCAAGGTTGCGCGATCGGTGGCCGCTCGGCCACAGGCCTTTCAGCCGCGCGGCGGTTGCGGCATATCGTGACGCGCCACCAGCCGAGGATACGCCGATCACTTCCACCCAGCGTCATCGCGCGAGACTCGCCGCCGCCGCCGCTTTGGTCGTCGCGCTGTTGAGCGGCGCGGGCGTCACGCTTTGGATCACCGTGGCCAGGCCCAACGCGGCGCTCCTCACCGGCGTCTCGATCGGTGGTTCGTTCTCGCTCACGGATGCCAGCGGGCGCGCCGTGACCGACCGGGATTTCCGGGGCAAATACCTGCTGGTGTATTTCGGCTACACGTTCTGCCCCGATGTCTGTCCCACCACACTGAATCAGATGGCGGGCGCGCTCGACACGCTGGGGGCCAGGGCGGACCGTATCCAGCCCCTTTTCGTGACGGTCGATCCCGGCCGCGACACCCCGGCGGTATTGCTGCAATACACGGCGGCGTTCACGCCCCGCCTGCTGGGCCTGACCGGCACGCCGGAGCAGATCGCGGCGGTCGCCAAGGCCTATCGCGTCTACTACGCCGAGCACCGCACCGGAACCGCGCCGCTCGACTACACCATGGACCACAGCTCGATCATTTACCTGATGGCCCCTGACGGGCAGTTCGTCGCCCCCATCCGCGCCGACGCGGAGGCGTCCGAGATGGCCGCCGAGATCGGCCGGATCGTCGGCTGACGGTGCGCCTGCCGCTCACCTGGCTGGCCTCGCGTGCCGTGCCTCTGCTGCGCGCGCTCGATCCGGAGACGGCGCACGGGCTGGCATTGCGGGCGCTGCGGCTGGGACTCGCGGGCCATGTCTCCGGCGCCGACGATACGAGGCTCGCGGTCGCGGCGCTGGGCCTGCGGTTCTCCAACCCAATCGGACTCGCCGCTGGGTTCGACAAGAACGCAGCCGCCCTGACCGGGCTGAGCCGCCTGGGGTTCGGCTTGCTGGAGGCCGGCACCGTGACTCCCCTGCCCCAGCCCGGCAATCCGCGGCCGCGCATGTTCCGGCTTACCGAGGACCGGGCGGTCATCAACCGCCTTGGCTTCAACAATGACGGGATCGACGCCTACCTGGCCAATTTCCGCGCATTCCACGCGGACGTTCCGGTGGGCGCCAATATCGGCATCAACAAGACGGGCGCGGTTCCCGAGCGGGACTATCCGGCCCTGGTCGCGGCGGTGGCGCCGATCGCGGACTACATCGTGGTCAACGTTTCCTCCCCCAACACGCCCGGCCTGCGCGACCTGCAGGGCGAGGAGCGCCTGCGCGGCATCCTGGACGCGATCGCGCGCGCGGTCCCGACGCGTCCGCCGCTGCTGGTGAAGCTGGCGCCCGATCTCGCGCCGAGCGGCCTCGCGGCGATCGTGGAGACCTGCGTCGATGGCGGGGCGGACGGGCTGATCGTGTCCAACACCACCATCGCCCGGCCAGCGGGCCTGCGTTCGCGCCATGCTGGGGAGGCAGGCGGCCTGTCGGGCGCACCGTTGATGGCGCGGTCCACAGCCATGCTGCGCGAGGCGGCGGTGCTGGCGCGCGGACGGCTGGTGCTGGTGGGGGTCGGCGGCGTGCAGACCGGCGCCGACGTTCTGGCCAAGCTGCGGGCGGGCGCCAGCCTCGCGCAGGTGTATTCCGCTTTCGCCTATGCCGGCCCGGCGCTTGTCCCCCGGCTCAAACGCGAATTGCTGGCTGCTCTGGCGCAGGCCGGCATCGCCACCGCCCAACAGGCCATCGGCCTCGACCTTCAGGAATGACATGCGGCATCTGACCGGCTTCGCGGACCTTGCCTCCGCCTACGACGGCTTCGTGATCGATCTCTGGGGCGTGATCCATGACGGCATCACGCCCTATGCGGGGGCCGTGGAGTGCCTGGAACGGCTGCGGAATCTGGGCAAGCCCACGGTGCTGCTGTCCAACGCGCCGCGCCGGGCGGCGGCGGCGCGCGAGGGCATGCGCGGCATGGGCATCGACGACGCGCTGACCACGCGGATCGTGACCAGCGGTGAAGTGACATGGACCATGCTGCGCGACCGCTCAGACCCGTTTTTTGCCCGGCTGGGCCGGCGCGTGCATTTCATTGCGCCACCGCATGAGCGGGCGCTGCTGGACGGGCTCGGGCTGACGCTGGTGGAGACACCCGCCGACGCCGAGTTCGTGCTGGTGGCCGGGCCGGATCCAACGCTCAGCAACAGCGACCTCGCGGTATGGGAAAGCGTGCTCGCGGCGTGCCACGCGGCGCGTCTGCCGATGGTCTGCGCCAACCCCGACCTCGAGGTTATCCGCGATGGCAAACGCCTCATCTGCGGCGGCGCGATGGCGGAGCGTTACCGCGAACTGGGCGGCGAAGCGCGGCTGATCGGCAAACCGGACAAGGCCGTGTATGGCCCTGCGCTCGCGATGCTTGAATTGAACGGAGGCCGCGTGCTCGCGATCGGAGACGCGCTGCGAACCGACATCGCAGGCGCAAAGGCCGCCGGCTTGGCCTCTTGCTGGGTTCTCGGCGGTATCCACGGCGAGGAACTGGCCGGCGATCCGGCGATGGTCGAGCGCGCCGCGCGCGACGCCGGGGTGTCTCCCGTCGCCGCGCTGCCGGCTTTCGTCTGGTAGCTGACGCCTACTTTGTCGAGGCGGTGCCGGCGCCGCCGCCGCCGCTCGCGCCAGAGCCATTCGCGCCAAGCTGGCCACCCTGGCCCGTGGTCGTCACGGTCGAACCCACGCCCGCGCCGATGCCGCCAGTGGCGGTCGTGCCGGTGCCGTTGCTGCTCATGGTCTTGCCCAGCGCGCCCGGCGCGTCGCCGGTGACGTTGGTGTTCGCGGTGCCGGATGTGCCGTAGGACGTGGTGCCGCCAGAGCCGCCGCCGTTATTGGCGCCCTGCGCGAACGCGGCACCCGACAGGGTGGCAAATGCCGCTGCGGCGAGAAGAAGCTTACGCATATTCGATCCTCCGATTGGGGGCCGATCATTCGCCCCTTCAGAGGCAACAACGGGGTGGGCCGCCGTCAGGTTCGCGCCAGCCCAGTCACGTCATCGTCAGCACTCGACTGGAACGTTCCGTATCACGCGTGTCCGGCGACGGCGGAAAGCAGGAGTGGGTCGACCTTCAGCTTGGCCATCGCCCGACGCCATTTGGTCGCATGATCCGCGTCGAACAGCAGTGCCGGATCGGATGGCGCCAGCAGCCAGGTGTTGGTCTGAAGCTCCTGGTCGAGCTGGCCGGGCCCCCAGCCGGCATAACCCAGCGCAAGCACGCCCTGGCGCGGTCCACCGCCCTCGGCGAAGGCCTTCAGCACGTCGAGGCTGGCGGTGAGGGCCAGGCCCGGCTCGACCCTCATGCTGTTCTCGCCGGTCCAGTCATCGGTGTGCAGCACGAAGCCGCGCGCATTGTCCATCGGGCCGCCGGAGGTAAGCGCGATGCTGCGGGCCGGCGGGTTGGGCGCCACCTCAAGCTGTTTCAGCAGGTCGGAGAAGCTGGGCTGCTCCAGCGGACGATTGAGCACGATGCCCATGGCGCCCTGGGCATTGTGCAGACACAGGAAGATGACACTGCGCTCGAATCGCTCGTCGCCCATGCTCGGGGTGGCGATCAAAACCTGTCCGGCGAGTTCGACCGCATCGCCGGCGGACCTCGCCAACGCCTGATCGCGGCGTGGCTTGGCGGCATTCGGGGATGCGGCGCGCGAACGGCTCTGGCGGATGGCGGGCGCGCGGGGGGATCTGGTGACCATGGACATTAGTGTGGCGTGTCCGCCGCCTGACGCAAGCGGCATCGCCGATGCTCGCGCGTGACAGGTCCGGCACGCACGGCTAGGAGTCCGCACATCAAGGGCCGCGCGTCGCGGCCTCGATCATGAGGAAGCGAACCCCGATGAGCCAGATCAAGGTCGGCGAGACCATTCCGTCGATGAAGCTGATGACCGCCACCGCCGAGGGACCGAAAGAGGTTTCCACCGACGATTTGTTCAAAGGCAAGGCCGTGCTGTTTGCCGTCCCCGGCGCGTTCACGCCGACCTGCAGCATGAAGCACCTGCCGGGCTTCGTGCAGCACGTGGCCGAGATGCGTGCCAAGGGCGTCGAGCGGATCATCTGCATGTCCGTCAACGATGCGTTCGTCATGGGCGCCTGGGCCAAAGACCAGGGCGTGAACAGCGAAATCGTCATGCTGGCCGACGGCTCGGGCGCCTTCACCAAGGCGATGGGCCTGGAGCTGGACCTGGTCGGTCGCGGCATGGGCGTGCGCTGCCAGCGGTTCGCCATGGTGGTCCAGGACGGGCGCATAGTGTCGCTGGCCGTGGAACCGCCCGGCGGCTTCGACGTGAGCCGCGCCGAGGCGGTCCTGGCCTCTCTTTGAAACCGGCCCTTCTCCCGTGTCGCACGGGAGAGGGGTGGCCGCCGGCGTGGAGCCCCGCATCGAACGGGCGGCGAAACCCGGCCAAGCTGAGCGTTACAGAACCGCTGCGCGGTGCGACACTTCCCTGCATGGAACAGATCGCGACCCTTCTCGACCTCGTGCGGCGGCGTGTGGAGCAGGCGCAAGAGGATCCGTTCGGCAATCCAATCCTTTCCGTCGCGCTGTCGATCACCCGGATGCTGGACGAGGGTGAACTGGATACCCCGGCCATCGGAGCGATAGTCCGGCTGCTGCGGGACCAGGCGTTCGCCGACCGTGCGGGACGCATCGCCGACTACGTGGGCGGCGTCGATGCCGGCGCCAACCGCGCGGCGCTGGCGGCGGTGGCACAGAACGTGTTGCGGCCCGACCCGTCGGACAGTCCGGTGCCATGGGCGCAATATCGCGAGCGGGTGGAGCGCAGCCGCTACGCGGCGGTGTTCACCGCGCACCCCACCTTCTCCCTACCGTGCGAGATTTCCGCGGCATTGGCGCGGGCGGCCTGCGGCGAGCCGGCACCCGAATTCCCCAGCCATCGACCCACCGGAGTCACGCTGAAGCAGGAATTCGCACAGGCCAATATGGCCATCGTCAACGGACGCGACGCGCTCGATCTGTTCAACCGCGCGCTGCTGACGCTGGGCCGCTCGGCTTGGCCGGATCGCTGGCATGAACTGGCGCCGCGCCCGATCATCCTCGCCACCTGGGTGGGCTACGACACGGACGGCCGCACCGACATAAGCTGGTCCGACACGATCCGGCTACGGCTGCTGATGAAGCGGATGCAGCTGGAGCGCATCGCCGCACAACTTACGGAATTGCCGCAAACCGAGGCGTTGCGCGCGCGCGTGGCGCTCGCCGCCAATGCCGTGGCGGCGCAGGAGACGGCGTGTGCTGCCGCCCATACGCCGCACGAGGTGGCGGAATTCGCCCGCGTTCTGATCGGGCGGCGGGAGGATGCACTGGTGACGCCCCAGCCGCTTCTGGCGCTGTTCGCGACCGCGATCGCCGCCGCCGTGGGCGATGCCCAGGTCGATCTGGCCGTGGTGCGTGCGGGCCTCGCCGCACACGGCCTGTCGCTGGCGCACACCCATGTGCGGCTGAACTCGGCGCAACTGCACAATGTGGTGCGGCAGCGGCTGAACATCGTCGACAGCGTGGAAGACCCCTCGCATCGCCGCGCGCTGCTGGGCGCGATCAATGCGGCACTCGACGAGGTGCGGCCGGTGCCAGTGGATTTCGGGGCGCTATTGGCCGAGCAGGCCTCGGCCGCGCGGTTGATGATGACGGTGGCGCAGATCATTAAGCATATCGACGGCGCGACGCCGGTGCGCTTCCTGATCGCGGAAACCGAGAGCGGCTACACGCTGCTGGCCGCGTTGTGGCTCGCACGGCTGTTCGGCATCGAAAAGAACGTCGAGATCAGCCCGCTATTCGAGACGGCGGACGCACTCGACCAGGGCGCCCGCGTGCTGGAGGAGGCGCTGCGCAGCCCGCATTACCGCGCGTATCTGCAGGCGACGGGGCGGCTCGCGCTGCAATTCGGCTATTCGGACAGCGGGCGCTATGTGGGCCAGCTTGCCGCGAGCTATTTGATCGAGCGGCTACGGCTCAAGATCGCGGACACCCTGCGCCAGTTCGGCGTGACCGGCGTGGAAGTGATCCTGTTCGACACGCACGGCGAGAGCATCGGGCGCGGAGCCCATCCCGGCTCGCTCGCCGAAAGGCTCAAATATCTGTCGCCGACCGCGAGCCGGCAGGCCTTGAGCCGCGCCAATCTGCCGGTCCGCGAGGAAAGCGCGTTCCAGGGCGGCGACGGCTATCTGTTGTTCGGCACACCGGAATTGTCGCTCGCGACGGTCGCGCGCATTGCGGAACACGCGTTCCACCCGGCAGCCGGCCCGATCGAGGATCCGATCTACGCGGACCCGGATTTCGCCGCCGATTTCTTCGCCACCGTACGCGGCGAGATGGAGGGGCTGGTCGAGGATGCCGGCTACACGGCGCTGCTGGGCGCGTTCGGCCCGGCCCTGATCGACCGCACCGGGTCGCGGCCCGCCGCGCGGCAATCGGATGGCATGGGGGTCGCCACAGTGCGGCGCGTGAGCGATCTGCGGGCGATTCCGAACAACGCGATTCTCCAGCAGATCGGCTGGTGCGCAAACACGCTGCAGGGCATCGGCACGGCGGCGGCGCGGCACCCGGAGAGCTTCTCCGACCTGCATCGGCGCAGCCGCAGGTTCCGCCGCGCGCTCGATCTCGCCCAGCACGCCCTGGCGCATTCGGACCTCGATGTGCTGCGCGCGGTAATCGGCACGCTCGATCCGGGAAGCTGGCTGGATCGCGCCGCGCACACGCGAAAGCCAGGCCGCCGGGAGGCGCTGACCCAGGTGGCCCGCGCGCTGGAACGCCTCGATCTTGGCGCACCGACCCAGGCGATGTTCCGCCGCGTGCAGGCCGACCACCTGGCGCTGCGCGCGACCTGGCAGGATGCGCCCCGCATGCAGCCGCGCGAGATGCTGCTGCACGCGCTGCGGCTGGCGATGATCCATCGCATCTGGCTGCTGGGCGTGGGCATCCCGGATTTCTCGCCGCGCCACGGCTTCACGCGGGTGGGGCTGGAGGCGGCCCTGCTGCGCCTGGAGGTGCCGGCGGCGTTGCAGGCGCTGGCGGAGATTTTCCCGGACGTCCCCGACGCCGCGGCGGATGTCGATTTCGCCGAACCGCGCGGCCCCGGCGTAGCGGCGGCGTATGGGCGGGAGCACGCCGAGATTTTCGGGCCGATCGGGGAGTTGTTCGGACTCGTGCGCGAAGTCGCCGCGGCCGTGACGCATGAGGTGGGGTCGTTCGGCTAGCTCGGATAACGGCATCGGCCTCGCTACGACGCCCGCTACCGGGCCCCCCGCGCCCGATTGACCGCAAGCTGTTCGGGCGTAAGCCGGAAACTCGTGTAGATCGTGTAGGCTCCGGCGGATTTTTGCGGGCTTACGGGCAGCAGCAACGTAATTTCGTCGCCCTTCACCACGACCGTCTCGATATTGGGTGGGAAGGACACGCGTAGCGCGTAATCCTGCTCGTCGAGCACGCGGCCGCCGTCCGTCACAGCCACGAAATACCGCAGCTGGGCATTGCGTCCCGCTGCGGCCGGTCCGCGCGCAAGGGTGAAGTCGACCCTGATCTTGGTCGAAACAGTGTTCGGATCCTTGACCAGGCATGCCGCCGACACGGCGCTGATTCTTGCCTCCAGCTCCAAATCGGTTAAATCGCGGCCGCCGGGTCGATACAGGCTGAGATCGGCGGCGCCCGGCGCAAGCGCGACGTTCGCGCGGCAGTCCGGCGGAAATTTCTCGTCCCCCGCGCACCCCGCCACAAACATCATCGTCACCAAGGCGGCGGGACGCAGACATGCTGCGGCATTGGGAAGGGAAAGCGGCATCGAAGACTCCAGATCGGGGGACAGCTTCCCGTGGGCGCATTGTCCGAGCAAGGCAGCCGGCGCATAGTGCGGCGCGCCTGCCCAATGGACAACATGCAACCGAACCAAGCCGCCCTGCCCTCCGATTTACCCCGTCTCCGCGTCCTGCTCGCCGGCCCGCGCGGCTTCTGTGCCGGGGTCGATCGCGCCATCCGCGTCGTCGAGGAGGCCCTGCGCCGCTACGGCGCACCGGTCTTCGTGCGCCACGAGATTGTGCATAACCGCTACGTGGTCGAGCAGCTGGAACGCCAGGGCGCCGTGTTCGTGGACGAACTCGACGAGGTCCCGGAAGACGGGCATGTCGTGTTCTCCGCCCATGGCGTGCCGAAATCCGTGCCCGCCGAGGCCGAGCGCCGCCATCTTCTGTATCTCGACGCGACCTGCCCCCTCGTCTCGAAGGTCCATCGCGAGGCCGAGCGCCATTTTGCCGGCGGCGGCCCCGAGACCCGTCACATCCTGATGATCGGCCATGCCGGCCACCCCGAGGTCGAGGGTACCATGGGCCAGCTTCCTCCAGGTGCGATGACACTTGTCCAGGATGCGGATGAGGCGCGTCGCATCGTGCCCGTCCGCACCGACCGTCTCGCCTTCATCACGCAGACCACGCTCTCGGTCGACGACACCGCCGAGATCGTCGCCATCCTGCGCCAACGCTTCCCCGGCATCGAGGGGCCGAAGCGCGAGGATATCTGCTACGCCACCACCAACCGCCAGGCCGCCGTCAAGGCGATCGCCGTCGATTCGGACCTCGTTCTGGTCATCGGCAGCCCCAACTCGTCCAACTCCCAGCGCCTGCGCGAAGTGGCCGAGCGCAGCGGCGCCAGCCGCGCGGTGCTGCTGCCGCGCTCGGACGACCTCGACTGGTCGGTGCTCGACGGCGTCCGCACGCTGGGCATCACCGCCGGTGCCTCGGCGCCCGAAATCCTGGTCGAACAACTTCTGGCCCGCATCGCCACCCGCTACGCGCTCGACATCGAGGAGCGGCAGGTGACGCAGGAGGACGTGGTGTTCAAGCTCCCCGGCCCGCTGGCAAGCGCGGACGCGCTCGCCGGCTGAGGCAGCCTGCATGGCGGTCTATACCGAGGTGTCCGACGACGCATTGACCGCGTTCCTGTCGGAATACGACATCGGCGGGCTCGTGGCGTTTCGCGGCATCGCCGAGGGGGTGGAGAACAGCAACTACTCGCTCCGGACCACCCAGGGCGACTTCATCCTCACGCTGTATGAAAAGCGCGTCGATCCCGCCGAACTGCCCTGGTTCCTCGGCCTCATGGAACATTTGGCCCAGCGCGGCATCTCCTGCCCGCTGCCGGTGAAGGCGCGCGACGGCGACGCCCTGCGCCAACTGTGCGGCCGCCACGCCGCCATCACCACCTTTCTGCCCGGCATCTGGCCCCGCCGCGTCCGTCCCGAGCATTGCGGCCCGCTCGGCATTGCGCTGGCCAGCCTGCACGCGGCCGGCGCCGGCTACGCCCCCCGCCGTCCGAACGCGCTGGGCCCCGCCGGCTGGGCGCCTCTGCTGGCCGCCTGCCTGCCGGATGCCGACGCCATCGCCCCCGGCCTCGCCGCCGAGCTCAACGCCGCCCACGACTCCATCCTCGCCGCTTGGCCTGTCCATCTGCCGCGCGGCCACATCCACGCCGACCTGTTCCCCGACAATGTCTTTTTCCTCGATGGCCGCCTGTCGGGCCTGATCGACTTCTACTTCGCCGCCACCGACCTGCTGGCCTACGACATCGCGATCTGCATCAACGCCTGGTGCTTCGAGCCCGACATCTCGCTCAACGTCACCCGCGCCCGCACTTTCCTCGCCGCCTACGCCGCGACCAGGCCGCTCGACGCCGCCGAGCGGGCCGCATTGCCGGTGCTGTGTCAGGGTGCCGCGCTTCGCTTCGCGCTCACCCGCCTGTTCGACTGGATCAACACGCCGAAAGGCGCACTCGTCACCCGCAAGGACCCGATGGAATACGTCCGACGCCTCCGCTTCCACATGGCCGCGCCCGACGAGCACGCCTATGGACTCTGACCCGCCGGAACACGGCGAAATCAGGCACGTCGACATCTGGACCGATGGCGGCTGCAAACCCAACCCCGGCCCCGGCGGTTGGGGGGCGGTTCTCCGCTACAAAGGTCACGAGCGCCAAATGTCCGGCGCGGAGCCCGCGACCACCAACAACCGCATGGAACTGACGGCCGCCGCCGCGGCGCTCGAATCGCTGAAGCGCCCCTGTCAGGTCGTGGTCCACACCGACAGCGAATATGTCCGCAACGGAATCACCCGCTGGCACACCGGCTGGGTCCGCCGGAACTGGCGCAACGCCTCGGGCGATCCGGTCGCCAACATGGATTTATGGCGCCGCCTGCTCGACATCACGGCTAAACACACGGTCGAATGGCGCTGGGTGCGCGGCCACAATGGCGATCCGCTGAACGAGCGGGCGGACGTACTCGCGACCGAGGCGCGGCAGAGCCTGGGGTAAACCCAGGTGTCGAATTTGGCGTAAGATGGCACGATTTGGCATGATGTGACACCGTAACGACCATTACAGAAGAGACCTATAGGTTACAAATGTGGCTTAGAGTCCGTCCGAAAACTCATTAAGCGATTGCAGAGCTTTCGCGTCATCAACCGTAAGAGAGGCAAAGATGTGGGCTTCGGCCTTGGTCAGGCAGGGCGGAACCGGCCCCTGACGTAGACGTCCAGCGGCTCGACGACAACGTGCCCGGCGACCTTGAGCCGGCTGCCCAGATAGTCCCAGACCGCGATTCCG
>JANXTF010000047.1 GCA_025352565.1 Rhodospirillales bacterium | reverse complement strand
CCGGCCGGCCGTTGGCGCCGATGCCGAGCGGGGCGGTGGCGATGTCCACGGTCATGGTGCCGAGCAGCGCATACGCCACCACCAGCGGCGGCGAGGCGAGGTAGTTGGCGCGCACGTTGGGATGCACGCGGCCCTCGAAGTTGCGGTTGCCCGAGAGCACCGCGACCGCCACCAGCTTGTTGTCCTCGATCGCGTCGATGATCGCGTCGGTCAGCGGGCCGGAATTGCCGATGCAGGTGGTGCAGCCATAGCCGACCGTGTTGAAGCCGACCGCGTCGAGATCCGCCGAGAGGCCCGACTTGTCGAGGTACTCGGTGACCACCTGCGAGCCCGGCGCCAGCGAGGTCTTCACCCAGGGCTTCGGCGTGAGCCCGAGCGCACGGGCCTTGCGGGCCACGAGGCCGGCGGCGATCAGCACCGAGGGGTTGGAGGTGTTGGTGCAGCTGGTGATGGCCGCGATCACCACGTCGCCATGGGTCAGCTCGTAGTTGGTGCCCTGGACTTTCACTTTCAGCCCGGCGTCGTTGGCCGGTACGCCCAGCCCCTTGGTCAGATCGGCGTTGAATGCGGCCGCCGCGTCCTTCAGCAGCACGCGGTCCTGCGGGCGCTTCGGCCCGGCGATGCTCGGCAGCACGGTGCCGAGATCCAGCTCCAGCGTCTCGGTGAACATCGGGTCGGGCGTGGCGGTGTCGCGCCACATGCCCTGCGCCTTCCAGTACGCCTCCACCAGCGCGATGCGCTGCGTGTCGCGGCCGGTGAGGTGCAGGTAGTCGAGCGTGATCTGGTCCACCGGGAAGAAGCCGCAGGTCGCGCCGTATTCGGGCGCCATGTTGCCGATGGTGGCGCGGTCGGCCAGCGGCAGGTTGTCCAGCCCCACGCCGAAGAACTCGACGAACTTGCCGACCACGCCCTTGCGGCGGAGCATCTGGGTCACGGTCAGCACAAGGTCGGTCGCGGTCGCCCCTTCGGGCATCTTGCCGGTCAGCCGGAAGCCGACCACGTCGGGGATCAGCATGGCGATCGGCTGGCCGAGCATCGCCGCCTCGGCCTCGATGCCGCCCACGCCCCAGCCGAGCACGCCCATGCCGTTCACCATCGTGGTGTGGCTGTCGGTGCCGTACAGACTGTCGGGATAGGCGAAGGTCGTGCCGTCCAACTCGGCGGTCCAGACCGCCTGGGCCAGGTATTCGAGGTTCACCTGATGGCAGATGCCGGTGCCGGGGGGGACCACGGAGAAATTGTCGAACGCGGCCTGGCCCCAGCGCAGGAACGTGTAGCGCTCGCCGTTGCGCTCGAACTCGATATCGACGTTCTCCTGGAGCGCCCGGGCCGTGCCGTAATGGTCCACCATCACCGAGTGGTCGATCACCAGATCGACCGGCACCAGCGGGTTCACCTTCGCCGGGTCGCCGCCCAGCCGCGCGATGCCGTCGCGCATGGCCGCGAGGTCAACCACGGCGGGCACGCCGGTGAAGTCCTGCATCAGGATGCGGCTCGGCTTGAACGGCACCTCGGCGATGCTGGATGCGTCCTTCAGCCAGTCCACGATGGCCTGCGCGTCCTTCACGTTGTAGCTGCGCCCGTCCTCGAACCGCAGCACGTTCTCGAGCAGCACCTTGAGGCTCACCGGCAGCCGCGACACGTCGCCGAGGGTTTTCGCCGCCTCGGGGATCGAGAAATACGCGTAAGACTTGCCGCCGACATCGAGTGTCTTGCGTGTCTTGAGGGTGTCCTGCCCGATGCTCTTCATGCCAACTGCCTGTTCGATTGCTGCGTCGCGGCTTAACGTATCGAGTGGCGCGTGTCACTTGTCCTGCCCCCTCTCCTGCCCCCCCTCTCCTGCCCGGCGGAATCCGCGTTGCTGACAGCCCACGACCTTTCGGCCTTCCGGGGCGAGCGTTTGGTATTCGCCCATCTCGGATTTTCCGTCGCGCCGGGCGGCGCGCTGCTGCTGGCCGGCCCGAACGGCGCCGGGAAATCGACCCTGCTGCGGGTGCTGGCCGGGCTCGCGAGGGCCGAGGCCGGAACAATCATGTGGAACGGCGCGGATGCGTTGGCCGACCGGGTGGAGCACGCGGGGCGCGTCGCCTATGTCGGGCATCTCGATGCGATCAAGCCGGGGCTGACGGTGCGGGAGAACCTGGACTCGCCGGACGCGATGGCGGCGCTGGAGCGGCTCGGCGTGGCGTCGCTGGCCGACCTGCCGGCACGGATGCTGTCGGCCGGGCAGAAGCGGCGCGTGGCGCTGGCGCGGCTGGCGTTTTCGGCGGCGCCGATCTGGCTGCTGGACGAGCCGACGCCCGGCGTCGACGCGGCGTCGGTGGACCGGCTGGGGCTGCTGCTGGCGGAGCACCGCGCGAAGGGCGGTGTGGTGGTGGCGGCGACGCATCTGCCGCTGCCGCTGCCGGGAGCCGCGACGCTGACGCTGGAGCGTGGAACGTGAACCCGATCATGCTTCCAGCCCCGCGCATCCGCCGCATGACCCCCGCCAGCCTCCTCGCCCGCGAACTCCGCCTCTCGCTGCGCCACGGCGCCGACACGCTGGCGGCGATCCTGTTCTTCGTGCTGGCCGCGTCGCTGTTCCCGCTCGCCATCGGCCCCGCCCCCGAAACCCTCGGCCGCCTTGCCCCCGGCATCGTCTGGGTCTGCGCGCTGCTGGCGGCCCTGCTGCCGCTCGACCGGCTGTTCGGCGCCGACCTCGAGGACGGCACCCTCGACCAACTCCTGTTGAGCGGCATGTCGCCCGCGGTTATCGCCGCCACCAAGGCGCTCGCCCACTGGCTCACCACCGGGCTGCCCCTGCTGCTGGCAGCCAGCCCGATCGCCATCATGCTCCGCCTGCCGCCCGAGACCGTGCCGGTGCTGCTGGCGGGGCTGCTGCCCGGCACGGCAATCCTGTCGCTGATCGGCACCATGGGCGCGGCGCTGGTGCTGGGCGCGCGGCGTGGCGGCGTGCTGCTGCCGCTGCTGGTGCTCCCGCTCGCCGCACCCGCGCTGATCTTTGGCGTCGGCGCGGCCGAGGGGGGCGAATTCGCCCGGGCGCCGCTGCTGCTTTTGGCGGCACTTCTTGCCGCCGCGATCCCGCTCTGCCCGCTCGCGGCGGGCGCCGGATTGCGCGCGGCGGCGGAGTAGACAGCGGCGCATCGCACCCGCACACTCGCGCCACCAACGAATACAGGGGCGGCATGATGCGATCGGGATCGTGGCTCGCGGGCATCTTCCTCGCGGCGATGGCGGCGATGCTCCCGGCACCCGCCTCGGCGCAGAAATCCGCCGACACGCTCCGCCTCGCCTGGCGGGACGCGATCCCGAACGTCGACCCGTATTTCAACTCGCTCCGCACCGGGCTCGTGGTGGCGCATCAGGCGTGGGACGGGCTCACCTACCGCGACCCCGAGACCTTCCAGATCAAGCCGCTGCTGGCGACGTCGTGGAAGCTGGTGGATGACACCACGCTCGAATTCGTGCTGCGCAAGGGCGTGAAGTTCCACAACGGCGATCCGTTCACCGCCGCCGACGTGGTCTATACCGTCCAGACCGTCATCGATCCGAAATCCGGCGTCACCACGCCGGGCAACTTCGCCTGGCTCGCGGGCGCCGAGGCGGTCGATGATTTCCGCGTGCGCCTGAAGCTGAAGCAGGCGTTCCCGGCGGCGCTGGAATATGTCTCCATGGTGATGCCGATCTATCCGAAGGAGTATCGTGAGAAAGTCGGGCTCGATGCCTATTCCAAGGCTCCCGTGGGGGCAGGGCCTTACAAGATCACCAAGGTGGACGGCGCCAGCGAGATCGACCTGCAACGGTTCGACGGCTATTACGCCGACAGCCCCAAGGGCAAGCCCGCCATCCGCAACATCGTCATCAAGGAGGTCGCCGACGCGACCACGGAGCTGACGCTGCTG
>JANXTF010000033.1 GCA_025352565.1 Rhodospirillales bacterium | reverse complement strand
CACGCCTGCGCAGTTTCGGGTTCAACATCCTCAAGGCCAACAAGACCGACACAATCAGCCAGGACCGCTACCGCGCCGCTCTCGCAGGCATCGGGAACCTGCTCAAAATACTCGCGATCTCATAGCGTTGAACAGCCTTGGCTGATACCCGGCGAGGTCGTGGTCTGACGCCATCGATCCAAGCAGCCCGCCCGGCTCAGAACGCGAGCTGAACCTTCATCGCGCGCGATCGGTCGCCGGCCAGCTCGAATGCGCGCACCGCGTCGTCCACCGGCACCATTTCGGTCAGCAGGGGCGCCACGTCGATGGTGCCCGAGGCAATGAAATCGACCGCCCACTCGAACTCCGCGTCGAAGCGGAACGTGCCGCGCAGCTGGATCTCCTTGGCGACCAGCGTGTTGAGCGGCACCGAGGCGTCGCCGCCCAGCCCCACCTGAACGATCACCGCGCCGGGCTTGGCCGCCGAGATGGCCGATGCCAGAGCCGCGCCGCTGCCGGAGGCCTCGAACACCACATCGAAGGTGCCTTTGTCCGCCTGGAAGCGATGGAGGCCGTCCGGTTCGGCGCGCATGTTGAACGCGGCGTCCGCGCCGATCGTGCGGGCGAGTGCCAGCGGCGCGTCCGCAAGGTCGGTGGCCACGATCTCCCGCGCGCCCGCCTGCCGCGCCACCATGATGCAGAGCGCGCCGATCGGGCCGGTTCCCGTTACCAGAACGCGCCTGCCCAGCAACGGCCCGGCCTGCACGGCGGCATGCAGGCACACGGCCAGCGGTTCGGCGAACACCGCATGTTCCAGCCGCAACCCGGCCGGCACCGGAACCGCCTGCTGCTCGGTGCATACCAGCACTTCGCGGAAGCCGCCCTGGACGTGCGGAAAGCGCATCGCGCTGCCGAGGAAACGCATGTCGAGGCAATGGCGCGGCTTGCCTTCGAGACAGAACACGCAGTGCCCGCACGCGCGGCTCGGATTGACCGCGACCTTGTCTCCGACACGAACTTTCGTGACCAATGCGCCGGTTTTCGTCACAACGCCGGCGATTTCGTGGCCTGGGATCATCGGCTCGCGGATGCGCACCGTGCCAAAGCCGCCATGCTGGTAGTAATGCAGGTCCGAACCGCAGATGCCGCCCGCGCGGACGCGCACCTGCACGTCATGGACCCCCAGTTCCGGGATGTCCGCCTCGCCGATCCGCAGGTCGCGCGCGGCGTGGATGATGACCGCTTTCACAGCACGGCCACCATGCCGCCATCGACATAGATGATCTGGCCGTTGACATAGTCCGAGGCGGCGGAGGCGAGGAACACGGCGGTGCCGACCAGCTCGTCCGGCCGGCCCCAGCGGCGCGCCGGCGTGCGGCCCTTCACCCAGGCGTCGAACGCCGGGTTGTCGATCAGCGCCTGGTTCATGTCGGTGAGCATGTAGCCCGGCCCGATGGCGTTGGCCTGCAGGCCGTGCTCGGCCCATTCGGCGGCCATCGCGCGCGTCAGCATCTTGATGCCCCCCTTGGCCACGGCGTACGGAGCGACAGTGGCGCGGCCGAGATCGCTCAGGAGCGAGCCGATGTTGATGATCTTTCCCCGGCCGCGCGGGATCATGCGGCGGGCGGCCTCACGGCCGATGACGAAGGCGCTGGTGAGGTTGGTCTCGATCACCCGCCGCCAATCCGCCGTCGCCAGCTCGATCATCGGGCGGCGGAACTGGATACCGGCATTGTTAACCAGGATATCCACCGCGACGCCCTGCGCGTCCAGCGCCGCGAAGGCGGCCAGCACGGCGGCCTCGTCGGTCACGTCGAAGCGCGCCTCGTGAACCGCGTGGCCGGCCGCGCGCATCGCGGTCGCGGCTTCGGTGAGCCGGCCGGCGTGCGAGCCGTTCAGCACGATGGCGGCCCCCGCATCCGCCAGCCCCTCGGCCATGGCGCGGCCAAGCCCCCGCGACGACCCGGTGACGAGGGCGGTATGGCCCGCGAGATCGAACAGCTTCATGGCACGCATCCCTCCGTCCGGCGAACGGTCAAATCCGTTCGCTCGAACACCGCCGGCCGAAGCTCCGTGCCGAGGCCCGGCCCTTCCATCGGCAGCACATAGCCATTCTCGATCACCGGCATGGTGGTGACCAGATCGTTGTACCAGCCGGTGTAGTAGGCCCGCACGCTTTCCTGGATCAGCGTGTTGGGCTGGCTGAACGATGCGTGGATGCCGGCGATGAAGCCCACGGGTCCGATGCAGTCATGCGGCGCGAAGGGGCGATGATAGGTGTCGGCCATGGCGGCGATCTTGCGGCCCTCCGTGAGCCCGCCGGTCCAGCACAGATCGGCCATCACCACGTGGATCGCGTCGCGATCCAGCATCTCCTTGTAGGGGAAGCGGCTGCCGAGGGTTTCGCTGGCGCACACCCACACGTCGGTGGAACGCGCGTATTCCGCCAGCGCCTGGGGCGAGTTCATGCGGATCGGGTCCTCGAACCAGGTCGGGTTGTACGGCTCCAGCCATTTCGCGAGCTTTTTCGCCATCGGCAGATTCCACAGCGAGTGGAACTCCACCATGATCTCCATTTTGTCGCCCACCGCCCGCCTGATCTTTTCGAACGGTTCCAGCGCGGCCTTCAGCTGCGTCGGCGTGATGGACATGCCGTCGTTCTCCATCGCCGCCGGATCGAACGGCCAGATCTTCATGGCCGTGATGCCCGATTCGAGCAGGCTCTCCGCGACCGCGTCGGCGCGGGTCATGAAGCCGTTCAGATCCTCGTACGGGCCGGCGGCGTCGGTGCTGTTCCAGTTGGCGACGGGCCTGATGTCGTTCGAGCGGACATAGGTGTAGCCCGCGCAGGTGTTGTAGATGCGCTGCCTGGGGCGGCACACTCCGCCGAGCATCTGGTGCACCGGCTGGCCGCATACCTTGCCGAACACGTCCCACAGCGCGATGTCCACCGCGGAGGCCGCGCGGTACTCGACCCCCGTGCTGGACTGCGCCATGGGAAGGTTCAGCATTTCGCGGTGCAGCGCCTCGATATGCAGCGGGTTGCGGCCAAGCAGGCGGCCGGCCAGCGTGTCGTGGATATGCGCCTCGACCGCGCCGGCGCCGTAAAACGTCTCGCCCAGGCCGATCACCCCGGCATCGGTGAGCACCCGCACCCAGATGACATTGGCGAACTCGGCCGTCCGCAGCGTCTCGATCGAGGTGATCTTCACCGGCAACCCTCCCTGTCTCGCGCCCAGGCTACCGTATGCCGCCGGCGGGAGAGAAGGGACCAAAGCGCGTTGTTTGTCGGAGAGGGTGGGGCGCGCGGCGAGAGCCGCTTCTCTTGCCGCGATAACCGCGCGGCCCATTTAGGATGGTGTGCGACGTTGCCGGTGCATCGGCGCGGTCCGTTCGGCCAGTTGCCGATCGCGCGGTCTGTCACCGAGGGGCGATCACGGAGGATGGCGTTCTGATGTCGCAAGATCACCGGCGGGTTCGATGAAGCCGCCCGCCCGGCTCGCGTCGCTGGCATTGCTGCTGCCGTATCTGCGCCCGTATCTGGGCCGTGCGTTCGGCGCCACGGCGGCGCTGCTGATCGCGGCTGGCCTGTTGCTGGCGCTGGGCCAGGGCGTGCGTCAGCTGATCGACCAGGGGTTCGCCAGCGGCAGCATGGCGCATCTGAACCAGGCGGCGGGTGCCATGTTCATCGTGGTGGCGGCGCTGGCCGCGTCCACCTGCGCGCGGTTCTATCTGGTGTCGTGGCTGGGCGAGCGTGTGGCGGCGGATTTGCGGCGGGACATGTTCGAGCGCGTGATCGCGCTGTCGCCGGCGTTTTTCGAGACGGCGCGCACCGGCGACATCCTCACCCGGCTGACGGCGGA
>JANXTF010000151.1 GCA_025352565.1 Rhodospirillales bacterium | reverse complement strand
TAGATGGCGCTGGCAGTGGCGGCGGTGGCCGCCACTGCCTCGGCCACGGTGTCGAACACCGGCAGGTTGAGGTGCAGGCTGCCGCCCTTGCCGGGGGTGACGCCGCCCATCACCTTGGTGCCGTAGGCGATCGCCTGTTCGGAATGAAATGTGCCCTGGGCGCCGGTGAAGCCCTGGGTGATGACGCGGGTGTTGGCGTCGACGAGGATGGCCATCAGGCGGCTTCCTTCACGGCCTTGACGACCTTTTCGGCGGCATCCGCCAGGTCGTCGGCGGAAATGATCGGCAGGCCGGACTTGGCCATGATCTCCTTGCCCAGCGCCACGTTGGTGCCCTCGAGCCGGACCACCAGCGGCACGCTCAACGACACTTCCCGCGCCGCCGCGACCACGCCCTCGGCGATCACGTCGCAGCGCATGATGCCGCCGAAGATGTTGACGAGGATGCCTTCGACGTTCGGATCCGACAGGATGATCTTGAACGCCGCCGTCACCCGCTCCTTGGTGGCGCCGCCGCCGACATCGAGGAAGTTGGCGGGCGAGCCGCCATACAGCTTGATGATGTCCATGGTCGCCATGGCAAGCCCGGCGCCGTTCACCATGCAGCCGATGGTGCCGTCGAGCGTCACGTAGTTGAGGCTGTACTTGGCGGCCTCCAGTTCCTTGGCGTCCTCCTCGGACTCGTCGCGAAGCTTTTCGATGTCGGGGTGGCGATACAGCGCGTTGTCGTCGAAGCTGACTTTTGCATCGAGCGCCACGATCTCGCCCGCGCCGGTGACGACCAGCGGATTGATCTCGACGATGGCGCAGTCCAGCGCGATGAAGGCCTTGTACATCGACGCGAGAAACCGCCCGAACGTGCCGACCTGCTTGCCGGTGAGGCCGAGCGAGAAGGCCAGGCGCCGGGCGTAGAAATCCGACCAGCCGGAGGCAGGATCGACCGCGACCCGCATAATCTTCTCGGGGTGGTGCTCCGCCACCTCCTCGATCTCCATGCCGCCCTCGGTGGACGCCATGATGGTGACGCGCGCGGTCGAGCGGTCGATCAGCAGCGACAGATACAGCTCGCGCTTGATGTCGCAGCCGGCCTCGACATAGACGCGGTTCACGCGCTTGCCGGCCGCGCCGGTCTGCTTGGTGACGAGCGTATGGCCGATCATTGCCTCGGCGGCGGCGCGGACTTCCTCGGGCGACCTGGCGAGGCGCACGCCGCCCTTGCCGTCCGGGTCATCGGCGAAGCGGCCGGCGCCGCGGCCGCCCGCGTGAATCTGGCTTTTCACCACATAAACCGGGCCGGGCAGCTTGCGCGCCGCCGCCTCGGCCTCCTCGGGCGTCCAGGCGACATGGCCCTCGAGTACGGCGACGCCGTAATGCTTCAGTAACTCTTTACCCTGATACTCATGGATGTTCATGGCTCAGACGCCCAGCTTTCTAAAGTCTTCGATCAGCTTGCGCACCGCGTCGCAGGATTTGTCGAACGCCGCTTTCTCGTCGGGGTTCAGCTTCACTTCGATGATCTTCTCGACGCCGCCGGCGCCGATCACCACGGGGACGCCCACGTAGAAATCATGCAGGCCATACTCGCCGCTCAGCATCACCGCCGCCGGAAGCACGCGCTTCTTGTCCTTGAGGAACGCCTCTGCCATGGCGATGGCCGAGGCGGCCGGCGCGTAGAACGCGCTGCCCTTTTCCAGCAGCTTCACGATCTCGCCGCCGCCATTGGCGGTGCGCGCCACGATCGCGTCGATCCTGGCCTGGGTGGTCCAGCCCATCTCGATGAGGTCGGGGATCGGGATGCCGGCAACCGTGGAATAGCGGGTCAGGGGGACCATGGTGTCGCCATGGCCGCCGAGCACGAAGGCTGTCACGTCCTCGACCGAGACGCCGAATTCATGCGCCAGGAACAGGCGGAAGCGGCTGCTGTCGAGCACGCCGGCCATGCCGACCACGCGCTCCTTCGGCAGGCCGGATTTCTGCTGCATCACCCACACCATCACGTCGAGCGGGTTGGTGATGACGATGACGAACGCGCCCGGGCAATGGTTCTTGATGCCCTCGGCGACCTGCGCGATCACCTCGGCGTTCTTGGTCAGCAAGTCGTCGCGGCTCATGCCCGGCATGCGCGGGAAGCCGGCGGTCACGATCACCACGTCGGACCCGGCAATGGCCGAATAATCCGAACCGCCGCTCATAGCGCTGTCGAAGCCGTC
Source organism: Rhodospirillales bacterium (assembly GCA_025352565.1). Lineage (GTDB taxonomy): Bacteria > Pseudomonadota > Alphaproteobacteria > Acetobacterales > Acetobacteraceae > JANXTF01. The sequence continues at coordinate 36,960 of JANXTF010000151.1, read as the reverse complement.
CACGGGGCTCGACTGCATGATATCGAGCGCCTTGCCGGCGGCGACGCCTCCGAACACGTCGAACATCACGACGTCGCCAAGCTCCTTCAGCCCGATCAGATGGGCGAGGGTGCCGCCGATGTTGCCGGCGCCGATGAGCGCGATCTTGTGACGTGCCATATCGAGAGTGGTCCTTCCGAGGGCGGGAGCGTGTGGGATGCGCCTGCCGGAAACCCGGCCGTCCGGAAGGCGAGCGTAGCTAACCCATCGCGTGGGAAGCGGCAAGGCGCAGAGCGTCAGGTCAAATGCGGCAAGGCGAGGTATTCCTGGCTTTGCATCTCTTCCAGCCGCGAGGCGGTGCGCTCGAAGGCCTTGGCGCCCTCGCCGCGCTCGTACAACTGGTCAGGTGCCGCGTCCGCCGAGGCCACCAACTTCACCCGATGGTCGTACAACGCGTCGATCAGCACGATGAAGCGGCGGGCGCGGTCGTGGTTCTCGGGCGACAGCCGGGGGATGCCGTCCAGCAGCAGGCAATGGTAGTGGGTCGCCAACGCCAGATAGTCGCCGGCCCCGAGGGCCGCGCCGCACAGCGCCTCGAAATCGAAGCGGGCAACGCCGCGTGCCGCCACCGGGACAAGAAGGGTGCGTCCGGTCACCGTAAGCCGCGCCTCGCGCGCGGCCATGCCGCCGGTCATCTCGGCGAACGCGGCATCGAGCGCCCGGGCGGCGCGGCCATCGGACGGCACGTGCCAGGTCGGCATTCCGCGCAGGCGCGCGCGGCGAAAATCGCGGTCGCCTTCCAGCACCAGGATCTCGAGGTTCCGGGTGAGCAGGGCGATGAATGGCAGAAACGCGTCCCGTCCGGGTTTGCCGCGAAACAGGTCGTCGGGCGCCGTGTTCGAGGTCGCGACCACCACCACCGCCCGGTCGAACAGCGCCTGGAACAATCGCCCCAGAATCATCGCGTCGGCGATGTCGTTCACCTGGAACTCGTCGAAGCAGAGCAGCGCGGCCTCGTTTGCGATGGCGTCCGCCAAAGGCGGGATCGGGTCGTCGGCATCGGGGTTGGCCCGCCGCCACGCATGGATGCGGGCGTGCGCGTCCTGCATGAAGCGGTGGAAGTGGATGCGGCGCTTGCGGGGCACGTCGGCGGCCGCGAAGAACAGATCCATCAGCATGGATTTGCCGCGTCCGACGTCGCCCACGAGATACAAGCCGTGCGGCCGCGCATCGTTGGCGCCCTCGGCCGCCTTGCGTCGCAGGAAACGGAACACGAGGCCCGCCGCCGTGGCCGCCCCGCCGCCAGCCCGCGGCGGCGGGTCATAGCCGCGCAGTTTGACCCACAAATCCTGCAGTCGCTCGCTGGCAAGGCGCTGTGACGGGTCGGCCGCCAGTGTCCCGGACGCGACCAGTGCGCGATAGGCCGACAGCGGGCCAGTATGGCGCGCTACATCGTTCGGGGGGGCGGGACCATCCATGGTGCGGCGCAATAGCGCGAAACCGCCTTGGCATCAACGAACCGCGATCAACGCAACCACGTCAACCACTTATTCATTGATGCTTTAGTAGGATCAGAAAAACAGGAGTGGCGGGATGCGAATTGCGCTGTTGACCGGAGCCGCCGTGATGTTGCTGGGCTTTTCGGCGCAGGCATCCGACCTGTATGCGCCGATCCATCGCCAGAACGCCCGGTGCGGTGAGGCAGGCGCGACTTTGTCCCGAATATCGGCCACCCGGCCCATTCAGCCGATGTGCTGCCCGGACCCTTCCAAATGTACGCAGTACTTGTCCACGACCAAGATCGAGTTGCCCCGCGGTGACCTCCGCACCTGACGCCCATCAGCCAGGCTCGTACGGTATGCTCCGCGCTCACTCGCGGGCGAGCACCCGGTCGTTCACGAAGCTTGCAAGGCCCGTCGCCTTGAAGCGGCGCCGAAGGTCGGCCTCGTCATATTCCTCCCGCACCCACGCAAGGAAACCCAGTCGCCCCTCGGCGTCGGCCGCGTAGCGCAGGAAGAACGCATCGAGGATGCCGGTGCTGGATTGCCGCACATGCCCGAACCGCCACGACAATTGCGCAAGCGCCTCGGCCGCGGTGCCACCCTCGAACAGAACGCCCAAGCCGGACGCCAAGCCGGCCCGATCCGCCCCCGCCTTGCAATGGATCAGCGCCGGGAACGCGGTGGCGCGATACATCTCATGGAAGCGCAGAACCCGATCCCGATGCGGCGCGCCCCGGCTTTCGAACGCCATGTATTCGTGCCGCAATCCCAGAGCGGCGGCTGCCGCGAGGCTCAGTGAGGTGGACGCATTCGGTTTTTCGCCACGCAGATTGATGATCGTGCGCAACCCCGCCTCGCGATGCGCCCGTGCCAGTTGGCCGGGTGTGGGATGGTTCGAGCGGTAAAGCTTGCCCGGAACCACCTCGCTCCAATTCGACCAGAAGGAACGGAAGAACCCGTGATCGGCGAAAAAACTCCGCAGCCGCAGCGTCGGGCCTAGCCCTGCCGTGCCACCAGAAGCTGCTTGATTTCGCCGATCGCCTTGGCCGGGTTCAGGCCTTTCGGGCATGTTTGTGTGCAGTTCATGATCGTGTGACAGCGATACAGCTTGAACGGGTCCTGCAAGGCGTCGAGCCGCTCGCCCGTCTTCTCGTCGCGGCTGTCGGCGATCCAGCGATAGGCCTGGAGCAGCACGGCGGGGCCCAGGTAGCGGTCGCCGTTCCACCAATAGCTCGGGCAGCCCGCGGTGCAACAGAAGCACAGGATGCACTCCCACATGCCGTCGAGCCTGGCGCGCTCCTCCTTGCTCTGCAACCGCTCGGCATCAGGGGGCGCCGGTGTGTCGGATTTCAGCCAGGGTTCGATGCTCCGGAGTTGGGCATAGGCTTGGCTCAGATCGGGCACCAAATCCTTCACCACCGCCATGTGGGGCAGCGGGTTGATGCGGATGGCGCCCTTCACGTCGTCGATCGGCTTCAGGCACGCCAGCGTGTTGATGCCGTCGATGTTCATGGCACAGCTGCCGCAGATGCCCTCGCGGCAGGAGCGGCGGAAGGTGAGCGTGGGGTCGATCTCGTTCTTGATCTTGACCAAGGCGTCCAGAACCATTGGCCCGCAGGCGTCAAGATCGATCGCATATGTGTCGGTGGAAGGATTCTCCCCGTCATCGGGGTTCCAACGATAGACCTTGAAATCCTTGACCCGCTTGGCGCCGGCCACGGCGGCAAAAGTCCGGCCGGGCTTGACCTTGCTGTTCTTGGGGAGGGTGAATTCAGCCATTATACTATCCTAGTACACGCGCTTCTTCGGCGGGAAGACGGAGACCTCGTTGGTCAGCGTCTGCATCTTCACCGGGCGATAATCGAGCTTCACGTCGCCATTGTCGTCGCACCAGGCCAGAGTGTGCTTCATCCAGTTGGCATCGTCGCGGTCGGGGAAGTCGTCATGCGCCTGGGCGCCCCGGCTTTCCTTGCGGGCCTCGGCGCCGACCATGGTCGTCATGGCGTTGCCCATAAGGTTCTGCAATTCCAGCGCTTCCACCAGATCGCTGTTCCAGATCAGGCTGCGGTCGGAGACGGACATGTCATCCATGCCGCGCCACACCTTCTTCATGCGTGACACGCCCTTCGTCAGGCTGTCCGACGAACGGAACACCGCCGCATGGGCCTGCATCGTGCGCTGCAACTCGGCGCGCAGATCGGCCACCTTGGTGCCGCCCTTGGCGTTGCGGGCGCGGTCGAGCCGGTCGAGAGCCCCTTCCCCGGCCCGCGCGGGCAGCGGCGGCTGGCTCGTGCCCGGCTTGATGGTCTCGGCGGCGTGTTGGGCGGCGGCGCGGCCGAACACCACGAGATCGAGCAGCGAGTTCGTGCCCAGCCGGTTGGCGCCATGGACCGAGACGCAGGCCGCCTCGCCCACCGCCATCAGGCCGCGCACCACGGCGTCGGGGTTCGACGCAGTCGGGCGCAGCACCTCGGTACGGTAGTTCGTCGGCACGCCGCCCATGTTGTAGTGCACGGTCGGCAGCACCGGGATCGGCTCCTTGGTCACCTCGACGCCCGCGAACACGCGCGCGGTCTCGGAGATGCCCGGCAGCCGCTCGTGCAGGATCTCGCCGCCGAGATGCTCCAGATGGAGCATGATGTGGTCCTTGTTCAGACCGCAGCCCCGCCCCGCGTTGATTTCGAGCGTCATCGAGCGCGAGACGACATCGCGGCTGGCAAGGTCCTTCGCGGTCGGCGCGTAGCGCTCCATGAAGCGCTCGCCCTCGCTGTTGGTGAGGTAGCCGCCTTCGCCCCTGGCGCCCTCGGTGATGAGACAGCCGGCCGGGAAGATGCCGGTCGGGTGGAACTGAACGAACTCCATGTCCTGGCACGGCAGCCCGGCCCGCAGCACCATTCCGGTGCCGTCGCCGGTGCAGGTATGCGCCGAGGTGCAGGACTGGTAGGCGCGGCCATAGCCTCCGGTGGCGAGCACGACCGATTGCGCGCGGAAGCGATGCATGGTGCCGTCTTCCAGGCACCATGCCATGACGCCCCGGCACACGCCGTCATCGTCCATGATGAGATCGAGCGCGAAATACTCGACGAAGAATTCCACCTCGTGCTTCAGACTCTGCTGATACAGCGTGTGCAGGATGGCATGGCCCGTGCGGTCGGCGGAGGCGCAGGCGCGCATCGCCGGCGCCTTGCCGTATTCCGTCATGTGGCCGCCGAACGGGCGCTGATAGATGCGGCCATCCTCGGTGCGGCTGAACGGGACGCCGTAATGCTCCAGTTCGTAGATCGCGGGCACCGCCTCGCGGCACATGTATTCGATGGCATCCTGGTCGCCCAGCCAGTCCGACCCCTTCACGGTGTCGTACATGTGCCAGCGCCAATCGTCCTCGCCCATGTTGCCGAGTGCCGCCCCGATGCCGCCCTGGGCCGCCACGGTGTGCGATCGGGTGGGAAACACCTTGGTGATGCAGGCGGTCTTCAGCCCGGCGGCGCCGATGCCGAGGGTCGCGCGTAAGCCGGCGCCGCCAGCGCCCACCACAACCACGTCATACGTGTGGTCGATGACATTATAGGCGCCCCGCAAGGGCATCGTGATCGCGTTCATTCGCTGTCTATCCCATGAAGGCGAGCTTGAGGATCGAAACCAGGCTCGCAAGGCCGAGCAGGAACGCCGCGCCCTTGATCGCGAGGATCATCGGCATCCGCATGCTCTCTGCATGGATGTAGTCCTCCACCACGACCTGCAAGCCCAGCTGCATGTGATGGAAGGTGACGATCACCAGGGCGGCGCCGAGGGTGGCGTTGACCGGATTGGCCGCCCAATGCGCCACATCGCCCCGCGTGTGGCCCACGAGGCGCAGGGCTGCGATCACGAACCAGATGGTCAGCGGCACGAGCGCCATGGAGGTGACGCGTTCGGCCCACCAGTGATGCGTGCCGGAGCGGGCGGAGCCAAGGCCCCGGGCGCGGCCAAGCTCGGATTGCATGACGCCGACATGCAGCTTCCCGCCGGTCTTGGTGGTGGAGGTTTTCGCGGTTTCGGACATCGCCGGTCTCTCCTACAGGGCCATCACGACGGCGATCGCCGTCAGCGCCGTCAGGGCGGCGGTCGCGGCCACCACGGCCCAGCCGCTGGCATGGACCGTCGGGAGTTCGAAGCCGAAGCCCGCATCCCAGGCCAGATGGCGGATGCCGTTGCAGAAATGATACCACAACGACGCGATCCAGCCGAGCAAGAATAGCAGCCCGATCGGTGAGCGCATGAACCCGGACACCGTCGCGTAGGAACTGTCGGACGTCGCCGCCGCCACCAGCCACCAGGCCAGCAGCAGCGTGCCGGCCGAGAGCGCGATGCCCGTCATGCGATGCATGATGGAGAGGATGGAGGTGATCTGCGGCCGGTAGACCTGGAGGTGCGGCGACAAGGGGCGGCGCACCAGGCGCCCGTCGGAGGTTCGCGCGATGGTCAGCGCGTCGCGCGTGTCTGTCACTGGGGTCGCAACTCCTTCTGGCCTGCGGGCATGGACCCTGATTCCATACTATCGGAGTTGGGGAGGGTCAACGCACAGGCAAGCCCGGCAGGGCGCACCGCAATGCGGAACGTCAGGTGTCGAACCGCGAGAGTAGAGCGCGCATCTCGTCGGGCAACTCCTCCCGTAGAATGGCGTCATGCGCCGCGCCAAGGTCTCGCCTGATCCACGCTCTCATGTGCCAATCGTCCCGGCGCTCCTGAACGGGGGGAGAAATGTTCACTTGGCGAGAGTTATCTCCGACATCGACCATGCGACCTTAAGGTTGCCAGATGGCCAGAGGTTGCACCAACCGTGCCGATCCTCGCGGCAACGTGGTTCGCCTGCCACGCCCTCGGGCTCACGCGCTGGGCTAACGCACCGAGCCCGCCTCGTTGCCGATCAGAACCGCAAGGGCCCGGCCCAGACATTCGTTGAGCCGATCCGCCGCTTTCTGCCGCTCCGCCGGCGGCGCCTGCTCCAGATCGATCCAGCCGGTATCCACCCACGCGCGGGTCAGATCGTAGCGCCGGAACAGCACGACACCCGGCTGCCCGGCGATCTCACGCATCACCACCTGATATGGCGCCACGTCCACTTTGGATTGCATGAGCCGGCTGAACTGGGAGTCGATCAGGATCAGCGATCCATGCGCCTGCGCGATCAGCCGAACGCCCTCGGCCAGCGTCTGGCGAAACCCGGCGACAGAAACGCTCCGCAGCGCCTCGACCGCGCCCGCCTGCCACAGCACGAGCGGGTAGGGGTGTGCCGCGAGTTCCGCGCGGAGTGTCGTCAGCATCTCGGACGCCAGCGCGCCCCTGGCGTTGCGGGCGGCCAGAGTGACGACGGTTCCAGGGCGGGACGCCGCGAAGAACTCGATCGCACGATGGGTGAAGGCGTCGCTCAGCGAGCCAGTCGGTCCGAGCATTGCGGCGGAGCCGATCGCCAGGACTCCGAATCCGCGTTTTTCCGCCATCGCCGATGCCAGCCCCGGAAGGTCACCGCCGTGGGCCACAAACTCTGGCGGCGCGGGGCAGGAAGCCTCAGCGGCCGGCGCCACGTCGGGCACATCTGGACCAGACGCCAAGCCCATGAGAGCCGGCACAAACAGGCAAACCGCAGCGGCGCGCATCCAGTTCATGGAGGCAAACCCTAACAGCCGCCATCATGGCCGACAAGACCGGCGATCCCGACCCGAGCGGATGCGGCGACCTACCCCGCGTCCGCCCTGTCGTCAGCACGGCAAAATTCCAGCAGCGCACAGTTCCAACGCCCTAAATCAAGCGCAACGCGGCACCTGGGCCGGCGCACCGGGGTGCGCAATCGCCCAGGCTCCGCGTCGTCGACGCAGCCCGTTTGGCGCGTCAGATTGCCCGCTGCGAGGCAATCTTCACGACTTCGCTATTCTTGACTTCATTAATGTTGATCACGACTTCGGACTGCCCGGTCCCATTGAACTTGTAGGTCTGCAGAATACCGGGATATTCGAAGGTCTTCAGGATATCGCGGACCGCCGTCGGATCGATCGATTTGGCTTTCTTCATCGCCGCGAGGACGAGCATGAGCGTGTCGTACGACGTGACTTCGTAAGGCAGCGGCGCATGGCCGGTCGCCTTCTGGAACTCCGCCGCAAAAGCTGTCAGTTCGGCTGAACTCGATGTCGTCGGGCCGGTGGAAATATCCACCCCGTCGATCGCCGGGCCGGCGCCTTTCAGGAATGTCGGCGAGGACCAGATCACCCCCACGCTCATGAAGATCGGCTTCATGCGCAACTCGCGAAATTGCTTGAGCATCGGAACGCCGTCCTCGATGAAGGCGGCCGCCACGATCGCGTCCGGCGCGGCGGCCCGCACCTTCGTCAGCAATCCGTAGAAATCCGTGCTGCCGTTGTCGAAATATTCCTCGACGGTGAAATTGGCTCCGAGCTCCTTCGCCTTCGCGATCGCCTGTTTGCTGGCCGTCCGGCCCCAGTCGTCATTGCGGCCGAGATAAGCGAGCGTCTTTACGCCCTTCTCCTTGACCAGGTACTCGATCGCGGGGGCCACGTTCATGATCGAGCTGAGAGTGCTGCGAAAGCTGTAGCTGTATTCGGGAGAGACGACGGCGGGGGCGGACGCGACGAAGCTCATGGCAAGCGTCTTGTTGCGCTCGGCGATCGGCAGCATCGCCAGGGTGGGAGTGCTGGCGGGTGGCGTGAAGATTACCGAGACCTTGTCGCCGGTAATGAGCCGTTCGGCTGCCGCAACCGCCCGCTCCGGCTTCGACTCGTCATCCGCGTTGATGAATTCGATATTGTATGTGGCCGAGCCGATGGTGACGCCGCCAGCGTCGTTCAGCTTCTTCACGGCATACTGCAATCCCGAAAGGCTCTCCCGGCCGATCGACGCGCTCGGCCCGGTGACGGTGCACAAGGCGCCGATCTTCAGCACCTTTTTGGCCGTATCCGCCTTGGCGGCGACCGTAAGCGCTGTGGCCCCGAGCAGACCCAATGTCGTCCGCCGCGTCAGTGATCCGAGGTCGTTCATGGCATTCCTTCCTGATTGGCGCAACGCCGGTTCAGCCCGGGTTTCACGCCTCTAAACTTCCGAAATACATATGCTGGACTGCGGGATCGTGCAAAAGCTCCTCCCCCGTCCCGGTGCCTGCAATCCGGCCGTTTGCCAGGATATAGCCCCGGTCGGCGAGCCGCAGGGCCATCCTCGCATTCTGTTCCACCAGCAGGATCGTCACGCCAGCCACGTTCAGATCCCGCAAAATCCTGCCGAGCAGCTGAACGATCGCGGGCGCCAGGCCGAGCGAGGGCTCGTCGAGCAGCAGGAGCTGCGGTCGGCTCATCAGTGCCCGCCCGATCGCCAGCATCTGCTGCTGTCCGCCGCTGAGGCGACCCGCCTCCGTCCACAGGCGATCGCGCAGGATCGGGAACAGGGCGAAGACACGCTCCCGGTCCAGCCGCGCCGCGGCCGCGTCGCGCCGATAATAGGCGCCGAGATCGAGGTTCTCCGACACAGTCATCTCGGGAAAGACATGCCTTCCCTCGGGCACCATGGCGAGGCCGCGCTGAACCAGAACCGAGCTGGCAAGGCCCGTGGTTTCCTTGCCGTCGAACCTGACCTGCCCGGCTGCGGGACGGATCAATCCACTCAGCGCACGCAGCAGCGTCGACTTCCCCGCCCCGTTCGCCCCAATGACCGTGACCAGTTCGCCTTTGGCGACCTTGATCGACACGCCCGCGAGGGCTGCGACGGGGCCGTAGGATACGTGAAGTCCGGTTGCTTCAAGCATCGACGTCAGTGCCCAGATAGGCCTCGATGACCGCGGGATCGCGGCGGATCTCGGCGGGCGTGCCTTCCGCGATCTTCCGTCCGTGGTCGAGCACGACGATACGGTCGCACGTCTCCATCACCGCGGCGACGTCATGCTCCACCAGCAACACGGTGACGCCGGTATCGCGGATCCGCCGGACCAGAACGGCGGCGGCGCGGGTTTCAGCCGGGTTCATGCCCGCAAACGGCTCATCGAAGAGGAGCATCTGGGGGCTGCGAACAAGCGCCAATCCGATGCCGAGCAGGCTTTGATGCGCGTAGGCGAGCGTGCCCGCGATGCTTTCGCGCAGGGCCGAGAGGCCGATGAATTCCAGCACCTCGGCGACGCGCCGCGCCGCTTCGCCTTTCATGTGCCGTGCGCGTTGCAGACCCAGAATTCCGCCGAGGAAGCCGGACCGATCGCGCGCAAGCAACGGGATGCACAAATTCTCCTCGACCGAGAGACCGGGGAAGATGCGGGTGCCCTGAAACGTGCGGGCGAGGCCGAGGGCCACGATCCGGTCCGGGCGAAGGCCCACGAGATCGTGGGAGGCCAGCCTGATGCGGCCGGCGCTCGGGGGAAAGCGGCCGGAAACAAGATTGAACGTCGTCGTCTTGCCCGCCCCATTTGGGCCGATCAAGCCGAGGATGTCGCCACGGCCGACCACGAACGAGACATCATCGACAGCCGTTAGCCCGTCGAAGCGCTTCGTCAGCATCTCCACCACCAGCAGCGGGTCAGCCGGCACGGGCCGCCGCCTTGCGCGCGAGTGCCGCACCGCTGCCGGCATGGGTGAGCCGACGCATGAGCCCCATCAGCCCGCCCGGCAGGAACATCGTCACCATGATGAGGAGAAAGCCCATCATCACCGGCCGGTATTCGTTGGCGAACCGCACGACCTCGGGAACATAGGTCAGGAACACGGCGCCGATCAGCGGACCGGCCAACGTGCCGACACCGCCCACGATCACCATCACGACCATATCGACGGAGGTGAAGATCGAGAACTGCCCCGGCGAGATCACGGTGAGCAGAGGCCCGATCAGCACGCCGCCAAGGCCCGCCACCAGCGCGCTGATGCAGAGCCCGACCATTTTCTGACGCATCACCCCGATGCCGACGAATGCGGCGAGGAGTTCGTCCTCGCGCAACGCGACCAGCAGCCGGCCTGTCCGCGACCGAACGACACGGGCGAGCGCCAAGGTGCAAACGAGCGTGACCGCCAGCGCGAGATAGTAGAAAGCCAGCTTGTTGCCGAAATCGATGCCGAGGAAGCCCTCCGGCGGAGCGATGCCGCGCAGGCCGATCGGCCCTCTGGTGACGTCCTGCCAGTTCGATATGACGATCCGAACGATCTCGCCGAACGCGAGCGTGACCAGGACGAAGAACGGCCCACGAAGCCGCAACGTGATCACCCCGATAAACGCGGCGACCACCATAACGACGACGAGCGCCACGGGAGCGGCGAGCCAGAAGCTGAGGCCGAGATCGATCCGCAGCAGGCTCGACACATAGGCGGCAATCGCGACGAACGCGGCCTGGCCGAAATTGAGCTGCCCCACATAGCCAAGCAGAAGGCCCATGCTGAGGGCCAGCAGGGACCACACCAAGGTCAGGCTGAGCAGGTAGACCTGATAGCTGCCCAGGGCAGGTGGAACGACGATCAAGCCGGTGACGAACAGGGCAGCGGCAATGCGGCTCACGCCACTTTCCCCCCGAACAACCCGGTCGGCCGGAACAGAAGCACCGCGATCAGGAGCAAAAAGGTGAAGACGTCCTTGAAGGCGAAGCTGATGTAGGACCCCGCAAGCGTCTCCGTCATGCCGATGACGAGGCCGCCCACGATGGCACCGGGAACCGACCCGAGGCCGCCGAATATCACGATCACGAAGCTCTTCAGCAGCGGCAGGTCGCCCATGCCAGGCTCCGCCGCATAAATCGCCCCGAGCAGGCCACCCGCCGCGCAGGCGAGGGCACCGGATATCGCGAACGCGAAGGCGGTCACCCGATTGACGTTCAGGCCAATCGCCTCAGCCCCGGCACGGTTCTGCGCGACGGCCCGCAAGGCCTTGCCGATGCGCAGCCGGTAGAGCACCAGATAAAGCGCCACCACGAGGACGATCAGCGCGCCCACGACGACGAGCCTCTGGTTGGTGACGATCACGTCGCCGATCTCGACGATGCCTTCGACACCCATGTCGATCTGCCGCGGCGCGGTCCCGAACACAATCACGGCGCCATCGCGGAGAATGTAGAGCAGCCCTGTCGTGACCAGGAGAACGGCGAGATCGCCCTGTCCCAACACAGGACGCACGACGACCACGTAGATCAGCACGCTGCACACCGCCATCGCCAGCATCGCCACCGGCAACGCGACGAAGAAGTTGAAGCCAGCGTACTGCGCGAGGAACAGCGTGGCGAAGCCGCCCAGCATCAAAAGCTGGCCATAGGCGAAGTTGACCACCCGCGCCGCGCCGAAGATCAACGTGAAGCCGAGAGCCGAAAGCGCGTAAATGCTGCCGAGAACGAGGCCGTTGACGATCTGCTGCGCGATCACGCGCAGAGACTTTGTCTGGCCGCCGAGTTGGCGTCTTGCGCGCCGCAGATGAAAGCCTCGACCGCGCGTGCGACGGCCTCGGGCGCGTCATGATGGAGATTATGCCCAGTCTCCGGGATCACCATGCTCGCGAGGTCGCGGAAATATGACATGCGGCGTGCCAATTCGGTCGGATCGCTCGCCGGCGCGTGGGCCCGTTGGTCGCTCGACCTGATGTAGAGTACCGGGGCGGTAATGCCGCGCCACACCACGCCCCAGTCCTCGATCGTGTGCAGCGTCGGCAGCGAGCGCCGGAAACTCGGATCGACCGGCCAGCCGAAGCCGCCTCCAGGCAATGCGCGGGCCATAGCCGTCGCCAGGAATCCCGCCTGCGCGGGCGAGAGGCGCGTATTACGGCGAAGCAGCCGGGCCGCGAGGTCCGAAGGGCTGGCGTAGCCTCGGTCGCTCGCGGCAGCGGCCCGCGCGTCCAGCACCAGTCTCAGGACCTCATCCACCTTGACCGGCGTGCGGTGCAGCAACTCGCCCATTGCGTCGAGCATAACCAGTCGCTCGACCCGGTGCGGGCGGATTCCGGCATAGATCGAGGCGATATTGCCGCCCATGGAATGCCCCGCGAGCGACACCGCGCGCCCCGGCGCGACGGCATCGAGGAGGGCATCCAGGTCAGCCATGAACTCGGCATGCCAGTAGCTGCCGGGCGTCCAGGCCGACTGGCCATGGCCCCGCCAATCCGGCGCGATGACCCGCCATGTCCCCTGCAGCGCGTCGACCATGAACTGAAAGCTCGCCGACGTGTCCGCCGCTCCGTGCAGCAGGACGAGGATCGGGCCTTCCTCCGCGCCCCACTCGCGCACATGATAAGCGAGTCCGCGGACCACGAGGTTGCGCGATCTCTGCGTCAGACGAGGAAGATAGGACGCCCCGGCGGCACCGACCACGGTCATCCGTGGATCAGAACCACGCGGCCCAACGCGGCTTTGGCGGTCATCATGCGATGCGCCTCGGCCGCCTCGGCGACCGGAAATCTTGCGCCGATCTCCGGTACGATCCGTCCCTGCCGAACAAGCTCGACCACCTGCTTCAGATCCGACACCGTCGCGTGCGCGCTGCCGAGGATTTCCAGCTCCTTCAGGATCGGCGGCGCCGGGTTGAGCGCCACATCGCCGGGCTCGAGATTGCCGACCAGCACGAGCCGTCCTCCGGACTTGAGACAGCGCAGGCTGGAGGCGAAGGTGCTGGACCCGGCTATCTCGATCACGGCGTCGGCGCCGTCACCATCCGTCAGCCCCTTGATTTCGGTGTGAAACCCACGGCCATCGGTAATGACGACATGATCCGCACCAGCCGCGCGCAGCCGTTCCGCCTTGGCCTCGGAAGACGAGATGGCGATGACCCGCAGGCCCATCGCACGCCCGAGCTTGACCGTATGAATTCCAACGCCGCCGCTGGCCGCCGTAATCACGACCGTGCTGCCCAGGTGCAGGCGGGCACGCCCCAACGCATGATACCCGGTTCCGATCGCACAGCTGAGCACGGCCCCGACTTCCAGCGGAATTTCGTCCGGCAGCAGAACGGCGTTGCGCGCCGACGCGACGACATACGCGCCATAGCCGCCGGACAGGGCGTCCCCGTAGAAGCCGGCGCCCGCGCGGCACAGGTTGTCTCTCCCCGCCCGACATGGCTCGCAGGCGCCGCAGGAAATACGCTGGTTCAGCGCGACACGGTCGCCGTTGCGGAAGCCCGAGACCAACGGACCAGCCTCTTCGACGATGCCGGCGATCTCATGCCCCAGGACGCAGGGGAGGCGCGTGTGCGGGAAGGCGCCGGCACGGCTCAGGAGATCGTGGCCGCACACGCCGCAGCATGCCACCCGCACCAGCATTTGATCGGCCGCGGGTTCCGGCCGGGCAATCTCCTCGCATCGGAATACGTCAGGCCCGCCAAAGCGGGGGAGCACCGTGGCGCGCATGGTCAGGCGGCTTCCCTTGCGGCAAGCGCGGCACTCAAAACCCGCTCGCGATGCGCGGAGGCGTCGCCGAAGGAGTACTCAAGCGTCTTCGCGCGCCGCAGGTAGAAGTGCAGATCGAGATCCCATGCGAAGCCTACTCCGCCATGAATTTGAAGCGCCTCGTTGCAGACGAACCGGGCGGCGTCGCCACAATAGGCCTTCGCCATCGACACCGCCTGCACAGCCTCCGGCGCGTCGCAGGACAGCGCCCATGCCGCGTAGTAGGCGGCCGTGCGGCTCGTCTCGACCTGCACCATCATATCGGCACAGCGGTGCTTGATGGCCTGAAAGGAGCCGATCGGACGGCCGAACTGCACACGCTGCGCGGCATAGTCGACGGCGAGATCCAGCATGCGGGCGGCAATCCCGGTCATTTGCGCGGCCGCGGCCATGGCCCCGGCATCCACCACCCTATCGACCGACGCCGCGATCGGAGCGGCGCCGACAACGTCCTCGGAACCGATCGCAACATTGTCGAAAATGACCTCGCAGGCGCGGGATGACGGGTCGAATAGCGCCTGGGGGCGCAGCGTCAAGCCGGCCCGTGTGGGATCGACCAAGGCGAGGCCCAGCGCGGCGGTCGCCCCGAACCGCGCCGAGACCAGCAGCTTGTCGGCAAGCCCGGCGTAGGGGACCAGGATCTTCCGGCCATTCAGCACCCAACCGCCCGCGGCATCGCTGGCGATGGTCTCCACCTCTGCCGGGTCGGAGCCGCCATCGGCCTCCACCACGGCCGGCACGACCTTGATCCGCCCAGTCGCGATCCCCGGCAGAAGCGCCGCCTTCTGCTCCTGCGTGCCGAACCGCGCGAGCACGTCCGTCGCGATCATGGTCTCGACGGCCGGACCGGGAACCAGTGCCCGGCCGCACTCCTCGAATACCAAGGCGAGATCGACGAAGCTCAGCCCCATGCCGCCATGCTCCTCCGGGACCAGGATCGACAACAATCCGAGATCGGTCAGCCCGTGCCAGAGCGTCGCGTCGAAGCCGTCCCCTTCCATCAGGCGGCGCAGCCGCGCGACGCTCCAGGCATCCGCGAGGTAGGCCCGGACGCTGTCCTGGAACATGTATTGTTCGGCGCTGAAGTCGAAGTTCATGGCGTATTGCTACTTCGGCATGCCGAGCACGCGCTCGGCAATGATGTTGCGCTGGATCTCGGAGGTGCCGGAGTAAATCGTGAACGCCCGTGACTGGAGGAACCCGGTCTGGAACATCCCGCGCGCCGGCGTGGCGGGATCGCCGGCCCCGAGCGCCGCCGCCGGTCCGAGCGTCTCCAGCGCGGTCTCGTACATGCGCTGCGCCATGTGGCTCCAGTACAGCTTCTGAAACGAGGACTCCGGGCCAAGCGGCTTGCCCTGCAGCATCTTGGAGAAGCTGCGCAGGCAGTTCAGCCGCATCAATTCGACCTCGATCACCGAACTCGCGATCTTCTGGCGCAGCGCGGGGTCGTCGATGGCCGCCCGCTTGCCGCGCTTCTGGGTCTTGGCGACATCGAGCAGTCGGCCGAGCTCGCGCTTGAAGCGTATCTGGCGGCCGAGCGCATCCTCCGGTCCCCGCTCATGGGCAAGCGTCGTCATCGCGATCTTCCAGCCTTCGTTCAGTCCGCCCACGAGGTTCTCGCAAGGAACGCGGACATCGTGGAAGAAAGTCTCGTTGAACTCGCTCTCGCCCGAGATCTGACGCAGCGGCCGGACCGTGATGCCGGGCGTGCTCATATCGACCAGCAAGAAGGAGATGCCCTTGTGCTTCGGCGCCTCCGTATCTGTCCGAACGAGCATGAAGCACCACTGGGCGTATTGCGCGAAGCTCGTCCAGGTCTTCTGGCCGTTGACGACGAAGTGGTCACCGTCACGCACCGCGGTGGTGCGGACCGCAGCGAGATCCGACCCGGCGTTCGGTTCAGAGAAGCCCTGGCACCAAACCTCCTCGCTTGACAGGATCTTGGGCAAAAAACGACGTCGTTGTGCCTCGGTCCCGTTGTGCATCAGCGTCGGCGCCGTGAGGTTGTGGCCGATGATGTTCAGGCCTTCCGGCGCACCGGCGCGCGCGAGTTCCTCCGCCAGGATCGCCTGTTCCACCAGCGTCGCCCCGCGCCCGCCGTATTCCTTCGGCCACGCAATCCCGGCCCAGCCGCCATGGAACAGCTTCTTCTCCCATCCCAGCCGGGACATGTAGCGCTCGGTCTCGTCCTCTGGCTCATGGACCGTGCGTCCCCACCCTTCCGGCAGGCTGGCGCTGATCCATGCGCGGGCTTCATGGCGGAAGGCATCGTCCTCAGGCGAAAAGTTGAAATCCATCGCGCGCCTCTAGCCTGTCGGTCCAAATTTCGGCGGACGCTTCTCCTTGAAAGCGAGTGCGCCTTCCGCGTTCTCGCCGGAGATGTACGCCAGGCTCTGGGCATAGCCCTCGTATTCGAGCATCTCCTCCAGCGTCGACGTCGAGGACATGTTGAGCAGGGTCTTCATCATGGACAACGCGAACGGCGGCCCGGCGGCGATCTCACGCGCCAAGACCCTGGCGCGGGTCATGAGTTCATCGGCGGGGACGACCTCGTTCGCGATGCCGAGGGCGAGCGCCTCGGCGGCCGGTATTTTCCGGGCCGTGAAACACAATTCCTTGGCCTTGTTAAGGCCGACCACGCGCGTCAGCAGGTGAAGGCCGCCGAGATCCGGCACCAGACCCATCTTGGCGAAAATCTGGCTGAACACGGCTTTGTCGCTGGCGATCAGGATGTCCGCCGCGAGCGCGATGTTCATGCCGGCACCCACGGCCACGCCGTTCACGGCGGCGATCACGGGCTTCTCCAACCGCACCAGGGGCCGCAGCACGGTCGAGAGAATCCACCGGTGCCGCCGTCGCTTGGACAGCGGCGGTCGGTTCGGATCCATGCCCTTGACATCGGCACCCGCGCAGAAGCCGCGTCCCGCCCCGGTGATAATGACGCAGCGCACCTCCGGATCGTCGGCAATCGTACCGATCAGCCCGGACAGTTCCTTGTAGAACTGGTCGTTCGTCGCGTTCAGCACATCGGGTCGATTGAACGTGATCGTGGCCACGCCTTCGGAGGCGTCGTAGAGCAATGTCTCAAGCGTCATGGGATTGCGCCTTCAGCGTCGCTGCGTGCGGTTGATCGGAAGCCACGGGAGGGACATCGCGCAACGCCCGTCGCAAGATCTTCCCCGTCGGCCCTTTCGGCAGACTGGCAAGGACCACGATGCGGCGCGGAACCTTGTAATAGGCGAGTTCGCTGCGGCATATTTCCCGCAGCGTTTCCACATCCGCCTCCTGTCCCGGTTTGAAGGCGACATAGGCGACCGGAACCTCTCCAAGGTTTTCGTCCGGCGCGGCCACGACGGCCACCTCGGCGACGGCGGGGTGTCCGTAGAGCACCTCCTCGATGTCCACCGGATAGATGTTCTGACCGCCGCGGATGATCACATCCTTGGTCCGGTCGACCACGCGGTAATGGCCCTCTTCATCGACCGTGCCCAGATCGCCCGTGCGGAGCCAGCCGTTCACGATAGCATTCGCGGTCTCCACGGGCTGCCTGTGGTAGCCCTGCATCACATTCGGCCCGCGAATGCAGATCTCCCCAATGATGCCGGGCGCGAGCGGCTGCATGTTCGCGTCCGCGATCATCATCTCGATGCCGGGAAGCGTCTGGCCGACAGAACGGGGACGGAGCAGCCGCCCCTCGGCGTCCGTCTCAACGACGAGCACCGTCACGATCGCCGTGGCCTCGGTCAGCCCGTAGCCTTCCAGCACGACCACGTCGCGTCCCATGACCGCCCGTATCTGCTCAAGCAGCGGGCTCGGCACCGAGGCGGCGCCGACCAGGATGCGCTGGATGGAGCGGAGATCCCGTGTGGGAGTCGCCGGATCGGACAGGATCTTCTGGATCATCGCCGGCACGCCCGGCAGGAACGTCGGGCGGTAGGCCTCAATCGCATCGAGTACTTTCGCGACGTCGAAGCGGGGGAGCAGCACCAGGGTGCAGCCAGTGACCATGGTTGCGCTGATGCACTGGTTCAGCCCGAACGTGTTGTACAGCGGAAGCGCGCACAGGATAATGTCGCGCTCCGTCAGGCCAAGCCAGCCGGGGGTCGGGTCATAATTGCTCTGGATGTTACCGATCGACAGCATGACGCCCTTGGCCTTGCCCGTTGTCGCGCTGGTCGACAGCATCAGGCCCAATGCGTCGGCCGGCATCTCGACGGGCCCAGCGATCGGCGCACCTTGCATCACCGATGCGGCATCCATCAGGAGGGTGCCGCCGAGCGCGCCCACCGGATCGAGGACCAGGATTCGGCGCAGGTGGGCACAGCGTGCTTCCGGCGCAGCCCCGAGTTGTTCCACGAACCCGCCCTCGATGAAGAGGTACTCGAGGTCGCAGGATTGCAATGCGTACTCGATCTCGCCAGCGCGATAGTGGATGTTCAGCGGCATGACGACTCCGCCAAGCGCGAAGATGGCCTGCTGAACGACAATGAACTCCATCCGGCTGGAAACCATCAGGCCAAGCTTCGTCCCTGGCCCGACGCCGCTTGCCCGCAGGCCGCCGGCCGCACGCCTGACCCGGTCGCGCAACTCGCCGAAGGTATAGTCGCGGCCGTTGTCGATGAGCGCCACCTTCTCAGGCCGGGTCTCGGCCTGCCGAAAGAGATGCTGGGAAAGATTGGGCATCGTGGCCCTCAGCTATGCGCCGCTGAGCCCGCCGGCGGCTTCGCGAACCACTCCTCGGGGATCGCGCGCGGGATGCGGGTATCGTGGGCGGGCACCACGATGTCGGCGCGGGACAGGATACGCCGCATGCTGTCGCCGTAGACGCGCTCGCTCTCGCTGCGGATTGCGCCTGGCAGAAAGTCGCTGCCGAGGTAGCGCATGGGCGTCGGATTCACGTTCGGATCGGTCGGATACCAGTTGGCGTAATTGTCGCCGCAGTCGGACACCAGCGCGACCTTGCCCCGCGCGGTGGATATGATCGCCGCCTGGATGCCAGGGGTATGGCCGGGCACCTTCATAAGTTCAAATCCGGGCACCAGTTCGGTATCGCCATCGACCAGGAGCAGACCTTTGGGTCGTCTGCGGCCAAGCACCTCGGCCAGTGTCTCGCGAAGATAGTACAGCCGTTGTGTCGGCACCGGATCGATCGCGTGGATCAGCTCGTCGCGTTGCACGATCACCTGCGCATTCGGAAACAATTCGAGGTTCCAGGCGTGATCGAAGTGCATATGCGTCAGCACGACCTTATGCACGTCATCGGTCTTGGCGCCCACGTGGCGCAGGGCCGCGATCAAGGAGTCCGGCCCCCCGCCGACGCTGTCCACGTTCAGCCGCCGCTTCATATCGCCCGGGTCCGGCATCCCGGAATCGACCAGGATGCCGGTGGTGCCATCGGTGACATACCAGCAATGGATCGGTTCCTTGATGACCGCATGAGGCCAGGGCACCATCAGGTCGCCGAGATGCAGCGTGTGGATCCGGAATGACATACCGGTGCGATCACATATCGGTCGCGTTGGCGCTGTTCAGTTCCGGGATCGGCTCGAAATGCGAGATATCCGAGAGCGACCCGGTGCGGGAGGTCGACCAGACGGCGCGGACCCGCGTGCCGGGCTTCACCAACTCGGAGGCGCGGCTCATGTCGATGCCCTTGATCGAGTGGATCAGCCGGGTCACCGCGCCGTCGAGCTGGATTTCCGCGTAAATATAGGGGGGCGGCTCCTTCTGTCCCCTGAACTCCAGGTGGATGACGGACATCGCACTGACCGTACCGGTATCGGGCAAAGTCACCCAGGTGCCGGTGCGGGTGAACGAGATGTCGTCGAACTCACGAGGCGGAATCAACACGCCCTCGCCGGAGGTGGAGCGCACCCCCATGATGCGATGCCGCGATCCGATCTCGTCGAACAGGCGGCCATAGAAGGGTCCAAAGGCGTGTTCGTAGTGCAGATCGAGCGGATATGGCTTCATCGGCAGCGGGTCAGCCGGGTCGGACAGCGGAGCGATCTTCCCGATCGGGGCATTCGGGGCCAACTGGAACCCGCTGATGTCGAGGATCGACTGGGTCGACGCATCGGCCCAGACCGCCTGTACGCGAGCGCCGATCTTGAGATCGACCAAGCTGGAATCCACGATTTTGTGGACGAAGTCGAAATCCGCTCCGTCGATTCGAATTGTCGCAAGGATGCCGGCGGCAGTCTGGGTGAAGCCGGTGAGCGTGCCGGCCTCGGGAGCTACCACCAGTTCGATGTCGGCGCCGCCCGTCCGCGGGCAGAAATCCTGTGCCGGCACGCAGACGAGGCCCGATGAGACGCAACGGGAGCCGACGAAGCGCCGTTTCCCGGTTTCGACCATGAACGTGCCGGCTGCCCGCCCAGGCGTCAGCGTGTAGGCCATCGATATCGTCGACTTCAGCGGCGGCCGATCGATCGGATATGTGTCAGGAGCTTGCAGCATGGCCGATATCCTTCCTCAGGCGCTAAGAACAGCCACGCCGCGCAGATTTGCCCAACCGCCGCCCGACTGCGCGAGCGCCAGCTTGGCATTTGGAATTTGGTGGTCGCCCGCCTTGCCCATGACCTGGGCGGCGGCTTCGATGAGGCGTATCAGCCCCGTCGCGCCGATCGGATTGGCACCCATGCAGCCGCCGGACGGGTTGACGGGGATGTCGCCGTCGATCTCGGTGGCGCCGGACGCGATAAGCTCCGCCGCCTCGCCGGGCGCGCACAGGCCGAGGCTCTCGTAATAGGACAACTCGAAGCAGGTATATGGCTCCTGCACCTCGACGACGTCGAACTGGCGCCGCGGATCGGTGATGCCTGCGGCGCGGTAGACACGCCGCGCCGCCAGCGCCAGCGGCTCGGAGACGAGCATCGACCTGGATGCCGCGTTGTCCGCCTCGCAGAAATAGCCCATGCCACGGATCCACGCCGGGCGGTCGGTCGACTTCGCCGCCATCTTCTCCGATGACAGAACGATTGCCGCGGCGCCGTCTGAGATTGGCGGCACATCGAGAAGCTTGATCGGCCACGCCAACGGACGCGACTTCATCACGTCGTCGACCGTGATCACCTTCTTGACGTGGGCGTACGGGTTTTTCAGCGCGTTCTTGTGGTTCTTGACCGAGACCATGGCCGCAGCCTCCTCGGTATGGCCCAGAACATCCATGCGCGCGCGCCAATAGGCGGCCGAGAATCCCATGATGCCGACCGCGAACTCGCGACCC
The DNA here is from genome assembly GCA_025352565.1 of Rhodospirillales bacterium. Taxonomy (GTDB): domain Bacteria; phylum Pseudomonadota; class Alphaproteobacteria; order Acetobacterales; family Acetobacteraceae; genus JANXTF01. The sequence continues at coordinate 15,879 of JANXTF010000151.1, read as the reverse complement.
CAGAACGGGTCGTAAAGCGTTGAGATCGAATACTGCAGATTGCCTTCCGACAGCTTGTCGTAGGCCACGACGAGCACCCGCTCATGCTGGCCGCCGGCGATCTGGTAATATCCGGCCAGGGCGCCCGCGAGGCCGGTGCCGCCGCCGCTGGTGACGCGCACCACCGGCTTGAGCCGCCCGCCGCACGCGTCCACCACCCATTTTTCCGGCATGTTCACGGCCGCGAACAGGACCGGACCGGTGGCGATGACGATCGAATCGATATCGTCGATCGTCAGCTTGGCATCCGCCAAAGCACGATCGACCGCCTCGCGAACCAGGCCAGCCTGACTTACATCCGTCCGGCGGCGCGCATGATGCGTCTGCCCGATTCCAACGATACCCACATGGCGCGACATTGTTCAGACCTCGAGGGTAAAGACGCAGTGAGACTGCATTCCGACGCCGCCGGTGGCGTGTACGATGGCCGATTTCACGTTCGAAAGGCCATAATCGCCCGGCACCGTCATCTGCCTACAGGCTTCGGCGAGGCGGACCAGTCCGGTCGCCATGATCGGATCGGCCGGCAAGGCTCCGCCCGATAGATTGATGGCTGTGGACCCGCCATAGGCCTCGAACCCCTGCCCCGGTTTGGCAAGTCCGAGAGCCTCGAGCACCATCATTTCACCAGCTGCCGAGGAGCCGCTGACCTCCGCGAGCGAGACCGTTCGCGGATCGACGCCGGAGCGGGCAAAGGCAGCCTTGGCGGCCACCTCGCAGGCTTCGACGCGACCCGGCGCGCGGACCGCGAACGCATGGCTGTCCATGGCCGAACCCATGCCAGTGACCCAAACCGGGGTCGCCGACAACCGCCTCGCCACATCCGCGCTGGCCAGAAGAATTGCGACACAGCCATCGACGGGGCGGGACATCATATGGCGGCGGAGCGGCGATGCGACATACTCGCCGGCGGCGATCTCGTCATGCGACGGGACTTGCCCTACCGCGACGTGGGGATTGCCCGAAGCCTTTTCCCACGAACGGACAACAACCTTGGCAAAGTCAGCTTCGCGTCCGCCGCCCCTGACCACATATTGCTGCGCCTGCAGGCCCGAAGCCGCGAGGTGATCGAAGCCCACCGGCCGCTGGTAGAATGGCTCGACCTGGGACGCATAGAACAGCGATACATCGGACTCCGATGGCTTCGAATAGGCGATGATGAGGCCGATCTCGGCGGCACCCGCCGCGATCTTGTTGATGCCGTACGAGGCGGCCCAAAGCCCATCCTCCTCGACCCTGGATTCTTCCTTGTGGTGCGCGCCCATCGCACCGAGAAATCCGCAGTTGGAGATCGAACGGCCATCGAGCACATCGCTTCCGGAGTCGATGACGAAATCGATATCGGCAAGCGCGACGCCGCTGCCTTTCAACAGGTTGGAAACGGTCGACGAGATGAGGTCGACGTGTTGAGCGTTCGACCAGGCCGCTCGCAACTCGGTCTGCGCGCAGGCCACGACCGCCACGCGGTTCGGATTACCCATGTCTGTCCATCCGGTTCAGATGAGAATGTTCAATTGGCCGACACGGAACAGCCGCCCCGGCTCTCAAGACCTTGCCTGGCGTGATCAATGTCCGAAATCCCCCATGGCTCTCAGGCCCCGCGCCCTGCGGCGCTTTCCGCGCACTTGCACCCATTCAGGATGGACGGCCAAGCCGGAAGGGTCAAGAGAAAGTCGACGTCCATTCGGCTTTTTTTTGCACGCAGGTATGCGTCGGTGCGTTATCTTTGACTCGAATCGGTGTGCGGAGGCTTGATAGTGCGATGGAGGCAAACAGCGTTCCGAAAGCGGCCGGCTCGCCTTGGGCGGACTTTCTCGACGATCTCGCGCGGCGATGGAGCGCTCAGACGCCGAAACGAAAGCAGGACCGCAGCCGACGCCGTCAACACGAAATCCTTCAGGCCGCACTTCGTATATTCGCACGAGAAGGCATCGCCCGCGCGCGTATCTCGGACGTGGCGGCGGAGGCCGGGATGCCGGTTTCCTCGATCTACGAGTACTACGCCAGCAAGGAGGATCTCGCCTACGCGGTCCCGCTGACGCAGCTTGGTCAGTTCTTCCTGGAATACAGCGAACGGGCGCGGGAGACACGTTGCGCGCGCGAGCGGCTCCGACTTTATCTCTGGTTGACCACCGACTTCGCGCGACGGAATCCGGAATGGGCCCGGACGCTCTATCTCGAAATCTGGCCGAGCGTGCTGGTCGCTGAGGCGCGGGTCCGAATCGGGCTCGACGAATTCGCCGCGATTATCGTCGAGTTGATCGCGTCCGGCGAGGCTGCCGGCGAATGGGCCGCGGGGCCCAGCCGCTATGAGACGACCACGATCCTCGTCGGAGCCGTCAACCAGCTCATCATCACATGGCTGATGTATCGGCGCCCCCGCGACATCGGCCGTGCCGCCCCATCGTTGATTGATCGCCTCCTATCGACGCTTCTGCCGCCGTCGACGACGGCGGCTTGACCCACGGATCGGCTGGACGTGTTATCCGAACAACCTTCGGCATCGGGAGAGCGTCCATGGATCACGAAGCGGCAGCCGACGAGACCCATTCGATCGGCTCCTTTCGGATCACGGTGCGCGGCGATGGCGTTGGCCTTGTTGTGTTCGACCGACCGCCGGTGAACGCCGTGTCCCTCGCGGTGTACAAGGACATCGGCCGGATGGCCGACTTCATTGCCGCCTCCGAGGTCCGCTGTGTCGTCTGGAGCGCGGCGGAAGGCGCGCGGGCCTGGTGCGGGGGGGCGGATCTCAACGACTTCGTCGACATGGACCCAGACCGGCGCCACGACCGCTACGCGGTGATCAACGAGCAGGTGCGGCGCTTCTATGATTTGGACCGACCCGTCATAGCGGCGATCAACGGGCACGCGATCGGCATCGGCATGATTCTGGCCGGACTGTGCGACATGCGCATCGCGTCCGAAAATGCCGCGTTCGCCTGCCCTGAGATCGATTACGGTCTCGTCGGTGGCGGCGCCGGGCTGTTCGCGCAGATCGGCATGCCCGAGGCGAAAATCCGCGAGATGCTCTTCACCGGGCGACGCTTCACGGCGGCCGAACTCGCCCCAACCGGCTTTTTCAACTATGTCGTCCCGCCCGACCGCGTGTTGGAGATGGCACTCGAGCTTGCCGGCTCCATCGCTCGCAAGAGCCTGCCCTCCATCAGGGCACGCAAAAGCTGCTCCAACGCCATCGGGGCGTTGAACTGGTTCGACGCGTATCTGGTGTCCCAGCGACACTCCGTCGGCCTTGCCGCGGGCCAGGATGGCGGCGAGGGCGTCCGCGCCTTTCTGGACGGACGCCCGGCCAACTACACGGATCGGTAGCGCCCGCTACGTGCGAGCACGCATCCATCTGCGTTGCGGGGACGAACCCGGATAATGCCGGCCCACGGACGTTTTAGCTTGACCGACGAATGGTAAGCAAGGATACTGGTCAGTAGAATCGCGGCACGCTAAGCCGACGGCTGTCGAAGGGGATCGAGATGAACGGCAAGTTCAAGTGCTTCCTGGTGGGCGGCATGATGTCCGTCGCCGCCGCGTTTCCCGCAGCCGCGCAGATCAGCGACAACATCGTCCGCCTCGGCATCCTGGGTGACATGAGCGGCCCCAACGCCGACCAGCATGGGCCGGGCGATGTGGTGGCGGCGCGCATGGCGGTCGCGGATTTCGGCGGCAAGGTGCGGGGCGCGCCGATTGAGATCGTGACCGGCAACCTGCTGGGGGCGCCCGATATCGGCGTCGGCATTTCGCGCGGCTGGTACGACGACAAGGTGGACGCCATCTTCTCGCTCGGCAATTCAGCGGTCGCCATCGCCGTGCAGCGCATGGCCGCCGAAAAGAACCGCGTCACCATCGCGACCTCGGCGGGCTCGGACGAGCTGACCAACACGGCCTGCACGCCGGTTTCGCTGCATTGGACCTATGACACCTACGCTCTGCCCGCCGCCCTGGCGACCGCGATCGTGAAGCAGGGCGGCAAGGAATGGTATTTCCTCACCATCGACTATGCGTTCGGCCATGCGCTCGAAACCCAGGCCTCCCGCTTCGTGAAGGCCAATGGCGGCACGGTGCGCGGCGCCTCGCCCCATCCGCAGGGCACGGTGGATTTCTCCTCCGATCTGACCCAGGCGGTGCATTCGGGCGCCACTGTGCTGGGGCTCGCCACCTCGGGCGCGCCGTTTCTGAACGCGCTGAAGCAGTTCCGCGAATTCGGCCTGGAGAAGACCATGCGCCCGGCCGCGTTTCTCACCGACGTCACGGACCTGCACGCGCTGGGTCTCGAGGCGACGCAGGGCCTGTTGTACGTGTCGGCGTTCTACTGGGACCAGAACGACGCCACTCGCGCCTTCTCCGCCCGCTTCAAGAAGACCCACGGCGCCGAGCCCACCATGTTCCAGGCCAGCATCTACAGCGCGGTCACGCACTACCTGAAGGCGATCGACGCCACGGGGACCGATGAGGCGCACGCCGTCATTGCCCAAATGCGCGCGACCCCGATCAACGACTTCATGACCACGAATGGCCGCATCCGCGAGGATGGCCGCGTGATCCGCGACCTTTATCTCATGCAGGCCAAGACACCGGCGGAATCCAAGTCGGAATGGGATCTGGCGAAAGTGCTTGCCACGATCCCCGGCGACCAGGCGTTCCGCCCGCTCGCGGAAAGCAAGTGCCCTCTGGTGCATCACAACTAGGCAGTGACAACATGAACGACCCCATCCCGGCAACGATAGCCGACATGCCGGCGCAACATCCGGCCGCGCCGGTAACCAAGGCGCAGGCAAAAGGCCGGTTCTTCAACACCGGCAACGGCTTCAACGTGAAGCTGCCGCCCGTGCCCGACCATATTTTCACGGCCGAGCCGCTGGCGGCGCTGGCCGCCGACGCGCCGACCGGGCTGTTTGCCTGCGACATATCCGCCCAGCTCGCCTGCGCCTTCCCCGCCACCTCGCCGATGATGCTGGTGCGCTACGGCAGGATCCGCGCCGACGAGACGCTGCGAACCGATTTCGCCGCCAGCGGTGTCATCTGCTACGTCATCGCGGGCAGCGGCATCACCACGGCCCAGGGCGAGGAGATCGCCTGGAACGAAGGCGATTTGTTCATCCTGCCGGGCGGCGTCCCGGTCGCGCACGAGGCAGGCCCGGCCAATGCCGTGCTCTGGATCGTCACCAATGAGCCGCAGCTCGCGTTCGAGAACCTTCGCCCTCCGGCGGAAGGATCGGCACCCACCGAGATCGTGCATTTCACCGCCGCCGAGATCGAGCGCCAGATCGCGCTGATCTACGATATCGGCCGCACCGCCGAAATCCCCGGCTCGGCCCTCATCTTCTCGTCAGAAGGCCAGGAGGCGACCCGCAACCTGATGCCGACGATGACGGTGGCGATGAACACGCTGCCCGGCGGGCAGGTGCAGCGTCCGCACCGGCACAACGCGGTGGCAATCAGCCTCATCATCAAGGGCGACCGCTGCTTCTCGATCATGGACGGGCGCCGCAAGGAATGGGCGCCCTGGGCCACCAGCATCACCCCGCCAGTCAGCGTCCACTCGCACCATAATGGCGGCAACGAGCGGGCGATGTTCCTGATCGTCCAGGATGGCGGCATCTTCTACCACGCGCGCGCTATGGGCTTCGAATTCGCCGAGCAGCCCGATGGCGCCTGATCGATCGGTCGACGCGGTCGTCGTTGGGGCAGGCTTCGCCGGCCTCTACATGCTGTACCGGCTGCGCCAACTCGGGCTGTCTGCGCAGGTATTCGAGACCGGAACGGGCGTCGGCGGCACCTGGTTCTGGAACCGCTATCCGGGTGCCCGGTGCGACGTGGAAAGCCTGCAATACTCGTTCTCGTTCTCCGAGGAGTTGCAGCAGGAATGGGAGTGGACCGAGCGCTACCCGGCGCAATCCGAGATCCTGCGCTATCTCGATCACGTCGCCGACCGCTTCGACCTGCGACGGGACATCTCGTTCGACACACGGGTCACGTCCGCGATCTACGACGACGCCGCCAAGGTATGGCGCGTCGAGACCGATGGCGGCACGACCATCACCGCCCGGTTCTGCATCATGGCGACCGGCGCCTTGTCCGCCGCCCGCCAGCCGGACATCCGCGGCCTCGACAGTTTCGCCGGCAAGTGGTTCCACACCGGCAGATGGCCGCACGAAACGATCGACTTCACCGGCCAGCGTGTCGCCGTCATCGGCACCGGCTCGTCCGGCATCCAGACCATCCCGGTCGTGGCCAAGCAGGCGGCGCATCTCACCGTCTTCCAACGCACGCCGAATTTCAGCATTCCCGCCTGGAACGGAAAGCTCGACGCCGCGCACCAGGAGGCATGGAAGGCCGACTATGCCGCGCATCGCGTCAGCGCCCGCGATACCCGTTCGGGCATCCTTTACGAATACAGCCAGCGTGCAGCCTTCGATGTGACGGCCGAGGAACGCGAGGCCGAGTTCGAGCGGCGCTGGGCACGCGGCGGCGCCAACTTCGTTCACTCCTTCAACGACATCTTCGTCGACCGCGCCGCCAACGACGTGGCCGCCGAATATGTGCGGCAGCGCATCCGCGCCCTCGTGACCGACCCCATGGTCGCGGCGAGGCTTTCGCCGACAGACCACGCCATCGGCACCAAGCGCATCTGCGTCGATACCGACTACTTCCAGACCTACAACCGCGACAACGTTACCCTGGTCGATGTGCGCGCCACGCCGATCGTAGAGGTGACGCCGTCGGGCATCCGCACCACCGAAGCGGAATATGCGCTCGACAGCATCATCTTTGCCACCGGCTACGATGCCGTTACCGGCGCGCTGGGCCGGATCGACATTCGCGGACGCGACGGCATCGCCCTCAAGGAGCAATGGGCCACCGGCCCGCGCAGCTATCTCGGCGTCGCCGTCGCGGGGTTCCCCAATCTGTTCGTCATCACCGGCCCCGGCAGCCCGTCGGTGCTCACCAACGTCGTCGTGGCCATCGAGCAGCATGTCGCGTGGACCGCCGATTGCCTCGCCGAGATCGCCCGGCGCGGCGCGGCGACGATCGAGGCCACGCCGGACGCGCAGGAGCAATGGGTAGCGCACGTCAACGAGGTGGCGGACCGGACGCTGTTCCCATCGACCAACTCCTGGTACATGGGGGCCAACATCCCCGGCAAGTCGCGCGTGTTCCTGCCTTATGTCGGTGGCTTCGGGAACTACTCCCGCATCTGCGACGAGGTGGTGAGCGACGGCTATCGGGGGTTCCGCTTTGAGTGAGCAGGCGTCCGCGCGCCCGTCGGGCGCCCGCAAGTTCATCGTCGGCCGCTCCAGCGACGTGGCCGATGGGGGCTGCATGATCGTCACCGCCGGTGGACGCGAGATCGGCGTTTATCGCCTCGGCGACGGCTTCCACGCGCTGCTCAACCGCTGCCCGCATCTCGGCGGCCCCTTGTGCTTGGGCCAGGTGGTGACGGAGGTATTCTCCCCAGTTCCCGGCGATGTGCGCGGCAACAGCGACCGCAGGTTCGTCGCCTGCCCCTGGCACAACTGGGAGTTCGACATCCGCACCGGACAATCCTACTGGAACCCGAAACTGCGCGCCCGTACCGTTCCAGTGGGCGTCGAAGCCGGTTCCGATGTCGCCACCGCCATCGCGGACGGCCGGGCCGAGCGCGTCGCGGGCCCCTACTTCGCCGAGACCATCCCCGTCACGCTGGAGGACGATTACATCGTGCTCACCCTTCGCGCCGCACCGTCGGCACGATGACGACGGCCCTCCTCGAAGACCGCACCCGCGACGCGCTCTGGCCCGGGCCCGTCATCGACTGCGACGTCCACGCCGTCGTCCCGTCACTCGAGACCTTGTTTCCCTATCAGGAGAGAATTTGGGTCGATGCGGCCCGCGAGCGCGGTTTCCATGGCCCGGCCGGGTTGGCACTTACCTACCCGCCGGCACTCCCGACCACCGCGCGCACCGAGTGGCGCCCAGCCGACGGCAGCGTTCCCGCGTCGACTTTGGACCAGTTGCGTCGCGACATTCTCGATCCCTGGCGCGTCGATCGCGCCATTCTGAACTGCTATTACGCGATCGACAGCCTGCGGCACCCCGATTGGGCCATCGCCATGGCGCGCTCGGTGAACGACTGGATCATCGACCAGTGGCTCGACCGCGAGCCGCGCCTCGCCGCCTCCCTCGTGATCCCCGCGCGCGACCCGGTGGCCGCCGCGCAGGAGATCGACCGGGTGGGGGGGCACAAGGGGTTCGTGCAGGTTCTGCTGCCGGTTCGCTCCGAGCGTCTCTATGGCCAGCGCGTCTTTTGGCCGTTGTTCGAGGCGATCGAGCGCAACGGGCTCGTGGCCGGGCTGCACTGGGGCGGTCTCGCGGAACATGGCCCGACGCCCACCGGATATGCCTCTTGGTATGTCGAGGAATACGCCGAGGAGCCGCAGGTTTTCGGCGCGCAGCTGACCAGCATGATCGTCGAGGGCCTGTTCCAGAAGTTCCCCGCGCTTCGCGTCTCGATCCTCGAAGGCGGCTTCACCTGGCTGCCGACCTGGGCGTGGAACCTCAACAAGAAGTGGAAGGGCCTGCGCCGCGAGTTCCCTTGGGTGGACCGCCTGCCGTCCGAGATCATCCGCGACCATTTCCGCTTCTCGACCGCGCCCGCCGACATGGGGCCGCCCGAACAGATGCGGCGCATCCTCGGCTGGCTCGGGACCGACGACCTTCTGATGCACGCCAGCGACTATCCGCATTTGCACACCGACGACCTCGCGGCACTCCTCGGCATCATGCCCGATGCCATGCGCGCAAACGTGATGGCCGAAACCGCCCGTCGCTGGTACCGTCTGTGACGCGGCACAGCGGACCCCAAGGGAGACCGGCATGAACGCCATCACCGAGAACGCCAGCGCGGGGACTTTAAGTCCACCGGCGGTGGAGCGCCTGCCCATCATCGACGCCGACTTCCACCCGATGCCGACGCCGGCGGACAAGCAGGTGTCCGAACACATGTCGCGCCGCTGGCTCGACTACCTCGCCAAATACGGCATGGGCCACAGCTATTCCGGCCTGTACGCACCCTCGCAGCGCGAATTCACCCATAGGCTCGACGCGATCAAGAACGCCCGCGTCGGGATCGACCCCGACTGGGCCCGCGAGCAGGTGCTCGACGCGTTCGATATGAGCGCGGTGGTGCTCACCTGCCCGCAATCGTACATCCTCAATTCCGGCGCCAACATGCCCGAGGAGCTGTCGCGCGAGTTGATGCGCGCCTTCAACAACGCGCTCTCGCACACCTGGATGGCAGCCGATCCACGCTACCACGCGGCCATTGTCATCCCGCGCGACATGGCCAATGTGGTCGACGAGATCAGGCGCTGCAAGGAAGGCGAGCATGGCGACCGTTTCGTCTCGGTGCTGATGTCGCCGGCCGGCCAGGAGCCGATGGGCCGCCAGCGCTACTGGGACATCTTCGAGGCCGCCACCCATTACGACATCCCGATAACCTTCCACGTCCCCGGCATGGGCCGCCAGATCACGGCTGCGGGCAACACGAATTTCTACGGCGAGATGCACATGAACTTCGCGTCGCTGCCAATGACGCTGCTGCCGAGCCTCATCTTCGAGGGCGTTTTCGAGCGTTTCCCAACCTTGAAGGTGGCGCTCATCGAACTTGGCTGGTCCTGGGCTGTCCCCTATTGCTGGCGACTCGACTCCGCCTACGCCAAGCTGCGCGACGAGGTGCCGCATCTTGCGCGCAAGCCCTCCGAGTATGTCCGTGACCATGTCTGGTTCACCACCCAGCCGATCGAGGAGCCGGAGCGGCGCGAGGACACGGAATCGGTGTATCAGATGTTCGAGGAAGCCGGGTTCGCTGATCGGCTGATGTATTCGTCGGATTACCCGCATTGGGATTTCGACTCGCCATACGAATCCGTGCCGGTGACGTTCCCGATCGAGCGCCGCCGCCGCATGCTGGGGCAGAATGCCAGCAAGCTGTTCAAGATTGCCCTGAAGGCCAACTCGGGCCTTCCCGCGAACGCCTCGGCCTAACAGCGTGTACGGACTGGACGGCCGCATCGCCATCGTCACCGGCGCGGCTGGCGGCATCGGGCGCGCGATCGCCGTACGGCTCGCGCGCGAAGGATGCGACGTCGGGATCTTCGACCTCGACGAGGCTGGCGCCCATGCCACCGCCGAACGCGTCCGTGCCGAGGGCCGCCGCGCCGCGGTCGCCCTCGGCAGCGTCGCGCGACGGGCGGAGGTGATGGGTGGTACCGCGACACTCACGGGCGCTCTCGGCCCGATCGACGTGCTGGTCAACAACGCCGGCATTTTGCGCACGTCTCCCTTCATGGAGACGACCGAGCAGGCCTGGCGCGACGTGTTCGCCGTAAACGTGGACGGCACGTTCCATTTTTGCCAGGCAGTGCTGCCGGGCATGATGAAGCGTGCACGTGGGGCGATCGTGAACATGTCGTCCTGGGCCGGCAAGAAGAGCGTCCCCAACCACGCGGCCTACAGCGCCAGCAAGTTCGCGGTGATCGGGCTCACCCAGAGTATCGCCCTGGAAACCGCCGGGCGCGGCATCCGCGTGAACGCGGTCTGCCCCGGCATCATCGCCGACACGCAGATGCGCGTCGATGCGGAGGCCGCCAACAGGGCGCAGGGTCTGCCCGACCTCGAGACTCGCGCGAAGACGGTCCCACTGTGCCGCGCGGGCAGCCCGGAGGAAGTCGCCGGCGTGGTGGCGTTCCTGGTTTCCGACGAGGCCGCTTACATGACAGGCCAGGCGATCAACATCACCGGCGGCCTCTGGATGAGTTAAGCCGCAACGCTCGCTTGCGCGCGATCATCTGAGAAGCTTAATCTACCGCCAAGTAAGCACGAAGAGGAACCCCGATGTCCGAGCAGGCAGGCGTACATGCGCGTGAAATCCCGGTGTTCCCGCATCCGGCCCCCGACGCGGCGTGGTTGGCAAAACTTACTGAGGAGATCATCGACCCGGCACTGCCGATCGTCGATCCGCATCATCATCTGTGGGAGCGCGACGGCAGCCGCTATTACCTCGACGCGCTGCTCGCGGACACCGGCAGCGGCCACAACATCGCGGCGACGGTTTTCGTGCAGTGCATGTGGGCGTATCGCACCGATGGACCGGTGGAGATGCGCCCCGTGGGCGAGACCGAATTCGTCGCGGGCGTGGCGGAGGAGGCGGAGAAGCGAGGCTGCGCCACGCGGGTTTGCGCCGGCATCGTGGGCCACGCCGATCTGATGCTCGGCGAGCGCGTTGACGCGGTGCTCGATGCACATAAGCAAGCCGGCGGCGGCCGCTTTCGTGGCATCCGCCACATCACTGCGCGAGGGGAGGATTTCCGGGCCAGCATCCTGGAACCACCGCCTGCGGGATTGATGGCGGAACCGGCGTTTCGCGCTGGCTTTTCGCGCTTACGGCCAGCCGGTCTCACCTTCGATGCTTGGCTGTATCATTCGCAGATCGCCGAACTCACGGCGTTGGCGCGGACATTTCCCGATACGCCCATCGTGATCAACCATGTCGGCGGCCCCATCGGCATCGGCCCGTACGCGGGCAGGCGCCACGAGTTGTTCGCGACCTGGCGCGCCAGCATGCGCGAGCTCGCGACTTGCGCCAATGTGTCTGTCAAGCTCGGCGGCCTCGGGATGATCGTGTCCGGGTTCGACTTCCATAAGCAATCCACACCGCCGTCGTCGGCCACGCTGGCTGCCGCGTGGGCGCCGTACTTCGAGGCCTGCATCGAAGATTTCGGTGCCGCACGCTGCATGTTCGAGAGCAACTTCCCAGTCGACAAGGCCATGTGCAGCTACCCGGTGCTGTGGAACGCCTTCAAGCGCGTGGCACAAGGTGCGACGCCCGCCGAGAAGGCGCGGCTGTTCCACGACACCGCCGCGGCTTTCTATCGTCTCGCTGCTTGAGCGGGAACGGCAAACAACTCGAAGGGAGGCACCACGTGGCCCAGGTTTCACGCCGCACATTGCTGGGAGCGATTGGCGCCGCACCGCTCGCCATGCCCGGCATCCTTCGGGCGCAGACATCTTCGGCCCCGGTCAAAATCGGCCTTTTGAGCGACGTCGGCGGACCCTATCGCGATGTTGGAGGTCCTGGGAGCAAATTCGCCGCCGAGATGGCGGTCGAGGATTTCGGCGGCAGCGTTCTCGGCCGCCCCATCCAGGTGCTTCAGGCCGACGACCAGAACAAGGCTGATGTCGCCGGCGCGCTGGCACGCGAGTGGCTGGATGACCGGGGCGTCGATGTGATCGCCGATGGCGGAGCATCGTCGGCGGGCCTGTCGATCCAGCAGGTCACGCGCGAGCGCAAGCGCATCTTCCTGATGGCGACGCCCACCTCGACGGTGTTCGTCGGCAAACAATGCTCGCCCTACGGATTTCAGTTCGCGTGCAACACCTACGCGCTGGCCAAGGGCGTCGGCGGTGAGTTGTCGCGGGCGGGTGGCGACACGTGGTTCTTCATCACGGCCGACTACGAATTCGGCGCATCGTTGCAGAGCAACACGGAGGAATTTATCAAGGCCGCCGGCGGCAAGGTATTGGGCAGCGTGCGCGCGCCGCTCGGCACCAGCGACTTCTCCAGCTATCTGCTGCAGGCCAAGGCGTCCGGCGCCAAGGTGATTGGCCTCGCCAATGCCGGGACCGATCTGCAGAACTGCATCAAGCAAGCCGCCGAGTTCGGCATCGTCAAGGGCGGCCAGCGGCTGGCGACGCTGCTGATGATTGTGTCGGACGTGATGGCGTTGGGCCAGGACACCTGCCAGGGACTGGTGCTGACCAATTCGTTCTATTGGGACCTGTCGCCGGAGTCGCGCGCCTGGACGGAGCGTTACGCGGCGAAGATGGGCAAGCCACCGAACGAGTACAACGCAGCGTCCTATGCGGCGGCGACGCATTGGCTCAAATCCGTAAAGGCCGCGGGCACCATCGACGCGGACGCAGTGGCGGCAAAGATGCGGGCGCTGCCCGTGAACGATTTCTACAACAGCGACGTGCGCATCCAGGCCAACGGCTCGGTCCCGCATGCGATGTATGTGTGGGAGGTGAAGCCGCTGGCGCAGTCCACGCATCGCTGGGACCTTTTCAAGCAAATCGCCAAGGTCCCGTCACCGGGCGCCTATCCGCCCCCCGGCCTGTTCGGCTGTCCGCTTGTGCCGGCCTGAGAGGAAGATCGCCGTGTCACTGCACCCCATGCTGCAAGCCATGCTCGACGAGGGCGCGGCCCTCCCCGCGATGCACACGCTGCCGGTGGCGGCGGTGCGCGCCGGGGTAGAAGCGCGTTACGCGACGGTGCCACGGCCGGACGTGGAGAGCGTCGAGAACCGGCACATTCCCGGACCGCGCGGCGATATTGCCGTTCGTATCTACCGGCCAGCCTTGCGCGGCGATCTGCCGGTGATCGTCTTCTTTCACGGCAGCGGCTTTGTCATCTGCAGCATCGAGACGCATGACGCGCTATGCCGGCATCTCTGCCGCAGGGCCGGCGCGGTGGTGGTTTCCGTCGATTATGCGCTGGCGCCGGAAAGCCGCTTTCCGGCGGCTCCCGATGACTGCCTCGCGGCGACACGCTGGACCGCGCTCCACGCGCGCGCGCTCGGCGGAGACCCTGGCCAGATCGTGCTGGCGGGCGACAGCGCCGGCGGCAACCTCGCTGCCGTGACCGCTTTGCGCATCCGGGACGAAGGCGGCCCGGCGATAGCGGCGATGCTGCTGATGTATCCGGTGACCGATCATCATTCGGCCGATACTGCCTCTTACACCGAACGCGGCGAGGGTTATGGGCTGACCGGCGAAGGGATGCGGTGGTTCTGGAGCCATTATCTCGGCAGCCCGGTTGACGCGGCGCATCCGCACGTGTCGCCGCATCGCGCGGCGACCCTCGCGGGCCTGCCGCCGACCTATCTCACCACGGCGGAATACGACCCTCTGCGCGACGAGGGCGCGCTGTTCGCGGAACGGCTGCGCGCGGCGGGCGTCAGCGTCACGCACCGGCGCTTCGACGACATGAACCACGGGTTCATGTCGTGGATCGGCCTGCTTGATCGCGCCACCGAGGCAATGGACGAGATGTGCGCCTGGCTGGGCGGCACGTTGCGGCGGGCAGCCGGCTAAAACCCGATCAGCTGCTCGATCTGGCGCTGATCGCGGCGCAGTTCGTCCGTGGTGCCGGTCCAGACGATCTGCCCGTTCTCGATCAGGTATTGCCGCGAGGCCAGCGCCATCGGCACCTTCAGCTTCTGCTCCACCAGCACGATCGCCACGCCCTCGGCCTGCACGACGCGGATCGCGGCCACGAGGTCGTCCACGATGCGCGGCGCCAGGCCCTCGGTTGGCTCGTCGAGCAGCAGCACCTTCGGCGCCGTCAGCAGCCCACGCGCGATGGCCAGCATCTGCTGCTCGCCGCCGGACAGCGAGTCGCCGGGCGAGGCGGCGCGTTCCCGCAGCCTCGGGAAAAGCTGGTGGATGCGCGGCATCGTCCACGCGCCGCCGCGATGGGCAAAAGTCGCGAGGCGCAGATTTTCCTCGACCGTGAGATTGGGGAAGATGCGGCGGGTTTCGGGAACGTAGTGGATGCCGCGTCGGCTGAGCCTGTGGGCGGGCAGGCGCGTGACGTCGGCGCCTTCGTGCAGCAGCCGCCCGGCGTGCAGCGGCATGAGGCCGGCCATGGCGCGCAGGGTGGTGGTCTTGCCGGCGCCGTTGCGGCCGATCAGCGATACGATCTCGCCCGCCAGCACCTCAATCGAGACCTGGTGCAGCACCTGCGCCTTGCCGTGGAACGCGTCCGCACCCTCCAACCGCAACATGGTCAGGAATCGCTGCCGAGATAGGCTTCGCGGACCTCGGGGTTGCGCCGCACCTCGTCGGGCGGGCCGCTCGCGAGCAGGCGGCCATTGGCCATCACCAGCACCTCCGACGCGAGGCCCATCACCGCGTTCATGTTGTGCTCGATCAGCAGCACCGTCCGCCCGGCGGCCACGCGCGCCAGCAGGTCGATCGCGGCTGGCAGCGCATGGTGCCCCACACCGGCCAGCGGCTCGTCGAGCAGCAGCACCGAGGGCTCGGTCATGAGTGCCAGACCGAGTTCGAGCGCCCGCTGGTCGCCATGCGACAATTTGTCCGCGTCGGTGCCGGCGTGCGGCTCGAGTCCCACGGTCGCCAGCATCGCGCCGGCGCGTTCGGCCAGCACGGCAATGTCGGACGCAGGCCGCCACCACGGCTGCCGCGCGAAGGCGTTGGCCTGGGCCGCGAGACGGAGGTTCTCGAACACCGTCATGCCCGCGAACACCTTGGATATCTGGAAACTGCGGCCGAGTCCGAGGCGCGCGCGGGCCGGGACGCCGAGTGCGGTCACGTCGCGGCCGCCGAGGCGAACCGTTCCGGCACTCGGCTGCTTGCCGCCGACCAGCACGTTCATCAGCGTCGTCTTGCCGGCGCCGTTCGGCCCGATGATGCCGTACAGGCGGCCCTGCTCGAAGGCGTAGCTGAAATCGTCCACCGCCATGAAGCGCCCGTAGCGCACCGACAAATCGCGGCAGTGCAAAGCGGCGTTCATCGGGCGCCCGCCATTCGGCCGCGCCAGGATTTCAGCGTGCCGACCACGCCCGACGGCGCCAAAATGGTGACCGCCACGAACACCACGCCGAGCAGGCCGTACCAATGATCGGTGAGTGCCTCGAGCTGGTCACGCAGGATCTCGAACAGAGCCACGCCCACGACGGGGCCGAGCAGCGTGCCGACGCCGCCCAGGATGCACATGATGAGCACGTCGCCCGACGTGGTCCAGTTCATGGTCTGCGGACTGACATAGAA
>JANXTF010000069.1 GCA_025352565.1 Rhodospirillales bacterium | reverse complement strand
TGGCGACGAAGTGACGTTCGCGGGCGAGGCGCGTCATTTGTATCTGTTCGACGACCAGACCGGCACGCGCCTGGCCTGACAGACTGAGACGCGTTGGTGCACATCCGGGACGGAGCACGTGGTGACCCCAGCCCCGAGCCGCTATGTGGCGACGCGCATATTTCGGTTACGAGGACGCCGATGAGCAGTTAGTGCGCCGGGAGACCGGCAAGGAGTAGTTGGTGCAAGTCCGATACGACGAAGGAGTAGCGACCCACGTCGACCCCGAGCCGTGCATCGTTGTCCGCGAGGGCAGGGGTGAAGCGTCGGCAGGGGCGCATGCGGGCCAGCCATTGAGCCGCGAAAGTCACTTATCCCGGATGCCGACACTGTTAACTGAGTGGAAGGCAACACGGCCCGCCGCGCCATCGCGAGCGGCGGACCGATCCGGCGTGGTCGGAGACCCTGGCACGCATGCACGCTCCTTGTACGGGTACGGGAGATCTCGCGCCTGGCCGAGCCGCCACAACCGGCCTCGGTCCGCATCGGGAAGGCGAGGAGCCGAAGCCGATGACGCACGGGCGCGAGAAGTCAGACCCCGCCATAGTGGTGTTGAAGCCGGCGAACAAAGCGGCCTCGGCCGCTGCGGAGTTGGTGGAGCGAAGGGCGGGGGCCGAGGGGAACGCGAGACAGCAAAGCACGCACCGGACACAGACCCGGGCACGCGTGACCCAGGCGCTGGATCGCGTAAGGCAAGCGGCAAGACAAAGGGAGAAGGAACGGTTCACCGCTCTCCTCCACCATGTCAGTGTCGATACGCTCCAGACCGCGTTCTACGCGCTCAAGCGTAATGCGGCCCCTGGCGTGGACGGGATGACATGGCAGGACTACGAGGCAGACCTCGGGCTCCGGCTCGAGAACCTGCACAGTCGGGTCCATCGGGGAGCCTATCGGCCGCAACCGTCCCGCCGGACGTATATTCCGAAGGCGGACGGACGGCAGAGGCCGCTGGCGATCGCCGCCCGGGAGGACAAGATCGTCCAGGGCGCCACCGTCATGGTGCTGACCGCCATCCACGAGGGTGACTTCCTCGGGTTCTCATACGGGTTCCAACCCGGGCGGGGAACACACGATGCGCTGGACGCCCTGGTGGTCGCGACCACCACGCGGAAGGTGAACTACATCCTGGACGCCGACATCCGGAGCTTCTTCGACACGGTGAGCCAGGAGTGGCTCGTCACGTTCGTCGAACATCGGATCGGCGACAGGCGCGTCACCCGCCTGATCCGCAAATGGCTGAAGGCGGGGATAGTCGAAGACGGGACGGTGACGGTCAGTGACAGGGGAACGGGGCAAGGATCGGTGATCTCACCGCTGCTGGCCAACATCTATCTGCACTACGTCCTGGCTGCACCACGCCCTGGACCTGTGGGCCGAACGCTGGCGACGGCAGGAGGCCACCGGCGACATGGTCATCGTGCGCTATGCCGATGACGTGGTCGCGGGTTTCGAGCACGAGGCCGACGCAAGCCGGTTCCTCGACGCGATGCGCGCGCGGTTCGCGGTGTTTGCGTTGACGCTCCATCCGGACAAGACCCGCCTGCTTGAGTTCGGTCGCCATGCGGCGGCCAGACGACGGCAGCGCGGCTTCGGCAAACCGGAAACCTTCACCTTCCTGGGTTTCACCTTCATCTGCGGCAAAACCCGCAACGGCAAATTCCTGCTCAAAAGGAAGAGCCGCGGCGACCGCGTGCAGGCCAAGCTTGCGGAGGTCAAGGAGGAGCTACGACACCGCAGACACCAGCCGATCCCCGAGCAGGGGAAATGGTTGGCGCAGGTCATAGCCGGGTTCTTCAACTACCATGCAGTGCCGACCAACTTCGCGGCACTACGGGCATTCCGTGACCATGTCCGGGACCTCTGGCCGCGCTCGCTCAGGCGGCGGAGCCAACGGGACTTCACAACATACGAACGGACGAAGAAGCTGGCGGACGACTGGCTGCCAAAACCGCGTATCCTTCACCCATGGCCACGCGACCGTTTCGCCGTCAAACACCCAAGGTGGGAGCCGTATGCGGGAATTCCGCCCGTACGGTTCTGTGCGGGGGGCGCTCAGTAATGGGCGTCCCTACCGCGATCCGAAGGAGCGTCAGGCCGCGCGGCGCGAGGCCAATGCGTTCGGCAGGCCGGCGATGGCGTTGTCGATCAGGTGCGCGTCCGTCTCGGCCGAGAGATGCGTGCGGATAACGCGCTCGGCGGCCAGGGTGGCGATTTCGGCGGCGGCGATGCGGACGTCGTCCACGGCCTGCTGTTCGGCCGCCGCGATGCGGTCCATCGCCATGCGCTCGCGACGGATGGCGGCGTTTTCGGCATCCTTGGCCGCGGCGTCGCCCAGACGGGCGGCCTCGGTCCTGGCGCCCGTGAGCAGGCGCTCCGCATCGGCGATCGCGGCTTCACGGCGAAATTTCGCATCGTTCAGCATGGCTTCCGCGTCCTGGCGCAGGCGCTGCGCCTCGGCCAGTTCGGCGCGGATGGTGGCGGCGCGCTTGTCGAGGATGCCGGTCAGCGTGGACCAGATCTTGCGGCCGGCGAGCAGGAAGAAGATGACGAAGGCGATTGCGACCCAGGCGCGGGGATCGGCGAAGAAGCTTTCCTCGGTGTGCATGGTGCGGTCCTAAGCCTGGGCGCGGGCGGCAAGAGCGACGCCGACTTCGTGGTTGATCGCGTCGTCGTTGGCCGGCTGGCCGGTGAGGCGGGAGACGACCACATGCGCGGTTTCGGTGGCGACCTCGCGGAGCGCGCCGAGAGCCCCTTCGCGGGCGGCGGCAATGCGCTGCTCGGCCTGGTCCAGCTGGATGTCGAGCGTGGCGCTCAATGCCGCGGCGCGGGTGGCGGCCGCTTCCTTGGCGGCGCCGACCGCGGATGCGATCGACGCCTGCGCGCCGGCCTGCGCCTCGCGGGTGGCCTTGGTCAGTTCGGCGACCGCGCCATCGGCTTCCGCCTTGGCCAGCCGCGCGGCCTCGAGGTCGCGCCCGATCGTCGCCGCCCGCGATTCCAGCACCGTGGCCACCTGCGGCAGCGCCCAGCGGGACAGCAGCAGATAGAGGGTGAAGAAGATGATCGCCAGCCAGACGACCTGGGCAACGGTCAGCGGGTTCTTGAAGTCGAGCTGCGGCATGCCCTCCGCGGCCAAGGCCGGGGAGGATGCGAGCAGGACGACAGCCAGAGTGGCGAGCGGGCGCAAGGTTATCAGGTGAACAGGATGAGGAAGGCGATCAGCAGGGCGAACAATGCCACGGCTTCGGTCAGCGCGAAGCCGAGAATGCCGAGGCCGAACACCTGGTCGCGGGCGCTGGGGTTGCGCGCGACGCTGGTGACCAGGGCCGAGAAGATGTTGCCGATGCCGATGCCGACCCCGGCAAGAGCGATGACGGCAATGCCGGCTCCGAGAGCCTTGGCGGCGGCGACGTCCATGGTGTTAGTCCTTTTGTCACAAGTGGGAGGGTAAGATCCGCGACGCGGCGGGTTTAGTGCAGATGCACCGCGTCGTGAAGGTAGATGCAGGTGAGGATCGCGAACACGTAGGCCTGCAGAAACGCGACGAGCAGTTCGAAGCCCATCAGCGCCACGTTCAGCGCCAGCGGGCCGATGGCCGCGATGACGCCGATCGTGCCGATGCCGGCGAGCATGACGATGAAGGAGGCGAACACCTCGAACATCACGTGGCCGGCGACCATGTTGGCGAACAGACGGATCGACAGGCTCACCGGACGCGAGAGGTAGGAGATGATCTCCACCGGGATGATGAGCGGGGCGAGCAGCTTGGGCGCGCCGGCCGGGAAGAAGTAGCTGAAGAAATGCAGGCCGTGGATGCGCAACGCGACCACGGTGACCAGCACGATCACCATGAGGGCGAGGCCGAAGGTGACGGCGATGTGGCTGGTGTAGGTGAACGAGAAGGGCAGCAGGCCGAACAGATTGCCGAACAGGACAAAGAAGAACAGCGTGAAGATGAACGGGAAGAACCGCTTGCCCTCGTGGCCGATCTGGTCGGTACACATGGAATGGATGCCGGTATAGGCGATCTCGGCCAGCGCCTGGAGTCGGCCCGGCACGATGGCGCGCGGACGCATGCCGGCCCAGAGCAGCCACAAGATGGCGGCGCCCGAGATCAGCATCATGAGATTCGACTGCGAGAAATTCACCGACGCGCCCAGCGGGCCGAGGGCGGGAGACAGCCGGAACTGTCCGAGGGCGTCGATGGTGTGTTCGGCCGCCAAAGGCTCGTCCTTCACGCTTTGGGAGGCCGCAGCTTCCCGGTTTTAGCCAAGGGGCTTCTTGGGTCCCATCAGCCGCCAGACATTCGCCACCCCGGCACCGCCGCCGAGCAGCACGAACAGGATGAGCATGAGCGGCGAGGTGTGCAGCCAGCGATCGAGGAACCAGCCGATGCCGACGCCCACGATCATGGCGGAGACCAGCTCCACGCCGACCCGCAACCCGATGCCCATGGCGGAGTTGCCGCCCATGCCGGCCGAGGCCGCTTGCGTGGGTGGCGTGTCCATTCCCTGTTTGGTCCGGGCCGCGCGCAGCCTATCCTCGAAGGAAGGCAGGCTGTCGTGGCCCTTGTTCTCCGTCATGTCCACCGCTCCGGTTATGGGTTGTCGGCGGGCGGGGGCTTGCTACCGTTGGGTTGCCGGAGTGTCAAGAATGGTCGGGATGCCGAAATGAGCCGTCTGCTGCATCGCACGCTGAATGCCGTACCGCCGCTGGCTGTCGGGGGCGCCGGGATGTGGATACGCACCGCGGACGGGCGCGATATCCTGGACGGCTCGGGGGGTGCCGCGGTGGCCTGCCTGGGGCATGGCAACGCCGAGGTGAAGGCCGCGATCGCGGCCCAGCTGGACCAGGTGGCGTATGTCCATACCGGGCTGTTCACTAATGCGGCGGCCGAGGAACTGGCGGACATGCTGCTCGACGGAGAACCCGGCGGGCTGACCCATGCGTATTTCGTATCGTCCGGCTCCGAGGGCATGGAGGCCGCGATCAAGCTGGCGCGGCAGTATTTCCTGGAGGTCGGCCAGCCGGCGCGGACGAAATTCATCGCGCGCCGGATGAGCTATCACGGCAACACGCTGGGCGCCTTGGCCGCCGGTGGGAACATGATGCGGCGGGCGCCCTATGCGCCGCTGCTGTCGGACGCGTTCAGCCATGTGTCCCCGGCCTTCGCCTATCGCCACCAGCGCGATGACGAAACCGAGGCGGAATATGTCGCGCGGCTCGCCGACGAACTGGAAGCCGAGTTCCAGCGCCTTGGCCCGCGCAACGTGGTCGCGTTCTGCGCCGAGCCGGTGGTGGGCGCCACAACCGGCTGCGTGACCGCCCCGCCCGGATATTTCCGCGCGGTCAAAAAGATCTGCGATCGCCATGGCGCGCTGCTGATCCTGGACGAGGTGATGTGCGGCATGGGCCGCACCGGCACGATGCACGCCTGGGAGCAGGAGGATGTGACGCCCGATATCCAGGTGATCGCCAAGGGCCTCGGCGGCGGCTATCAGCCGATCGGCGGGCTGCTGATCGCGGGCCGGGTGGTCGACGCGTTCCGCGCCGGCTCCGGCAGCTTCATGCACGGGCATACCTATCAGGCCCACCCCGTCGCATGCGCGGCGGCGGTCGCGGTACAGAAGGTTATACGGCATAACAATCTGCTCGAAAACGTGCGCGAAATGGGCGCGCGATTGGGCGCGGGCCTCGGCGAGCGGTTCGGCAACCATCGTTGCGTCGGCGACATACGGGGGCGGGGGCTTTTCTGGGCGATCGAAATTGTGCGGGATCGGTCGAAAAAGACACCGTTTCCGCCGAAATCCGGCATGAATCAGCGGGTCAAAGACGCGGCTTTCCGGCACGGTTTGGCGATCTATCCGATGGCCGGCATGATCGACGGAAAAAGCGGCGACCACATCGTGATCGCGCCACCCTACATCGCGACGGCACCCGACATCGACGCGATCGTCGCCAGATTGGGCGATGCGGTCGATGATGCGGTCGCCGATGCGCGATAGCCTCGCCCGCCTCGAAGCCCGACTTGCCGACGATCTCGCCTGCCTGAACTATCCGCCGCGCAACTGGGTGATGCCCACCCCGGATGTGACCGACGTGGTGGTGATCGGCGGCGGCATGTCGGGCCTGACCGCGGCCTTCGCGCTGCTGCGGCGCGGCATCGACAACATCCGCATCCTCGACCGCGCCCCCCGCGGCGCCGAAGGCCCCTGGGTGACGTTCGCGCGGATGGAGACGTTGCGGTCGCCGAAGGATCTGATCGGCCCGGCCGCCGACATTCCCACGCTCACCTTCCGCGCCTGGTTCACCGCCAGCCACGGCGCGGCAGCGTGGGAAAGCCTGTTCCGCATCCCGCGCGTGATGTGGATGGACTACCTCAATTGGTTCCGCCAGGTCCTTGCCCTGCCTGTGGAAAACGGCGCGAACGTGCTGCGGATCGCGCCCGCCGGGGGCCGCCTGCTGCTCGACCTCGCCGATGGCGGCGTGATCGACGCGCGCAAGGTGGTGCTCGCCACCGGCCGCGCCGGCCTCGGCCGTGCCGCGATTCCCGGCTTCATGGCCGGCGTCCCGCGCGGCCTATGGGCGCACTCCTCTGACAACATTGACTTTCCGGCTCTCGCCGGCAAGCGCGTGGCCGTGGTGGGGGCCGGCGCTTCGGCGATGGACAATGCGGCCGAGGCGCTGGAACACGGCGCCGCCGAGATGCGGATGCTCATCCGGCGGCCGAAAATGCCCATCGTCAACAAGCTGATGGGCATTGGCAGCCCCGGCTTCACCCGCGGCTTTCCCGATTTGCCGGATGCCTGGCGCTGGCGCTTCATGCATTACGCCAACCACGAACAGACCCCCGCCCCGCGCAACTCCACCCTGCGCGTCACCGGCCACGCCAACGCGCATCTGCATTTCGGCTGCGCCGTCACCGCCATCCACGACACCGGCGCGTCGCTGCGGATCGAAACCGTGCGCCGCTCCTTCGCGGCCGATTTCCTCATCCTCGGCACCGGCTTCACCGTCGAGCCCGAAATCATTCCCGAACTCGCGGCCCTGGCACCCGACATCGCCCGCTGGTCCGACCGCTACACGCCGCCGCCCGAACTGGCCGACCCCGAACTCGCCAGTTTCCCCTATCTCGCCCCGGATTTCGCCTTTGTCGGCAAGCACGGACCCTCCCCCACTCTCGCCGACCTGCATTGCTTCAACCACGCGGCCAGCCTCAGCATGGGCAAGATCAGCGGCGACATTCCCAAGATCAGCGACGGCGCGGCCTTGCTCGCCGACCGCATTGCCGCCACGCTGTTCACCCGCGACGTCGAATTCCATTTCCAGCAGGCGGTCGATTACACCACGCCCGAACTGCTGGGCGACGAATGGACCGACGCCGAACGCATGATACCGAACGCATAGTCCAATGCGGCGACGGGCCCATGCTAAATCAGCCGAGGTGACATGATGCGCCGCCGCACCCTTCTCGCCGCCGCCACCGCCCTCCTCGCCCGCCCGGCCTTCGCCCAAACCGGCGCCCCGGTGCTGGTCGGCGTCAGCGGCCCGCTCACCGGCCAGTACGCGCAATACGCCGCCCAATGGCGCCGCGGTTTCGACCTCGCCATCGACGAGGCCAACGCGAAAGGCGGCGTCCAGGGCCGCCCGTTCGGCTACGTGTTCGAGGACACCCAAAGCGACCCCCGCCAAGCCGTTGCCGTGGCACAGAAATTCGTCGGCGACCCGCGCATCCTGATCGAGCTGGGCGATTTCTCGTCCGCCGCATCCATGGCCGCCTCCCCCATCTACCAGCGCGGCCGCCTGGTTCAATTCGGCTTCACCAACTCCCACCCGGACTTCACCAAGGGCGGCGACTACATGTGGAGCAACGCGCCCGATCAGGCCGACGACATGCCCAACCTCGCCCGCTGGGCCGTCGATGAACTCGGCATGAAGCGCATTGCCCTGGTCTACATCAACGGCGACTGGGGCCGCACCAGCGAGGAGCTGTTCGCCAACGCCGCCATCAAACATGGCGCCCAGATCGTCGCCCGCGAAGGCTACCTCCCCACCGAGCAGGATTTTCGCTCCACGCTGGTGCGCGTGCGCGACGCGAACCCCGACGCCATCGCGCTCATCGCCTACTACCCCGACGGCGCCCAGGTGGTCCGCCAGCTCCGCATGGTGGGCCTGAAACAGCCCGTGGTGGCGGCTGCCTCCATCTACTCCCCCAAATTCCTCGAAATCGGCGGCGACGCCACCGACAACGTCTACACCGACACCAATTTCTTCCCCGAGGACCCACGGCCCGACGTGCGCGATTTCGTCGCCCGCTTCCGCGCCAAATACGGCACCGACCCGGACAGCTACAACGCGCGATCCTACGACGCCATGATCGTGTGCTGGACGCTGCTGAAGCAGTTCGGCCCCGACCGGCAGGCCGCGCATGACGGCTTTTCCAAGTTGGGCGGCGTGCCGAGCGTGGTGTTCGGCACCGCCCATTTCGACCCCGCGACCCGCCGCGTGCGCGACCCGGCCAACGCCTATCTGATGGTCCGCGGCGGCCGGTTCATGCCGTGGGACGGCAAGCCGCCCGGCGCGGTCTGATGTGCCGCTAACACGGACCCCAAGAGCCGTCAGGCCGATACCAGCGTGGCCGCTGCGCCACGTGACGACGAAGGACGCTGGAGAGTAACGATTTCTTGATATGTCTGGGCCAAATTATGTGGGCACCGTCACATCTCCGCCGTGTTTCCAAAGGTAGGGTATGACGACTCACCCCGAGGTGGCCCATGCCGACCAACCCTGCCGGCCCGCAATTTCCCCAGAGCGTCGTGTTCCACGATGTCGAGGAAACCCGCCTGCGGCGGGAGGAGCCGTCCTATGTCTCCGGCCGCGCGGTGCTGGCGGAGCGTGGCGCCTGGCAAGCCTATCTCAACAAAATGCTGCCGCCGATCGTGGACGACCGCTCGGTCTAGCCGGTTGCCGCACCCCGTACGTGCGGCGGAGCCGGGCCGTCCACTCCCTTTGTTCCCGGCGTTGGCTACTTCACCGGCAGATCTGTTATCTTGCACAAATCCGCGCTCTTCTTGTCGCGGCTCGCCCGATCGGCGAACACCACATGCAGGTCGTAGAGGCAGCCCGTGCCGCCCTGGATGCGGATGATCTCGGCCGCGCCCGGCGCGATCACCCCGGAACTGGCCAGCCGATTTTCGCCCCGTTTCGGGTTGCCGGCCGGGGTCGCGTAAAGCTCGACCACCGCCGTGCTGCCGCCATTGAACAGGCGGAACGACGGGTCTTGCCTCGCGCCCGCCGGAACGCCCCCCGGACTGCCGGCGGGGACGCCCACCGCCGCGTCGCCGCCGGCGATGAGATCGCTGCCGCGACAGGTGTTCACCGCCCGACGGTCCTCGTTGCGGCCGTCGGCGTAGGCGATGCGGATGTCGTAGATGCAGTTGGTGCCGGCCGGCAGGCGGATCACCTGGGAGCCGCCGGGCGGAATCGCGCGGCCGTTCAGCCGGCTGCGCCCGTAATTCGCGTCGCCCGCGGGCGTCGCGAACAACTCCCGGATCGGGGCCGCCGACTTGTTGATGACGTTGAACGACGGGTTGCCCGACGACAGGTTGCCCGACGACAGGTTGCCCTGGGCCCACGCGGCGGGGGCAAGGGCGATGAAGGCAAGGGCAACGAGGCTGCGCGGGATCACTGCGTCACTCCGGTTGGGGCACGATCAACATAGGGCTTCGCCCCGCCCCCACCAAGGTCTTCCGGCTTCCGCGTCCGGGAAGCATTCGCCTCACCAGGCGCCAAGCCCCACCCGCCGCGCCCGCATCGCTACCCAGCCCAGCCACGCCACCTGCGGCACCATCGCCAGCGGCAGCAGCAGGGGCTTCACCGGCGACGGCGCTGCCACGAACGCCAGCGCCACCACGCCGCCGAACACCGCGAACCCCCAATGGATCGCGGCCACCATCCGCGCATCGACCCCCGACCGCTGCGCCACCTGATACAAATGCCCGCGATGCGCCTCGGTGATCCTCTGCCCCGCGAGCAGCCGGCGCGCCAGCGTGAACGCCACATCGAACAGCACGCCCGACAGCAGCAGCGGCACCAGCAGGAACGACATCTCGACCGCCCCGAACCGCGCCGCCGCCACCCCCAGCACCGCCAGCATGAAGCCGCAGAACTGGCTGCCCACGTCGCCCAGGAAAATCCGCGCGCGAGGGAAGTTGAACGGCAGGAACCCCACGAGGCCGGCCGCCATCAGCAGCGCCGCGAAATACACGAACCAGCCCTGCTGCCCGGCGGCGATGGCGGCCAGGAACCCGCATGCCACCAGCGACACGCCAGCCGCCAGACCGTTCAGCCCATCGATAAAATTCATCGCGTTGGTCGCGAACAGCACCCACAGCAGCGTGGCCGGGATGCCCAGCCACCCCACATCCACCGGGCCGACCCAGGGCAGGTTGAACACGGTCAGGTAGAGCCCGCTGCCGATCGCGGCCAGCGCCGCCAGCACCTGGGCCGCCAGCTTCACCGCGAACGACCAGTCCCGCACATCGTCCATGAACGACACCGCGGCGATGGCGAAGGCCGCGAGAATCACGCCCCGGAAATACGGGTCGGCCAGGCGTGCGAATTCGGCGAAGCTGTAGAGGATCGAGATGCCCAGCATGAACGCCACCACCACGCCCACGCCGCCGCCCTTCGGCGTCGGCCGCGTGTGGACCTTGCGGACGGCCGGCGCGTCCATCACCCGCGCGGAAATCATCGCGCGCACGGTGATGGCGGACACCAGCGCCATGGCGGCGGCGAACAGCAGATGGCGGAGCAGGGCGACGGCGGTCATGCGCGCTGCTTAGACCGCGCGGCGCGCGCGGGGTATAGAGCCGTATGGCGAAACGCCGCGCCTGGGCGCGAATCGGGCTGAATGTCGGACTGGACGGGGTGATCGCCGCATTGGCGGTGCCGCTGGCGCGCCTGCTCGCGGACCCGTCGGGCGATATCGCGGGGCCGCTCTGGGCGTGGGGCTGGAGCGCGGTCGCGGTGCTGCTGGCGGGCGCGCCGTTCCGCATGTCGGTCCAGTACTGGCGCTTCACCACCACGTCGGACCTGGTCGGCGTCGCCGCCGGCAGCGCCGCGGGGGCCGCTTTGTTCAATCTCGGCCTGCATCTGGCCGAATTTCCCGCGCCGAGCCCGGCCTTCCCCGCGATCTTCGCGCTGTGCCTCATCGTGCTGCTGGCCCTCGCCCGCATGGCCTACCGCATCATGCGCGAGGGGGCAGGCGAGCGCGGGCAGAACGCCGCCCCGGTGCTGCTGGTGGGCGCCGGGGAGGGGGCGGACCTGTTCCTCCGCGCGCTCGCGGCCGATCGGGGGGCGCCGTTCCATGTGGTGGGCCTGCTCTCGATGGGCGCGGCGCAGACCGGACGGCGCATGCATGGCTGCCCGATCCTGGGCGCCATCGGCGACGCGCCCGCCATCCTCGCCGATCTTCGCGCCGAGGGGGCGCTGCCCGCGTCCCTCGTCGTCACCGAGCCCGATCTTTCCGGCCCGCAACTCGCGAGTCTGATCGAGGCCGCCGAACGCGAGGGCGTCCGCGTGGCCCTCGCCCCCAGCCCCACCACGCTCGGCCCGGCGGGACGGCGCGCCGTCGCGCTGCGCCCGGTCGCCATCGAGGACCTGCTCAACCGCCCCCAGGTTCCGCTCGACCGCGCCGGCATGGCGCGGCTGATCCGCGGCCGCCGCGTGCTCGTTACCGGTGCCGGCGGCACCATTGGCTCCGAACTGGTCCGCCAGGTGGCATCCCTCGGGCCGGAAACGCTGCTGCTGCTCGACAACGGCGAATACGCGCTCTGGCAGATCGACCTCGAACTCGCCACGAGCCATCCCGCCATCCCCCGCCAGCCCGTGATCGCCGACATCCGCGACGAGGCCCGCATCCGCGCGGTGATCGCCGGCTTCCGTCCCGACCTCGTGTTTCACGCCGCCGCGCTCAAGCATGTCCCGATGGTGGAAGCCAATCCGGCCGAGGGCCTGCTCACCAACGCCGCCGGCACCCGCATCGTGGCCGACGCCGCCCGTGCGGCGGGTGCGATGGCCATGGTGCTGGTCTCGACCGACAAGGCGGTGAACCCCTCCAGCGTCATGGGGGCCTCCAAGCGGCTGGCCGAACTCTACTGCCAGGGCCTCGACCGCCTCGCCTTGCGCGCCGGAAGCGGGATGCGCGGCATCACCGTGCGCTTCGGCAACGTGCTCGGCAGCACCGGCTCCGTGGTGCCCACCTTCCAGCGCCAGCTCGCGCGCGGCGGCCCGATCACGGTCACGCACCCGGACATGGAGCGTTATTTCATGACCGTACGGGAGGCGGTCGGCCTCGTGCTGCAGGCAACCGTGGTCGGCCTCGATGCGCGCGAAGGCGGCATTTTCGTGCTCGACATGGGCGAGCCGGTCAAAATCGTCGATCTTGCCCGCCAGATGATCCGCCTCGCCGGGCTGCGTCCGGACGAGGACATCGCCATCGCCTTCAGCGGCCTGCGCCCCGGCGAGAAGCTGCATGAGGAGCTGTTCCACGAAAGCGAGCCGCCCTTGCCGACCGGCACCCCCGGCCTGCTGATGGCGCCCGCGCGCATCGCCGATCCCGCCAGCGTCGCGCGCGCCATCGACGACATCGCGGGCGCCTGCCATGCCAACCGCGTCGATGCCGCCCTGGCCATGCTCGGCCGCCTCGTGCCGGAATTCGCCCGGCCGGATGCCCTTGAGGAAACCCGATGACCCCGCCAGTCGCCTTCCTCGACCTCAAGGCCCAGCAGGCCCGCATCGCCCCCGAGATGCGCCGCCGGCTCGAGGCGGTGCTGGCCCACTGCCAGTTCGTGCTCGGCCCCGAAGTCGCCGAACTCGAAGCCGCCCTGGCCGATTTCTGCGGCGCGGCGCATTGCGTCACGGTCAGCTCCGGCACCGACGCCCTGCAGATCGCCCTGATGGCCGAGGGGATCGGCCGGGGCGACGCGGTGTTCCTGCCCGCCTTCACCTACACCGCAACCGCCGAGGTGCCGCTGGTGCTCGGCGCCACCCCCGTGTTCGTCGATGTCGATCCGCGCACCTTCCAGATCGACCCGGCCCATCTCGCCGGCCGCGTGGCCGAAATCCGCGCGGCCGGCCGCCTGCGCCCCCGCGCCGTGATCGGCGTCGACCTGTTCGGCCAGCCGGCCGACTGGCCCGCCATCGCCGCCCTCGCCGCCCGCGAAAACCTGTTCACCATCGACGACTGCGCCCAGAGCTTCGGCGCCGCGCTCCACGGAAACCGTCTCGGCACGGCGGCCGACGCCACCGCCACCAGCTTCTTTCCCAGCAAACCCCTCGGCGCCTATGGCGACGGCGGCGCATTGTTCACCGAGAATGCCGACCGCGCCGCGCTGTTCCGCAGCCTGCGCACCCATGGCGAGGGCACCACGCGATACGAGGTACTCCGCACCGGCATGAACGGCCGCATGGACACGCTGCAGGCCGCCATCCTGCTCGCCAAGCTGACGGTGTTCGCCGAGGAGATGGCCGCCCGCGCCCGCATCGCGGCGATGTACGACCGCCGCCTCGGCAACGCCGTCGCCATCCCCGCCCGCGTGCCCGACAGCCAGAGCGCCTGGGCGATCTACGCCATCCTGCTGCCAGACGAGGCGGCGCGCGACCGGATGCAATCCGCCCTGCGCGCCTCGGGCATCCCCACCGCGATCTACTACCCCCGCCCGCTCCACCACCAACCCGCGTACCGCGACGCCCATGACGGCAGGTCGCTGCCGGTGTCGGAGGATTTGGCCAAACGCATTCTGGCGCTGCCGATCCATCCGGACCTCACGGACGACGAGGTGGCGCGCGTGTGCGACGCGGTGCTGGCGAACGCCTGACGGACGCCCCGGCGTTGGGGCCCCGTTCAGTCGCGCGGCCCGTGTTACGCCCGCTCCCACACGAACGTCAGCTCATGCTTGTTGTGGAACAGATGCATCACCCGTCCGCCCGGAATGGCCGCGAACTCCGCCGCCGCGTCGTGGTCGGTTTCGCCCTGAAGCTTGATGGTGCAGACGATGTTGCGGGCGGTCGCGGTCCAGCGCCGCACCATCGGCAGCAGCCGGTCGGGGTAGGCGATCACGTCGCTCAGCAGCCAATCCACCGGCTCGGCCGCCATCCCGAACGCGCTCTCGGCGCGGAACGACACCCCAGGCATCGCCGCCACCCGCGCATGCAGCGGTGCCTTGTCGATCGCCGTCACCCGCGCGCCCAGTTCGGCCGCCGCCCAGGTCCAGCCCCCCGGCGAGGCGCCGAGGTCGATGCAGGTCTCGCCCGGTCCCGGCCAGCGCCCGATCCGGGTCAGCGCCTCCCATAATTTCAGGTACGCCCGGCTCGGCGGCCCGAAATGATCCTCCTCGAACACGCATTCGCCATTCACGAACGGGCTGCTCTTGGTCGGGCTCGCCAGCATCCGGTCAGGCGCCAGCAGCGTCCACGCCCCCAGATGCCCGGCAGGTGCCGCCTCCGGAAAGCGCAGCGCCCGCGCCTTCACCGGCGGCAGCCTGTCGCCGATC
>JANXTF010000035.1 GCA_025352565.1 Rhodospirillales bacterium | reverse complement strand
GCCCACGGCGGCGCCCACGGCGGCAATCGGCCCGGGCGCCCGGCGGCTGCTGACCGGATTTGCCCGGCTGCCGCCGTTCCCCGACCCCGACAGCCTCTCCACGCTGCAATACACCGGCGGCACGACCGGGCGCGCCAAGGGCGTGGAGCTGTCGCACCGGGCGGTCGCGATCAACGTGAGCCAGCGCGAGGCGCTGCTGCCGACCGAGCCCGCGCGCGAGCGGGTGCTGGCGATCACCCCGCTGTTCCACGTCTATGCGACCGCGATGTGCCTCTATCTCGCGCTGTATTGCCGCGGCGCGCTGGTGATTTTGCCGCGCTACCACCCGCGGCTCGCGCTCGATGCGATCGCGCGCGAGCGGATCACGCTGTTTTCCGGCAGCCCGACCATATTCAACGGGCTGATGGGCTTCGAGGGGTTCGCCGGGACCGATTTCTCCTCGCTTCGCCTGTGCTTCTCCGGCGCCTCCGCCCTGCCTCCGGACACGATGCGGCGCTGGGAGGCGGCGACCGGGGCACCCGTGTGCGAGGGTTTCGGCCAGACCGAGAGCGGGCCGGTGCTCGCCTTCAACCCCAGCCTCGGGGTGCGCAAGCCCGGCTCCGTGGGCATCGCGGTGCCGGGCACCGAGATCGGCGTGGTCGATGCCGCCACCGGCACGCGCGCGTTGCCGCCGGGCGAGCCGGGCGAGGTGCGGGCGCGCGGCCCGGCGCTGATGCGGGGCTATCGCAACCTGCCTTCGCAAACCGCCGAAACCCTGCGCGACGGGTGGCTGCATACCGGCGACATCGGCTGGCTCGACGCCGACGGCTACCTGTTCATCTGCGACCGCAAGAAGGACATGGTCATCGTGTCCGGCTTCAACGTCTATCCGCGCGAGGTCGAGGAGGCGCTGCTGCTGCACCCCGCCATTGCCGAGGCGGCGGTGATCGGCGTGCCGGACCCCGACAAGGGCGAGTCGTTGCGCGCCTTCGTGGTGGCCGCCCCGGGCCTCGCCGCCGCCGGCTTGCGTCCCACTGCCGAAATTCTCGCCGCCCATCTGCGCGGGCTTCTGGCAGCCTACAAGCTGCCGCGGGACTTCACGTGGTCCGACGGCCTGCCGAAGACGGTGGTTGGCAAGATCGACAAGCAGGCGCTGCGCGGAAGGGCGTGAAAGGGCCGTCCGAAGACGACTTCATTGCATTACAAACGGGGCTGTTTCCCGCTGGTCGGCCCGCGCATCGCCTCCAGGATGGCGCGGATATCGCCCAGCGTCGCGGCGCGGGGGTTCATCCGCGTTTGGCCGCTTTTGCTGGCCGAGAGGGCGAGTTCGTCGAGCGCCTCGGGCGGCACGAAACGGTCGAGCGAGAGATCGAGGCCCAAATCGTGGCGCAGGCGGGACATCGCCTCGGCGGCTGTCGCCGCGCCGAAGAGGGCGGCGATCCGGGTGCCTTTGGCGCCGAGTTCGGGGGCGTTGAACGCCATGGTCCAGGGCAAAGCGAGCGCGTTGGCCAGGCCATGGGGCGTGTGGTGCAGCGCACTCATGGGCCCGGAAATGGCGTGGGCGAGGCCAAGATTGGCGGAGTTGAACGCCATGGCGGCCTCGGTTGCGGCCAGCAGGCATGCCATGCGGGCGTCGAGATCGGTGGGGACAAGGAAGGCGCGGACGAGGTTCTGGGCCAGGCGCTCCATGGCGGACACGGCCAGCAGGTCGGTTAACGGGTTGGCCATTTTCGACGTGTAGGCTTCGACCGCGTGGGTGACCGCGTCGTAGCCCGACGCGGCGGTGACGGAGGCGGGTGCGGTGATGCCGAGTAGGGGGTCGAGGATGGCGATGGCGGGGGTGATCTCGGGGGAGCGGAAGATCAGTTTGGCGGCGGCGCCCGGCTTGCCGATGATGGCGCTTTCGGAGACTTCGCTGCCGGTGCCCGCCGTGGTGGGGGCGGCGATCAGCAGGCTGGGGTGGGGCGCCATGCGGACCCCTGCGGGCCCCGCGATGGCCATCGGGTCGCCGGGGTTGGACAGCAGGATGCGGGCGACCTTGGCGCAATCCATGGCCGAGCCGCCGCCGACCACGAGGATGAGGTCGGGGTTGGCGCGCGCCATCGCGGCCCGGCAGGCTTCGATTGTGGCGAGGTCCGGCTCGCCGGCCGGGATGGCGTGGATGGGGGGCGGGGCGCCGAAACCGGCGGCGAGGCGGGCGGGCAGATCGGTGGCGGCGAAATAGGTATCGAGTATCACCATCGGGCGTCGCGCGCCGTGGCGCTTTGTTATGTCCCATACGTATTCGAGCCGCCCGGCCCCGGCGGCGATCTCGCGGCAGGCGTGGACGAACGTGAAATCCGTCACAGTTTTCCGGCCGAAATGTCGGTTTTGAGGTCCTGAATGATCGGTAAAGGGCGGCAATCGGACAGCATATCGAGGAAGATTTCGCGGTGGCGCCCACCCGCGCGGACGGTTTCACGGGTGATCTCCGGGTGGCCCTGGTGGTTCAGCGCGTCGAGCAGAACGTCGATGATCTGCTCGCGCATCTCGTCGCCATGGAATTCGGTGATACGGCTGGGCATAAGGTGGTCCTCTCTACAATGCGAGGGCGAGCGCGGATCGGCGGTCATCGGCCACCGCGTGGCACAATCCGTGCCGATGGACGGCCAGGGACACGGACCCCATCAGCCAGTCCCGCGGCGGGCGCAGGCCGATTTCATGGCCCATGCGGCGCAGTTCGTTCAGCGTGGACTCCGCCATGTCCGCCTCGGCGGCGATGCTTTTGCCGCCGATGAAGCTCCAGCGTGGCGCCAGCACCGCCTCGGTGAGCCGGTCTGGCGCCGCGATCAGCGCGGCGAGCACCTGGAGCGTGGTCTGCGTCTGCGCCTGCGCGCCCGGCGTGCCGAGCGCGAACAGGCCGCCATCGGGTGCCTCGGCGAGGAGATTCACCAAGGTATGCCGTGGCTTGCGCCCGGCAGCCGGCATGTTGGCGCCATCCGAGAAGCTGGCGCCGCGGTCGTTGGCGATGAGGCCTGTGGAAGGCGAGAACACGCGGGCGCCGAACGGGCGATACAG
The DNA here is from genome assembly GCA_025352565.1 of Rhodospirillales bacterium. Classification (GTDB taxonomy): domain Bacteria; phylum Pseudomonadota; class Alphaproteobacteria; order Acetobacterales; family Acetobacteraceae; genus JANXTF01. The sequence continues at coordinate 15,733 of JANXTF010000035.1, read as the reverse complement.
GCTGTGGATCAGGCTGACGGTGCAGCCAGCGGCATCGACGGCGGCGCATTGCGTGGTCTCGCCGTAGTTGCGCGCCATGGCCGGTCCCTGTTCCGCCACATGGCCGATGGCTTCGCGGTCCGCGCGCTGGGCCGCGCCGTCGAGCAGGCCGCGCACCGCGCCATCGACATCGCCGGCATGGCCGAAACCCGCCAGTCCGGCATAGGCGCGCTTGTAGGCCTCGATCAGCATGTGCGCCTTGAACGGACCCTCCGGCTCCAGCACCGCGTCGATCCCGGCCCGGCCGAGTGCCCCCAAGGTGGCCGCCGCCTGGCTCATCGGCGGCTGGCCGTACACATGCCATCCGCCCAGCGCCACATGCAGCGGCTTCTCGGCTGGCGCATGGTAGGCCGCGATATCGGCAAAAGTCAGCAACCCGCCCCGCGCGCGCCATTCCGAGGTCGCCACATCGAGCGGCACGCGCGGGCCGATCGCCAGAGCCTGGAGCGTGCCGGCCAATGCGCGCGGCCGCAAGGCGGTGCCCTGGCGCACCTCCGCCACCCCCCACCCGGCCAGCAACTCGCGCCGGAAATCGTCGTTCGGCAGGGTCGCCACCTTGCGCGCCAGCATGGCGCTCGCCGAGAAGCCGCGTTCGGCCACCCGGATGGCGGGCGCCAGCAGCGTCGGCAGATCGAGCGTCAGGAACGGCCGCAGGCTCTCGATGGCCGCCGGCGCCCCCGGCACGGTGGAGAGATGCGCGCGGCGGTCCTCGCCCGAGGGAAACCCCTTGGCCGGCGCCGGTCCCGCGCCGGTGATGGCGGTGCTGCGGCCATGGCGGTCGCGCAGCAGCACGAACATGTCCCCGCCCAGGCCGCACATGTCGGGCATCGTCACCCACGCCACGAACGCCGCCGCCAGGCAGGCATCCACCGCGTTGCCGCCATGGTCGAGCATCCGCAGGCCCGCGACAGCTGCCAGCGGATGGCCCGCCGCGATGGCGCCGAACGGTCCGGTGGCGCTGCGTCCGCTGGCCTGGCGCCCGCTGGCTTGGCGCCCGTTCGACCGGAGGGGGGTGGGCATGGATCAGCCTCCGAGAAAAGCCGCGCGCACGTCGTCGCTGGCGGCCAGGGCCGCCGCCGGGCCGTGGGCGGTCACCACGCCGGTCTTCAGCACATAGGCCACATCGCACACCGACAAGGCCTTCGCCGCATTCTGCTCGGCCAGCAGGACCGAGGTACCCCCGGCGACGATTTCGGGGACGCGGCCGATCACCTCGTCGGTGAGCAGCGGGCTCAGCCCGAGCGACGGCTCGTCCAGCAGCAGCAGCCGGGGCGCGTTCATCAGCGAGCGCCCGACGGCCAGCATCTGCTGCTGGCCGCCGGAAAGCTGCCACGCGGGGCTCGCGCGCCGCGCCGCCAGCGCGGGGAACAGGGCGAACATCTCGTCGGTTTTCCGCGCGACGTCGCCCCAGCAGGCGACGGCGAGGTTTTCCGCCACCGTCAGGCCAGGGAACACCCGGCGGCCTTCTGGGCAATAGCCGATGCCGCGCCGCGCCCGCCGGTCGGGCCGCAAGGAGCCGATCGGCACCGCATCGAACCGGATTTCCCCGGCGGCGGCCCGGACCAGGCCGATGATGGCCTTCATCAGCGTGGACTTGCCCGCGCCGTTGGCCCCCAGCAGGGCCACCCCCTGACCGGGCAGTATCGAGATGGCCACGCCACGCAGCGCCGCGATGCCGCCGTAGCGGACCTCCAGCCCGGTGATATCGAGCAGGGCCGAGGCGCGGGTCAGGCGGCGTGCCAGGGGTAAACCATCCAGAACGATCTCCACAACACTATAAATCTAGGCACGATGGTCACGCCGGTCACCTGCAAATCGAGACCCCGCCCGCAAACCGCCGCGATCAGGCCAGTTGCAATCAGGCCGGGCGCGATCAGGCCGGGCGCGAAACAGCGGCCGGTCGTCCCAGATACGCCTCGATCACCCGCGCATCGCCCTGCACCTCGGCCGGCGTGCCCTGCGCGATCAGCACGCCCGCATCCAGGCACGCCATGCGGTCGGCGAGCGGGGCCAGGAAAGCCATGTTGTGCTCGATCACCAGCAGCGCCGCGCCATCGGCGGCAAGGCCGCGCAGGCGGCGCGAGAGGTCCGCCTGCTCGGTTTCGTTCAGCCCGGCGGCCGGCTCGTCCAGCAGCAGCAGGCGCGGCTGGAGCGCCAGCGCGCGGGCGATCTCCACCCGCCGCCGCAACCCGTAGGCCAGCCCGCCGCAGCGGCGTTGCGCGATGTCGGCGACCCCCAGCCGGTCGAGCAGCGTCATCGCCTGGGCGCGCGCGGTGGCGAAATCCGTGCGGGGCCGGGCGATGGCAACCGAGTCCAAAACCGTCATGTCGTCGACCAGCGCCACTGTCTGGAAGGTGCGCGCGATGCCCGCATGCGCCACCCGGTCGGCGCGCAGCCCGGTGATGTCGGCGCCCGCGAACCGCACGCGCCCGGCATCCGGCGCCACCAGACCGGTCACGCAATTGACCAGCGTGGTTTTGCCGGAGCCGTTCGGCCCGATCAACCCGAGCACCTCGCCCGCGCGCAGACCGAGCGACACCCCGCCCAGCGCCCGCACGCCGCCGAAGTGCCGTGCCAACCCGTCGATCTCGAGCAACAGGCCCGAGGCCCCAGATAATGCGGCCAGACCCGATAATTCCGCCAGAGCCGGCGATGCGGCCAGCGCGGGCGGCGCGGGCGGCGCGCGGTCCGGGAGCAGCAGGCGCAGCGCGCCGACCAGCCCGCCGGGTGCCGCCACCACCACCAGCAGCAGGATCGCGCCGTACACCAGCAGCGTGTACTCGCGTAAGGGGCGGAACCACTCCGGCAGTTCGATGACCAGCACCGCCCCCGCGACCGCGCCGGCCACGCCCAGCCGGCCGCCGATCATCACGATGGTCAGCAACGTGACCATGACCGGGAAGCCCAGCACGTCGGGCGAGATCACCCGGATGACATGGACATAGAGCGACCCCGCGAAGCCCGCGAAGGCGGCACTCAGCACGAACGCCGCCAGCCGCATCCGCCCGCCATCGAGCCCGATCGCGCCCGCCACCGCCGGATGCTCCCGCAGCACGGCATAGGCGTGGCCGGCCCGGCCGCGCATGAGCCAGGCCGAAAGCGCCGCCCCCAGCGCCACGCACACCCAGACCGTGGCCGCGAGCGGCCAGCCGGCGCGGATCGGCATGCCCAGGATCGTGATGCCGCCGATGCCGCCGATCCCGTTCGCCCCGCCGGTCAGCCCCTGCCATTCCACCGCCACCAGCAGCACCATCTGGCTGATGATGAGCGTCGCCAGCGCGAAGTAATGCGTCCGCAGGTGCAGCACCGGGACCGCCACCGCCAAAGCCAGCAGCACCGGGACCCCGACGCTGAACGGCAGCGCCGCGTCGAACCCCAGGCCGAAGCGCAACGCCAGGATGCCGGACGCGTAGGCGCCGACCCCCATGAACACGCCCTGGCTCAGCGACAAGGCCCCCGCCTGGCCGAAGATGAACTGGTAGCCGATCGCCGCCAGCGCATAGATGCCGGCGACGGAGAACACCCGCAGCGTGTAGCTGGAGCCGGCGGCGAAGGCGTATGCGCCGTAGGCCGCCACGCACAGCAGCAGCATTGCATCGGCGCGGCGCATCACGCACGCGCCTTCGAGGCTTCGCCGAACAGCCCTTGGGGGCGGGCCACCAGGATCACCAGGATCAGGGCGTCCAGCACGATGGTGGCGCCGTTCTGGGAGAACGCCGGCCCGCCCAAAGCCGGCACCAAAGCGGGCAAGGCGGGGAACACCACCTCGAACAGCGCGATCAGCGCCGCCCCGGCGACCGCGCCCGGAATGCTGCCCCAGCCGCCGATGGTGACCGCGATATAGGCCTTCAGCATGTAGTTGCCGCCGTCGTTCGGGGTCACGAAGAAGCCGCGCGCCAGCAGCAGCCCGGCGGCGCCCGCCAGCGCCACGCCGACCGCGAAGGTGGCCGCCACCATCGCATCCACCGGGATGCCGATGGCGGACGCCACCTCGCGATCCTGCGCGGTGGCGCGCAGCCGGCGGCCGAACTGGGTGCGGGAAAACAACAGATGCAGCCCGGCGATCAGCAGCGCCGCCACCACGATGATGGCGACCGACTGCGCGCTCACCACGAGCCCGCCCCCCACGCCGTCGAGCCACCGGAACTCGCCATCGCCCAGCAATGCCGGCGTGCGCGCCAGCTCCGGCCCGAACAGGATGTTGGTGCCGTTCTGCAGGATGATGCCGATCGCGATGGTGCTGATGAACACCGCCTCGGGGGGGCGCCGCCGCAGCGGGAAATACGCCACCAGCGCCACCATGAGGCCGAGCGCCGCCATCCCCGCCATCAGCAGCGGCAGCAGCACGACCCCCGGCACGGGCAGCATCCGCGCCAGCACCAGGCCGCCATAGCCGCCGGCCATCACCAGATCGCCCTGGGCGAAGTTGACGGCACCCGTGGCGTTCAAGATCAGCACGAAGCCCAGCGCCACCAGCGCGTAGGCCGCCCCCAGCGCCAGCGCGTTGAACAGCAGCTGGAGCGCGAGCACGCCGGCTGGCTAGTCCGCCGCCGCGTTGGTGTAGTGGGCCACCACCTTCGGGATGCGCGACTTGCCGTCGTAGCAGATGATGACCGCGGAATGCGCCATGTCGCCACGGCCGTTGCTTTTGTAGGTCATCGCCAGCCCCGCGTAGCTGCCCGACGACAGCGCCTGGGTCAGCGCCGCCGGCGTCGTGGCCCCCTTGGCCACCGCCTCCAGCGCCATCATGGTGCCGTCGTATTGCGCCAGCGCGAAGCCGTCCGGGTCGGCGTTGAATTTGCGGCGGTACGCGTCGAGGAAGCCCTGCATGGCGGGCGACTCGGCGGAAACCGGCGAGGAACTGGTCTCGGCGCACACGCCCGCAAGCTCCGCCGGCTCCAGCAGGTTGATGGTGGAAGGCTGCGACAGGCCGGAGCCCGCGATGATCGGCAGCCCGAGGCCGGACGCCGCCGCCGCCTTCAGCAGCAGGGCGCTCGGTCCGCCATGCAGATGCACGATCAGCGAATCCGCTCCCGCCGCCCGCGCCTTCGCCAGCACCGGCGCCATGTCCTTCACCGCCACGTCCAGCGCCTCCTCGTACACCGGCACGATGCCGGCCTTCTTGAGCGCGTTGACGATCTCGGCATGGCCGCTCTGGCCATAGGCCGTAGTCTGGTAGATCACCGCCGGCTTCTTGACGCCCTTGTTCTCAAGCGCGAACCGCACCTGGGCGATCTTGGTGGTGGCGTCGTCGGGAAAGAAGCGGAAGATGTAAGGGTTGCCCTGCCGGGTGATCGCCGCGGTGCCCGAGATGGTCAGCAGCGGGATTTTCTGTTCCATCGCCACCGGCAGCATCGCCAGCATCTGGGTGCCGAGCATCGGCGCCACCACGGCGATCGGTTTGTCGCCGGCCGCCCGCTCCAGCGCGTTCACCGCGACCTCGGGCGACACGCCGGTGTCCGACACGTCGTATTTCGCGGTAACGCCAGCCGGGGGCGTGGACAACGCCAGGATGGCGCCGTTGCGCTGGCTGGCGCCCTCGACCGCGAGGAAACCCGTCAGCGGCACCAGCACCGGCAGGGTCACGCTGGCGGCGTGCGCGGCCGATGCGGCGGCGGTGAGAAGCAGGCAGGCGGCGATGCGCTTCATGCGGGATGTCCCTTGCTATACCGCAGTCTATGCGGAACGGGCGGATCGCCAAGCATCGTTCTTCCCGCCCCCGCGTTGCGGCACCGCCCCCGCGCGGCTACACCCGCCTTCCCCTTGGAGCGCCTGAATTTGCGGTCGCCGCTTGCCCTGCTGTTCCTGATCGGCATGTTCACCCCGAATATCGCCGCAGCCCATGCCATCCTGATCGCCGGCACGCCCGCGCCCGGCGCCAGCGTGCCGGCCGGGCATCTCGATGTGCGGCTGCGCTTCAACAGCCGCATCGACCCGGGCCGCTCGCGCCTCACGCTCATCGCACCCGACCGCCGGCAAATCACCCTGCCCGTTCTACCCGCCGCGCTGCCCGACGTGCTGAACGCCACGGCCGAACTGGCTCCGGGAGCCTACGTGCTGCGCTGGCAGGTGCTGGCGGTGGATGGCCACATCACCCGAGGCGACGTGGCGTTCAGCGTGACGGGGCGGTGATGGGCGCCAGCACCCGGCGCCATCCTACCGTTCACGCAGGCGGACGCGGGAATAAAGACCTTCGCCTCTCAGCCGCCTGATGTCCCACCTGGTCGATATCTTCGGCTATCTCGGCATCGTCATCCACGGGGTGACCATCGTCGCCCAGTCGATGACGCTCGGCGGCATCTTTTTCCTCGTGTTCCTCGCCCGCCCGCTGGCCGACCGGCTCGGCGCCGCCGGTCCCTTGATCGCGCGCGACACGCGGCGCGTGGCGGCGTGGAGCGCGCTGGCCCTCGTTCTGTGCGAGGGCGCCACCGTGGCGCTGCAATCGGCCGTGCTGATGGACACGGTCGGTCTGGATCTCGCCAACGTGCTGGCGGCCAATTTCGCCGTCTCGGGCCTGCTGAAGGTCGCCGCCGCCGGGTTGCTCGCCATTCTTCTGCTGCGCGCCCGCCCCGCCGCCATCCCGCTTTTGCTGCTGGCCCTGACCGAACTGGCCGCGGCCACCATGACCACCCACGCCGCCGCCCGGCTCGACGGGCGGCTGCCGCTGCTGCTCGTGACCGGCCTGCACCAACTCGGCGCCGCCATCTGGATCGGCGGCACCCCAGCCTTCGTATCGGCCCTCTCCCGCGTGCATGACGGGTCCGCGTGGCGGCTGATCGGCGCCCGGTTCTCGCGCATGTCGATGGTGGGGGTCGCCTGCATCCTGGTCTCGGGCACGACCATGAGCGTGTTCTACGTGGGGGCGCTGGATGCCTTCTACGGCACCGCCTATGGCGTGATGGTCGGCGCCAAGATCGCGCTGTTCGGCTCGCTTTTGCTGTTGGGCCTGGGCAATTACCTGGTGGTCGAACGCCTGCGCCGCGACCCCGCCACCTCGGTTCGGCGCATGAAGCGATTCGCCGAGGTCGAGATCGGTATCGGCTTCAGCGTGTTCTTCGCCGCCGCCTCGCTCACTTCCGTGCCGCCGGCGATCGACCTCACGCGAGACCGGGTGAGCTGGGCCGAGATCGTCGATCGCAACACCCCGCAATGGCCCCGTCTGGTCTCTCCGGAGCACGACGTGCTGGCGCTGCCCGCCTTGCAGGCCAGGCTCGACGCGGAGGCCTCGCGCACCGCCAGCCAGCCGCAACAGGCCTTCGTGCCCGGTTCGGGCGAGCTGCCCGCGCGCAACGCGGCCGACATCGAATGGTCCGAGTACAACCACCATTGGGCCGGGCTGTTCGTGGTGCTGATCGGCGGTCTCGCGTTGGTCAACCGGGCGGGCGGACGCTGGGCGCGGCATTGGCCGCTGATGTTCCTGGGCCTCGCCGCCTTCCTGTTCCTGCGCTCGGACCCGGAAGTCTGGCCGCTCGGCACGGAGGGCATCCTCGCCAGCCTGCGCGACCCCGAGGTGGCGCAGCACCGCTTCTTCGTGGCGCTGACGGTGATCTTTGGCGTGTTCGAGTGGCGCGTCCGCACCGGCCGTATGCCCGGCCGCCGCGCCGCGCTCGTGTTTCCTCTCGTGACCGCCATCGGCGGCGCGGCCCTGCTCACCCACAGCCACGCCATCGCCAACGTCAAGGACGCGCTGCTGATCGAGTTGACTCACACGCCGCTGGCGCTGACCGCCATCTGGGCCGGCTGGGCGCGGTGGCTGGAACTCCGGCTGGACCCGCCGGGGAGCCGCGTCGCCGGCTGGGCCTGGCCCGTGGCGTTCGTGCTGATCGGGCTTATGCTGCTGGGGTATCGCGAGGCTTGAGGCGCCGGCCAGCCGTTCAGGCGGACGCGCCCTCCGCTGCTCCCCGCAGCCGGCGGAAGCTGCGTTGGCTGAACGGCAGCATGGCGATATAGGCGATGCCGAGCGCCGCGAAACCGCCCCACGGGTCGGCCACCAATAGGGCCGCGACGAGGCCTGTGCCCAGCAGAACCGGCAGCACGTACTGCGACGGCACCTTGAAGTTCTTGAAGTTCCACACCCGGATGGTGGAAACCAGCAGCACCGCCGTGCCGATCAGCACCACCGCGTTGAGCGGCGGGAACACCGCCACGTCGTGCAGCCAGGGCAGGTTCAGCGCGCGGGCCTCGAGCCCCAGGAACAGCGGAAACAAGGCAAGGCCCGCACCGGCCGGCGCCGGGACGCCGGTGAAGAAATTATAGGTGTAGGCCGGGTGCGGGGCATCAAGTGCGGCGTTGAAGCGCGCCAGCCGCAGCGCCATGCACACCGAGAACATGATGCACGGCATGAACCCGTAGCCATGTGCCGTCTGCAGCGACCACAGGTACAACACGAATGCCGGCGCCACGCCGAAGCACAGAAAATCGGCCAGACTGTCGAATTCGGCGCCGAAGCGCGACGTGGCCTTGAGCAGCCGCGCGATGCGCCCGTCCAGCCCATCGATGCAGGCCGCCACGATGATCGCGATGGCCGCCGACCCGAACCGTCCGTCGAGCGCGAACCGCATGGAGGTGAGGCCCGCGCAGAGCCCGAGCATGGTCAGCAGGTTCGGGATCATGCGGTTGAACGAAAGGCCGCTGAAGCGTGGCCGGCGGCGGCCGAAGCGGCCTTTGAAGCGGTAGGTGCTTTTTTGCCCGGGACCGCTCATGCCAGCAGATCCGCCATGACCGTCTCGCCGCCGATCATGGTCTGTCCCACCGCCACCAGCGGCCGCACGCCCTCGGGCAGGTAGGTATCGGTGCGGCTGCCGAAGCGGATGATGCCGAAGCGGGCACCGGCCACGGCGGCCCCGCCTTCGCGCGCGTCGCACAATATGCGCCGCGCGATCAGCCCCGCGATCTGCACCACCGCCACGTCGCGCCCGTCCGGCAGGCGGATCGCCAGCGCGTTGCGCTCGTTGTCGGTGCTGGCCTTGTCGAGGCTGGCGTTGAGGAATTTGCCGTGGCGGTAGGCGATGCGCGTCACCACGCCATCGACCGGCATGCGGTTCACATGCACGTCGAGCACCGACAGGAAGATCGCCACCCGCCAGCGCGGCGCGTCGCCCAGGCCGAGTTCCGCGGGCGGGATGGCGGGTTCGACCGACACGATATGCCCGTCCGCCGGCGCGATCACCAATCCGGGCCGCCCGGGCGCCACGCGCTCCGGGTCGCGGAAGAAATACAGGCTGAACAGGGTGAAGGCGAGGCCGACCCAGGCCAGCCAATGCGCCACCAACAGGCCCACCACGACGGCCACGGCACCGAGCGCGATGAACGGCCGCCCGGCCGAATGGGGCGGTGCGAGCACCAGCTTGAGGGAGGCCATGAGCGCCATGGTGGTTCAGGTTCCTGGAAAGACTAGCCGGGTTATGGGGAGCCCACGCGAGGCGGGCAAGCGGCAGTCTAGCGCGCCGGGTCGCGTGGGATGCTGAACACCTGGCCAGGATAGATCAGGTCCGGGTTGCGTATCTGGTCCTGGTTGGCCTGGTAGATCACGGTGTAGCGCACGCCCTGCCCATACGCCCGGCGCGCGATGCGCCACAGATTCTGGCGCGGCTGCACCACCACATGGGCGCCGGCGAGTTCCACGGCACTCAGGACCGCGCGCTCGAACGGCAGCTCCACCCGTGACGCGACCTGGCCCCTGGCACCCAGAAGGTCCACCCGCACCCGATGGTTGCCCGGCGTCACGTCGCTTGGCGGCACCAGCACCCAACGCCGGTTGGCATCGGCGACCGCGTCGCCCAGCGGGCGGTTATCGACATAGAGCCGCACCGAGGCCCCCGCGGGGGCGTTGCCGGCGAAGCGGATCGCGCCATGCTCGGTATAGTCGATGACGTCCAGCCCGAATTTCGTCGTGGGTCCGCCATCCTCCGGCGGCCCCGGTGCCTGCAACAGCCGGGGCGCGCCGACCGGCGGGGTGAGCAGCGCGAACGCCGTCGCCGGGGCGACGGGTGCCGATGGGGCGACGGGTGCCGATGGAGCGGCGGGTGCCGATGGGGGCACGGCGACGGCGACCGGCGGCCGCTCCGGCACCACGACCAGAACCGGCGCCTCCGCCATCGCCGTTTTGCCGTCCGGGGTGCGGGCGGTGAGGCTCAGTTCCTGCCCGCCGGCGGGCAGGGCGCGATCGGGGATGATGACGAACTGCCCCGCGCTGTTCGCTTCCGCCCGGCCGACCTCCTGGCCGTTATCGGTGACAGTGACGCTGGCGCCGGGCGCCGCCCGACCGGCGACCACCGCATCGCCCTGAGGCGAGACGCGCACGATGTCGAAGCTGGGAGCCGCCGCAACCGGCGGCGCGGCGATGGCCGGCGCCTGCGGGGCCGCGACGGGCATGGTCGGCAACGCCGCCACGACGTGCTTGCGGTCGTCCTCCCGGACCCCGATCCACAGCGCGACGACGATGCTGGCCATCACCGCCCCGGTGAGGACCGTCGGGCGGGAGAAGAAGGGGCGCGGCTTGGACGGATGTGGCCCTTGAGGCGATTCTGACACAATTGTGACGATAGAACGCGCTTGACATAACCGCAACGTCGGCTTGCACGACGGCCGCGATGTGCTTCATGAGGACCGAGCAGCACGGAGCACGACGATGGCGTTACGCAGTTTTACCCAACCCATGCAGCTGCCGATGCGAGTCTGGGACGCGCCGACGCGGCTGTTCCACTGGGCGATCGTGCTGCTGATCGTGTTCAGCTATGTCAGCGTCCAGGCGAACTGGATGGAGCTGCACCTCCTGTCCGGCTACACCGTGCTCACGCTGCTGCTGTTCCGCATCGTCTGGGGCTTCGTCGGCAGCGAAACCTCCCGCTTCGCCCGCTTCCTCCGCAGCCCGCTCGCGGGCATGCGCCACCTCGCGGAATTCACCCGCCGCGCGCCGGACACCGAGGTGGGCCACAACGCCGCCGGCGGCTGGATGGTGCTGCTGATGCTGCTGCTGCTCGCGGCCCAGATCGGCACCGGCCTGTTCTCCAACGATGACGGCGCCACGGAGGGGCCGCTCGCCAAACACGTCCCCAAGGACCTGAGCGACCGGCTCTCGGGCCTGCACGGCATCCTCTTTTGGGTGCTGCTCGGCACCATCGCCGTGCATGTCGGGGTGGTGGTGCTGTACGCCGTGGTGAAGAAGCAGAATCTGGTCCGCCCGATGCTCACCGGCAAGAAACGCCTGCCGGCGGCCACGCCGGCGCCGCGGATGGCCAGCTCCCTGCTGGCCCTGGCCATCCTGGCGGCGAGCGCCCTCGTCGTATGGGCGGTCGCGACGCGCGCCTAGCCTGTCGCGCGCCCAGCCGACCGACCGCGCGCCCTACCGCGCGCGGAAATCGCGGTGGCAGGCGCCGCAAGCGGCGCCTGCCACCTTGTATTGGTCGGCGAAAGCGACCTTGTCGCCGGTGGCCGCGACGGTCGACAGCTTGGCCGCCGCCGTGCCCAGCGCCGCCGCGCGCTCCTCGAACACGGCGCGGTTGCTCCAGATGGTGGGCAGCGCCTTGGTCTCGTGGCCAGTTTCCGAGCCAACCGGGAATACCGTCGGTATTCGCTTCGCCCACGTCGCCATATCGTTGGCCTTGGCCGCGAACGGCGTCACGTCCGCCCCCGACTCGATTGCCTTCTTCATGTCGCCGAAGGTGTCGCCCATCCATTTGTAGTTGGCCTTGCGGAAGACGATGATCTCGTCCGGCGTGCCCGGCAGCGGGGAGTTCACATCCGCGCGGGCAAGGCCGGCGGCGCCCGCCATGAGGGCCACGGCCACGCCGGCACGAAGACAGAAACGAGAGAGAACCATGCGCCGTATGCTCCTGTGAGTCGCCTGTTCAGCCGTGCGCGAACCGCCCCGGCTTGGTAAGGGCTATGAATGCTATCGGGCGCCGCGCCGTCGCGCACGCTGAATTTCGTGATTTTCTGGAGATGCCATGCCGTCGATCCGTTCCGTCGCCGTCTTCTGCGGGGCCAGCACCGGCAACGCGGCCCATTTCACCGAGGCCGCCCGCGCACTCGGCCACGGCATCGCCCTGGCCGGGATGCGGCTGATCTATGGCGGCGGGCGCGTGGGGCTCATGGGCGAGGTGGCGGACGCGGCGGTCCAGGCCGGCGGCACCGTGATCGGCGTCATCCCCGATTTCCTCACCCGCCGCGAGGTGGCGCATGACGACATCTCAGAGCTGATCGTGACCCCCGACATGCACACCCGCAAACGGCGTATGTTCGAGCTGTCGGACGCCTTCATCTCGTTCGCCGGCGGCCTCGGCACGCTGGACGAGACCTTCGAGATACTCACCTGGCGCCAGCTCAAGCTGCACGACAAGCCGGTGCTGATCTGCGACGTCCACGGCGCCGCCGGCCCGTTGCTGGCAACCATCGAGGGCGCCATCGCCATGGGGTTCGCCCGCCCCGACATCCGCGCGCTGTACGACGTCCGCCGCGGCGTGCCGGCGGCGCTCGACTGGCTCCGCGCCCAGAACGTGCCCGAAACGTCGGCGATGGCCGAGCTGAGAGGCGCTTGAAGTCCCCGACGGCGCGGTCTATACGGCGCGCTCGGTCGGAGTATAGCTCAGCCTGGTAGAGCACTGTGTTCGGGACGCAGGGGCCGGAGGTTCGAATCCTCTTACTCCGACCAATTCCCGCCCTCTCGATCGGGGTCCAGCCATGCCGACACTCGGACGCGCCCTCATCGACGCGCTGAAGGCGCACGGCGCCCGCGAGATATTCGGCATCCCCGGCGATTTCGTGCTGCCGTTCTTCAAGGTCATCGAGGAAAGCGGCACGCTCCCCTTCTACACGCTCAGCCACGAACCGGCCGTGGGGTTCGCCGCCGACGCGGCCGCGCGCTTCCATGGCACCATCTCGGTCGCGGTCGCCACCTGGGGTGCCGGCGCCTTCAACCTCGTGAACCCGGTGGCCGGCGCCTATGCCGAACGCTCGCCGGTCGTGGTGGTGTCCGGCGCCCCCGGCGTCGCCGAACGCGCGGCGGGATGGCAATTGCATCACATGTCCCGCGCGGTGGACACGCAATCGCGCATCTTCCGCGAGATCACCTGCGACCAGGCCATATTGGACGACCCGGCCCGCGCGCCCGCCGACATCGCCCGCGTGCTGCGCAGCGCCCGCGAGTATTCGCTGCCGGTGTATATCGAGCTGCCGCGCGACATGGTGGGCGTGCCGGTCGCCGACGTGAAGCTGCTGCCGCCGAGCCCGGTCGATCCGGCGGGGCTCGCGGAATGCGCCGGCGAAATCCTGGGCCGCCTCGCCGCCGCCGAACGCCCCGTGCTGATGGTCGACATCGAGACGCGGCGCTACGGCGTCGAGGACAAGGTGGCCGCCCTCGCCCGCGCGCTCGGCCTGCCGGTGGTGACGACCTTCATGGGGCGCGGCCTGCTGAGCGCCCACCCGGACGTGGTGCGCGGCACCTATCTGGGGGCGGCGGGGGAGGCCGGGATCACCGAACTGGTGGAGAACTCCGATGGGCTGCTGCTGCTCGGCGTCATCCTGTCGGACACCAACTTCGCGGTCTCCCGGCGCAAGATCGACATGCGGCGCGCCATGCTCGCCATCAACCGCGAAGTCCGCATCGGCCACCACGCCTACGCACATATCCCGCTGGACGGGCTGGTCGACGCGCTGCTCGCCCGCATCGCCGATCGGCCGGCCCCCGCCGGCGCGGCACGCGCGCCCCGCCCGGCCAGCACGCTCACGGTGGACGACGCGGCCATCGGCCCGTCCGACATCGCCGCCGCCATCAACGATCTGTTCGCCCGCCACGGCCCCATGCCGATCGCCGCCGACATGGGGGATTGCCTGTTCACCGCCATGGAGATCGCCAACACCGACCTGGTGGCGCCCGGCTATTACGCCGGCATGGGCTACGGCGTGCCGGCCGGCCTGGGCGCGTGCGTCGCCGCCGGCGGGCGGCCGCTGATCCTGGTGGGCGACGGCGCGTTCCAGATGACCGGCTTCGAGCTGGGCAATTGCCGGCGCTACGGCTGGGACCCGATCGTGGTGGTGTTCAACAACGCCAGCTGGGAGATGCTGCGCGTGTTCCAGCCCGAGAGCGGCTTCAACGACCTCGACGACTGGCGCTTCTCCGAGCTGGCCGGGCCACTGGGCGGCGAGGGCCATCGGGTACGCAGCAGGCGCGAACTCGCGGCGGCGCTGGAACGCGCGCACGCGACACGCGGCAAATTCCAACTGGTCGAGGTCATGCTCCGACGCGGCGAGACGTCGGATACGCTGGCCCGCTTCGTGGCCGGCTTCAAGGCCGCCCGCGATCGGTGACGGCCCGATCAGGCGTCGAACGGCAATCCCACGTAGTTTTCGGCCACCGACCGCGCCGCCGCATCCAGCGTGCGGATGAGGTCGAGGTCGGCGAAATGGATACGCCGCTCGAAGTCGCTCTCGTCGTGGTTCCGGTGCAGCATCGTGGTCATGAACCACGAGAAACGCTCGCCCTTCCAGATGCGGCGCAGGCAAACCTCGCTGTAGCGATCGAGGCCTTCCTGGCTGTTGCGCGCGTAACGCGCCCCGAGCGCGCGCGACAGCACCATCACGTCGGCGACCGCGAGGTTGAGGCCCTTCGCCCCGGTGGGCGGCACGATGTGGGCGGCGTCTCCGGCGAGGAACAGACGGCCGTACTGCATCGGCTCGCACACGAACGAACGCAGCGGGATGATGCCCTTCTGAAAGATGCGGCCTTCCGTCAGCGCCCAGCCATCGCTGGTGCCGAGGCGCGCATGCAGCTGCTCCCAGATGCGCGCGTCCGACCAGGCGGCGATGTCGTCGGTCGGGTCGCACTGGATGTACATGCGCTGCACGTCGGGCGAGCGCGTGCTCAGCAGCGCGAAGCCGTCGCCCTGGTTGGCGTAGATCAGCTCGTGCCATGACAGCGGCGCCTCGGTGAGGATGCCGAGCCAGCCGAAGGGATAGACCTTCTGGTATTCGGTGCGGTGGCCGCGCGGGATCGCCTGACGGCCTGGGCCGTGAAAGCCGTCGGCGCCGATCACATAGTCGCAATGCAGCGTCTCGAGATCGCCGGTGCGGTCGCGGCGGAAGGCGATGGCGGGCGTCTGCGTGTCGATGCCGCGGATCGCGGTGTCGCCCACGTCGAATACGATCTCCCCGCCATGGGACAGCCGTGCGGCGATGAGGTCTTTCAGCACCTCGTGCTGCGGATAAACCGCGACGCGCTTGCCGTTGGTGAGCCCCTCGATGTCGAGATGGTGGCGCGCGCCGTTCCATTGCAGCGTGATGCCGGTATGGAAATGCGCCTCGGCCATCATGCGCTCGCCGATGCCAAGCTCGTTCATCAGCTCGACCACCCAATGCTCCAGCACGCCTGCGCGGATGGTGCTTTCCACGTCGGCGCGGCTGCGGCTTTCCAGGTTGATGGCCCCGATGCCCACGCGGTGCAGCAGGTGCGCCAGGAACAGCCCGGCTGGGCCCGCTCCGATGATGCCGATTTGGGTTCGCATGGTTCGTTTCTACACGAACTCGAAATTCCCGGCCTGAAATTGCGTGGGGGCCGGGTGAACCTGCTCGGCCCGGTCGCGCGCGTGCAGGCGCAGGCTTCCATCGGGTTCGCCGAACGCGTGGTGACCGCGAAGGGTCCGCGCGAGGGCCACAGCATCACGGTCGAGACGCCGACCACGGTGATGGCGCTGCTGGA
>JANXTF010000025.1 GCA_025352565.1 Rhodospirillales bacterium | reverse complement strand
CAATTTCGGCAGCTACCACATCGACAGCATCGAGGGCCCGACCTCGAACATGCGCGACTACCCCGAGGGTAACATGGGCCACCGCCCCGGCGTCAAGGGCGGCTACTTCCCCGTCCCCCCGGTGGACAGCGAAAGCGACCTGCGCGCCGAGATGCTCTCGACCATGGGCGAGATGGGCCTGCCGATCGAGAAGCACCATCACGAGGTGGCCCAAAGTCAGCACGAGTTGGGCACCCGCTTCGGCCCGCTGGTGACGATGGCCGACCAGATGCAGATCTACAAATACTGCGTCCACAATGTCGCCCACAGCTACGGCAAGACCGCGACCTTCATGCCCAAGCCGATCTATGGCGACAACGGCTCGGGCATGCACACGCATCTTTCCATCTGGAAGGCGGGCAAGCCGCTGTTCGCGGGCAACGGCTACGCCGACCTGTCGGAGATGTGCCTGTATTTCATCGGCGGCGTCATCAAGCACGCCAAGGCGCTGAACGCGTTCACCAACCCCAGCACCAACAGCTACAAGCGCCTGATCCCCGGCTTCGAGGCCCCCGTGCTGCTGGCCTACTCGGCCCGCAACCGTTCCGCCTCGTGCCGCATCCCCTACACGACCAGCCCGAAGGCCAAACGGGTCGAGGTGCGCTTCCCGGATGCGTCGGCCAACCCCTACCTCGCCTACTCGGCGCTGTGCATGGCCGGCATGGACGGCATCCGCAACAAGATCCATCCGGGCGACCCGATGGACAAGGACCTTTACGACCTGCCGCCCGAGGAGCTGAAGGGCATCCCGACAGTGTGCGGCAGCCTGCGCGAGGCCCTGGGCGCGCTGGCGGCCGACCATGCGTTCCTGCTCGCGGGCGACGTGTTCGGCAAAGACCAGATCGATAGCTATATCGAGCTGAAATGGAGCGAGGTGTACAAGTTCGAACACACCCCGCACCCCGTCGAATTCGAGATGTACTACTCGGTCTAGGATCAGGCCCCACGGTCGCCGCGATTGCCAGGCTCGACCCGGCGTTCGCGGCGACCGTGGGGCAGCGCCTTCCTTGCCCAGGGCGATCGGGTTCGCTAACAGCACGGCGCAATCCGATCGAGGTTCCAGTCATCGATGCTGTTCAACAGTTATGTGTTTTTGCTGGGCTTCCTTCCCCTGGCATTTATCGCGTGCAGCCTGGTGGACGACCGCCCGCGCCTCCGCATTCCGCTGCTCGTACTGCTCTCCCTGCTATTCTATAGCTGGTGGAACCCACGCTTCTTGATCCTGCTGGCCGGGTCCATCGTGGTGAACTGGCTTGCGGCACGTGCGTTCGCGGCCACCCGCAAACGCACGATCATCACCGCCGCGATCGTTTTCGACCTCGCGTTGCTTGGCGTGTTCAAATACGCGAACTTCTTCATCGAAAACGCCGGAGCCCTCAGCGGCGCCGCGATCGCCCCGCTCGACATCGTGCTGCCGCTCGGCATCAGCTTCTTCACCTTCCACCACATCATGTATCTTGTCGATCTGCGCCGCGGCCGCGCGCAACTCACGTCCTTCGACCGCTATGCCCTGTACATCTGCTTCTTTCCCCAGGCGATCGCGGGCCCGCTCGCGCGCTGGTCGGAGGTCGGGCAACAATTCGGGCAACGCCTGTTCGCTCCGGGCTGGGAGCGCCGCTGCGCGCTCGGCGTCACATTCATCGTCATCGGCCTGACCGAAAAGGTGTTTCTCGGCGACCCGATCGGAAAACTCATCGACCCGATCTACGCCGCCGCCGCCGTCGGCCCGGTGACGAACGGCAGCGCCTGGCTCGCACCCGGTTTCGCATTGCAGATTTTTTTCGACTTCGCCGGCTACTCCGACGTGGCCATCGGCCTGGGACTGCTGTTCGGCATCCAACTGCCGTACAACTTCAATGCGCCGTTCCGCGCGCCGAGCATCCTGGAGTTCTGGCAGCGCTGGCACATGACGCTGTCGCGATTCCTGCGCGACTACGTGTTCTTTCCGCTGGCGGACATGCGGATTTACGGCACGCGGCACAGCGTCCCGCAATACGTGCTGGCCTTCGTGACGACCATGGCGCTGTGCGGCCTCTGGCATGGAGCCGGCTGGACCTTCGTGCTGTGGGGTGCCTTGCAAGGGCTGGCCATGGTGTTCGCGCTGGGATGGCGGCGATCGGTCGGGTCGCCGCCGCGCGTGGTCGGCTGGGCCGCGACGATCGTGTTCTTCCTGCTGACCGTGGTGATGTTCCGTGCCGTTTCGCTCGACGCGGCCTGGCATATTTACGCAGGCCTTGCGGTGCCGCCCGATGTGAAATTGACCGGCAAGACGTGGATCATCGGTGCGGCCGCCGTACTCGCTCTGGTGCTGCCGCCCTCGCAGGAGTTGTGCCGCCGCCTGAACGCAAGCCCGTGGCCGATCGTCCCGGCGGTGCTGGGCCTGATCGGCGTTGCAATCCTGATTCAACTTGGCGCAAATGAGTCGTATGACTTCATCTACTTCCAGTTCTGAGCCGCGCGCCGGGACCGAAGCGGGTGCCGACAAACGGTTTCGCCGATGGCTGCGCGTGTTCTGCGCGGCGTTCTTCAGCGGCGGTGGCCTGCTCTATCTGTTGCTGCTCCTCATCGATCCCTATGACGCCGCCCGCTTCCCCAATTTCGGCATCGTCGGGGTGGACGACCACAACCCACGTATGGCCAACGTCAGCCGCGGCCGCGGCCGCGATGCGCGGTTCGATGCGGCGATCTTCGGCAACTCCACCGGCCAGCTTATCGACCCGCATCGCCTGAACGCGAGCACGGGTCTCAGCTTCACGCAGCTGACGATCCCGGGGACCGGCCCGCGCGAACAGCTCGCCGTCCTCCATTGGGTGACCTCGCGGCATCCACGCGCCGAAGCGCTGGTTCTCGTTATCGACGACAGTTGGTGCTCGCCGAACCCAACCCCTGCGCTGCAATAACCTTTCCCGTTCTGGCTCTACGGCAACGATCTCGACTACCTCGCCAATTTTTTCAACGGGAAAACCATCGACCGCGCGGTCTGGCGGATGCAGCTGGCTTTCGGCCTGCGGCGGCCGACCGATCCCGTCGGGTATTCCGACTACTCCGCCGAATTCCGGTTCGCATTCCGTGGATTGCCACCGGCTCCGACTGTGCTGACAATCGCACAAGCGGAGGCCAGCCTTCCCTGGATCGACGCGCTGCGCCGGGCCATCGACGGCTTGCGGCCCGAGACCGCCGTCATTCTGGTCATGCCGCCTGTGTATCGGAGCTATCTGCCGGAACCCGGCAGCCTGGCGGCGGCGCGCATGGCACGCTGCAAGCGCGCGCTCGCCGAGACCGGCGCCGGACGGCCGCGCGGGGGTTTTGTCGATTTCCGCACGGACAGCGCCGATGCGCGGGACCAGGGCAATTTCTTCGACGGCTTGCACTATCGGAACAACCTTGCGCGCGGAATCGAGGACCGGATCATCGCCACGCTTCGGCCGGCCGCGACGGCGAGCCAATGACAGTTTCAGGCAAAAGCCGGAGGCAGGATGGCGAGAATCAGGAGTGACGTGACTGAAGCGGATGTCCGGGACTGGTGCTGCCAGTATCTGGCACGCGCGCTGAAGTTGTCGCCCGGACGGATCGACCACCAGGCCACATTCAGCCGGCTCGGTCTGGATTCGGCTGAGTCGTTGTTTCTGGTCGCGGCGCTGGAGGACTGGTCGGGCCTGGAGCTCGCATCGGACATCGCGTTCGAGCATCCGAGCGTGTCGGACCTGGCGCGCTACGTCATCGGCCGGTTCGACGAGAGTCGCGGGTCGGGCGCATCCGCATGACGCGCGGATTGTTCCAGTCCGGATCGCAGCCGTCGCTCAACTCGCTCGTTGAGCTGCTGGCGCGGCGGGCCGCGGAGCACGGCGACCGACAAGCCTTCGTGTTCCTGCCGGAGGGGGGGAACGCGCAGACCACGCTCACCTTCGCCGAGCTGGACCGCCGCGCGCGCGCGCTCGCGGCGCGGTTGCTTCAGACGGCCTCACCGGGCGATCGGGCGGTGCTGCTGTTCCTGCCCGGACTCGAATTCGTCGTCGCGTTCTTCGGCTGTCTGGCCGCCGGGATCATCGCCGTTCCGCTGATGCCGCCGCGCCGCACCGCGGCGCGCGACACGAGCGCCGCGATCATCGCCGATTGCGCGCCCCGGCTCGCCCTGACCAGCGCGGAGGTCGCCGCGACGCGTCCGGACGTCATCGAGAGGTTCCACCGCGATCTCGCCTGGGTTGTCGTCGACGCGATGGAGGACGGTGACATTCCCGGTGTCGCGCTGCCGTCGCCGGGTCGCGACGACATTGCGTTGCTCCAATATACGTCGGGCTCAACATCGCTGCCGAAGGGCGTGATGGTCGGCCACGGCAACCTGCTCGCCAACTTCGAGATGCTTCGGGTGGCCCTGCGCAACACGGCGCGGTCGACGAGCGTCGGGTGGGTGCCGCTCTATCACGACATGGGGCTGATGATGCAAGTCATGCAGCCGCTCTATGTCGGCGCGCAGTCGGTGCTCATGGCGCCCGCCGCGTTCATGCGACGGCCGTTGCAATGGCTGCGCGCGATCAGCACGTTCCGTGCCGAGGTCACCAGCGCCCCGAACTTCGCGTACGATCTGTGCGTGACGCGTTTCCGTCCTGAGCTGATGGCGGGAATCGATCTCTCCTCGTGCAGGATCGCGATGAATGCCGCCGAGCCGGTGCGGGCCGACACGATCGCGCGCTTTGCCGCGACCTTCGCGCCTTACGGGTTCGCGGCTGACGCGATGTATCCGGCGTACGGCCTGGCCGAGGCCACGTTGCTGGTCAGCGGCGGCGTGCGCGGCGACGGCGCGACCACGCGCGCGGTCAGCCGCGCGTCTCTGAAACGCGGGCGGGCCGGCGCGCCGACCCTCGCCGGCGACGCGCAAACGATCGTCGGCTGCGGTCACGTCGTAGCAGGGCAGCGCGCCGCGATCGTCGATCCGGAGAGCCTGCGGCCGCTGCCCGCGCGCACGATCGGCGAGATCTGGGCGAGCGGCCGCAATATCGCGCAGGGCTACTGGCGCAATCCGGCGGCGACCGAAGCGACCTTCCGGGCCCGCATCGCCGGCGACGGCGCGGTCTGGCTGCGCACCGGAGACCTCGGGTTCCTCGACGATGGCGGCATGCTCTACGTCACCGGGCGGATCAAGGACCTCATCATCATCCGCGGCGTCAACCACTACCCGGAGGACATCGAGCGGACGGTGCAGAACGCGCATCCGGCGCTGCGGCGGGATTGGGGTGCCGCGTTCGCCGTGGCGGACGATCAGGGCGTCGAGAAGCTGGTGCTGGTGCAGGAAATCGAGCGCACGCACCGGAAGAATCTCGATCTCGACGAGATCGTCGCGCGGATTCGGGAGGCGGTCGCAACCGAGCACGAGATCGCGGTTCACGACATCGCCCTGATCCGCCCCGCGACGCTGCCGAAGACGACGAGTGGCAAGGTCCAACGTCAATTGGCACGACAGCTTTGGACGGAAGGCCGGCTGGAGCGGGCGTAACCGACGATTGCGTCGCGGGGGTGACACCCACCCCGGACCGTGCTGCACTCGGTCCCGTGCCTACTGCCCCCGATCCCGCTCCCACCGACATCCTTGCGGATAAATTCATCGCCCGCTGGGATGGCACCGCGATGGCGGAGCGGGCGAACGGCCATCTGTTCATATCCGAGCTATGCGACGTGCTCGGCGTGTGTCGGCCGGACCCAGCCGTGGGCGGCATCGGCGACTATCGGTTCGAGCGCAACGTCATCCACCACAATGCGGACGGCGGCACCGCCATCCTGCGAATCGACCTCTACCGCCGCGACTGCTTCGTGTGCGAAACCAAGCAGGGCAGTTCGGCCTACCGCCAAACAAGCCTGCTCACCGGCGAAACCGATGCCCAGCGCCGGGCCAATGTCCGCAACACCCCGGCATGGGTCCGGCACATGCAACAGGCCAAGGGGCAGGCGGAGGGCTACGCCCGCGACTTGCCGCGGGAAGAAGGCTGGCCGCCGTTCCTGATCGTCTGCGACGTGGGGTTCTGCCTCGACCTCTATGCCGACTTCTCCGGCACCGGCAAGCACTACGCCCAGTTTCCCGACCGCGAGCGTTTCCGCCTCTATCTGCCGGACCTGCGCCAGCCCGAGGTGCGGGACAGGCTGCGCGCCGTGTGGCTCGACCCCAAGGCGCTCGACCCCGCGCTGCGCCGCGCCGAGGTGACGCGCGACATCGCCGCCCTGCTCGCCAGGCTGGTCACGGCCCTGGAGGGCACGCAGGCCAAGCCCCGATACACCCCGCAACCCGTCGCCACCTTCCTCATGCGCTGCATCTTCTGCATGTTCGCCCAATCGGTCGGGCTGCTGCCCGAGCGCACCAGCTTCTCCGACCTGCTGCGCCGCTGCCAAGGCAATCTCCCCGCCTTCGTGGGCCTGGTCGCGGACCTATGGCGGACGATGAACGCGGGCGGCTTCTCGGCGGCCCTGGCCGCGACGTTGCTGCGGTTCAACGGCGGCCTGTTCCGCGCCGGGGTGCATGGCGGCATCGACCCGCTGCCGGTGACGGAGGACGAACTGGCCTTGCTGATCCTGGCCGCCGGCAAGAACTGGGCGGACGTGGAACCGGCGATCTTCGGCACGCTGCTGGAGAACGCCCTGGACCGGAAGGAGCGCGGCCGCCTCGGCGCCCAGTTCACCCCCCGCCCCTTCGTCGAACGCCTGGTGCTGCCCACCGTCATGGAACCGCTGCGGGCCGACTGGGACGGGGTGCGCGCGGCGGCGGACGACGCCATGAAGGCCAACGACCCCGCGGCCGCCGCCGCGTTGGTGCGTGGCTTCCACGCGGCCCTCTGCGCCGTCCGCGTGCTGGACCCGGCCTGCGGCACCGGCAACTTCCTGTACGTCACGCTGGAACTGATGAAGCGGCTGGAAGGCGAGGTGCTGGACACGCTGGCCGGCTACGCCCGCGGCGATTCCGGCCTGCTCGATCTCGCCGGTGCCACCGTCGATCCGCACCAGTTCCTCGGCCTCGACGTGAACCCGCGCGCCGTTCCGGTGGCGGAACTGGTGCTGTGGATCGGCTACCTGCAATGGCATTTCCGCACCAACGGCAGCGCACCGCCGGCCGAGCCGATCCTGCGCGACTTCCGCACCATCCGCGAGGCCGACGCATTGCTGAGCTACACCCGCACGAAGGAGGACCGCGACGGCGCGGGCCGGCCCATCACCCGCTGGGGCGGCCGCACAACCCTGCACCCGATCACCGGGGAGCAAGTGCCGGACTTGACCGACCAGATTCTCGTGCTGAGGCCGGTAGGAGGCAAGCAGGCCCCTTGGCCCATGGCAGACTTCATTGTGGGCAACCCCCCTTTCACGGGTGCAAAATTTCTTCGGGAGAGCTTGGGTGACGGCTACACCATGGCGCTTTGGGCGGCGTACCCTAAAGTGCCTCAATCGGCCGATCTGGCGATGTTCTTTTGGTGGCGCGCGGCTAAGGCATTGCGGGCGGGAAAGGCGAAGCGTTTC
>JANXTF010000003.1 GCA_025352565.1 Rhodospirillales bacterium | reverse complement strand
ACCAATCTCGCCGAAATCGAACCGCCACGCGGCTACGGGCGCGACTGAACACGATCAACCCACCGGAAAAATCGAAAACTGGAGCAGTGAGCCGCAGATACCGCTTGACCCCAATAACCCCAATCAGAGAGGACTCTTAGAAATTGCGTCCCGGCATGCGGTGCCGGAACGCCAGCGCCTCCGCCACGTCCTGCCGCCGTACTGTCGCGACCCCGGCGAGGTCGGCGATGCTGCGGGCGACGCGGAGCGCCCGGGTGTAGCCGCGGGCGGATAGGCGCAGCCGGTCGGCGGCCTGTTCGGCCAAAGCGCGCGCGTCCGGATGGAGCGCGAAATCCGAGACGTCCGCCTCGGCGTTGTTGACGCCCGTGCCGTCCGCTCCCCGCGCGCGCTGGGCGGCGCGGGCATTGCGGATGCGTTCGGCGACGCAGGCACTCGCCTCGCCGCTGGGCGCGCGGGCCAGTTCGGATGGCGGCACCGGCATCACCTCCACCGTGAGGTCGATGCGGTCGAGCATGGGGCCGCTGATCTTGCCCTGATAGTCCTCGCCGCAGCGAGGCGCCCGGCTGCATTCGCGCGCGGCGTCGCCCAGATAGCCGCAGCGGCACGGGTTCATCGCCGCTATCATCTGGAAGCGGGCGGGATAGGTGATGTGCGCCATGGCGCGGGCAACCGTGGTGCGGCCGCTCTCCATCGGCTGCCGCAGCCCTTCCAGCGCCTGGCGCGGAAATTCCGGCAACTCGTCCAGGAAGAGCACGCCGCGATGGGCGAGGCTTACCTCGCCCGGCCTCGCACGCTGGCCGCCGCCGGTCAGCGCCGCTGGGCTGGCGCTGTGGTGCGGCTCGCGAAAGGGTGGCCGCATCACCAGCCGTCCGCCATCGAGCAGGCCCGCGACGCTGTGGATCATGCTGACCTCCAGCGCCTCGCGCGGGGACAGGTCCGGCAGCAATCCGGGCAGCCGGGCCGCGAGCATGGATTTGCCGGCGCCGGGCGGGCCGATCAGCAGCAGGTTGTGGCCACCAGCGGCGGCGATTTCGAGCGCGCGCTTGGCGCTCTCCATCCCGCGCACGTCGGCCATGTCCGGACCCTTGCCGGTTGCGATAGCGGTGGCCGTCTCAGGTGGGCTCAGCACCTGGACCCCGCGAAAATGGTTGACGAGGGAGAGCAGGTCCGGCGGGGCCAGAATCTCGATCCGACCGGCCCATGCGGCCTCGCCGCCCTGGGCGGCCGGGCAGACCAGCCCGAGGTCGGCGGCCGAGGCGGCGATTGCCGCGGGCAGCACGCCGGCCACCGGGTTGAGCCGTCCGTCGAGCGACAACTCGCCCACGGCGGCGAACTCGGCCAGTTCGTCGCGTGGCAGCACGTCCATGGCGGCCAGCACGGCGATCGCGATGGGCAGATCGAAATGGCTGCCTTCTTTGAGCAGGTCGGCCGGTGCGAGATTTATCAGCACCCGGCGCGGCGGCAGCGACAGCCCCATGGCCGTGAGCGCCGCGCGTACCCGCTCGCGCGCCTCGCCCACCGCCTTGTCGGGGAGGCCGACCACAAGGAAGGCCGGCAGGCCAGGCGATATCTGGACCTGCACCTCGATCGGGATCGCCTCAATACCCGAATAGGCGAATGAGCGGATGCGCGCGATGGACACGCTTTCGGTATAGTGCGCGCCGCCCGTCACGCCGCGTGAAAAACGTCGTAATCCAGGATGTTACGCGGGTTTGCCGGCGAGCCCCTTGCCGGATCACGGGTGCGTGAGGGATAAACTCCGGCGGGGGTTCAGGACAAATCATCGAGGACGTTGAATGGCTCAGCGAAGCCGAGAGCGCGCCACCGCCCCCGAAATGGTCGCCGAGCGCCTGTCTTTGTGTGATCGGCATCGTCGGTGCGGTGTGCGCGATCTGGACCTGTATCGCGCTCGCGCTCGCGTCGCGTTTCCTGAGCGTCGGCCTGGCGCTCCCAATCGGCATCGCGGCATCGCTTGGAGTCGCATTGATCTATGGCCGCCACCTGTCGCGGATGCTGGACGGCGTGGTGCTGCGGGTCGGGCATCTGGCGGAGGAAGCAGGGCCGCGCAAGGCGGCGAATGGACGGGCGTCGCTGCGCGAGATCGCGGCGATCCATCGGGGACTTCTCGTCGCGCACGATCTGCTGGAGCGTCGGGGCGCTGCGGCCCGTGAAGCTCTGCTGGAGGCCTGCACAGGGCATGACCTGCTGGCCTCGGTGGTGCGTGGCACCGCCGATATCATTTACGTCAAGGACACGGATTTGTCCCTCGTGCTCGCCAACGCCGCGGCCTGCGCGCGCGGGCCGCGGCGTTGGGAGGCTTGGGAACTGATCGGGCGACGGGCCGTGGACTTCCTGCCGCCGAGCATCGCCGCGGCCGAGGAGATGATCGAACGCAAGGTGCTGGCGACCGGGGAAACCCGCGTGGGGGTGGTCGATTGGCCGAGTGCCGATGGCACGATCCGCCACGTGGCCCTGACGCGCTCGGCATGGCGGGACATCGAGGGCGCGATGTCCGGCGTGGTCGTGGTCGGCCGCGACGTGACCGATGAGCGCGCCGGCGAGCGGCGGCTGGCGAAGGCGCAGGCGCATCTGCTGCGGGCCACCCGGTTGAGCGCCATGGGGGCCATGGCCACTGGCCTCGCCCACGAGCTGAATCAGCCCCTCGCCGCCGCGACCAACTTCATCGCCGTCACTGGGCGGATGCTGGATGGGGGCGTGGCATCGGCACGCGGCGCCGCGCGGGCCAGCCTCGATGATGCCGGGGCGCAGATCCGGCGTGCCTCCGACATCGTCCGCCGCCTGGTGGCCTTCGTCGCGCGTGGGGAACCCGAGCTTCTGCTGGAGGATGCGTGCGGAGTCGTTCGCGAGGCGTGCGAGGTGGCGCTGGCGGACGGCTTCAACGGCGCCGCCAGCCTCGAAGTCGTGCTGGACGCCGAGCCGTGCATGGCGCTCCTGGATCGGACGCAGATGCAACAGGTGCTGCTGAACCTGATCCGCAACGCGGCGGAGGCCTTCGTGCCTCCCACCGTTGGCGTCGTCCGCGTGAGCTGCCGCGCCGGTCCGGACTCGGTGGAGATCGCCGTCACCGATGACGGGCCCGGTCTTGCGCCCGAGTTGGGCGAGCGGCTGTTTCTGCCGTTTGTCAGCACCAAGCCGGACGGCATGGGTATCGGTCTGGCAATCTGCCGCACGATCGTGGAGGGGCACGGGGGCGTGCTGTCGGCCGGGGCCGCACCCGGCGGTGGCACGGTGTTCCGCATCCGCGTGCCGCAGGCCGGATGGTGGGACCGGGGCGCGCCGGTCAAGGAGGAGCCGTGACGGAGGGCGTGATGACGGTGCATATCGTCGATGATGACGAGGCGGTGCGGCGGTCGCTTGCGATGCTGCTGCGTTCGTACGGCTATGTCGTGCGCATGTACGTGTCGGGGATCGACTTCCTGAACCAGATCGCCGCCGCTGGGAGTCCGAGCGACGCTTTCGAGATGTCCTGTGTGCTGCTCGATTTGCGGATGCCCGGCATGGACGGGGTGGCAGTCCAGGAGGCCATGTCGAAACGGGGCATCCATCTTCCGGTCGTCGCGGTGTCGGGTGCCGCCGATGTGGGATTGGCCGTGCGCGTCATGAAGGCTGGCGCCATCGATCTCATCGAGAAACCCTGCGACGAGGACGTTTTGCTGCGCGCCGTCACTTCGGCGATGAACTCGGCGCTCGATGGCCGCCCTCCGGCCAAGACGCGCGAGATTGCCCAGGCTAAGCTCGCGACCCTGACGTCTCGCGAGCGCGATGTGTTGACCTGCATCGTGCAGGGGCATCCCAACAAGGTCGTCGCCCACAGGTTGGGCATCAGCCCGCGCACGGTCGAAATCCACCGCGGCAATCTGATGGTGAAGCTGGAATGCCGCGGGATCGTGGACGTGGTTCGGTTGGGACTTCAGGCTGGGCTGGGTTGACCGGAGGCCGGATCATTACGAAACAATGATCGACCGTGAATTACCGTTAGCTGGCTTCTAGGTATGTGCCCTGACTGGCTTCACGGGCACCTCAGTGACGAAACTGCTTTGCATCAGAGCAGCCTCAGTCAGGCCTGTTCGACGGGGAGAGTGCAATGCTTGAGCGTGAACACGATCAGAGGGCATTTGGCGCCGACAACACTGCATCTGGCAGTCTCGCCGATGATGGCGACCTTGGCCATATGGATGGCATGGACCGTGACAATCTGTGCGACTCGCTGCTCGAATCCTTCGTGATCATGGCGTCCAAAAGCAAGCGGCGGCAGGCGGACCTGTCGGCGGCGCTGCGGCGCTCGGGGCTGAAGGCGACGGCCGAGGAGGTGCGCGACGCGCTGCGGCAGCTCGAGGCGGCGGGGTGCATCCGCGAGATCGTGCCCCTGTATGATGGCGGCATGCTGATGACGGTCACCAACATGGGCATGGACCGGACCGGGCGGAACCCGCATTGGCGGTTCCTCGACAAGCTCATGCCGCAGGCGATGTAGCGAGCCAAGCGAGCCAGGAGCGCCAGCCCGCGAGAACCGGCGCCTTGGCGAAGTCGCGGGTGAAGCGTTGCCGTCCGGCGGCGGCCAATCGGGCGGCAAGGGGGGCGTCCTCCAGGATACGCTCGATCGCGCCGGCCAGGGCGGCAGCGTCCTCCAAGGGTGTCACCAATCCGTCCGCGCCGTCCACGATCAGCTCGCGCGGGCCATCGGCCGCGAGCGCCACGAGGGGGCATCCGGCGGACCAGGCCTCGATGACCATATTGCCGAGCGGTTCGACGCGTGAGGAGCACACGAACAGATCGGCGGCCTTCAGCAACGCACCCGCGTCGTCGCGCCAGCCGAGGAAGTGAACCCGGCCTGCCACGCCTTCGGCGCAGGCGAGGCGCTGCAAGGCCTCGCGTTCCGGCCCGCTGCCGGCGATGGCCAGGATCGTGCCGGGCAGGCCCGCCAATGCGCGGATGGCGATGTCGAAACCCTTGTCGGTGTGAAGCCGGCCCAGGCCAAGCAGCAACCGCCCGGCGGCAGGCAGGCCCAGCGCCGCGCGGGAAGCGGGCGACGTCTCGGCGAAATCATCGACGAAATTGGGCAGATAATGCGTGCGCGCTTCGGGCCAGCCCTGCGTACGTAGCCAATCGACGATGCCGCGCGTGTTGCCGATCAGGTGGTCGCAGCCTTTGTAGTAGCGGAGGTCGTAATAGCCGCCGAGGCGGCCCACGCGGGTCCAGGGCCCGGCCGGCATGTGCTGATTGGCACGGTTCATCCAGGCGATGGCGATGGCGGGCGCGAAATCGCGCAGCGCCCGGCGCAGCCGGGGACGGGTCACGATGTCCAGCGCCGTGCCGAAGCGGAGTTCGACCGGCTCCATTCCCGCGCGACGCAGGCGGCCGGCGCGGGCGCGGTTGCGGCGGATGACGGGCAGGATGGGGTCGCCGGCTTCGTGCGAGGCGACGCAAAGACGCTCGAAAAACAGCTCGGCCCCCCCTTCGGCGGCTCCGGCCATGACATGCGCGACGCGTGGCGGACTCATTCGAGCAGGCCTTCGGCGGCGCGCAGAGCGGCCTCCACGGTCAGATCGGCCATGCGCGCGCTGGGGGACGCGGCGACGGCCGTGCGGCGACCGGCGGGTGCGTATTCGGCGGCGGGCGTGGGGCCGAACAGGCCGAGCGTGGGCGTGCCCGCAGATGCGGCGAGGTGCATGAGGCCCGAATCGTTGCCCACGAAAAGGCGGGTGCGTCGCAGGCACGCGGCGGCCTCGGGGAGCGTCAGGTGTCCGATGAGGTCGATGGCGTCGGGCAGCAGTGCCAGGAGCGGGGCCGCCATGGCGCGTTCCTGCTCGCCCGGTCCCGCGAGGATCGCGGCGCGCGCGCGCGGAAGGGGGCCGGCCGCCAAGGCGTGAAACAGCGCCGCGAAACGCTCGGGGGGCCAGACCTTGCCGTCCCAGTTGGCGGTCGGACCCAGCGCCACGATCGGCGGCCCATCCGGCAGCAGCCGCGTCGCCACGGCGTGGTCCTCGGCAGCGGTCCAGGCGACCGGCAGCGGCGGCGGCGAGAGTTTGAGCAAGTCGGCGAGTTGCGCGGTCTTGTGGCCGGGCCGCTTGCGCATCACCGCGCGCCTTCGCGTCGGCACCAGGTAGGACAGGCCGGAGGCGCGGATATCGACCACGAGGTCCCATCTGGTGCCGACGGAGGCGGCCCATAGCGGCAGCCAGTGCAGGCCGAAGCGCCGCTTCTCCATGGCGATGGTCCGCACGCGGTTCGGCATGCGCGCGAACACGCCTTCCGCCACCGGGCCGCAGACCACGGTGATGCGGCATGCCGGATAGGTGCGGATCAGGTGATCGAGCAGGCCGGTCGAGAGCACGGCGTCGCCGATCCGGTTGGAGGTGACGAACAGGATACGCATGATCCGCCGCATAGCACGGCAATTGGCTGGCGGCGTCAGGGGGTGTAGAGCGGCCGCATGTGCGGAATCGCCGGGATCATGACACGCGACGGCAGCGCTCCCGCGCGGGGGTTGCTCGACGCGATGGAATCGGCGATCGCGCATCGTGGCCCCGATGGCGTAAGGCGGCTTGTGCGGGGCGATACCGGGCTCGTGCATCTGCGGCTGGCGATCATGGATCTGGCGACCGGCGACCAGCCGCTGTTCGCGCATGGGCCGGGCGGGCCGGCGCTGGTGGCGAACGGCGAAATCTACAACGACCCCGATCTGCGTGCGGCCATGGACGACACGGCGTTCAGCACCCATTCGGATTGCGAGCCGGCAGTGTATCTGTATGCGCGTCACGGCGTGGGTTTCGCGGAGCGTCTGCGCGGCATGTACGCCATCGCCATCCACGACCCGGCGCGCGGCCGGCTGGTGCTGTCGCGCGACCCGTTCGGCATCAAGCCGCTTTACGTGCTGGCGACCGACGCGATGCTGGCGTTTGCCTCGGAGCCGCAGGCGCTGCTGGCCTGCCACACCAGGCCGGTGACCATCGACCCGGTCCGCGCGGCGGAACTGTTGCAACTGAAATTCACCACCGGGGCGGCGACGATCTTCCCTGGCATCGAGCGGGTGCTGCCGGGCGAGACGCTGGTGATCGAGCGCGGGGAGATCGTCGAGCGGCGGCGGATCGCGGCCCTTCCGGCGGGAAGGCCCCGTCCGGCGCATGATCCGCTCAAGGAGCTCGACGCGGTGCTGCTCAACAGCGTGGCCGCGCATCTGCGGGCCGATGTGCCGTATGGGCTGTTCCTGTCCGGCGGCGTCGATTCCGCGTCGCTGCTGGCGCTGATGCGGCGCGCCACCGGCGGCCGCATCCAGGCGCTCACCGCCGGCTGGGAGAATGCCGGGGCGGTGGACGAGAGCCACGAGGCGCTGCGGCTGGCGGCGATCCAGGGGGCCGATTGTCATCGCGTGGCGATGGGCGAGGCCGAATTCTGGACCCTCGCCCCGCGCATCGCGGCGGCCATCGACGACCCGACGGCGGACGCCGCCGTGCTGCCGACCTGGATGCTGGGGCAGGCGGCCGCCGCCGGCGGGCTGAAGGTGACGCTGTGCGGCGAGGGCGCGGACGAACTGCTCGGCGGCTACAGCCGCTACCGCAAGCAACTCGCGCCATGGCGCTGGCTGAGCCGCAGGCCACGTGCCTCGGGCCTGTTCGGCGAACTCCCCTCGCTCGATGGCTGGCGCGACGGGCTCGCCCAAGCCGAGGCGGCGATCGACGATCGAACCCCGATGCAGGCGGCGCAGGCGGTGGATGTGGCGGAATGGCTGCCTAACGACCTGCTGACCAAGCTGGATCGCTGCCTCATGGTGCATGGGGTGGAGGGGCGCACGCCGTTCCTCGATCCCCTGGTGGCGCAATTCGCGTTCCTGCTGCCGGATCGTCGCAAGGCGGGCATGAGGATGGGCAAGCTGCTGCTGCGCGAATGGCTGGCGGGAGCGTTTCCCGAGGCTGGCGCGTGGGCGCGCAAAAAGGGGTTCAAGCCGCCGGTCGGCGCATGGATGCAGGCGCGTGGCGCGGCCCTCGGCCGCCAGGTGGCGGCCCAGCCGGGCGTGGCGGCGATCATGCCGCCGGATCGCGTCGCGGCGGCGTTCGCCGGCGCCGAGGTCGCTCCCCAACCGGCATGGAGCCTGTTGTTCTACGCGCTGTGGCATAGCCGCTACGCGGTAGGCGTGTCGTGCGAGGGCGATATCGGGCATGTTCTGGCCGAGGCGGCGAGGTAGGAGAGGATCATGGCAGTGCGAGGCAGCGTGGTGGTGGCGGGGGCCGGGCCGAAGCTCGGGCTCGCCCTGGCGAAGCGTTTCGCGGCGGATGGATTTCGGGTGCTGATGCTGGCGCGGCGTCCCGACCAGCTCGAACGGCTGGTGGCGGCCGCGGGTGCCAACGTGTCCGCGCGGCCGTGCGATCTTACGGATGCTGCGGCGGTCGATGCGGCGTTCGCGTATGCCGAAGCCTCGCTGGGGCCGGTCGTTTGCGCAATATTCAACGCGAGCGCGCGCCGCCCCGGCGGCATCCTCGAGGTGACGCCGGCGGAGTTCGAACAGGCGTGGCGCGTGGGGTGCCTCGCCGGCTTCCATGTCGGGCAGGCGGCGGCCCGGCCCATGGTGGAGCGGGGCGCGGGCACGATCCTGTTCACAGGCGCCACCGCGAGCTTGAAGGGCAACGCGAAATCGACCGCCTTCGCCGCCCAGAAATTCGGGTTGCGGGCGGTGGCGCAGAGCATGGCGCGCGACCTTGGGCCGCGCGGCGTGCATGTGGCGCATGTCGTCATCGACGGTGGCATCGGCGACGCGGGGGCGTCGGCCGAGACGCAGCTCGACCCGGTGGACATCGCCGACGCCTACGCGGCCTTGCACGCGCAGCCGCGCTCCGCCTGGACGCAGGAGATCGATGTCCGGCCCTTCGTCGAGAAGTTCTGACTACAGCAGGCTGGCGCCGATGTTCACCGATAGCGCCAGGATCACGGTGTTGAACAGGAATCCCAGCAGCCCATGGGCGGTGGCCAGTCGACGAAACTTGCGCACCGTGATCTGGACGTCGGATACCTGGAACGTCATGCCCAGTACCACGGCGAAGTAGAAGAAATCCCAGTAATCGGGAGCTTCGCCGCCGGGGAATTCGATTCCTCTGGTGAAGGTGACGCCGTCAGGCGCGCGCTCGTAGTATTCGTGCGCGTAGCGCAGCGCGAACAGCGTGTGCGTCATCAGCCACGACAGCAGTAGCGTGGCCGCCACGAGTGCGACATGCTCGCCGCGAACCGACGCCGGCAAATCCTTCGAGACGGAAAACTCGCCGATTATGGCGGCGAAACTGGCGAAGGTTCCAGCGACGGTGAACCAGAAGATGGTCCATTCGCCTTCCTCCTGCCGCTCCGCGTCGGCCGCGATGCTCGCTTGCTTCTGGGTGGTGAACATCGCCGCGATCAGCATCAGGTAGGCGGCGCACCCGATGTCCCAACTGATGATGCCGCGCGTGAGCTGGCGCGGTTGGCCGGGGAACAGCAGATAGGCGAGAAGCCCGATGACGATCGCCGCGAACAGCCGCGGACGGCCCATGACGGTGCGTTTGATGTTGATCATCTACAGTCCCAGATAGGCGGCGCGCAGCCGCGGGTCCTCGGCGAGACTCGCCGCCGGGCCGCAGAGTGCCACGCGGCCGTGCTCGATGACATAGGCCCGGCCGGCGATGGCGAGGCTCTGCATCACGTTCTGCTCGACCAGCAGGATCGACAGCCCCTCGGCATGCAGCCGGGTGATCAGCGTGAACAGTTCCTCGGTGAGCAAGGGAGAGAGGCCAAGCGAGGGCTCATCGAGGATCAGCAGCGTCGGATTCGCCATCAGGCCGCGGCCGATCGCCAGCATCTGCTGCTCGCCGCCGCTGAGCGAGCCGGCGTGCTGGCGCAGGCGCTCGCGCAAGCGGGGGAAGATGCCGAGCACCCGCTCCATGCTGGCGTCCCGCGTCGCACGGCCGCGCAGATAGGCGCCGAGCAGGAGGTTCTCGCGCACCGAGAGATCGGGGAACACGCGGCGGCCCTCCGGCACATGGATCAGGCCCGCGCGCACGATGGCATCGTGCCGGCCAAGGGTAATGTCCCTGCCGGCGAACATGATGGTGCCCGCGCGGGCAGGGATGAGGCCTGAGAGCGCGCGATTGAGTGTCGTCTTGCCGACGCCGTTCGCGCCGAGCACGGCCACGATTTCACCGACGCGGACCTCGATGTCGATGCCGTGCAACACCTGGAACGGGCCGTAGCCGGCGGCGAGGCCGCGCACTTCGAGCAGCGGTTCAGCCATGCCACGCCATGCGGGCGGCGGCGCCTTGGCCAAGATAGGCTTCGATCACGCGCGGGTCGGCGGCGATCTCGCGCGGGGTGCCGTGGGCGATCAGCACCCCCTCGGCCAGCACGAAGGCATCTGCCGCCAGGGCAACCACAGCCTGCATGATGTGCTCGATCAGCAGGATGGTCACGCCGCTGGCATGGACCGCGCGGATCAGCGCCACGATCTCGTTCAGCTCCGCGGGGTTGAGACCCGCCATCACCTCGTCGAGCAGCAGCAGACGCGGGCGCGTGGCCAAGGCGCGGGCGATCTCGAGCCGCTTGCGGCCGGCGACGGTGAGGGCGGCAGCTTGGCGGTCGAGCATCGGGCCGAGGCCGAGACGGGTCCCGATCTCACGGGCAAGGCGTTCGGCGGCGGCGGGCAATGGCTCGCGCAGGAAGGCGCCGACGCGGATGTTCTCCATGACCGAGAGGCCGGCGAAAGGCTGCGTGATCTGGAAGGTCCGCACCATGCCGCGTGCGGCGATCCGGTCCGCCCGCCACCCTGTGAGGTCGTCGCCGGCAAAGCGCACGCTGCCCGAATCGGGGCGCACGAAGCCCGCGATCATGGCGAAGGTGGTGGTCTTTCCCGCCCCGTTGGGGCCGATCAGGGCGGTGATGGCGCCTTGCGGCACGTCGATGGCGACGTCGTGGACTGCGCGCAGGCCGCCGAAGCGTTTCGACAGGCCGCGCACCTGGAGCAGGGCTTCACCCACGGTCGAGGCGCGTCCGCAGGGCCACGACGCCGCCGGGCAGGAGCCAGACCGCGATCAGCAGGACCACGCCGTAGAGCATGGGCGCGACGCCCGGCAGGTCGATCCACAGTCTCGCGGTGTCGGCGATGGCGTGCAGCAGGATGGCGCCGAGGATCGGCCCGAGCACGGTGCCCGCGCCGCCGATCATGCAGACCAGCAGCATCTCCACGCTGCGCTCGGTGCCGAAGGCGATACCGGGGTCGATGTAAAGGTAGGTCTGCGCGTAGACCACGCCGCCGAGCGCCGTGAGCGCGCCGGAGAGCGCGAGTGCCGTGGTCTTGACGCGCACCACGTCGATGCCGAGAGCGCGCGCCGCGTCCTCGTTTTCGCGCAGCGCGATCAGCCGGGCGCCGAACCGGCCGCGCCGGAGTTGGAGCGCGATCGCGGTCGCCAACCCAAGCAGCGCCAGCACGAGGGCGTAGGACAGGCGGCGGTCCTGGAACTGCAGCGCCGCGATCCCGGGGCGGAGCGGCAGGTGGATGCCGAGACCGCCGCTGGTGAAGCCGGCACTGTTGGCGATCACCCGGAACGCCTCGGCGAAGGCGAGCGTAACCAGCGCGAAATAGCTGCCGCGCAGGCCGGCGCGGAACGACGCGAAGCCGATGACGCCACCCGTCGCGGCTCCCAGGCACGCCGCTGCGGGAAAGGCGAGCCAGGGGCTTAGGCCGGTTCGAGTGGTGATCAGCGCCGCGACATAGGCGCCGACGCCGAAGTATGCCGCGTGTCCGAAGCTGGTCAGCCCGCCGAACCCGCCCGAAATGTTCCAGGCTTGCCCGATGAAGGCGGAGAAGGCGGTGAGCGTCGCGAGGTTAACCAGGAATTGCGAGGACAATGCGAACGGCGTGAGCGCGACCGATGCCAGCGCGACCGATGCCAACGCGACCGATGCCAGCGCGCTAAGACGCAGCCTCATCGCGCGGCGCCAAACAGGCCGGTGGGCCGCAGCAGCAGCACCGCGATGAACACGACTGAGATGCAGATCGGCCCGAGACTCTCGCCCAGCAGCAGCCCGCCGAGGCTTTCGGTCACGCCGATAAGCAGTCCGCCGATCAACGCCCCCGGAAAGCTGCCCATGCCGCCGAGCACGACGATGGTGAAGGCGACGAGAACGAAGGTGTCCCCGACGTTCGGCGACACGTAGAAGGTCGGCAGCAGCAGGCAGGCGGCGGCACCCAGACAGGCGACCCCGATGCCATAGGCGAGTGCGAACATGCGGTCGGGGCGGATGCCCATGAGGCGCGCGCCCTCCGGCTCACGGGCCACGGCGCGGATGGCGCGACCGGTATCGGTGCGCGACATGAGCGCCCAGAGCAGCCCGGCCATGGCGACGGCCACCGCGAACGAGATCAGCCGGGGCACCGAGAGCAGCAGCGGTCCCATCTCCCACACTGCGAAGGTGAGGTCGGTCTGGAGCTGTCGCATATCGCCCGAGAACGCGATCAGGGCGGCGTTCTCCAGCACGATGGAGACGCCGAGCGTTGCGAGCAGCAATGCGCGGTCCTCGCCGCGCGAGACGCGGCCGATGACGAAGCGGTAGAGCGCCCAGCCGAAGCCGAACATCGCGAGCGTCATCACCGGCACAGCCGCGTAAGGCGAGAGGCCGAGATGAGTGGCCAGCATCCAGGCGCCGAACATGCCGACCATGAGCAGCGCGCCATGGGCGAAGTTCACGATGTGCAGCACCCCGTAGATCAGCGTGAGGCCGAGGGCGACGAGGGCATAGACCCCACCGGTGAGCAACCCGTTGACGAGGGCGGCCGCAAGGATTTCAGACACGGCTTTCGTCCGGCAGCCTGCCTGCTTGCCGCCTCCCCTTTCGGGTGGGTGCATTCACATACCCGGTCGGCGCGGGCACCTTCGAACGATAGGTGAATTCGCCTTGGGCCGTGTACCTCCTGCCCGCCGAACCCCTCCCCGTTCCTGGACCTCGAGCGGAAGGGCGGACGTTAGCCGCCACGGGTTCGAGCTAGACCTTCGGCCTCGGATACACTGCGGGCGCGTCGGCGAAGGCGTCGGGCCAGATCACCTTCATGTCCGCGTTCTGGAACTGCAGCGCGACCGCGTGGCAGCCCGAGTTCTGACCGTTGGTGAACTTGGTCGGCCCATATGGCAGCCAATGGTCCGAGAAGGTGCTTTCGGCTAGCGCCGCGATGGTCTTGTCCTTGTCGGCGCTACCCGCGCGCTCCCACGCATCGGCCATCAGGCGCACCGCGAAATAGCCGAACAGATATTCCCAGGTGAACACCTGGCCCGCGTCTTCGATGCGCTTGCGGAAACCCAGAGCGCGGGGGTCCTTCGGGTTATACCAGTGGTTGAAGTCCATCATGTTCTCGACGACCGTCGGTGCCTCCTTGGCGAACTTCAGGTTGAAGCCGCCGCCCGCGATCGAGAAGGTGGCCACCAGCGGCACGCGCTGTTGCACCAGGGTGCGGGCGAGCAGGACATATTCGTTCTCGTAGTTGGTGATGACCACGATGTCGGGCGCCGCCTGCTTGATGCGCAGCACGATGTTGGTGAAGTCGCGCGTGGGGGTCGCGTGCGGGATCAGTTCCTTGACCGTGATGCCGATGCCCGGCAGGGCCGCTGCCTGGAGCTTCGCGCTGGATGTCCCGAACTCGCTATCTTCATGCACGATCACGGCGGTCTTGGCGGGCGAGCCGGCCTTCTTGTTGATCTGGTCGAGGGCGGCCAGCGCGTCGGTGGTGGTCGAGGTCGCGTTGGGGAACAGGCGATAGACGTTCTTCAGCCCGCGCGTCGTCATGGCATCGGTGATGCCGCTGTCGATGCAGAACGGGATGTTGTATTTCGCCGCCGCCTGGGTGGCCGCGAGGCCGATGGCGGAGGCGAAGCAGCCGGTGAAGCCGAGTGCCCCGGCCTCGGCCATCTGATCGACCAGGCTCACCGCGATCTCGGGCCGCCCCTGCGCGTCGCCCAGCAGCGGATCGATCCTGGCGCCGCCCATCGACTTGATGCCGCCGGCCGCGTTGATGTCGGTCACCGCCATCTGGCCCGCGAAGCGGCAGCGATTGCCGGCTGCCGCGACGGCCCCCGTGACCGGATGGATCAGCCCGAGCTTGATGGCGGCCGGTTGCGCGCGGGCGATGAACGGCATGGCCAGGCCGGCGGCGGCTCCCGCCACGATCGCGGTTCGGCGCGTGAGGATGGTCGGAGCGGTCATGGGCGGGTTCCCGTCGGTTGCTTCGTGCCGCGATACTCTAGCGGCAGCGATGCGATTTCGTCACGTGGGTCTGTCTTGTCGGCCGCGCGGCGCGCGTGCGACGGTCGGCGGATGGAATACTGGCAGTCTTTCGCCTCCCCCGTAGCCGAACCCGAGGCGTCCGTGACTTGGCGGGAAAGCTTCGCGGCGACGATGCCCGATGGCAGGCGGCTACTGTTGCCGTTGCGCGACATGGGCGAAACAGCGGTCGCGGGGCTGGTCGCGAACCAGGCCTCGTTCTCTGTGTTGGACGCGCTTAGCGCCTGGATGGTCGAGATCGCGCGCTCACACGCGGCCGAAATTGTGGTCGGTCTGCCGACATTGGGCCATGTGTTCGGCGCGGCAGTTGCGCGCGGCCTGGGCCACGCGAACTGGGTGGCGCCAGGGACGTCGCGCAAACTTTGGTATGAGGACGGGTTGTCGGTGCCGCTTGCCAGCATCACCTCGCCGCAGGCCGGACGGCGCATGTGGCTCGATCCGCGCGTGGTACATCGGCTGGCGGGGCGGCGCGTGTTGCTGGTGGACGACGTGGTCAGCACCGGGGCATCGGTGCTGGCGGCGATGGAATTGCTGCGGCAGGCTGGCACGCGCCCGGTGGCGGTGTGCGCCGCGATGCTTCAGGGGGATCGCTGGCGTACAACGATCGCCGGAGGCGTCGTGGTCCAGGGCGTTTTCGCGACGCCCATGTTCCGGGGGGTGATCGGCGGCTGGACACCGATCGAGGGAACCCAGCCGGCGGAGGATTGCCCGTTGATCGGGTAGTTCAGCGCGGGAACATCACGCGGGCGACCCCGCCCAGACCGAGCTATGAAAGGGCGAGTGAAAGCCGGAAGCCTTTATAATCGTTGGCCGCGACCTCGTCGCATATTTTCCGGTAACGTCCGATCCCGCCGACGTAGGGCATGAATACCCGCGCCTTTCCCGGAATATTGGCGCCGAGATACCAGGAATTCGCCTGAGGAAAAAGCGTCAGATGCGCCTCGGCATTGACGTGTCCGACCCAGGCGTCTTCCGCGTCAGGGCTCGCATCGATCGTGGACATGCCGCGATCGCGCAGCGCATCGATGCAGGCGACGATCCAATCGACATGCTGCTCGATGGCGATTACCATATTCACCAGCACGGACGGGCTGCCCGGACCCGTGATGATGAACAGATTGGGGAAACCGGACGTCATCAGCCCAAGATAGTTGCGTGGCCCGGCCGACCATTTTTCCCGCAGGGTCTGGCCGTCCCGTCCCCGGATGTCCATGCGCAGGAGCGCGCCTGTCATTGCGTCGTAGCCGGTCGCGAGGATCAGGGTGTCGATCGCGTACTCGCGCGCGCTCGTTTGCACCCCCGCAGGTGTGATCGCTTCGATTGGCTCGTTCCGCAGCGACACAAGTGTCACGTTCGGCCGATTAAAGGTTTCGTAATAGTCGCTTCCGACGCAGATGCGCTTCGTGCCGAGCGGATGGTCCCGCGGCGAAAGCGCCTCCGCGACGGCAGGATCGCGGACGGCATCGCGGATGCGCGCGCGCACGAAATCCGCTGCCGTGTCGTTGGCTGCCTTGTCCAGATAGATGTCCTTGAACGCGTGGACGAAGTTGACGCCGCCCTCGGCCCACCGGCGTGCGTATTCCTGGGCGCGCTCTTCCTCGTCGACGTCGAACGCGGCCTTGTCGCTGAATTCATAGAAGGTGCCGATCTCGCGGGCACGGCTGCGATGGGCGGGATAGTCGTCCTTCCAGAACCTCTCGGCCACGGCGTCGAGTGCTTGATTGCGCGCCGGAATGACGAAATTGGGGGTGCGCTGGAAAACCGTCAGGTGCGCGGCGGTCTTTGCCACAAGCGGGATCGCCTGAATCGCCGAAGAGCCGGTTCCGATGATGCCGACGCGGCGGCCGGCGAAATCGACGTCTGAATGGGGCCAGTCGCCCGTGTGGTATGTATCGCCCGCGAACGTCTCGATCCCCGGAAGGTCCGGCACCCTGGCTGCCGAGAGCGACCCGGTGGCCATGATGCAGAATTGTGCGGAAATCGACTCGCCCAGGTCCGTGCGGACATTCCACAAACGCGTGTCCTCGTCGTAATGCACGGAGGTTACCCGGGTTTCGAACGCGATGTCCCGGCGTAGATCGAAGCGGTCGGCCACGTGGTTGAGGTAGCTCAGTATCTCCGACTGGGGTGCGAAGCGCTCCGTCCACCGCCACTCCTCCTGCAACTCATCGGAGAACGAATAAGAGTACTGCATGCTCTCCACGTCGCAACGCGCGCCGGGGTAGCGGTTCCAGTACCAAACGCCGCCGACGCCACGCCCAGCCTCGAACACGCGCGCGGAAAAGCCGCGGCGGCGCAATTGATGAAGCGCGTAAAGCCCGGCGAAGCCGGCGCCC
The DNA here is from genome assembly GCA_025352565.1 of Rhodospirillales bacterium. Classification (GTDB taxonomy): domain Bacteria; phylum Pseudomonadota; class Alphaproteobacteria; order Acetobacterales; family Acetobacteraceae; genus JANXTF01. The sequence goes on along the minus strand of JANXTF010000003.1, from coordinate 3,113 downwards.
ACGATAACCGCGTCCACCCGAAGCGCAGTGTCCGATGACTTGTCTTTGTCGGTCATGGCAATCCTCCTGAGCCCTCACGGGCTCTCAGCCTGGGTAGCAGAATGCCGGCCAGCCGGCTTTGCGGCCGTCGAAGTTCATACTGAACAGTATTGACGACTACCACAACGTCTCATAATGTCCCAGGCAACATAAACCAGAAGCGGCCAGGGGGAAACGTGGATTTCATTCGAAGGCTGGTATCGATTGCGGCCGTGGCGGGAATCGCGGGGGCGGCTTGCGCATACCCGGCCGATGCGGCCGAAGCGCCGCCGGCATTCAAGATCTCCGCCATCATCGGGCTCTCCGGGCCGCTGGCCGTCATCGGCGCGGATATGCGGCGTGGCGTGGAGATCGCGCTCGAGGAGCGGGATTCCAAGCTGAACGGCATTCCCATCGAGATCACCTGGGACGACAGCGAGGGCAAGCCGCAGGTCACTGTGCAGAAGGCCTCGCAGCGCATCGCGCAAGGCACCAGCATGATCTTCGGCGAGATCGGCTCGCCGCCCACGATCGCACTCAGCACACTGACCGAACAGCGCGAGGTGCCGCTGCTCGTCACTTTCGCCGCCGACAACGCGCTGACCGCGCCGGGCCGGCTGCACTGGACGTTCCGCACCGGCAAGAACGTCTCCTCCACCGTGCTCTCCACCGCGGGTCTGTCCGCGCAACTTCATGTGACGAAGGTGTTCGGCATCACGCCCGACTACGACGCGGCGCGCGACTCCTGGAACGTGTTCAAGACCTATGCGGGCCAGCACAACATCGCCATCGTGGGCGAGGAATTCCACCCGACGCCCAACCGCGACTTCTCCATCCTGATCGACAAGGCGATCCGCAGCGGCGCCGACGGGCTGTTCATCACCAGCCAAGGCAATGACGCGGTGACGTTGCTCAAGCAGGGCGCCGAGGTCGGGCTCAAGGACAAGATGAAGCTGTTCGGCGGCGGCGTGGTGGACGAGGTCATCATGCGCGCGGTGGGGGCCGCCGGCGTGGGCGTCGGCAGCACGATCCGCTATCACTGGAGCGAGGATTTCCCGGCCAACAAGGCGTTCGTCGAGCGCTACCGCAAGAAGTTCGGCGAGAATCCGTCGGCCAACGCGGGAGACTCGTATGACGGCATGCGCTGGTGGCTGCGCGTCGTCGAGAACACCCATTCGTGGGACAAGAAGGACTGGATCGCGGCGATGGCCGGCAACGTCATCCAGGATTCGGTCGAGGGCCGCAAGGAGATGGGCGCCTGCGACCACCAGGCGCGCCAGATCGCGCTGGCCGGGATCGGCATCGAGAACACCGCCGCCGACCTGCCGAAATACGCCATGAAGGTGACCGCGGTGATGCAGCCGGGCGAGATCTACAAGCCTTGCCCGTAACGGCGGGGCGGGGCCCGAGGCCGACATGAGTATCCTCGTGATCGGCCTCAGCCTCGCCTCGGTGCTGTTTCTGCTGTCGGCCGGGCTCACGCTCATCTTCGGCATGCTCGGCGTGATCAACTTCGCCCACGGCTCGTTCTACATGCTGGGCGCCTATGTCGGGTTCCAGACCATCGCGCTGTCCGGCAATTTCTGGCTCGCATTGCTGGTCGCCCCGCTGATCGGCGGCCTTCTCGGCGCGTGCGTCGAGTGCGCGGCGCTTCGCCCGGTGTATAACCGCGAGCCGCACTACCAGATGCTGCTGACCTTCGGCCTCATCCTGATCCTGGAAGAAGCGATCAAGTGGATATGGGGCCTGGACTACAAGGAAGTCGGCGCCCCGGCCATCCTGGCCGCGCCCACGCATCTGTTGGGCGCCACGGTCTCCACCTACCGCCTGTTCATCATCGGCTTCGGCGCGATGGTGGCGGCGGCACTGTTCCTGGCATTGGACCGCACCCGCATCGGCGTCGTGGTCCGCGCCGCGAGCACCGATCCCGAGATGGTGCGCGGCCTGGGTATCGACGTGAATTTCGTCCGCACCGGCGTGTTCGCCTTCGGCACCGGCCTCGCGGCACTCGGCGGCGCCGTCACGGCACCGCTGTTTCCGGTCGAACTCGGCATGGGTTTCAGCGTCATCATCGACTGCTTCGTGGTCATCGTCATCGGCGGCCTCGGCAGCATCAAGGGGGCGGTCGTGGCCGCCCTGCTGCTCGGCCTCGTGCGCGCCGTGGCCTACACGATGGCACCCGAATGGGTCGATTTCGGCAGCTACACCCTGCTGATCGTGGTGCTGCTGACGCGGCCGCAGGGTCTGTTCGGCCGCGAAGCCCGCGTGGCATGAGCCAGAGTATCGCGCGGTGGCTGTTGCTGTTGGCCGGCCTCGCCGTGCTGCCGTTCTCGGGCCTGGGTTCGGACCGGCTCCTGCTGGTCAACCTCATCCTGGTCTATGCCATCTTCGCGCTCGGCTACGACCTCGCGTTCGGCGTCACCGGCCTGCTGTCGTTGGGTCATGCCGCGTTTTTCGGTGTCGGCGGCTACACCTTGGCGAACCTCACGCTCGTCTTGCACTGGCCGTTCGAACTCGCGCTGCTCGCATCGGGCCTGCTGGCGGCGGCACTCACGGCGGTGATGGGGGTGATGGCGCTACGGCTGACCGGGGTGTTCTTTTCGCTCACCACATTGGCGTTCGGCCAGCTCTGCTACATCGTCGCCAGCACGCGGGCCAAGCCGCTCACCGGCGGGTTCGATGGCCTGTCGGGCATTCGCCGGCCCAGCCTGATGGGCCTGGACTTCACCAGCGACCGGCTGTTCGCCGTCTACAACGCGGTGATCTTCGTGGCGCTGCTCCTGGTCGCGTCGCGCATCCGCCTGTCGCCATTCGGCCAGGTGCTCGCGGGCATCAGGCTGAACGCGCCTCGCATCGCCCAACTGGGCTGGCGAGTGAACCGCTTCCGGGTGGCGATCTTCGCGATCTCGGGATTCTATGCCGGCATCGCGGGCGGGCTGCTCGCGTCGCTGCTGTTCTATGTCAGTCCGCAGACCATGAACTGGACCACGTCGGGCGACGTGCTCATCATGTGCATCCTGGGCGGCGTCGGCACGCTGCTCGGCCCCGTCGTGGGCGTGGCTCTGTTCGAGATCCTGCGTGACCAGCTCGAGGCA
>JANXTF010000152.1 GCA_025352565.1 Rhodospirillales bacterium | reverse complement strand
GCACGAGCGCCCGCGATGGCGGCAGCAGCTCGGCCAGGGCGTCCTCTGGGCCTCTGCCGGCGTCGATCTGGCTGTCCAAAACCTTCCTTCGGCCGCCCAAATCGGCCTGACGAGGGTTTTCTACCCCAACAACCTTACCATCGACAACTCAATTTATCGGTAATAGATGTGCCCATGACAGCGGGGCAGGGGGCCAAGTTGAGCGCCAAGCAAAATAAGAAGCTCGTTTGAGCCTAAAGCATGTTTGAGGTAAGCCAGCGCGCGACTTGCCGAGAATGGTTGTTTCGACTCCATCGAATGAGGCGCACTCCCGACACCCCGCCAATTGTGCAATAGCCCGTGGCGCGAGCGGATCGCGTGCGAGGCGCTGCAAAATCCCTCTTGCTGTTTTTCTTCCAAAGGATCATCTCTGTGAAAGGCAAACGCTGAGGTCTCCCGTGAGCGGCACAAATATACATGTCCTGCATCGCCCGGCTCCGCTTCCGGCAGGGTTCCTCCGCGTTGGCCATACAGGCCAGCACAAGCTTGAGGCCCTGCTTGCGGCGGACCGTCTGCCGTATCGCCGCTTCGTGTTCGACGCAGCACACCTCGCCGGCCATGGCGATCTCCGCCAAGCCATCGGTCGCGTCGGCGGCGAGATCGTGTTAGACCTCAACGCCGCAGAGACCGCGGCTCCCGGCCGCTTTGCTTCGGCGGTCGCAAGACTTCCATGGAGCAATCCCGACCGGCCCTGGACGCCGGCCGACTTCGGCGCTGGCCGCAACGACGACCTGTGCCGGCGCATGGCGGAGTTCGTCTTGCACGCCGGTGCCCATGCCGTGCTGGCACCGACCCATGCTATCGAAGATGGCGCCTGGGCAGACGTCGATCGGCGGGCTGTCGAGGGTCTACGCCGCGAGCTCGACCGCGTCGGTGCCGCCAGCGTCGCCATCGATCACATGGTCATCATCGGTGCCAGGGAGCTGCGCGACGCCGCCCAGTGCCGCGCGGCGATCGACGCCGCGGCTGATTTGCCGATACAAAACATTTGGCTTCGCGTTGGCGGGTTCGGCGCGACCGCTACAGGTGTCGGCACCCGGCACCTGATCGAGGCGGTGCGCCGACTCCACACGCTCGGCAGGCCGTTGATCATCGACATGGCCGGGGGCTTCCCGGCGCTGGCTGCCTTGGCGTTTGGAGCGATCGGCGGGATCAGCCACGGGGTGGCCCAACGCGAGACCTTCGATCTGGCCGCTTGGCGGAAGCCCCCGCCGGAGCGAAAGGGCGGCGGCCTTCAAACGAGGATCTATCTGGCTGACCTCGACCGCTACTTCGACGCGGAGCAGACCAAGGCATTCTTTGCCGCGCGAGGGATAAGATCTCGCTTCGCCTGCGCTGACTCGACGTGCTGTCAGAGCGGCGTGGAAGATATGCTCGAGAACCCGCACGTGCACTTCCTGACTCAGAGGCATCGGCAGATCGAGGTGCTCGGTCGCGTGCCGGAGGACCGGCGCGCCGAGCATTTCCTGCTTCACAACATGGATCCGGCGCTGCGCTCCACCAGGCAGGCGGCCAAGCTGAAGTTTGCCGACGAGACCGTGCAGAAGGCTGTTGCCGATGCAAAGGCCCGGCTTGGGCGGCTGCGCGACGCACTCGGCGTGCTGCACCAGGCCGACGCCGGCGCGGCCTCCCGGTCGCGGGCGCCGGCCTTCCGCGGCCGCCCGTGCAAGTCTAGCCAGGTCGCTGCCATCGTGGGCGCCGGCTCGTGAGCGGCGCTGTCGCCCGCCTCGTCGACGACCTCAGGACGCGTGGCGGATTGAAGGGGTCGGACCTCGCAAATATCACCGAGGTCTCGCCCGCGACGGTCTCGCGTTGGGCCGCCGGCAAGGCGTCGCCGCACCCAAAGACACAGCTTATCATCTCGGACTTGCGCTATGTCGTAGACCGATTGGCGGAGTTCTACACGCCAGACGAGACGCGGATATGGCTCTATGCCAAGCACCCGTTGATGGATGGTGCCCGAGCGATTGATCTGATCCACGAGGGACAGGCCGACCGTGTGCTCGCTGTCATCGAGAGCCTTGCTGACGGCGCTTACACCTAGCGATGAGCGAGCGCGGGCGCCGTCACGACAGAGGGCTGCTCGATGCCTTGGAAGCCCAAGGCGCGGAGGCGTTCTCAGGGCTGACGTGGCGCGTGACTATCCAAGGGCGCGATCCGCTGCGCGGCTCGACGGCCGGGGGACGATGGTCGCCACCGGGCGAGTTCGAGGTTCTCTACACGAGCCTCGCCGCGGAAGGTGCCCTTGCCGAGATCGGCTACCGCCTGTCCCTCGAGCCGGTGTGGCCGAGCCGAGTCCGTCACGACATCCACCGCATCGCGACTGCAACCGAGAGGACGCTCAGGCTCGCCGATCTCGCCTCGCTAACACCTCTTGGCGTCGACATCAGCCGCTACGGGGCGTTCGACTACGGCGCCACACAGGCGGTGGCCGCGGCCGCACATTTCCTGGAGTTCGACGGTCTCATCGTGCCCTCGGCCCGGGCAGCGGAACTGAACCTCGTGCTGTTCACGGAGCGCCTGAACGCCGAGGCCGCGCTGTCGGTGGAGGACACACAGCCGGTCGACTGGGAGGCTTGGCGCGCACAACCCGCAAAGACGACGCGTCGCCAGGCGAGCGGACCATGACCAGCCCGCAAGCGCGTTGCAAACATGCTGATCTTCAATAGCCGCCCTAGGAGCCTGTCCAGCAATGGGCCACTTCGTCGAATACGGCGGTTGCTGCGGACGAGACGGCTTGGTTTGGCGTTGATCGTGTCACGTGGTGCTGCCTCATGGTGCGGCTCTGGCCAGCTTGGTGAGGTTGTGTGCGGTGCAAATTATGGCCCATTCGGCACGCACGTTGCGGAGGCCTCGCAGCAGGAACTGCCGGAACCCCCGCGCCTGCTTGATGATGCCGAACACCGGCTCGACGGTCTGCTTGCGCAGTCGATAGGGACTGTCCCGTCCCTCGCGCACCAGCGTTTCGGCCATGGCCCGCGTCAGGGGCGAGCGGTCCAGCCCGCGCCTGGCGATGTGCACCCCGTCGCCATGGCGCGCGCGGCCCGGGGCGATGTAGGGCACGATCCCGCGCTCGTGCATGGCCGCCAGATTGGCTTCCGAGCAGAACCCCGTATCGGCCGAAACCTCCCTGGGCACTCGACCAAGCATCGTGCCGATCGCGTCCACCAGCGGAACCAGCCCGGCCTCGTCGCCACTGCGCGACTGCAGGCGGTGCGACACCACGATGTGATGGGCGGCATCCACCGCCACCTGGGCGTTGTAGCCCTGGATGAACCCGTCGCGGGTGGGCAGCACGCGGCTGTCCGGGTCGGTGAAGTTGCGCTGCGCGGCGTCGGGCGGCCCGCCATCGGGCGCACGCTTGAGGCGCTTGCCCTCCTGCATCCCGGTCGATGGGCCAGGACCCGCCGGGTCGGGCGGCGTGCTCGCATGCGCTTCGGCTTCCAGCGCCGCCTTCGCCGCGCGAATGCGCTCCAGCCGCTGCGCCTTGTTGGCCGCCCATGCCGGCATCTCGTCGCCGCGCAGGTCCGCGCCGTGCTGGCGGTCCTCCGCCGCATCCGCCGCGTCCGCCTGGTCGAGCCACGACCGCACCTCGGCCGCCAGCCGCGGCTCGGCCTGCTTCATCCGCCCGTAGCTCATCGCCTTATGCCGGCTCGCATTGGCCTTCATCTTGGTGCCGTCCACGGCAACATGGCCGAGCTTGACCAGTCCAGCCTGCGCGCACAGCCGTAGCACCTGCACGAACAGTTTGGAGAGCGGCTCCAGATGCCGCTTGCGGAAGTCGCTCACGGTGCGGAAGTCGGGCCGGTTCAGGCCCGTCACCGCCATGAAATCCATGCGTTCCTCGCAGGCACGCGCGAGCTGGCGCGAGGAGTAGACGCCGCGGCTGTAGCCATACAGCAGCAGGGCAACCAGCATCCCCGGATGATACGGCGGCTGGCCCTGCTCACCTTTATAGACGCCCGTGATCGCCGAAAGGTCCAACCCCTCCCGTACCGTGTCACGGATGAAGTGAGCCACGTGCTCAGACCCCACGAACTCGTGCAAAGACGGCGGCAAAAGCCAAGTCTGATCGACGTCCCAAGCCCGAAAGGTTTTGCTCATGCGCAACAGTGAATCGCATCCCAACCCGCGTCGGCTAGCGAATTCTCGGACAGGCTCCTAGACCGCCGATGCCTCCTTCTTGCCCTGCCGTCGGCATGGGGCCGCGCGCGCAATCTGCCAACGGCCCATTGGCAAAATAGGAAAGCGCGGTCTTGGCCGTCGTGGATGAGCCGCCAAACACCCTGCTCCAGCCCAGCTATGCAGCAGCCTGTTGCACAACGGGGCTGCCCGAACCGCCGCTGCGGGATCCCTTGGCATGCGCCGCTTACCGAACGAGCTTGCGGAATGTCCCAGTTTGCCCCATGTCTTAGCCCAGATTGAGGCCACATGAGGGGCAAAGATGTCCGACACCTCCTTCCTTCGGAACACTTCTGCCGATACCGGCCTTGTCGCTGCGGACCAGCTCAGCCACCTGCTGCATATCACCCGTGCCGAACTGGCGGTCGCGGCCGGCCTGTCCCGCGACGCAATCTCCAAGACGGCCCGGGTCGGATCGCCAGCGACCCAAACTCGCCTGCGCGACCTTGTCGAAATCCTCAACCGCGTGCGAGCCTGGGCAGGCTCCCCGCAACAGGCCTTCGCCTGGTATCGCTCCCAACCGCTGCCATCTTTTGGCGATCAGACCGCCGAGGCACTGGTCAAGGAAGGCCGCGGCGAGGCCGTCAAGCGCTACCTCGATCGGATCGCGGTCGGCGGCTATGCGTGAGGCTCACCGGACTGGTCTACCGGGCGCATAATCCGCGCTGGTCCTTTGCCCCTTTGTCCGGCGCGGGCGCTGCCCGGCACGGCGGACGGTTCAACGCGGTCGGCGTGCCCGCCCTCTACACGTCGCGACGGATGGAGACAGCCTGGCTGGAGGCCCAGCAGGGTTTTCCGTTCAAGGCGCAGCCGCTGACGATCTGCTCCTACGACGTCGATTGCGCCGACATCGCCGACCTGGGTGACCCGGCCACCTGCGAGGCGCTGGGTGTCAAACCAGCGGATCTCGCCTGTCCTTGGGAAGACATCCTTCCCCGGGGCGGTGAGCCGCCAAGCTGGCGCGTGGCCCGCGATCTGACGGCAGCGGGGCATGTCGGCGCTATTGTCCCGAGCTTTGCCCCAGGCGGCGGACCCTCCGACCGCAATGTCATTTTCTGGGAGTGGTCGGACGACCTGCCGCACCGCGTCCGGGTCGTT
>JANXTF010000143.1 GCA_025352565.1 Rhodospirillales bacterium | reverse complement strand
CTGCCGCCCAATGGGTTTTGGATCATCCGGTGCCAGTCCCCGCGCCTGCTCGGCGCGCGGCTGGGCTGGATGGTGCGCGCCCGCCGGCCGGCCATTGGGGGGCGGCTGAGCCGGCGGGAACGGCATCTAATTTCGAGAGGACATAGCGATGCTGGAACACGAATCCGGCGGACAGCCGCACGTGTTGGTCCGGTTTGCACAATCGACTGTTTGCGGAGGTGTCGCGTTCCAGAAGGCGCAATCCGCGTGGATTCTCATGATTGAGGCCGAGAAAATAGCGCGCGAGGGGCGTGGAACCATCACTAGCGGCGTCGTGAGCTGTGTGGCCACCCGCAACGCGCCTCTGGTTTGCGAGAGTTGAAATGCCTACCTTCGATGACACCCTAATCCTGAACGTCGACGGTAAACTATGGTCGGGATGGACCAGCTTCCGCGTAACGCGTGGCGTCGAGCGCGTGCCGTCCGATTTTGTAGTTTCGGGGACCGAGCGATTTCCCGGCCAGCCGGATAAGACGGATATCGAACCCGGCCAGCCGGTCAAGTTGATGATCGGCTCCGATCTCACGCTCACGGGCTACGTTGATGCCTACGGCGCCAGCCTCAGTCCGAGCGACCATTCAGTCAGCATCACCGGACGCGGGAAGTGCCAGGACTTGGTGGACTGCTCGGCAGTCTTCAACGGGATGCAGGTCTCATCGCAGACAACGCTTGAGATCGCGCGTCTGCTTGCGAAGCCTTTTGGGATTAACGTGGTCTCATTGAATGGACCGGGGCCGGTCATTCCGCAGTTCAACGCGATCCTGACCGAGACACCGTTTCAGGTGATCGAGCGCATTACGCGGTTTTCCGCGCTTCTCGCCTACGAAGGCCGCGACGGAAATCTGATCCTCGCAACCGCCGCGTCATCCGAGATGGCGTCGGGCTTTGCGGAGGGCGTCAATGTCGAGGCCGCGCGCGTCGTCTACTCGATGGCGGAGCGATATTCGGAAATCACCGTGATCGACACCAGCATTGACACCATCTTCCAGACGGACCCGCACCCCGCGGGAGTGATCGGACTATCGACCTGGAACCGGCTTGCGACCGTCAAGGAGGCCGACCTCGTGAAGAACGCGCGCGGCGGGACCGTAAGTCGCTACAGGCCGCACCTGGTAGTCACCGAGCACGGTTCCGGCGGGTTTGAGCTTTCCGAGAAGCGCGCAAAGTGGGAAATCGCCCGCCGCTATGGTCGCAGCCAAGCCGTGACGGTGACGTGCGATAGCTGGCGTGACAGTGCGGGCGTGTTGTGGGAGCCGAACACGCTGGCGCGGGTTCACCTGCCATCGCTGAAGCTCGCGAACCGAAAATGGCTGATCTCCGAGGTGACGTTCACGAAGGACATGCAGCGCGGTACGGCGGCCGAAGTGACGCTCATGCCGCCCGAGGCGTTCCAGCCTGAGCCGATCCTGCTGGTCCCGTTCGACAAGCAGGTGGCCGATGACCTGGCGCAGAATTCGGGATTATATCATGAGCCCGGCTCAAAGGGGCCTGGTGGAGCGCTGGGGCATGCGTGAGGGTGGAGCCCTCCGAGTGCGAGCGGGAGTGTCGGCTGTCGAGAATTCGATGCGCGGCTGCTCCCTTTAAGCCGGGTTCTCGCCCCCAGGCGCGTCGCTGGGCGGCGGTGCATGCGGATCGTCGATCCTGTCCAACAGCTCCGCTCCGTTGTTCCGAACCGAGTTGACGGCCCGCGACACGGGCCAAAGGTGCAGCACATCGTCCAGCGCCGGCAGCATTAAGGCGGCGGCATTCCCTTCCGCCTCCAGCCATGCCGTCCAGTCGTCCGGCTCGAGGATCACCGGCATGCGTTCGTGCAAGGTCGCCATGGTCGCATTCGCGGCCGTGGTCAGGATGGCGAAGGTTCGGACTATCGCGCCGTCCGGCGCGCGCCAGCCCTCCCACAATCCGGCCATGGCCAGCGGTGCCCCGTCGCGTCGGGCGATGGCGTAGGGCTGCTTTCCGTCCGACATGGCCCGCCACTCATAGAAGGCATCCACGGGCACAAGGCAGCGCCGAGAGGCCAATGCCCCCCGGAACATGCCCGACGTTGCAGCCGTTTCCGACCGGGCGTTGATCGGCTTGCGGGCGGCTTTCAGGTCTTTGATGAAATGCGGGATCAGCCCCCAGCGCAGCACGTCGAGGTGGCGTTCGCCCGTCTCGGGATGCCGGCGAATCACCATTGCGGGCTGCGTCGGTGCCACGTTCCAATTCGGCGCGATGTTGACGAGCGGGTTCGTCGCCCGGAACAGGGCGCGGTTGGCTTCGGGTGGCAGATAGCTCGCGTATCGTCCGCACATGGTGGCACCGTGCCAGCATTGGGCAGGGCGCGCTATTCTGCCGGCGTGCTCGGGATGGAATCGCCGTCTTCGAGGGCTGGAACTGGGGCCTAGCTGCTTCCGCTGTGCTTCCGGCGCTCATCCTGAGAAGCCGGCCGAAACAGCTAACTACTTGAAAAGGTTGGCGGACCCGACACGATTCGAACGTGCGACCTTCGCCTTCGGAGGGCGACGCTCTATCCAGCTGAGCTACGGGTCCCGCGCGGCATTCTCTAGCCTGGATCGGGCGCGTGGGGAAGCCCGGCTTCAGGATTGGCGGGCGAGCCACGCGCGGGCGGCGAGGTCGCCGCCCGAGGGCAGGGGGGCGGCGGGGTCGGCGATCCAGGCGATCGCGTCGTTGATCGGTTTTTCGCGATCGAGGTCGCGCATCAGCAGGTGGTAGCCGGCGGGGTAGAACGCGATGCGGCCGCCATGCTCGGCCCACCGGCCGGAGAGGCTGCGCCAGGTGGCGGCGGTCGCTTCCTTGGGCACCAGTTCGTCCTTGCCGCCGTACAGGAACAAGGCCGGCGCCTGGAAGGCCGGGCCGGAGGCCAGGGCCAGGTCCATCAGATCCACCAGGCCGCGCAGGGTGTCGAACCGGGTGTGCAGGATCGTCAGCGGATCGCGCGAAAGCCGGATCAGGGCGTCGCGGTTGTCGCTGGCGCGCACGCGCACCAGGCCGCCGCCGGGCACCGCCATGCCGGGCACGAGGTTGGCCGCGAGCCACAGGCTGCTGCGCAGGAACACGTTCATGCGCGCCCGTCCCCACACCGCCGGGGCCAGCAGCACGTAGCCCCGCGCGTGCGCCGCGCCGCCGCTGGCCGCGAGGCGCATCAGCACGGCGCCTCCCATGCTCTCGCCCATCAGCACGAGGGGCAGGTCCGGGTGCAGGGCCGCAACCAGGCGGGCCATGCTGGCGGCGTCCTCGACCAGGGAGGCGGCGCCGGGCCAGATGCCGCGGCCGGGTGCCGCGCCGAAGCCGCGCTGGTCGGGGGCGTAAAGGGCGATGCCGGCCTGGGTGAAGGAGGGCGCCGGGATCTCCCACGCGTCGCGGCTGTCGTTGAAGCCGTGCAGCGCCAGCACCACGCGGCGCGGCGGCCCGTCGGGCAGCCAGGCCCGGTAGGGCAGGCGCGCCCCATCGGGCATGGTGAAGGCGCCGTCGCCTATGATGGCGGGCTCGATCGTGGGGCCGCGCGGGTCCGCGAGGCTGGTGCAACCCGCCAGCGCCGCCGCCCCGGCCAGGGCGGCCCGGCGGGGCAGGCGGGGCAGGCGGGGCAGGCGGTCGGTGACGGTTGATGGCCAGGGTGGTATGATCGACATTGTGCAACGCCATCTCGGGGTGCAACGCCATATCGGGGCTGTTCCCGACGAAACCAGAGGACCCGGCCGCCGGGGAAACACCACATGCCGGACCACGACGCCAGCCCGGCCCCGCTCGTCGCCAGCGGTTTGTCGGCCGAAACCTTCGTGGTCGATGACCGCGTGATCGCCTGCGACGGCGGCGATGGCGGCCTGGGGCATCCGCGCGTCTGGCTGCGGATCGAGCATGCGCAAACCTTCTGCCCGTATTGCTCGCGCGTGTACGTGTTGAACAAGCAGGCCCGCCACGATCACGGGCACTGAGGTGGCGGAAACCGCCCCGGGCACCGAGGTGACGGAAACCGTCACGGGCACCGAGGTGACACAAGGCACCCCGGACGCGGCGACCCACCTGGTTCTGATCGACGGGTCCGGGTTCATCTTCCGCGCCTTCCACGCGCTGCCGATGATGACGCGGCCGGACGGCACGCCGGTGAACGCCGTGTTCGGCTTCACCAACATGCTGGCCAGGCTGCTGAAGGACCATGTCGGCACGCATCTGGCGGTGATCTTCGACGCCGGGCGCGCGACCTTCCGCAACCGCATCTACGACCAGTACAAGGCCCAGCGTCCCGAGCCGCCGCCGGAACTGATCCCGCAGTTCAAGCTGGTGCGCGAGGCGACGCTGGCGTTCGGCGTGCCGTCGATCGAGCTGGCGGATTGGGAGGCGGACGACCTCATCGCGAGCTACGCGCGCTGCGTGTCGGACGCCGGCGGCCGCACTACCATCGTGTCGTCCGACAAGGACCTGATGCAGCTGATCCGGCCGGGCGTGGACATGCTCGACCCGATCAAACAGAAGGCGATCGGGCCGGCCGAGGTGATGGAGAAGTTCGGCGTGGCCCCCGGGAAGCTGATCGAGGTGCAGGCCTTGATGGGCGACGCCGTGGACAACGTGCCCGGCGTGCCGGGGATCGGCCCCAAGAACGCCGCCCAGCTCATCAACGAATATGGCGACCTCGAGACGGTGCTCCGCGAGGCGCCGGGGATGAAGCCGTCCAAGCGGCGGGAGATGCTGATAACGCACGCGGAAGCCGCGCGGGTATCGCGGCGGCTGGTCATTCTCCGGGAGGACGCGCCGTTGCCGGAGCCGGTGAGCGGTTTCGCGACGCGCGAGCCGGACCGGGCGGTGCTGGCCGCGTTCCTGACGGGCATGGGTTTTCGCAGCACGCTGCTGCGGCTGGGGCTGGAGGAGGCCGCCGCCCAGCCGCCATTTACCCCGCCCCAGGGCTCGTTGTCGTTCATCGCGGAGACCACGCACGCGCCGGTGCCCACCCTGCCATCGGCCGCCGGGTATGGGCCGTATGCGCTGGTGACCACGCTGGAGGCGCTGGAGGCCTGGATCGCGGAGGCGGCCGGAATCGGCATCGTGGCGCTCGACGTCGCGACCGACGGGCCGGAAGCGATGCGGGCCGAGCTGGTCGGCATCGCCATGGCCACCGGGCCGGGCCGGGCCTGCTACGTGCCGCTGCGGCACACGGCGGGCGAGGCGCGGCCGGAGCAGGTGGCGCCCGAGTTGGCGATTGCGGCGTTGGCCCCGCTGCTGGCGGACGCCTCGGTGCTGAAACTGTTCCATGACGCGAAGTTCGACCTGCTGGTGCTGTTGCACGCGGGCGCGGTCGCCGCCACGCCGACCGACGACACCATGCTGCTGTCCTACGCGCAGGACGCGGGTGCGCATGGCCATGCCATCGAGGAATTGTCCGGCCTGCACCTCGGCCACACGCCGGTGTCGCGCGACGCGGTCACCGGGACCGGCCGGGCGCGGCTGCCGTTCTCCCAGGTGCCGCTCGACCGGGCCGCGACCTATCAGGCCGAGCAGGCGGACCTCACCTGGCGCCTGTGGCACGCGCTGCGGCCGCGGCTGCGGGGCAACCGCTCGCTCGCGATCTATGAGCAGATGGACCGGCGGCTGACTCCGGTGCTGCTGGAGATGGAGCGGGCAGGGGTGAAGGTCGACGAGGCCGAACTGCGCCGCATGTCGGTCGATTTCGGCGAACGCATGGCGGTGATGGAGCAGGCGGCGCACACGCTGGCCGGCGAGGCGTTCAATCTCGGCAGCCCCAAGGCGCTGGGCGAGATGCTGTTCGACAGGATGGGCCTCAAGGGCGGCAAGCGGATGAAGACCGGGGCGTGGGGCACCGATGCCTCGGTGCTCCAGGGCCTCGCCGACCAGGGGCATGACCTGCCGCTGCGCGTGCTGGAATGGCGGCAGCTGGCGAAGCTGAAATCGACCTATGCGGACGCGCTGGTGCAGCAGGTGAACCCAGCGACGGGGCGCGTGCATACCAGCTTCGCCATGGCGGTGGCGAGCACCGGGCGGCTGTCGTCCAACGACCCGAACCTGCAGAACATCCCGATCCGCACCGAGGAGGGGGCTGCCATCAGGCGGGCGTTCATCGCCGAGCCGGGGCATGTGCTGGTGAGCTGCGACTACTCGCAGATCGAGCTGCGGCTGCTGGCCCATGTCGCCAACATCCCGCAGCTCCGCGAGAGCTTCTCCAACGGCGAGGATATCCATGCGCGCACCGCGAGCGAGGTGTTCGGGGTGCCGATGGCCGGCATGGACGCGGCGACCCGCAGGCGGGCCAAGGCGATCAATTTCGGCATCATCTACGGCATCAGCGCGTTCGGGCTGGGGCGCCAGCTCGGCATCGATCCGGGCGAGGCGCGGAGCTACATCGAAGCGTATTTCGCGCGCTACCCGGAAATCCGCGCCTACATGACCGCGACGCGCGACGAGGCGCGGGCGGCGGGCCATGTGCTGACGCCGTTCGGGCGGCGGGTGTGGATACCCGGCATCGCCGACAGGAACCCGGCGCGGCGCGGCTATGCCGAGCGGCAGGCGAGCAACGCGCCGTTGCAGGGCGGGGCGGCGGACATCATCAAGCGCGCGATGATCCGCCTGCCGGCCGCGTTGACGCACGCGGGCCTGTCCGCGCGGCTGCTGTTGCAGGTGCATGACGAGTTGCTGTTCGAGGCGCGCGACGACGAGGCGCCCGCATTGGCGCGGCTCGCGCGCGAGGTGATGAGCGGGGCCGCCACTTTGTCCGTTCCGCTGGTGGTGGAGACCGGCATCGGGCGGAGCTGGGCGGAGGCGCATTGATGGACACGATCTATCGGGGGACCATCGCGACGCGCGCCGGGCGGCGGAATGCCTGGATCGACAGCCTGTTCGTCGATCACGCGCTGCTGCGGCTGGGATGGAGCAATTTCGCGGCCGTGACGCCGGGGCGGCTGTACCGCTGCAACCATCCGACGCCGGCGCGGCTGGCCCGGCTCGCGCGGACGCTGGGGCTGCGGACGCTCATCAATCTGCGCGGGCAATGCGCCAACGGTTCGGACGCGCTGTCGCGCGACGCGGCGGAGCGGTTGGGGCTCGGCTTCATCGACCTCCCGATGCAGAGCGGCCGGGCGCCGCCGCGCGCGCTTCTGCTGGCGTTGATCGACGCATTGCGGAACGCTGACGGGCCCGCGCTGCTGCACTGCAAGTCGGGCGCCGATCGCGCGGGGTTCGCTTCCGGCGTGTTCCTGCTGCTGAACGGCGGCACGGCGGCCGAGGCGCTGGCGCAATTGTCGTGGCGTTTCGGCCATCTGCGCCGCTCGCGGGCGGGCGTGCTCGACACCGTGTTCATCGCGTATCGGCGGCAGGCGAGCGGCCATGCCGGTTTCGCGGAATGGGTGCGCGACGGCTACGACCCGGCAATCGTCACGGCAGAGTTCGCGACCGGGAAGGTCGCGGCGTTCGTGAACGAGCGGGTGCTGGCGCGGGAGTGACACCCATGGTCGTCGCGGGGGCGAATTTTGGAGCGGTTTGGCCCCGGCAGCGCAAAGGCCGGCGCAGTTAAAGGGCGGGCACATTTAGAACGCGGGCGTCACGCCCGCAGGCAGATGCGCGCGCAACAGGCCGGCCAGCCGGTGCAGCTCCGGCCCGCGCGGGTCGGTGCCGCGCCAGGCGAGCGCGATGGTGCGGGCGGCTTCCGGCTCCATCAGCGGGCGGGTGGTGACCAGGTCGTCCATCGCGTGGCGGCCGGCGAGGCTGAGGGCGGGCAGCAGGGAGTAGCCCTCGCCGGCCGCGATCATGTGCCACAGCGTCTCGATGCTGGTGGCGTGCCGGGTATCGGGAGGCGCCCCGGCGCAGAGCGCCAGCGCGTGGTCGCGCAGGCAATGGCCATCCTCCAGCAGCAGCAGGTCCTCGGCGGCAAGATCGGGCAGGCTGAGCCGGGGCAACGAGGCGAGCCGATGGCCGACGGGGCACACCAGCACGAAAGGCTCGCGGAACAGGGCCAGCGAGGTGAGGCCGTCCTGGGGCAGAGGCAGGGCGGCCAGCAGGAGGTCGATCGTGCCGGCGCGCAGCTGCTCCAGCAAAGGCGCGGTCTGGCCCTCGGCGAGGCGGAGAGAGACCCGCGGGTAGGCGGCCCGCAGATGGCCAAGCTGGGACGGCAGGTAATAGGGGCCGAGCGTCTGGATGGCGGCGACCCGCAGCACGCCGGAAAGCGGCCCGGCGGCGCCGCGCGCCAGCTCGCCCAGGCCATGCGCCTCGGCGAGCACGCGTTCGGCCTTGGCCAGCAGCGACGCCCCCAGCGCCGTGACCTGCACGCCCTTGCGGTTGCGCTCGAACAGGGCGACACCGAGGAGGGCTTCAAGCTTGCGTACCTGTTCGCTGAGCGTGGGCTGGCTGACGCCGCAATGCAGCGCCGCGCGGCCGAAATGGCGGAAGCGGGCGACCGCGACGGCGTATTCCAGATCGCGCAGCGAGATGCCGGAAATGGTCGGGTTCATCCGATCATAGATAGGCGATTCCGAACGCACTGGTAGAGGATATCGATTTCCCCTTTCAAACCCCGCGTGACATGGTTTGGCCAGAGATGCGTTCTCAAGAGGAAACACCATGTCCAAGAAACCGATTCTGACCACGACGGCGGGTGCCCCCTGGCCCGACAACCAGAATTCCGAGACCGCCGGCGCACGTGGGCCGGTGCTGATCCAGGATTACCAGCTGATCGAGAAGCTGGCGCACCAGAACCGCGAGCGCATTCCCGAGCGGGTGGTCCATGCCAAGGGGTCGGGCGCCTACGGCACCTTCACCGTGACGAAGGACATCAGCAAATACACCAAGGCGAAGATCTTCTCCGAGATCGGCAAGAAGACCGAGATGCTGATGCGCTTCTCGACCGTGGCCGGCGAGCGGGGCGCCGCGGATGCCGAGCGCGACGTGCGCGGCTTCTCGGTGAAATTCTACACCGAGGAAGGCAACTGGGATCTGGTGGGCAACAACACGCCCGTGTTCTTCGTGCGCGACCCGATGAAGTTCCCGGATTTCATCCGCACCCAGAAGCGCCATCCGAAGACCAACATGCGCTCGGCCACCGCGATGTGGGATTTCTGGTCGCTGTCGCCGGAAAGCCTGCACCAGGTGACCATCCTGTTCAGCGACCGTGGGTTGCCGCAGGGCTACACCCACATGAACGGCTATGGCAGCCACACGTTCAGCCTGTGGAACGATGCCGGCGAGCGCTACTGGGTGAAGTTCCACTTCAAGACGCTGGACGGCCACAAGCATTGGACCAACGCGGAAGGCAACGCGATCATCGCGGTGGATCGCGAGAGCGCCCAGCGCGGCCTGTTCGAGGCGATCGAGCGCGGCGAGGGTCCGTCGTGGAAGGTCTGCGTGCAGATCATGCCGGAGATGGACGCGGAGAAGACCTCGTATAACCCGTTCGATGTGACCAAGGTCTGGCCGCATGGCGAATATCCGCTGATCGAGGTCGGCATCGCCAGGTTGGACCGCAACCCGGAGCATTATTTCGCCGAGATCGAGCAATCCTCGTTCTCGCCCTCCAACATCGTGCCGGGTATCGGCTTCAGCCCGGACAAGATGCTGCAGGGCCGCATCTTCGCCTACGCCGACGCGCACCGCTACCGCGTGGGCACGCATTACGAGGCGCTGCCGGTAAACCGCCCGAAGGCAGCGGTGAACACGTATCATGCCGATGGGGCGATGCGGTTCGATGCGCCGGTCGGTCGCGACGCGTATTACGAGCCGAATTCGTTCAACGGCCCGGTGGAGCAGAAATCGGCGCAGGAGCCGCCGATGCGGATTTCCGGCGATGCGACGCGCTACAACCACCGCATCGGCAACGACGATTACGGCCAGGTGCGGGCGTTGTTCCACATCCTGGGCGCGGAGCAGCAGCAGCGGCTGTTCGGCAACGTGGCCGCCGCGATGCAGGGCGTGCCGATGCACATCGTCGAGCGGCAGGTGGCGGAGTTCAACAAGGTGGACCCGGCGTACGGGGCGGGCGTGCTGGCGGCGGTGATGAAGACGCATCTGCCGGCGAACTCGGACCCGGTGAGCGCGTCCCCGGCGCCCGTGGCGCCAGTGGCGCCTGTGGCGCCGGTGGCGCACGCGGCGGAGTGATGGCACGGGCGGCGGGCGGCGATCACCTCCCGCCGCCATGATTTTCCTCAGCGTCGCGCCCTGGGTGTTCCTGGGCGGTTTCGTCTATGGCATCACGCCCGGTCCCGGCGTGTTGGCGGTGTTCGGCCTGGGCGCGGCGCAGGGCCGCCGCGCGGCCGCGGCATTCCTGTGCGGTCATCTGGCTGGCGACGGGCTGTGGTGCGGCGCCGCGATGGTGGCGATCCTGGGTGCCCGCTCCATCGGCGGCGCGTGGTTCGACGCGCTGGGCGTGGTCAGCGGCGCGTATCTGCTCTGGCTCGGCCTGCGCGCGTTGCGCGCCAGGCGCGTGGCCGGCGGCGATGTGGCGTCCGCCATCGGCCGGCCCTTGTGGCATGGCGTGGCGTTTGGCCTGACCAACCCGAAATCCTATCCGGTGGCGGTGGCGACCTTCACGGCATTGCTGTCATCGCGCGCGGCGGCGTTGAGCTGGGGCGACTTGCCGTCGATGGTCCTGGCGAGCCTGCTGGGTGGGGTGCTGGCCTACGCGATTCTGGTGGGCGTGGTCGGGGCATCGCGTGTTCGGGTACTGTACCGGCGGTATCAGGTGGCGATCACCCGCCTGTCGGGCGCGATGTTCGTGGGGTTCGCGCTGACCGCGCTGTGGCACGCGGTGCCCGGCGTGCTCGGTGTGCTCGGCATACCCGGCTGGGACTGAGCCGCTATTCCGCGACCAGCGCCACGCGGATGTCCCGTTCGCGCCGCGCGGTCAGCACATGGCCGCTCAGCGGCCGGCCTGGGAGATGACCGGCTTCGGCAAAACCGGCCGGCCTCAGCCGTTCCGCCTTGCCAGATGGAGAATGGCCACGCCGAACGCGGCCCCCATGATGGTGATGACCGAGATCATCCAGCGCAACCGGGTCGCAACCGCATCGGCTTCGGCCAGCAGGCGGCTCCGCATGGCGATGCGTTCACGGGCGATGCGGCTGTCCATGTCCCCGCCCAACGGCGTGAGGGCGGCCGCACTTTCGTCGAGTCGGAGGCGGAGGGAAGCGAGGTCGGCGGCCGGGTTCGGGCCGTGGACGGCGACCAGCGCCGCGTCCAGCGCCTGCTCGCGGGTGATGATGCGCTCCAGCGGCAGGGGCGCGGCAAAGCTCGCGAACAGGCCGGTGAGGCCCACCACCGCGAAGGTCATGATGAGGAAGCCGATCCAGGTTCCGCGCGCGTTGGTTGCCATGAGCGGACACATGAACCCGAATGGAGCCTGCGGGAAGTGGGCTCGGGTTGACTCAATTCCGGGTGGCCTATACCACGCGGCCCTCACTTCCCGGTGCCCGTGTGGCCCGGCTCAACAGGGCTTGCCTCCATGAAGATCCGCAACAGCCTCAAATCGGCCAAGACCCGCGACAAGAATTGCCGCGTGGTGCGCCGCCATGGGCGCGTGTACGTCATCAACAAGAAGAACCCGCGCATGAAGGCCCGCCAGGGCTGACACACGGGCCTTGGATACCGGCGCTACGGTAGCCGCGCGGGCCTTGCGTCCGTGATGTTCTGAGCCGACCATCGCTGCCCCGGAAACGCTGTTTTGGGGCGGTTTTTTGTGTTGAAAAAACAGGTATCAACCATACCTGTCTCGGAGAATGGAGCGGAAAGATGATCGCGCAACCGGTGCCGAAGGCGGCCAGCCTCGCCAAACGTGACGCTATCGTGGCCGGATTGCGCCGCCTCGTGCGGGATAGCGGCGTGATCGCCGAGCCTATCCGCATGAAAACGTATGAGACCGACGGATTGGCCGCCTATCGCCAGGTTCCGATGGTCGTGGTGCTGCCCGAAACCACCGAGGAAGTTGCCCGGATTCTGGCGTTTTTGCACCAGGAAGGGGTCCGGATCGTGCCGCGCGGGGCCGGAACCAGCCTCTCTGGCGGGGCGCTTCCGATGGAAGACGCCGTGGTCGTGGGCATGATGCGGATGAACCGTATTCTCGACATCGACTATGACGACCGCTGCGCCGTGGTCCAGGCCGGGGTGACCAATATCGGCATCACCCAGGCGGTGCAGGAGCGCGGGTTTTTCTATGCGCCCGACCCGTCGAGCCAATTAGCCTGCATGATCGGCGGCAACGTGAACATGAACTCCGGGGGCGCGCATTGCCTGCGCTACGGGGTGACGGCGAACAACCTGCTGGGGCTGAAGATCGTCACCATCGAGGGCGAGGTCATCGATATCGGCGGCGCCCACATGGATGCGGCCGGATATGACTGGCTCGGGCTGCTGACCGGCAGCGAGGGCCAACTGGCGATCGTGACCGAGGTGACGGTGCGGATTCTGCGCGGGCCGGAAGGTGCGCGGGCGATGCTGGCGGGGTTCGCCTCGAACGAGGTGGCGGGTGCCTGCGTCGACGCCATCATCTCGTCGGGCATCATCCCGGTGGCGCTCGAATTCATGGACAAGCCCGCGATCCACGCCTGCGAGGCCTTCGCCCATGCCGGCTACCCGCTGGATGCCGAGGCGCTGCTGATCATCGAGGTCGAGGGCAGCGTCGCCGAACAGGACCATTTGTTGGGCCGCATCAAGGATATCTGCCGCGAATACGACCCGATTACTTTGCGCGTTTCCGAGTCCGCCGAAGAATCGCTGGCGATCTGGAAAGGCCGCAAGGGGGCGTTCGGCGCGGTGGGACGGATCAGCCCGGATTACCTCTGCATGGACGGCACCATCCCCACCGGGCAATTGCCGCTGGTGCTCCGCCGCATCCGCGAGATGAGCGATGCGTGCGGCTTGCAGGTCGCCAACATCTTCCATGCCGGGGACGGCAACCTCCATCCGCTCATCATGTTCGACGCCAACGACCCGGACAGTTTTCATCGCGCGGAGGTGTTCGGCGCCGATATCCTCAAGCTTTGCGTGGAAGTGGGGGGCTGCCTCACCGGCGAGCATGGCGTGGGGGTGGAGAAGCGCGACCTGATGGGCGTGCAGTTCAACGCCGCCGAGCTCGACCAGCAGCGCCGCATCAAATCTGCCTTCGACCCTGGCTGGCTGCTGAACACCAACAAGGTGTTCCCGCTGCTGCACACCGCATGATCCCGCGTGACGAGGCCGAACTCGCGGACATCCTGCGGGCAGCATCGGAGCCGATTTCGGTGCGCGGCAATGGCACCAAGCTGGGCATGCTGCGCCCGGTGCAGGCTGCCGCCACCCTGTCCACCTCGGCGCTGACCGGCATCACGCTGTCCGCGCCGAAGGAGTTGGTGCTCTCGGCCCGGGCCGGCACGCCGCTCGCCGAGATCGAGGCGGAGGCGGCGCGGAACGGCCAGCATATAATCGCTGAGCCACCCGATTTCAGTGCGTTGCTGGGCACCATTGGCCCGCAGATCATCGGCCCGCAGACCATCGGCCCGCAGACCATCGGCGGCGTGACCGCCACCAACCTTTCCGGCCCCCGCCGCGTGGCCTGGGGCGCCATGCGCGACCATGTGATGGGCGTGCGCGCGGTGAACGGTGCCGGCGAGATCATCCGCGCCGGTGGCCGGGTGCTGAAGAACGTCACCGGCCTCGATATCTGCAAGCTGCTCACTGGCAGCCACGGCACGCTGGCGGTGATGACCGAGATCACCATCAAGGTGCTGCCCGCGCCGGAGCGCCGGGCGACCGTGGCGCTGATGGGGCTCGACCCGAAGCAGGCGGTGGCGGCGTTGTCGGCGGCTTTGGGCTCGCCCTATTCGGTGTCGGGCGCGGCGCATCTGCCCGCCGCGATGGCCGCCCGCATCCCGGCTTTGGCCTGGCTGGGCGGCGCGGTGACGCTCGCGCGGATAGAGGATTTCGCGCTGTCGGTGGCCTACCGCTCCGGCCGCCTGCGCGCCGATCTCGCGGGCTTCGGCGTCGCCGAAATTCTCGATGACGGGGCGTCCCGTGCCGCCTGGGCCGCCATCCGCGACGCGGCCCCGCTGGTGGGCGAACCCGGCTGCGTCTGGCGGATCTCGGTTCGCCCCTCCGCCGGGCCCGCCGTGGCGGCGACGCTGGAGGCGGCGTTCGGCGCCGCATGGTTCATGGATTGGGGCGGCGGCCTGGTGTGGGCCGCGGGCCCCGCCGACGAGGCCGCCCATGCGGCGGTGGCCGATGCGGCGCGCGCGTCCGGCGGCACCTGGATGCTGCTGCGCGGGCCGGAGCCGCTGCGCGCGGCGGTCGCCGTCGTGCCGCCCGAGGCCCCCGCTCTGGCCGCCATCGCCCGCCGCGTGAAGGCCGCGTTCGATCCACGCGGTATTCTGAACCCCGGGCGGATTCACGCCGGGTTATGATGCGGTCTGCTATGATGCGTGCAGGCGGACTGGAGGGGATGGCTCATGGCTGAAGGCAACGGCGTGGATCTCGGCGCGATCCACCGGATGCTCGCGATGGTCGCGGTGGATGTTCGCGAGATGAAGCAGGACAGGCTCGACAAATCCGATCTTTTGGGGCTTCGCGCCGAGATGGGCGGCATTCGCCAGGCCATCATCCAGAATCATTCCACGGTTCCCGGCCACGGCATCTTCATCGGTGAACCCGAAGCCCGCGTGCGCCGCGTCGAGGACCATTCGCACCTGCCCCCTCTGATCGCCGCCGCGTAGCATGCAGACCACCTTCACCGCCGAACAGCTCCGCGACCCCGAAACGGCGTCGTCCAACACCATCCTGCGGAGCTGCGTGCATTGCGGCATGTGTACCGCCACCTGCCCCACCTTCGTGCTGCTGGGCGATGAGCTGGATAGCCCGCGCGGACGCATCTACCTCATCAAGGACATGCTGGAATCCGGCCGCCCCGCCACCGAGGAGGTCGTGCGCCACGTCGATCGGTGCCTGTCGTGCCTGTCATGCATGACCACCTGCCCATCCGGGGTGAACTACATGCATCTGGTCGATCACGCCCGGCACTACATCGAGGAAACCTATACCCGGCCCTGGCACGAGCGCGCCCTCCGCGAGATGCTCGCGCGGATCCTGCCCTATCCGGGCCGGCTGCGGCTGGCGATGCTCGGCGCCGGCCTCGTCCGCCCCTTCGGCCACCTCATTCCCGGCCAGTCCATGCTGGCCAGGCGCCTGCGCGCCATGCTGCGGCTCGTGCCCGCGCGCCTGCCTCCCGTCAGCCCGATCGAGCGCCCCCGCCTGCACCAGACGCCGATCGCCAGGCGCGGCCGCGTGGCATTGCTTGCCGGCTGCGCGCAGCAGGTGCTCGACCCGGCCATCAACGAGGCCACCATCCGCCTGCTCACCCGCATGGGCATCGACGTCGTGGTCGCGGATGGCGCCGGATGCTGCGGGGCACTGACGCACCACATGGGCATGCAAGATCGTGCCATGGCCAGCGCGCGCGCCAACATCGCGGCCTGGACGCGTGAGATCGACGGCCAGGGCCTCGACGCCATCATCGTCAACACCTCCGGCTGCGGCACGACCGTCAAGGATTACGGCTTCATGTTCCGCGACGCGCCGGACGCCGAGGCCGCCGCCCGCGTATCGGCCCTCGCGCTGGACATCAGCGAATACCTCGTCCGCA